>NZ_JACCDE010000014.1 GCF_013415125.1 Vreelandella glaciei | reverse complement strand
TGTGTCTGAAGGACGGAAAGTGGTTAAAAAGTAGCCGATGTAAGTCGAGCCAGTAGGTGTTTAGCGGTGTTACAGCCTGAGTGCGGTACTGGCTGAGGTACTATGAGAAATCCAGGCTAGCAGCCAGGGCTCGACAATTAACGCTGGGTGATGGTTTAAACCAGAAAACCTCCTTGGGGCCACTTTGCAATAGAGAGCATTTCAACAGTGTTAAAGAGGCTACCTCAAGAGCTTTGGCTGAAGGAGCCACCCTGATTACCGGCGGCAATATCGCCACTGTAAAAGAGTGCGAAGGCGGTTACTTCTATCAACCAACCGTCCTCGACAATGCAGGGATGTCACAGACGGCTAGCCAAGAGGAAATCTTTGGTCCAGTGCTATCGGTATTACCCTATGACAGCTTCGATGAAGCCCTTTCGTTACTTAACGAAACTGAATATGGGTTAAGCTCAAGCTTTTTTTCAGACTCTCACTCGTTAATTCAGAGATTTCTAGACGAGAGCAAACATGGAATGCTGCATGTAAACAATGGAACAGTACCTGACGTCAATATGCCCTTCGGCGGCATAAAGAAATCTGGTTTAGGTGCATTCTCTGTGGGCGCATCCGCATCAGCTTTCTATACCAATGAGCAATCCGCTTATCTAGCTTGGTGACAGTACTAATAATTAATATAAAAAATCTGTTGGCAACAGATAAATATACCTCCCAACCATAAAAAAAGAGGCATGACCATGAAAACAATCACCAAAAATATCGCCGCGCTAGGCATGTTGACCTTCGCAGCTAGTACTCAAGCAAACACTCCAAATCCTTTTGATTGGCAATCGATCCCGGAAAAGGAAGACCAGATATCCATGCGCTTGGGCCACTCCGTTAACATGGAATGGAGTCCGCAAACTGTGGCACTCAAACGCTTCGCGGAACTAGTCGCAATCTATACTGACAATCACATCAAACCATCGATATTTCCAGGTTCGCAGTTGGGCAGCGAGAAAGAAATGCTTCAACAGGCTCGCCAAGGAATGCTTCAGGTAACTATTCCGGCGACAAATAACATGGCTCAAGTGGCCCCCAGCATGAACTTGCTCATGCTTCCCTACCTCACTCAGAGCACCGAAGAGAATAATTATCTGCTGGATGAGTTAACGCCTATTCTAAATCCTCGCGTAATCGAGGAATCGGGCGTACGCATTGTTGGTTGGGAAAACACGGGCTGGCGACACTTCTTCTACAACTCAGAGAATCCAATAGAAGGACCTGATGACTTGGCAGAGCTAAACATGCGAGTTCCACCAAATCCAATCATGCTTGGAACTTATGAATCTTGGAATGCCTCACCGGCACCAATTGCATGGAATGAACTTTATAGTGCATTACAGCAGGGTGTCGTAGAAGGTGGGGATAATCCAGTCAGCGACATTATAGGAATGAAGTTCAATGAAGTGATAAATCGTATTACACGTCTAAATTACACTCTCCTTACCCATCCTATAGTTGTATCCGAGCGCTGGTTCCAAGGCTTAGAGCCGGAAATTCAAGAGGCAGTATTACGCGCCGGACGCGAGACCACCGAATACGTGCGCTGGTGGCAGCCATTGGATGAAAGCCGTTGGTGGGAAATAGCTAAAGAAGCTGGCGTACAGATAACCGAAATCGAAGATGAAACATCTTGGAAGGAACAGGCTCGTGACTCCTGGCCCAACTACTATGAAATGATCGGAGAGGACGGAGAAGAGCTAGTGGATACTGCATTAAATATTCTTGAAAACTACGAAGAAAGTAACTAATAAAAAGTAATCTCAGCCCCCCTTCAGTTTAAAGTGGGGGCTGATGACTGGTAAAGACCGATGGAGATAAAAATATGCAGGATATACTGAGAAAAACACAGCTAACAATGTGTCATTTCTTCCTTGCTGGAATGGTATTAGTGGTTTTGCTACAAGTTATCGGTCGCCGGTTTAATATTGGAGTAGAATGGACCGAAGAGGTATCTAGGTTTTTTTTCGTCTCCTTCGTATTTATCAGCGCAAGCTATGCAACATTGACCAATTCGGACCTTAGAATAGGTATGTTATACGACCTTCTAGTCCGGTTAATAGGTAAAAAGCCAATGAGGCTTCTTATATTTTTATTGTTAATAACATTCGACTTTATGATGGTAGTGTTCTGTTTTCAAAACTTAATGGATGGAATAAGGTATCCTAGTATTTCTCCATCATTAGGCTTTAATACTAATTATTTATACGCTTTGGTTATGCTCGGATTTTTAATGTCAGCAATAGGCCGACTACTTAATATAAATACTGATGATAAATCAGGGGAGCAACTACAATGACTGACGTACAGTTAATTCTGATTGTTGCCCTACCTCTACTTCTTCTAGTAGGTGTACCTATATATGCGGCAATAGGCTTGGTTGGTTTTGCAGCATCCTGGACCATGGGTAGCGACTTAGTATTTGCTGCCCAAAGCATATTTAATGGTGTAGATAATTTTGCACTATTGGCGATACCGGCTTTTATCCTAGCCGGGAATATCATGGAAAAGGGAGGCCTTACTCACGATATTATTCGTATATTTCGAAAAATGTTTGGTCATGTCCACGGCAGTCTAGGCATTATCACTATTCTATCTTGCATGTTCTTTGCGGCTATTTCCGGTTCGGGACCGGGTACGGTAGCGGCAATTGGATCTATCATGATTCCTTCTATGATACGTTATGGTTATCCAGCACCATATGCCGCCTCAATTACCGCTACCGGTGGTTCGCTAGGCATATTAATTCCACCCAGCAACCCAATGATCATATATGCCATTATAGCTAATGTCTCTATTGCAGATGTTTTCGCTGCTGGTATGATTCCGGGTCTACTGATGGGGATCGTCTTGGTAGCTACTGGCTATTTTACAGCAAAGCGTTCTGGGGCAGTGGTTGCTTCGATTCATGAAGAAGAAGATGGAAGTGATAGCCTAGGTTCACTAATATGGAAGGCGAAATTTGCATTGTTTCTTCCTATCTTAGTTTTAGGTGGTATCTATTCAGGACTTTTCACACCGGTAGAAGCCTCAGTAGTTGCTGTAGCCTATGCATTTTTAGTGGCTAAATTTGTTTACTCTCGTTTAAATATCGCCGCTTTAAATGACGCATTCGTATTAACGCACAAGATTTCTGGTGCCTTAATGATTGTAGTGGCATGTTCAGCGCTACTGGCGAAGGTGATCACCTTTGAAATGATCCCTCAGCAGCTTTCCGAAGCTATGTCTGAGATTTCAACCAATCCTTTGATAATTCTGCTATTGATTAATATATTTTTAATTTTTATCGGAACTTTCATGGAAACAATGTCGGCAATTATAATTCTTGCACCAATTTTAGTACCACTTGTTACATCTCTCGGTATTAATCCGGTGCACTTTGGCATCATTCTGATGGTTAATACTCAGATTGCGTTCCTAACCCCTCCGTTGGGAGTTAATCTCTTCGTAGCAAGTCAAATTTCTCAAGTTCCAATAGAGAAAATTTCTCGCGCTATTCTTCCATTTTTATTCGCTCTTCTAAGCGTACTTGCTCTAGTGACACTTGTACCGCAACTCAGCCTAGCCCTTCCCGAGTTTCTGAGGTCTTTACGCTGATCTTTCCGGGGCACACGGAAAAGTGTGCCCCTTTCGATATGTTGGTTGATTTTTTATTATGATATGTCTCTCACTTCATATGCGGTTAAAGATATATTTCGGGGTGCTGGCCCATTAATTGGATCATGCTGACTATTTGTCCATTTTAAAGAATTACAGCTTATATTAAAAACTCAGTTTAGAGAGCCGTTTTTTGGCACTATATAATATTAGCCCAATTTCTGCCCTGTCAGTAAATATCCAGCGGTGGCTCAACGTAGGATGAACACAAAGAGTAAGCGTTTATTTTGAAATGTCTTGAATCTATGCTAAATAATTTCTTAAAATAACTTCATATTAGTCAATGAAAGGTTGCTTAAAATATTAGAGTCGCTTGCTTATTGGTATTGAAACAGTAAGGAAGCTCTGAAAAACTCACTGCCATCAGCGATAATACGGCTATCGACAACTGCATAGGGTTCAGTGCTGCCATGGATCAAATCACCTTCTCCGAAGCCGAGTAACAGAACAAGAAGCGAAAGACCCGCCGCGAGCTCTTTCTGGAGCGGATGGACAAGATGATCCTCTGGACGTAGCTGGAGAAGAAGGTAGCCCGTTATTACCCCAAGGGCGAGAGCGGGCGGCCTCCGTATCCATTGTCTGCCATGCTCCGCGTCCATTGCATGCAGTTGTTCTACAACCTGAGCGATCCGGCTATGGAAGACGCCCTCTACGAGATCGAGTCCATGCGTCAATTCGCCGGTTTGAAGCTGGACCGATTGCTGGACGAAACCACGATCCTCAAGTTTCGCCATTTTCTGGAACACCACGGCCTTGGCAAGGTGTTGTTCCAGGAAGTGAACAAGCACCTAGAGATAAATGGCCTGATGCTGCGCGAAGGGAGCATTGTCGATGCCACGATCATTTCTGCGCCTAGTTCCACCAAAAACAAAAAAGGCAAGCGCGATCCGGAAATGCACCAGGCTAAAAAAGGGGGCTCTTGGCACTTCGGCATGAAAATGCACATAAGTGTCGACGATAAGCTTGGGTTGATTCACAGCATCGAGACCACGGCTGTCAACGTCCATGACATAGTGTCTGCCGGTCAGTTGCTTCACGGGGAAGAGCAACGCGTCTTCGGTGTTGCCGGTTACCTGGGCATTCAAAAACGAGACGAGCACAAACATCGTAGCGACGTCTCTTGGTATATAGCCAAACGGCCTGGCACCCGTAAGACGCTGGATGCCAGGCGACAGAAAGTCGAAAAGATCAAAGCCAGTATTCGTGCCAAAGTGGAGCACCACTTTCGATACATCAAACACGTTTTTGGTTATGGAAAGGTTCGCTATCGTGGACTGACCAAAAACACCCAGCGGCTGCATTTGTTGGCGGCGTTCAGCAACCTACTAATCAGTGAGAAACACCTGTGGGAATAGGTTTATTGCGCCCGTTTCCCGCTCAATGAGTGGGAAACGGGCAAAAATAGACAAAGAACGGGAGAAGAGTGTCTGAATTTTCGATTTTATTGTCAGCTCAAGCGAGCGTTGATGAATATCGGCAATTATTCGGAGCTTCCCTAAGTCTGGGATTCATATTGTACGGAGAGGAATGCGATTGTTTCTTCCCTTATCACACTCGTTGAAGATGCGATAGCAGCATGTTTGACAAATGATAGGGTTCAGCCTTGATGCTGTGTCGGTGATCGCTGCTTGTGGGACTTCGAAAAATCTCTCTTCTCCAAGCCGCTGTAGGTCTCCTCGCTGGCGCAACTCATCCAGGACAGTACCCTTGAGTGAGCTGATGATTAGGTCGCCGCCCTGCTGACGGAGACGTTGGATTTCTTGGAGCAGCATTTCGATGCTGGCAGTATCGATGAAGTTGATGCCTTTGCCAATGAGGAGCACGTGAATGCCCGGCTCGGCGCTGAGCTCTCGAAGGCGGTGTTGTACATAGTCGCTGGCACCGAAGAACAACGAGCCGTCGATGCGCAAGATCTTCAGTTGAGGACACTGGTCGAGCGAGTAACGTTGGACGTTGCTAAGTTGCCGACGGGGATGGCTCTGTCGAGGTGCCACTTCCAGGACGGTGGGGCGCGAGGTGCGCTTAAGATAGAGCACTAGTGAGAGCAACACGCCGATGTAGATAGCGAATTCCAGTTCTAGAAGCAAGGTGGCCGTCATAGTGGTCGCCAGGATCATGGCTTCGTGGCGGCTGGCCCGGATCAACTGTCCTATATGGTGGAAATCGATCAGGTTCCAGGCTATCAGCAAAATGCTCCCAGCCATGGCAGGCAGCGGTAAATAGGCAGTGAGGCCTGGGAGCAGCACTAGGATTAGAGCCAGGATCACCGCGGCGAAGATGGCTGCCAGCGGACTACGTGCACCGGCATCATAGTTGGCGCCGGAACGGGTGAAGGATCCTGAGCTGGCATAGCAGGAGAAGAAGCCGCCGACGATGTTGGACAGTCCCTGACCGATGAACTCCTGGTTGCCGTCGATCACCTGATGCGAGCGCAGAGCAATGGCGCGGGCGATCGACAACGCCTCGATCAGGCCCAGCAGGGCGATGGCAAAGGCACCAGAAGAAAGTTGGCGTAGGTTGTCTGGCGACAGGTCGGGCAGCGTCAGTGGCGGCAGGGAGCCGGGCAGAGCGCCGACTAGGTTCACCCCGTGCCCCACGCCGTCCAGTAGCAGGCAGGCCAGGCTACCGGCGACCATGCCTAGCAGCAGATGAGGTAAACGCCGATTGAGCCGTCGCGCCAGAAGGGACGTGAGCAGCGAGATCAGGCCGATGGCCAGAGCAAAGGGGTTGGTCTCGGGCAGCAGTTGTATCAGGGCAATCAAGTCTGGCAGGAAGCCCCCTCCAGTGGCAATGGAGGCCCCAAGCAGATGCTTCAGCTGGCTAGACGCGATGAGAATCGCCGCCCCCGCCGTGAAGCCTATGACCACCGTATGGGAGATGAAACTGACCAGGCTGCCCAAGCGCAGAAGTCCCATCGCCAATTGAATCAAGCCGGCCAGCAGGGTGATAGTCAGTGCAATAGCAAGGTATTGGGATGGATCTTGGGCGCCCAGTCCTCCGACCACACTGGCAAGCACGATGGAGATCGCAGCGGTGGGGCCGGACACCATGTGCCAGGAACTGCCAAACAGTGCGGCGACAGCGGCAGGGACAATAGCGGTATAGAGCCCTACCACTGGGGGCAAGCCGGCGATGAAAGCATAGGCGACCCCCTGGGGCAGCACCAGAAAGGCGCCGGTGAGGCCGGCCATCAGGTCGGCGGCAAGAATCCGTCGATTGAGTGCCCTGCACCAGTGGAGGAAGGGCGTGCAGCGTGAGAGTTTGGACTCCATTATGTAAACCTCAAAACAGGTATGGAGGCCAGCCTAAAGAAAGCTTTGAATTTTGAAAAACAAAAATTTTTGGCGTTCATGAACACAAAAACCGAAGGTGAATGTGAGTGGATACACAGTTGTTGGAAACCTTCCTTGAGGTCAGTCGGTTGCGTAATTTTGGTAAGGCTGCGGAGAGCCTCTGTATCTCACCATCAACCGTCAGTGCTCGCATTCGTCAGTTGGAGACCCATCTTGGTTTGGCGCTTTTTTCGCGCGGACACCACCGGATCGGCGTGACTCCAGCTGGCGAACGCATGGAACGTCACGCACGATTTATTCTTGGCGCCTGGGAGCTCGCGTATGAGGATACGGCACTCAGCGAGCGGCATCAGCGACGCCTAGTTGTGGCAGGGGTACCCAGTCTTTGGGATATCTTCCTACAGGACTGGCTCACCTCCATCTACCGGGCCTACCCGACGCTGGGGATACGAGCAGAAGAGAGCACGCCGCTTCGGGTTGTCGAGAAGCTAGAACAGAGTATGATCGACGTCGGGTTCCTCTACGAGACTCCTAGGATTAGGGAGGTGGGCGTCGAGGAGATTATGACAATCCCGTTGTTAATGGTTTCGAGTCGTTCCTGTATTACAGCCGAGCAGGCGGTCGGTGATGGCTATATTCGGGTGGAATGGGGTACTGAGTTCGCCAGCGTTCATGAAAGCCATTTTCCTCAACGTCTGCTTGCGCGAGGCAGAGTGAACAGCGGACGGATTGCCCTGCACATGCTGCTGAAATGCGGAGGGGCAGCCTATTTACCAAAGGGCATCGTGATGCCATGGTGCCATAGAGAGCAGTTATTCACCGTCGAGGATGCTCCGATGATTGAGCTCAAGGCTTATGCGGCTTACCGTCTCCACAGCGAGCACCGCGAGCTAATCTGCGAGTTACTTAAACGACTACGATAATATGAATCATGAAATTACCTCACATTGTCTCACTTAATACCTTGGAATAATCTCGGGTTATATATTTGAGAATGGGGTCTTACAAGAGAGAGATTTTCGATATCAGGGTGCATTGAGTTCACGGCAGCAACTTGATCAATGCCAGCAGCGGCAGTACTAGGCACAAGAAGCATTCAGTTCGGCACCAACCGCTTGATGAGATCGAATAGTTCAGTTTTGTAGGGGTAGCTGTCACTAAGCAACACCTGGATTCGGCGCGTATTAAGGATGATGACCGCGACTACCTTGATGAGCTTTAGCCGTAGGCTGCTCGGGCTCATGTGCGCGACAGGCGTCTTCTTTTCAGGTAAGTGCGTAAGCTCTCAAATAGCGTGTAGGCCATAACAGACTCATGTCGGTCGATTTGAGGCGGGATCGAAGGTTAACGTTTCGGCGGGCAGGCTGAATTGCACGCTTGTGTGGATAGCAGTACTGAATTCGTCGTCGATGCCCGAGCAGCCGCGGAAGGGTTCCATTTCAATTCAACGGCTATCCAGGAAGGAGTGACGTTCGAATATATCCACGGGCTCGCCAATCCAGACATTCGACGTGGCACTCAAGTCGAGTCGAAGCTGCAAGTTAGCGCCGAGAAGGTACTTCGATTTGGCATGATAGATGGAACAGCAGTAATTGATGCAGAGTATGCAGTGTTTGACCCACAGAATGCTGACGGCCCGGAGCTCTTCAGGGCTAACGGCTCCAAAGCCAAACATCTGGCTCTGGCTTTGAACCGCCATGAGGCCAATCTGTTAGTGCTCTCTTCTAGTAAATTGAAAGCACAAGAGCTTGCTATTGCGCTGGCAAAGCAGGAAGACGCGGAGGTAGTTGTCATCAAGATGGGGCCGCTGGGTGCCCTGGTGTATGACAATGGTGCTATCTCTACGGTACCCGCATACCGTACTGAGCGAGTCTGGAAAATTGGTTCTGGAGACACCTTCGCCGCCCATTTTGCACTGGGCTGGATGGACAACGGTCTTACGGCTCATGGTGCGGCCTCGATTGCCTCTGTAGCTACGGCCTTCTTTTGCCAGAACCAAGGCTTTCCAGACCCAGCCTTGCTTGACAACTTCAAGCCGCAGGAGCTGCAGCCGTCAGCGCGGTATCGTGCTGGATATGCCCCTAAAATATATCTCGCTGGCCCATTTTTCACACTTGCGGAGCTGTGGATGGTTGGGCAGGCTCGGAGGGGATGGCGGCCTCAAGTTCCAAGTGCAACGCTATTGAAGAGTGCTCGGACCGGCGACGGATTTCTTAAGTACCTCAGCGTAGACTTCTAACGGCGTGCGCCAGTCCAGTGTCTTGCGTGGTCGTGTATTCAGTGAGTCGGCGATCTCGTCGAGTTCTTCCTGGCTGTAGACTGACAGGTCCGTGCCCTTCGGCAGGTACTGCCTCAACAGCCCATTGGTGTTCTCATTGGAACCCCGCTGCCATGGGCTATGCGGGTCGGCAAAGTAGATAGCTGTACCGGTCTTTTGAGTGATCTCGGCATGTTTCACCATCTCTTTGCCCTGGTCATAGGTCATGGACAGGCGCAGAGCGCGCGGCACCTCATTGAGCTTGTCGCTAAAGCCAACAGCCGCCGCTGTAGCCGTGGTGCCATCCACTTTCGCCAGGATCACTAAACGCGTCGTGCGCTCCACCAATGTACCAACGGCAGAGCAATTGTTAGCGCCAATGATGAGATCCCCCTCCCAGTGGCCAGGCATCAGGCGGTCTTCAATCTCAGGTGGCCGCAGGTGGATACTCACCAGGTCAGGAATCTGTTGCCGCCTATCCTTGCACGGCTGCGAGGGCGTCGTTTACCGTTACCCTGGCGCAAACAGGCAATCAGCTCCTTCTTGAGCGAGCCGCGCGGCATGAGGTAGAGCGCATTGTAGATGGCTTCGTGCGAGACGTGGCGGTCAGTGTTATCAGGAAACATACGCTTCAGTGTGCGAGCTATTTGCTCTGGTGACCAGTACTTGCGCAGCAGGTAGATCACCAGCTCAAAAAGCTCACAATCGAGAGGTAGCTTTGGGCAACGGCGAGGCCGACAGCGGGTCAGTCGGGCTCTGTGTCCAGCGAGGCTGGCGTCATACGCCCCGTCAGGCTTGACTGTATGGCGCACCAGTTCGCGTGAAATAGTACTAGGTGCACGTCCCAGTTGGTGGGCGATAGCGCGAATCGAGTAGCTAACCCGCATCAGCATGATGGCGGCTCTGTCTTCAGCAGAAAGATGGCGATAACAGTGAGTCATGGCAATACCCTACCTGATAGGTTAGGTGTTGCACTTGGTCATTGAGACCGCCGATCTACTGGCAATGGGGCTAGATGTTTTTTCCCCCTATCACGACGTCGGTATTGGCTCAGCAGAGGATGTAGTTGAGAAGGATCTTGAGGGGGTGCGTGATTGCGACGCTCTCTTTGCGATCGGTGATGGGCTTGATTCGGGCACTATCTACGAGATTGGTTATGCTCGGGCATTGAACAAACCCGTTGTCTATTATGCGGAAAATGAATCTGATCAGGATAATAAAATGATGGAAGGCTCTGGTTGCCGAATCACAGATGACTACGTCAGTGCAATCTACCAGACTGTTTGGGAAGCGATGGTGCTATGAAGTCAGGATTAATGCTGTCTGGTGGCATGGATTCCTTGGCGCTTGCTTGGTGGAAACGTCCGGAAATCGCATTCACCTTAAACTATGGCCAGCTCGCGGCTCAGGCTGAAATCGAAGCTTCGATGAACATCTGCCAACAATTAGATATTCCCCATCATGTAATTGAGATCGACTGCCGCCAACTGGGGTCGGGAGATATGGCTGGCAGGCAAGCCGACAGCTTGGCTCCAGCGTCGGATTGGTGGCCATTCAGGAACCAGATGCTTGTTACGCTGACGGCGATGAAAGCTATCACGTTCGGCGTCACGCACCTGTGGCTGGGAACCGTAAAGTCAGATGGATTTCACAGGGATGGCTCACCTGAGTTCATGTCGGCTATCAGCCATCTGCTCAGCCTACAAGGGGGCGGCATGGTAGTAGAGGCACCTGCCATCGGGCTCTCTACTGTAGAATTGATCCGTGAATCACGTATTCCTGCAAGCCTACTTGCTTGGGCTCACAGCTGTCACAAATCGCATGTTGCATGTGGCGACTGCCGTGGTTGCAACAAGTACATGGAAGTATTTCAAGAGGTAGGGTATGACTTGGATCGATTTGGGTGATCCTCTGCCAAAGCCCGTCCCAAAAAGTTACGAACCTTTTGAATGGAAATTAGGCGAGGTATGTTCTCTCCCTGCTCCTAATGAGGCACTAGCCCGGCCGTTTAGCGAGGTTCTGGATGCACGTTCGTCGCAACGAGAGTTCGGCGTTGTTCATGACCAACAGCTCGGAACTTTCCTATGGCACGCCTGCAGAACCCGTGGAATAGGTTCGTCTAAACTTGGTTTCGCCCTAGAGCATCGAGCAGCGCCCTCAGCAGGCGCGATCCATCCAATTCAAATTATTTTGAAACGACCTAATGATGATCGATGGTGGTTGTATGAGCCCAGGGCTCACCAACTGGTCGAACTCATATATGCGATCAACAGACTTTCAGGCCTTTATGGGCTCAGCCTGCAGGTTCTGGGCGGTGACGAAGCAATACGTATCTTGTTTTTAGCCGAGCCGGGAAAAACATTAGGTAAATACCAGGACGGTTCCAGCCTAGTTTGGCGTGATGCGGGGGCTCTGCTTGGGGTCATGGCATTGACTGCAACAGCCCAGGGACTCAACTTCTGTCCGCTAGGTATCACGGGTGAGCCATGGGCAAGCTCTTTAGCCGATAAGGGGAAGTTGGCTGGAGTTGGTCTTGCTCTTCTTGGCACGTCTACGGGGGATTGATACAGGCTTACGGTACCCCATGCCCATGATGCTATGCACTGTGTCAGGCGAAGACATCATTTCCAGCCACATCAAAGCGTCAAGCTCGGACGCCCTGACACCTAGCCCTTTGCTAAAACGGATAAATTGCTCTTCGAGCTCTAGATAATGGCGCTCTACGGTCAAATTGCTTTCAAAGAAGTTGCCTAACAGCCCGGCGCGGAGAATGTGGATATCCAATATAGCCACATCGTCTGCGTCAAGCCAATTACGAGCTACCCATGATGCAGTCTTATAACCGATGCCTGGAATAGCTAGCAGCCAGTCACGCAGTGCCTTGCCAGATCCTAGCGGGGGATGTTCAGCAGACAGCTTTTGAAGAGCCGCATATAGGTACCGAGCTTTCTGTTTGGCGAAACGGTATCGCACTTGGCGGCTATCAATCGCAAGGGGATCTTTTAGCCATTCAAGCAGACTTTCTTCAGCCGGTGGTTGGTTACCAAAAGCACCGCGTTCTTTGACATGTTGAAAGGCGGCGAGACCAACGTTTGCGGGGATTCCATGACCTCCTAACAGACAGGCACCCACTTCTTCTTTTAGTGTCGTCCCAAGCTTGTAGTTGACCCGATCTCCAGTGAGACGGCGGGCGTACACTTGGTAGGCCCAATAAGCCGGCGTTGGAAACGCTTCCATGGCTCCCCACGGAACGCCCGGAATGACTTCAGAGTCTGCCTTTGGCAGCTCAATGTTGAAGACCACTTGATTTATAAAAATAGCTCCTAGCTGCATCAAGCGGACTCCTCGGCATTGCCGTAGTGCTTCTGTATCCATTGCAATAGCTCATGTCGCTCAATGGGGGCTAGGTTCTGTATACGATTACGGAGCCTATTTTGCCGACGTTGTATGGTTTGGCGTTCACGGAACGTTTCGCCTAAGTAACGGCTGTCGTGTAAATGACTTGGTGACTCGAAGTTCATCCACACCTTTTCCTCGCGCACCCCTGCATGTGTCTTAGCCGGAAAACTCACCTTGCGCCATCCGACAAGCTCACGATTGTAAAGGTCACAGTCATAGCCTGAAAGCATCACGTTGCAAGGTAGTGAGACCAAACATCGCAACAAACGGATATGATCCTCTTTTGAATAATCGCAGCGATAGACCTTCGCTCGACGACGGGTTTCTGGAACGTAAGGCGGATCGACATACACCAGCTCCTGGCCTTCAAACGAATACGCTTCAAGGAAAGCGACTGCGTCGACTTGATAAAGCTCGCAAGCGTCTGAAAGTTCCATCTGCCAAAGTTCAATAACTTTGGCATCGAGATCCAAGCCAATATTTCGCTGCGCAACTTTTTTGTTGCGCATCACGGCTCCACCACCAAGGTGAGATTCAATATATGTCTGATGCGGTGGCATCAGATTGATCAAGCGCTGATAGCACTTGCCTTTTCCGCCTGGATATCTCATGCGCTAAGCATCGTCAGAAATGACGATGCTGTAAAGGTTAAGCTCTTAAAAGACAGCATGAGTGGAATTCGGTGGAGGGGACATTTATGAAGTACTCCAAATGGTCTCCCTTGATACCTGGATATTAAGTTCTCTAAAAATGGTGGATGTCGCTCCACCATAAAGCAACACGTCATCTAGCATCAGTTTCTTTCGAATCAGGCTGCATTATTACAACAGTACAAATAGTGTCGACATCCTAGCTGCTGTACACTGTGCAAAACATCTTTTCTATACATGGTACATGCATTAATTATGTCATTTGAGCGAGCGGGGGGCTGTAACGCTTGCATAGGGGGTGATACAGCTAACCCACCCAGGATATGATGTAAATATGGAATGCACTACCTTTTTAAGTGCACTATTCACCCAATAGTGTAGAGCTGAGCGTGAGTAAGGGGAAAGCGTCTTGAAATTGCTAATATTGGATGCCGGACACTGCTTAAGCTTGGCACTGGCCCGGGAAGCAAGTCGTCGTGCCGATACAGAATTAGTTATTGAACAAGGGACGACCATTACACCGTCGCGCCTTGCAGCGATTGCGCCTGACGCTGTGGTTATTCCACCGTTAGCACATCCCTTAAATATGGCGCCAGCAGATGTCACTGCTCATGCGGATGCAGTCGATATCTGCTTAGATGCTTGCCTATCTGAAAATGTAGCGTTGGTATGGTGTGTGTCTGATCAGCTCTATGAGGATGGCCTGGAAGTCCCTATTGATGAGCATGTAGTGCCTGCACCACGAGACGACAGCCTGCGCCGTCTGGTACAAACCGGCGACCGTATACGGGCGGAGTATCAGTGGCATCTGATTGTGCGTCTAGGCCCGCTGTTTGCTTTGGAAGGCAGTCATGCGTGGCTCAATGACATCATCGGTAACTTAGTCCTCGGGAAGCCAGTGCGGGCAGCAGAAGACGTGATCTTTTGCCCGACATCGGCGGATGCCGTCGCCATGGCGCTGATTGGTATGTTACAGCAGCAGGCCAGCGGAGCGGGTGCGTGGGGCGCCTATCATCTCGCTGGCACCGAGCCGGTCAGCGCTTTTACCTTTACCTCCATGGTGCGGACCCAGCTGTTAACCCATCTTGAAGGCCGCGGTGAGCAGATTACTCTCGGTGAGGTGCAGCCGCTTAAACACCATCATGATGCCAAGCTTCGGCGCGTCTTAAATTGTCGCCGTGTGTTAGATGTCTTTGGTGTCCATCAAAAGCCATGGCGGTTAGAGGCTGGGCGTATGTTGGATGCGTGGTGTTTAATCCGTGAGAATAATCGTGTCAGCGATACAGGAGCATCGGCTTGATAAATGTGGTTCGCAGTCTGGTATTTTATGCTGGCTATTTTTTTGCCATGCTGATGATTGGCATTCTGTTTTTACCCATTGCGCCGTTTCTTCCGCTCTCTGGCCGCTACCGCTTACTCAATCTGTATAACTACTTTTTGATGGTGTGGTTTCGTATCGCCTGTGGCGTCCGCTATGATATTCAAGGGCGTGAAAATCTACCCAGCGGCCCCTGTGTCATTCAAGCCAATCACCAGTGTGAGTGGGAAACGGTATTTCTGCAGGTGATGAAGCCGCCTGTGTGTACCGTGCTGAAGCGAGAGTTACTGCACCTGCCCATCTTCGGTTGGGGATTACGTTTGTTACGCCCGATCAGCTTGGACCGCTCTAAACCGGCGCGGGCGATGAAGCAAGTGCTTACGCAAGGCGTAGAACGCCTTGGTACCGGCTTGTCGGTACTGATTTTTCCAGAAGGAACGCGGGTGGACCCAGGCGTTCGCAAACGCTATAACAAAAGCGGCAGCGTAGTGGCGTGTCGTGCGGGGGTGCCGGTATTGCCGGTAGCTCACAATGCAGGCGAGCGTTGGCCAGGGCGTCATTGGGTTAAGCGGCCAGGCGTACTGCGGGTGCGTATCGGTAAGCCTATTGAGACGGCGGGGCGTATGCCCGATGAAGTGCTCGCAGAAGTGGAAGTGTGGATCGAAGCGCAGTTACAGGAAATTTCTGATGTGCCGCGGCCTACCACTCGTCAAAGCTGACGCTATATACCGAGCTAGTTAGACTATTAAGCAACAATGGCGCCCACTGGGCGCCATTGTTGTCTTCAGCATGCCTGTTGTCTTATCAGCGTTAATCGTTAAAGCGCTGGAAGACTAAACATGCATTAGTGCCGCCAAAGCCGAAGCTATTAGACAAGGCTCGCTCTATTGTCACGTTATCTCGACGTTTAGTGACAATATCAAAGCCGTCGGCCTGCTCATCCAAATTGGCGATATTCGCCGATGCAGCGACAAAGTTATGTTGCATCATCAGCAGCGAATAGATCGCTTCCTGTACACCGGTAGCACCCAGGGAGTGACCGGTCAGCGATTTGGTTGAGCTCATCGCGGGTGTCGTATTACCAAACACTTTACGTATTGCTTTTAGCTCGGCCACATCACCCACCGGGGTAGAGGTACCGTGAGTATTAATGTAATCGATCTTACCCTCTACGGTAGCCATTGCCTGATGCATGCAGCGCATAGCGCCTTCGCCTGAAGGCGCCACCATATCGTAGCCGTCAGAGGTGGCGCCGTAGCCAACTAACTCGCCGTAGATCTTGGCACCACGCGCTTTAGCGTGCTCAAGCTCTTCCAACACCAGCATGCCGCCACCGCCTGCAATCACGAAACCGTCGCGGGCGTTGTCGTAAGGGCGCGAGGCTTGCTCTGGCGTATCGTTATAGTGCGTTGAGAGCGCGCCCATGGCATCAAACAGGCAGGAGAGTGTCCAGTGCTCCTCTTCACCACCACCAGCAAACACTACATCCTGCTTATTAAGCTGAATTTGCTCCATCGCGCTACCAATGCAGTGCGCTGAGGTAGCACAAGCAGAGGAGATGGAGTAATTCACGCCCTTAATTTTAAAGGGTGTCGCCAAACAGGCGGAAACAGTACTGCCCATTGTCCGCGTCACACGATAAGGGCCAACGCGACGCAGGCCTTTTTCACGCAGTACGTCGGCAGCTTCAACTTGGTTAGCGCTTGAAGCACCGCCGGAGCCAGCAATAAGCCCGGTTCTCTCGTTGGAGACCTGCTCCTCAGAGAGCCCCGCGTCTTCAATGGCCTGGGCCATTGAAACATAGGCGTAGGCAGCTGCATCGCCCATAAAGCGGCGCAGTTTGCGGTCGATGAGTGCGTCAAGATCGATATCGACGCTGCCAGCCACATGGCTACGGAAGCCACGCTCGGCGTACTCTTCCTTAAAACGAATACCGCTACGCCCAGTTTTGAGCGCGTCCAGGACCTGTCGTTGGTCGTTGCCAAGGCACGATACGATGCCAAGGCCGGTGACTACCACTCGTCGCATGGGAGCCTCCTGTTCAGAAATTCGCAGTGGAGGTAAATAGGCCAACACGCAGATCATTAGCCTGATAAATGTCGCGTCCGTCGACGGATACTGTGCCGTCGGCGATACCCAAGATGAGTCGTCGGGTAATAATACGCTTAATATTAATACTATAGGTCACTTTTTGTGCATCCGGCAGGATCTGCCCGCTGAACTTGACCTCGCCACAGCCGAGTGCACGTCCGCGCCCCGGGTGGCCTAACCAGCCCAAATAGAAGCCGACTAGCTGCCACATGGCATCTAGACCTAAACACCCAGGCATAACAGGGTCTCCAGGGAAGTGGCAGTCAAAGAACCACAAGTTAGAGCTGATATCCAGCTCGGCGATCAGTTCGCCCTTGCCATGCTCTCCGCCTTCTTCATGAATGTGCTTAATGCGATCAAGCATCAGCATATTAGGCGCTGGGAGCTGTGCATTACCGGGGCCGAATAGCTCGCCGCGTGAGCAGGCCAGCAGTTCTTCGCGATCAAAGGAGTGTTGCTTGGTCACTGAATCGTTCCGAATATCAAAATGGTTGTTGGGCTAGTCTACTTCCCGAAACCGCTGAATGCACGTAACTGGCTATTTATCGCTTATATCTGAAGATTTTAGCGGTTTGGCTGATAGCACCATAGTAGAAGACTTTATTCAAAAGCTGTCGTTCAAGCACAATAAATGTCGCATTACCGTAATATATAGAGCATCCAAGTAGTGATTTACGCGCCGCGCTTATTTCCGGTGACCAGTTGGAGCTGCATTATCAAACCCAGCATGAGCCCGCTAGCGGCGAGCTGGTGGGTATGGAAGCACTGCTGCGCTGGCGCCATCTCAAGGCTGGCATGATTTCCCCCGGCGACTTTATTCCGTTGGCCGAGCGGCACGGTTTAATAAGCCAGCTGGGCACCTGGGTGATCGAAAAAGCCGACGATATGGGTCAATATTTCGGCACGGCAGCTCTTTCAAGGCGACCTGGAAAGCCAGTTGACGACTTGCCTAAAGCGTTATCAGTTGAAACCTTCGCAAATTGGTTTAGAGCTGATTGAGTCGGTGCTGCTTGACGAACGTGCTGGCGATATGGGGCCACGCCTTCAGGCGCTGCGCGACCACGGCTTTGCGATTGCCATCGATGACTTTGGGACAGGCTATTCGTCGCTCGGTTATTTGAAGCGCTTGCCGGTAGACAAAATTAAACTCGACCGGGCGTTCATTAAGGAGTTGCCACATGATCAAGCGGATGCCTCGATCGTGAAGGCGGTCTTAGCAATGGCGGAAGGCATGGGGCTAGGAGTGATAGCAGAAGGCGTAGAAACCAAAGAGCAGGGTAAGTTTTGGCGGATCCGGGTGTACGTCCGTACAAGGTTTCTACTTTGCCAGACCGCTACCCGCTGCGGAATTGGAAAAGCGTTTGCTGCCTGAGCCAGCCACTGCCTCTGCTGCTTCTTAACGCTTATAAAAACGGCTAATGCCTACACACAGTGACGCCCATATCAGCGCCTGGGCTGGCAGCAGCCAAGGGGCAAGCGACACCTCCGCGAGTAGCGCGCCGCCGTAATAGGAGAGTGGGCCGCTGACAGCGCCACACAGCGCGGCTAGTAGCGGATAACGCCACAGCCACGCCAGCGAGTGATAGACTAGGGTGGCAAACAGCGGCCATAGCATCCACAGCCAGAGTGGCAAGAGCCCCAGCACTAGCGCTTGATCGTTAAACTCAAAGCCGCCCAGCCGCTGCAAGCCACCATCAATCACCAGCCCGAGCAGCGCAAACCCGGCGATAAACCGCCACTCTCCAGGCAGGGCGCAGCGCCATAGGTGCCAGGCTAGCAAGCCTCCGCCCGCAAGCGCGGCAACGCTTGAACCACCTACTACGCATAGCAGCCAGCCAGCTTCAAAACGCAGGGCATTGAACAGCAGCGCCTGCCACTTGCGTGATGCCATTTAGAGCGCGCCGGTGAGCGGTATGGGTTTCGCCGCTGGTTTCGCCAGCAGTAGATGGCAGGTACCGATAGAGCGCTCGATGAAGCCGCCTTCGCAGTAGCATAAATAGTAGCGCCACATACGGATAAAGCGCTCGTCATACCCTAGCGTGCGTACCTGCTCCAAGCTTGCTTCAAAGCGGTGGCGCCACTCACGCAGAGTGCGGGCATAATGCGGGCCTATTTCATCCAGCGCGACCACGTTCAGCGATGTTTTGCGCATTACGCTGCTTAACATGGCATGGTGCGAGGGTAGAAAGCCGCCAGGAAAGATGTAGCGCTTGATAAAATCCATGTCGCGTTTAGCGTCTTCAAAGCGCTGGTCGCGGATGGTGATGGCTTGCAGCATGGCCTGCCCATCGTCGGTTAACAGGCTATCCAGCTTGTTGAGGTAGGTATCGAGATACTGGTGCCCCACGGCCTCGATCATCTCGACCGAAATAAGCCGGTCGTAGCGGCCGGTTAATTCACGGTAATCCTGCTTGAGCAGGGTAATTCTGTCTTCCAGCCCCTCTTCTTTGATGCGCTGAGCAGTATGAGCGTGCTGTTCATCGGAAATGGTCGTGGTGGTGACACGGCAACCACGAGTTTTCGCCGCATGAATCGCCAGACCACCCCAGCCGGTGCCAATCTCTAACAGGTGATGTTCTGGCCGGACATCAAGCTTTTCAAGCATCAAATCCAGTTTGTAGGTTGAGGCCTCTTCCAGACTAGCTTCTGGGTAGGGGAAAACGGCGCTGGAGTACATCCAGTGGTGGCGATCCAAAAACGTCGAAAACAGGTCGTTACCAATATCGTAGTGGGCGGCAATGTTGCGCTTAGAGCCGCTTAGGCTGTTGCGCTGAAAACGGTAGGCGGCACCCAATAACCAACGGGCCAAGCGGGCACTGCCGTTCTCCATTTTGGTATTAACCTGTTCCAGGTTGGCGGCAAACAGACGGACCAGGGCGACCAAGTCGTCGGCATCCCAGTCACCGTCCATATAAGATTCGGCAGCGCCGACGGTACCGCCGAAGGCCAGCCGCTTCCAGGCGCGCGAGTGGCGGATTACTACGGTTACCTGCAGCGGTCCTCCCTGGCCTAAGTGGTGGCACTGGTCGCCTTCAATGAGGGTAATACGACCACCGCGAAAGGTATCCAATTGGGCCACTAGGCGCGGTTTAAGCCACTTGGTTAAGCGGTCTTGGGCAACAGGTTGAATATTTGGCGGCGTAGAACGCAGGGTCGTCACTTTGAAGTCTCCTTGCGCTGCTTGGGGTGGTTATAAACGGGGGCGCGCTTCAGCCACAGGCGTAGCGCTTCAAAATGAATGCCCGCGATGGTTTTCAGGCTCATCCATGGCTGGCGCGCCAGGGCTTTTATCAGCGCGCCACGAGTAGCGGGGGAGGCGTTCAGTGTCAGGGTGGCATCAAAATGGCACTGCTGTTCCCGCCAGTTCTCCATATGCAAAAAGAGCGTTTCGCCGGGGGCGTTAAATTTCCACCGATAGGTCATATCCATGGGATTGAAAGGCGACACGTGGAGGTCTTTGTCGAAACGGGCCTGGTGGCTGTGACGTGAAGGGTCCACCGCGCTGGCGTAACGGGTACGCTCACGCCAAGGCATATTGGTGACTTCGCTCAATACGGCTGCCAATCTACCTAAATGGTCGTAGGCGTAGTAAACGGAGATAGGATTAAACATGCAGCCCAGCGTGCGCAGTTGGGTGAGCACACAAATCCGCCCTGTGGGGGCGCTGCCTAATTGACGAACAAGCTCTTCGCGCACGGCGGTTTTTAGCGGGCGATCCACCGGGCCTAGGTAATCCTCCCGCCGAAAACGCGCCAGGGCAGGCCTGCGGGCGCTAAAGCCGGGCACCTTGTCGAACAGATCGGGCAGCTCGTCCAGATCCAGCCACGCCATCCATACCTGATAGCTGAATGTGTGGGGCTTGGGCGTGAAGCGGCGGTGACGCAGGGTGCCACGGTAGATACGCGAACGTGGTGCGGCAATCATCCCAGTCCCTCGACACCTTGCGGTGTCAGCAGCTCATGAGCCGGCAGCGCCAGCGGTTCCGCGGGAGGCGTGGCAGCCTCGTCACAGCCCAAGGCCTGGGCGACGCGCAGGGCGCTCCACACCCCGTCTTCGTGGAAACCGTTGCGCCAATAGGCACCGCAAAAATGCGTACGATGCGCTATCGACGATATCTCTGCGTGGCGCGCCTGCGCCGCCTGGCCCGCCAAGGTGAACTGAGGGTGCGCGTAGGTATAACGCCCCAGCACTTTATTGGGGTCGATGCTGTCGCTGTCGTTCAGGGTCACGCAAAACGTAGTGTCACTCTCTATCCGTTGAAGGATATTCATGTCGTAAGTAACCGAGACTCGTGCCTCGCTATCTCGCTGATCCAGGCGGTAATTCCAGCTCGCCCAGGCACGTTTGCGCCGCGGCAGCAGCGAGGTGTCGGTATGCAGCACCACCTCGTTATCCTGATACGGCATGGCGCCGAGCACTGCTTTCTCGTCTGCACTGGCGTCACCTAGCATCGCCAAGGCTTGGTCGGCGTGGCAGGCGAGCACCACCTGGTCAAAGTGCTGGCTGCCAGCCGGTGTGGTAATCGTAACGCCAGCACGCTCTCCAGCACGTTCGCGGGTAATCTTGGTGACCGGCGTATTGAGGTGAATGCGCGACGCGTAGGGGGCCGTTAGGTTAGGGATATAGCTTTTCGAACCGCCCATCAGGGTGTACCACTGGGGGCGGTGATTAACTGATAGCAGGCCGTGATTGCGGAAAAAACGCACAAAAAACGCCAGCGGAAAGGCGCGTAAATCGTTGATGCTGGCCGACCAAATGGCGGCTCCCATGGGCAGTAAGTAACGCTGCTGGAAATCGCGGTTGTAGTGGTGGCGGTCTAGGTATTCCCCTAGGGTCATCTGTTCGGGTAGTTCGTTGCGGTCAAGCGCTTTAGTGGCCTGCTTGTTAAAACGCAGGATATCGCGGAGCAGACGATAAAAAGAGGGATTAAATAAATTGCGTCGTTGGGCAAACAGTGACCCTAACGTGTGCCCGTTGTACTCAAAGTCCCTTGCCGTTGCATGCACCGAGAAACTCATCTCGGTGGCTTGTGAGGCAACGCTCAGGGTCGCCATCAAGCGCTGAAAGTGCGGATAGGTCCAGTCGTTAAAGACAATAAAGCCGGTGTCGATCGCATACGTCTGCCCTTTTACGTCTACATCCATCGTGGCGGTATGGCCACCCAGCCGCGAATCCGACTCGAACAATGTAACTTCATGCTGAGCGGAAAGGTACCAGCCAGCGGCCATGCCGCTAATACCGCTGCCGACAATGGCAATACGCTGAGATGCCCCAGCACTATTTGATACCACGGTACTCATGACGATTCCTTTTGGGCGCGGGTCATGCGCAGGCCAATCTGACGGCGCAAGGCAGGAGGCAAAATGCCCAGCAATTTGACCAGATAGGTGAACCGGCGTGGGAAATGGATATCCAGCCGACCCTTTACCAAGCCTGCGATAATGGCATCGGCCGCTTGCTCAGCGGTGACCTGCATGGGCATCGGAAAGTCGTTTCGCTCGGTGAGTGGCGTTTTCACAAAGCCGGGGTGGATAAGGCTGACATCAATGCCTTCCTGATCAAGATCCAAGCGCAGCGATTCCAGGAAGTAGCTGACGGCGGCTTTAGAAGCGCCATAGGCTTCTGCGCGGGGTAGCGGTAAATAGGCCGACGCGCTGGAGGTGGCCGCTAGCCGGGCGGGCAGACCCTGCTGCCGTGCAGCCCGTAGCAGCGGCAGAGCGGCTTCGACACCGTACAAAGTGCCAAATAAGTTGGGCTTAAAAACGCGCTCGACTAAATCCATATCGAACTGCTGAGCGTTCAGGTATTCGCAAGTGCCAGCATTGAATAACGCTAAATCTAATGCCCCCAGGCGCTCGGCAATGGTCTCGCCAGCATTAAGCACGGCTTGGCGGTCACTAACATCTAGCGGGAGCGGATGGGCATTGGGGTGGCCTTGGCACAGCGCTTCAAGTGACTCAGCGTTGCGGGCGCTGAGTACCACCTGGTGGCCTTGGGCGATAAATTTACGGGCAAGCGCTTCACCAATGCCGGACGTGGCACCGGTTAACCAAATACGTTGGGGCGTTTCCCATGTGCTCATTAAGCCTCCTCGTACGCCCCGCCGTGATGTTACTGCTTAGGCAAGACGTTTTTTTAACCAGCGAATGGCGCTTCCCATCAGCGGTAAATGTTCGTAAAGCATGGCGCCAGCATCAAAATAATCGCGATGACACTCAACGCGCCCATCGGCGGCGAAGGTGAGTGCGCTACAGCCTTCGACCTTGACAGCCTGGCCACCTGCCAATCTGGGATGAATAAACGTCATGGTCCAGGTTACAAACGCTTGCTGACCCTGTAACTGCCGAGTGTGGTAAGTGAAGTGGCACTGCTCGACATTTTCATACATGGCTGAAAAATAGCGCGCTAATGCTTCGCGACCTTCAATATGGTGCAGCGAGTCACTAAAAATTATATTTTCAGTATATACCTCGTATAGCTTTTCTGTACAGGTATTGTCTAGTTTGTTGAAAAAGGCGCAGAACGCCTCCAGCGCCGCAGGCTCAGCCATAACGGTCTCCTTGATTAGCTTTGCAACTATAATGGCTTAAGGAAACGGGGACAGAAGCGATTATTTAGTGAGTGATTTAAACGTGTCCAGTGCACGTTGACGTGCCGCTTTGTGATCAACGATCGGCGCTGGGTATTGCACATCGGTGAGTAGGTCTTGAGGCGGCGTATGGCGCGCTTTGGCAGGCAGATCAGCAAGCTCAGGCAGCCAGTGGGCAATAAACTCACCGTCAGCATCAAAGCGGGTCGACTGAGTGGTAGGGTTAAAGATGCGAAAGTAAGGCGCGGCATCGGTACCCGTAGAAGCAGCCCACTGCCAGCCACCGTTGTTGGCGCAAAATTCGCCGTCCACCAAGTGACGCATAAAAAAGGCTTCACCGCGCCGCCAATCAATCAGCAGGTGCTTACTTAAAAACATTGCGGTCACCATGCGCAGCCGATTATGCATCCAACCGGTGGCGACTAACTGGCGCATGGCAGCATCGACAATAGGGTAGCCAGTACGCCCTTCGCACCAAGCTTGAAAGCCTTCATCATCATCGCGCCACTTCAATTGCTTAGTGTGTTCCTGGAAGGGTTGATAGCGGCACACTTCGGGAAATCCTACCGCTACGTGCTGATAAAATTCGCGCCAGACCAGTTCGTTGACCCAGGTAGTAAGACCGATATCGCCATCGGCTAAGTGACCGCCGTTTTCGCTTATCACGGCTTGTAAACATTGGCGATGGGAGATCATGCCTAACGCTAAGTAGGGGGATAGCTCGCTGGTACCACGTACCTTGGGAAGATCACGCTGGTCTTTATAGTGGCGGCCACGAAAGCGCAGGAAACGCGCCAAGTTATCCGCCGCGGGCCGTTCACCGGCAGGCCACAGGCGCTCTTCTATCGGTGTGCTGTCAAGGGTCGGTAGCGCAGGCAACGGATCACTTTTAATATCCAGTTCTGTTTGCACCGGTGGTGACTCGCGCAGCGCTAACTGGTCGGCGGTGACCTGCTTGTGCCACGCCTTGGAGAACGGCGTAAATACCCCGTAGTAGTCGCCCTTGCCGGTTAGCAGGCTGCCGGGGGCAAATGCCATGGCATCGTGGCAGCCATGGGCGGCAATACCGGCCTGCTTAAAGGCGTCTTGCACAGCCTGGTCGCGGTGGCGCTCATTGAGGGCGTACTCGTAATTGAAGTGCAACTGCTCAATATCGTACTCACGAGCGATATCGAGCAGTGCCTCGGGGGCCTGATCATAGCGGCCAATGTCGCGATGCAGCAGCGGAATATTCAATCCGTTAAGGGCTGTTTTAACGGTGGCGACACCGCGCGCCCAAAAATCCAGCTTATTGGCACCATGGCCGTGCTCTTGCCACTGGGGAATACTGCGCAAAAAAACCGCGATGACAGGCCCTTTGGCCGCTGCGGCAGCCAGGGCACTGTTGTCATCAATACGCAAGTCGCTGCGCAGCCAAACCAATTGACGTTTCATAGGCTTTTCTGTCATAGGGGCTCCTACGGCACAAAAAAATGGCCGGTCGCCAGAGGGCGAACGGCCAGGGTAAGAGTGTGTTGGTTACAGTACGCCTGACTCGCGTAAGAGAGGACGCAAGCGAGCAATCGCCTGGGGCAAGTCATCGCCTAGCATGTGAACCGGGCTATCGCGCAGATCGGCTTCGCGCAGGCGCGCCACTTCACCACACACGCCGATGGGCACATTAAGCGTCTCGGCGGCTTTAGGCAGCGCTTGGCGAATATAGCTGTCACTTTCGCGCTGGCCGCTAGACAGCAGTACCATCGACGAGTGTAGCCGCGCGACTGCCTGAGGGAGATCCTCCAGTGGCAGCGAGTGGTCAAGCATCTGTACTCGGTAGCCTTGCTCGCTGGCCATCAATGCCGACATCAACACCCAGAGCGGGCCAGGGTCATCGGGCATGGCATTGAGCAAAATCAGCGGGCCCCGGGTAGCCTGGTTAGCATAATGCAAGCGGATGCCCACTTGGCTGCGCAAAAATGCTTCCAAGGTGCGGCGTACTAACTGGTCTGCCTGAATGGCCCATTTCGCCTCTAAGCTTAAAACAACCGGCTGCCAAAGCTCGTTAATGGCAATACTCAGCGGATAGAGCGCTAAGCTCTGGTAATAAAAAGCCTCTAGCTTGGGCAGGTCTAACGCTTCGATGATGGCTTGCAGCTGCAGGCGTTGGCTAGCCCAATCGCCGGCATCAGGGGTAGGCGCCTCAATTGTTTCTGGCTGGTCAAGCAAGTCGGCGACTTGACTGACCGGCACACCACGATTGAGCCACTGCAAGATGCGTTCGATGCGTGTGATGTCGTCTTGAGCGTAAAGGCGATGCCCTTTGGGGGTGCGCTGGGGGCGAATCAGCCCGTAGCGTCGTTCCCAAGCGCGAAGGGTGACCGAGTTTACGCCCGTCAAGCGAGACACTTCGCGTATCGGATAGAGCGGCGTATCGGGGGGATGGGTCGCCTTAAGACTCATGAGCGCCAGTACCTCTTTGTTAACTGCAACGTAGTTAACCACATGCTAGTTAACTGCAGCGCCGCGCTGTAAGGGCCGGACATTATTCGCCGCGGCGAAGGTGAAGCGTGTTCCATGTAGAGACTGCCTAATCAAAGATCTGAACATTAGTACGTTACTGTATGCTCATTTGTACAACTTGTCGCTATTCGGTACAACCTTTATAAGAATCCTTCTTAGCCCGTATAATATTTTAAAAATTAGACCGACCGGCCTATTAGCGCTTTCCCCAAGCGATGGCCTGATAGCCAGGCATCTTCTACCCGGCCGTCACAAAAGTTATCGCCGCACAAGGCCAAACCGTTTCCACTGTATAAGTATGTGTGTTCACAAGCGGCCGCTGGTTGTGCATAGCGCCACCGGTGCGCGCCTGTTTCAATCAGGTCGGGTAGCGTTGCTGAGACGGGGAAAAGACTTTTTAGAGCGGCAAGAAGCTGGCGAGCCACCTCACTGGCAGGCTGCTCCAAATGTGCTTCGCTCCAGTCGAGTTGAGCCAGCAGGCTAAGGCTTTCAGGTTGAGCTGCGCGTCCTGGTTTAGTTTGGTTACGTGACACAATATGCAGGGTAGGGTGGGCAACCCGCGCCATCTGCCAGTCTGGGTCAACACCGGGTATGGCGGGAAGCGGTCCGTCAAAAATCGCCCATCCCGCCCAGCAGGCGCGCTGCTTTCGTGTTTGGCACGCGGTGGCCAAATCGTCGTCCCACGCTGCCAGCAGTGCATGGGCCTGGGGCGGTGGTGCGCTGACCACTACCTGATCATAAGGCCCATGGGTAATGCCGCCAGCCGTTACCAACAGCCACCCTTTTTGCGTGCGTTTGAGTGACGTGATGGAAGTGCCTGTATGCAGTGCAGCCTGAGGTAGCGCCGTTAGCGAGTCGGCCAAATGACGCGTCAAGGCACTCATTCGAGGAGCACCGGTGTAGCGCTTTTGCCCATCGTTATGCGCCTGCCAGCCATTTGGACTAGCCTGATAGGTAGCGGTGGGCCAAGAAGCGATGCAGCCAATGGATAGCCATGTATCAACCGCGCGCTGAAAGTCTGCGTTGTGTACGCTGAAAGCCTGGGCGCCTAGATCTAGCGTCGCGCTGGGTCTGCGCTTACTCGACAGGCGCCCGCCAGGGCCGCGGGCTTTATCAAACAGCGTAACGCTAGCGCCGCTATTGGCGAGTACCTGCCCACAGGCAAGCCCTGCGATGCCTGCACCAATGATGGCGACCGATTGATGAGCACTCAGAGGCAGTATCGCCATGGTTCCTCGCAGCGTTGTTTAGGTGTCGTATGAATAGAGTTGAAAGCTTAATGTAGCAGTTGTGTATAGATGTCGTACAATTTGGTCGTCGATTGATTCATTTCGTCAAGCTGACAACGAACGGTGGCACCAACAGGAGTAATTCCATGCGCGTATTAGTGACCGGAGGCAGTGGGTTTGTCGGCCAGCGGCTATGCCAAAAACTGATAGAGCAAGGCCACGAGGTGCAGGTGGTTTCCCGTCACCCTCATCAAGTACGCGATCGCTTGCCCAATAGCTGTGACATTCGTGACAGCGCCCAGGCGTTTATTGAGTCACCACCGGACGCGCTAATTAACTTGGCTGGAGAGTCTATTGCCGGTAAGCGCTGGAGCGATGAGCAGAAAGCCAAGCTGATAAATTCTCGTGTAGCGTCAACTGAGCAATTGGTCGCGTTGTGTGAACAGTTAAAGGCTAATGGTCAGCCATTGCCGAAGGTAATGGTATCGGGTTCAGCGATGGGCTATTACGGCGATCAGGGCAAGCGCGTGGTGACCGAAGAGACAATCCCTAACGATGAGTTTGCCCATCGTCTGTGCAAACAGTGGGAGGCAGCCGCCCAGCCGATTGAGGCGATGGGGGTGCGTTTAGCGATTTTGCGTACGGGGTTGGTGCTAGATACAGGCGGCGGTAGCCTGCAGAAAATGCTGCCGCCGTTTAAGCTAGGACTAGGTGGCCGCTTTGGCAGCGGTGAGCAATTTATGCCGTGGATCCACCGCGATGATTTAGTCGCGGCGATCCTGTTTCTCATCAATCACGAAACCTTGAGCGGCGCCTTTAACGGCAGCGCACCGCACCCGGTCACCAACGCCATCTTTACCAAAACCCTGGCCAAGCATCTCAATCGACCGGCCATTTTTCCCGTACCCGCGTTTGTCTTGAAGGCGGGGTTGGGGGAAATGTCTCGGCTATTGCTGACCGGGGCGGATATGCGCCCCGCGCGCCTTGAAGCGGCAGGGTTTACCTTTCAATATCCCACGCTGGACAAGGCGCTTGAGGCGATCCTTTAGGAAGCATTCGCTTGGCGATTAACGATCGGCGTCAACGGTGATGATTACCCGTACTGAATCCAGCCGCAGGCGGGTATTTTCAATCGCTTCACTGAGCGCCTTGCGCTCATCTTTCAGCGCGTCAATTTCAGCGCTGCGTACCGCCGGGTTGTGCTCGGCCAGCGCGGTCAAACGGGCAATCTCGGCATCCAACTGTGCACGCATGCGCGCTTCAGCATTTTCGACAATGCTGGGCAGCTGGCGCTCGGCTTCGCCTTCCCCCTGAGTCAGCAGCTCGCGCAACTGATCGTGACGGCTCTTGATCAAATCCCTCGCCAGCGACTTGTTAACCTTCTGCAGGTTTTTGCCCAAACCGGTGAAGGAGATCTTGCTGGTCAGATTGGCACCTGACTCATCCAGCAGCAGGCGCACCGCGGTGGGCGGCAGGAAGCGGTTAAGGTGCAGTTTCTTGGGCGCCGGGCAGTGGGTGCGGAACACCAGCTCGGCCATCAAGCGTCCGCTGGGAATGGCGTCGTGGCGCAGCAGAGCGAGCGCCGAGTTGCCCATGGTGCCATCCAGCACGCGGCCCATCATTTCCCGCAGCAGCGGGTGTTCCCAAGAGAGCCGCTGCACATCGTCGCGGGCTAGCGCCTGGGCGCGGCTGTACGTGGCGGTAAAGCCTTCTTCGCCTTTAACCAGACCCGGCAGGCCATCCAGCATATGTTGGCTGGGCTGCAGGTGCATCAAGCCCTTGCCGATTTCCTGACTCTCCACGCCGAAAATATCCAGCGCCCGTTCAAGGTAGCGCGGCAATGCGGCGTCTTCGTCAAGTTCGCGCACGGCGTCGATGACCTGCTGAGCGCGGGCAGGGCGGCAGGCGTTGAGTTCCAGCAGCCGGTTACGGCCCGCATCGTGCTCCGCCAATTTGGCGCTGAACATCGTGCGGGTTTCGGCGATAATCTCTTCAAGCGCTTCATCATCCAGCAGGGCGTCAGCCAGGGCGTCACCAAAGGCATCAAACAGATCGTTGCCGACCCCATGGGGGGCGCTGAACGCATCCATACCTTCGTTATACCAGCGCAGCAGGCGCTCGCCGGGGCTGCCCTCAAAGGTCGGAATATGCAGCTCAATAGCGTGTCGTTGGCCGATGCGATCCAGGCGGCCAATGCGCTGTTCGAGCTGATCCGGGTGCTGGGGCATATCGAACATCACTAGGTGACGGCAGAACTGGAAGTTGCGCCCCTCTGAGCCAATTTCCGAGCACACCAGCACCTGAACGCCTCCATCTTCATCGGCAAACGCCGCTGCCGCGCGGTCACGCTCAATCAAGGAGAGGTCTTCGTGGAACACCGGTGCGTGGTAGCCGCCCAACACCCGTAGCCCTTCGGCAAGGCCTTCGGCGGTTTCCCGGTGGTGGGCAATGACCAGGACTTTTTCGTTAGCGAAGCCGTTCTCGCTGTCGTCGCTAAGCTTCTCCAGCAGCCAGTTAACCCGCGGGTCAATGTGCCACCAGTCTTCGCCGTTGAGCGGATCATTGCTGAGCTCGCGATAGGCCGCGTCGGGATAGATCAGCACATCGGGGTGATCCATGCCGGTCTCGATTAGCAGCTCGTCAAGATAGTCATCGTCGCGCTCTAAACGGCGCACGACACGACGGTAGGCCGAAGGCAGCGCTAACGGCACCAGGTTGAGGCGTCGCTCCGGGAAGCCGCCTACGTGGCGGCGGCTGTTGCGGAACATCACTCGGCCGGTGCCGTGGCGATCCAGCAGCGCTTCGCTCAGTTGGGCGCGAGCGGCGTCCTGCTGCGCTTTGCTGGCCTCCTCGTTACATAGCGTGGCCAGCAGCGCTTGACTGTCGCGGTCATCGGCTACCGCAGAGACGTGAGCACTCGCATCAGGGTTGCCGGGCAGTGCCTCCAAGGCATCGATGGCGCGTGCGACCTCGGTGTAGTGGCTCTCTTCGGCTTTGAAGCGCTCAAGATCGTGGTAGCGCTCGCTGTCCAGCAACCGCAGGCGGGCAAAGTGGCTCTTGATGCCCATCTGTTCTGGGGTTGCGGTGAGCAGCAGCAGACCGGGAATCAGCGCGGAAAGCTGTTCGACGCACCGGTAGCCGGGGCCGCTGCCTTCTTCACTCCAGTCGAGGTGGTGCGCTTCGTCGACGATCAGCAGGTCGAACTGGCTGGCCAACGCCTGCTCCTGGCGTTGCGGGTTGGCGAACAGCCAGCCCTGGCTGGCTAACACCAGCTGCGCGCTCTCAAAGGGGTTGTAGCTGCCGTGGGCTTGGCTTTGGGTTTCATCTAACAGCGTGACGTTAAGCGAGAAGCGGCGCAGTAACTCGACCAGCCACTGATGCGTGAGGCTGTCGGGCACCAGTATCAGCGCCCGCTCAACGCGGCCGTTGAGCAGCAGGCGGTGCAGAATCAGGCCGGCTTCGATGGTTTTACCCAAGCCCACTTCGTCCGCCAGGAGTACGCGGGGCGCATGGCGGTTGGCGACTTCATTGGCAATGTAGAGCTGGTGAGGTATCAGGTCGATACGCGGCCCGGAAAAGCCCAGCGCGCTGTGCTGCTCAATACGCTGATAGTGGTGCAGGGTACGAAAGCGCAAATCAAACCAGTCGTTGCGGTCAACCTGGCCGGTCAGCAGGCGGTCACGGGCCTGGTCGAACTGCATGGTATCGGCGAGCTTGGCTTCGGGCAGTTCGCGCAGGTTGCCATCGCTGTCTTCACCGATATAGGTAATCAGGCCACCGGACTCTTTGCTGTCATCAACCACCATCTGCCAGCCGTCGGCGGAGAGCACGCGGTCGCCGCTGCCGAACATAACGCGGGTCAGCGGAGCTTGGCGGGTATTGTAGGTACGGGTTTCCTGACTGGCACTGAACAAAATGGTAACGCTACGGGCGTCGCAGTTAAGCACGGTGCCGAGCCCAAGCTCAGCTTCACCGTCGCTAATCCAGCGTTGGCCGGGAGAAAAATCGCTCATGATGCCTCGGAGGAGTCTGCAAAACGGGTCGTCTGCCGCCGGGGGGAGCATCGGCGGCAACAGGGCGGGGGATTCTAACGCAAAGCAGCGGGGGGATTAAGGTGTATCGACATCAATCTTTTAACCAGCGGTCTAGATGGGCGCGGGTAAGTTCGCCCACATGCACATCTAAGGTATTTCCCTGCTCATCGAATAGCACGGTAGTGGGTAGCCCCGGTGCTGCGAAAAGGGTCATCAGCTGTTGGCTGGGGTCGCGCAGCGCATAGCGAAATCCAAGCTGCTGCTCATCTAAATAGCGCACCATGGGCAGTAGGTCTTCGCCTTGGTTTGCCACCACCACGCTGACACCATCGCGCTGAGCGGCCTCCTCAAGCAGCGGCATTTCACGCAGGCAGGGCGGGCACCAGGTCGCCCACAGGTTGACGATAATTAGATCAGCGTTGTCGGTCAGCGAGGGTAGATATACTTCATTGCCTCCCACGTCCTCAAGGGTGACCTCCGGCAGAGCGTCAACCGCAAAGTCATTGCCTAGGGGCGCCAGGGTAACCAGCACCAGCCATAGGCTGGAGGCGGCGACCAGCATCGCCATCGCACCGCCCATAGCCAATAATCGCGCCCGCAGCGTCCAGGCTGTCCATATCAAGCCTGCCACCATTCCCCAAAGGCCGTGGTAGCCGGGTTGCCATACTTTGAGCGCTTCAAGCGGGGCGTTGCTATAGCTATCCAGGTTGAGCATAAGGTGGCCCACCCGGGCGCTGACTAACCAAACAATGATAAGCCCGGTAAACCAGCGCTGCTGGTCACGCTGGGGAAGGCCCAGCAGTAACCGTGTACAGAGTAGCAACAGCAGCGCGCAGCCGATGGCATAAAGACGCGGTAATGAAATCAGCAGTGGGCCGAGAGCGATGGCATTCATGATTTTCTCGTGAAGCAGGTACACTGGCAGACCATACCATGCGAGCTACAAATTACGGAGACGTTATGCCCCCACCCGCTTTTGATAGGCTGCGCGCGCTAGCGATCGGCTCCCAGGCGATTGGCTTAATGCTGATAATTACGTTGGAAACGGTGATGGGTAACGCCGCCCGCCCCTGGCAGGGTTGGGTGTTGGCTGCGATGCTGGTTACCGCGTTAACGATTGCGCTGGTGCGGCTTTATCGCCACAAGCGCCTTCAAAAGCAGCTTGCTGAACGCAGGCGATTGCTAGAGGAAGAGGACGAGCGTTAGAAACCGATGCTTGTGTTTTTGGCGTTCAAGTTCCAGATTAATAGCAGCCTTAACGATTGTCCGATGAGGCACACTAAAAAATTGAACAACCTCTTACGACACTGGGAGCGACAAATAATATGATCAATAAGCGCGCATTAGCCACCGCTGTGGCGGCCTCAACCCTGGCAATGACCGGATTCGCACAGGCAGAGGTCAAAGTTGGCTTCTTGGGCGGCTTTACTGGGGGAATCGAAAGTTTAACGCCCCCCATTTTTGAAGGTGCTCAGCTAGCCGTAGAGCAGATCAATGAGCAGGGCGGCATTCTAGATGGACAAACGTTGGTGATGCCCTCCGGCGATACCACCTGTTCCGATGCATCAGCTGCCTCAAACGCCGCTGACCGGATGGTGAACTCTGAGAATGTGACGGCGATAGTGGGTGCCCTATGTACTGGTGCAACCATTGCTGCAGCCAACAACGCGGCCATTCCCGGTGGCGTATTGATGGTATCGCCTGCCTCTACGGCGCCTGCCGTATCAGAACTGGACGATAATGATCTGGTATTCCGCACCGTACCCTCAGACGCTTTCCAGGGGGAAATGCTGGCTAAGCTACTGCTTGAAAAAGGCATTGACGCAGTGGCGGTGACCTACGTCAATAATGATTACGGTCAGGGCCTTTCTGACGCCTTCAGCGCCGCGTTTCAGGCCGGTGGCGGCGAGATTACCGAGAACCTGGCCCACGAAGATAACCGCGCCGACTATCGTTCTGAGTTAGGCTCGCTTTCAGTGAGCGGCGTGGAAACATTGGTAGTGTTGGCTTATGCCGATACGTCAGGTCAAACGGTACTGCGTCAAGCCTATGAAAGCGGCATGTTTACCCAGTATGTAGGCGCTGACGGCATGGTCGGTGATAGCCTTATTGAAGCCATTGGTGCAGATGTGCTGGATGGCATGATCGCTACGCGCCCCGGCAGTCCTGACCTGCCCGGCACCGATATCTTTATCGAAGCCGCTGAAGCCGCTGAGCTGGACCCAAGCGCAGTATTTGCCGCCCAAGCCTACGACGCCGCCTTCCTGATTGCATTAGCAATTGAGCAGAACGGCAGCGCTGACCGTGAAGGCCTTTCCGAAGCGCTGCGCAGCGTCTCAAGCGCCCCTGGCGAAGTCATTCTGCCCGGCGAGTGGGAAAAAGCGGTTGAGTTGATTGCCGCAGGTACCGATATTAACTACGAAGGCGCTTCCGGCTCTCATGAGTTCGATGATAACGGCGACGTACCCGGTGTAGTGGTTGAAATGGCTGTCGAGGACGGCACCTTTACCAGCAAAGGTCAGGTTGATCTTTAAGCCTTAAGGCTTAGCGTTAAAAATGCCCGGCTGATAACAGCCGGGCATTTTTTATGAGTCATCAGTTGAGGCCATCAGCCGTGGCTTTTGATCTTCTCGGGTAGTAGCCCTTTGGGCGCAAAGCGCAGCACCATCGTGATCAGCAAACCAATCACCAGCACCCGTGCCTGCAGGGCGCGGCTATCCATATTGCTGGGAGCATCCCAACCGAAAGCCCCTTCGCCAAACGCGACGGCTAACTGCATTAAAAACAGCGCCAAAGGTTCAGACATAATCCAGATAATATACACCGCTACGGCGCCGAAAATAGTGCCCAGGTTATTGCCCGGCCCACCCAGTATCACCATTACCAGCACCAGGAAGGTATGGTTGAGCGGCAGATAGCCCTGTGGGTCGAAGAGGCTGTTGAAGGTGCCCAGGATGCCGCCGCCCAAGCCCATCAGAATGCAGCCCAGCACGAAGATTTCCAGACGCCGTTTGTTGATATCCTTACCCATTGCCGCAGCGGAAACTTCGTTATCGCGAATTGCCCGAATCATTCGTCCCCAGGGGGCGTTGTAGGCGCGATTGAGCAGAAAGAAGATCACCGCAATGATCACCGCGGTAAACGAAAGGTAGATAGCCCGGGAGAGGGTAAACCCCAGCTCGGCAGGTCCCGGCGTTGGCCATGGGAGCGGTGACACCGTTGCGGTGCCGCGGGTCAGCCAATCAGAGTTCTTCAAAAACGCCTTGATGATTTCGGCAATGCCCAGGGTAGCAATGGCCAGATAGTCACTGCGTAAGCCTAAACAGATATGACCAATAAAGTAGCCCACGCCACCTGCTAAGGCGCCACCAACAATCCAGCCGATCCAGGGCGGTAAGCCAAGCCCACCGACAAAGCCTGCCTGGTTTTCAATCGCATCAGTGACTTCGCGCAGCTGGCTAATCACCACCAGGTAAAGCACGAGACCCAACACCACGGTGATAAACGTACGCAGGGGCTTGGGTACGCCCAGTCGATCCAGCTTGCTGGCGCCAACAATCAATACAATAGCGGCTGCGCCATACAGCAATACGCGGCCAAATTCACCGGGTAGCGCCGTGCCCCAGAAGGCATCATTGACCGGCACGCTAAAGAACATTGCGCAGAAGCCGCCCAGAGCAACAAAGCCCATCACACCAGCGTTAAACTGCCCCGCGTAGCCCCATTGAATCGTTAACCCCAGCGCCAGAATGGCGTAGCAGGCGGCCTCGACCAGCATGCGTGTGCTATAGGCGGCGCCCATGATGGCGTAAACCGCTAAAATAGCCACCAGCAGCACACCAAACAGAATTAGCTCGCGCAGCGGGAAGCGACGACCAGGCGCGGCCTCTTGGGGGGTGTAGGCAGGGTTGCGGGTTTTTTCTGAGTTGCTCATTAGATCACCTTGCCCTTAAAGAGTCCGGTGGGACGCCACACCAGAATGGCTACCAGAATGAAAAATGGCACCACGATTTTATACTCGGTGCCCACAAAGGCGAGGTTTGATGGCAGCTCCAGCCAGGCGGGCAGGCTATCGCTGAAAGGGCGCAACAGCACGTTCCAGTTAAACACTGCCAAGGTTTCGGCGAAACCGACCACAAAACCCCCGGCAATCGCGCCATAAGGGTGGCCAACACCGCCGACAATGGCGGCGGCAAAGATAGGCAGCAGCAGGAAGAAGCTCAAATCGGGCTTGAAGGTGACATCCAGGGAGAGCAGCGTTCCGGCAATTGCGGCTAAAGCTCCCGCAATCATCCAGGTCACCGCCACGATGGTATTGGTATTAATACCCGATGCCTGGGCGAGTTCAGGGTTATCCGACATGGCGCGCATAGCCTTGCCTAACCGCGAACGGTTAAGGAAAAGGTGTAGTGCGACGACCGCAACGATAGTGATCACGAACAGATAAATCTGCGGTTCGGTCACCACAATCGGTGCACGGGCACCCTCGAAGGGCAGCGCAAGGCGGAAGATCTCTTTACGGTCGTCGACATATAAACTCTGCCCGCCGGTGCCGGAAAAGAGGCGGATCAAGCCTTGTAGGATCAACGTGACCCCCAGCGAGCCAATCACCAACACAATCGGCTTGACCCCGTGGGCACGCAGCGGCTTGTAGAAGATTTTATCGATACCTACAGCCAAGGAGGCGGTGAGCAGCATCGCCAGCGGCAGCATTAGCACGGCGGTGGGTACGCCCAGGCTGGCGCCTGCCGCCGGGAACGCTGTGGTGAGCAGCAGCACCATAAAGGCGCCGAAGGTCATCATGTCGGCGTGGGCAAAGTGGGCAAAGCGCATAATGCTGAAAATCAGCGTTACCCCAATGGCCCCGATGGCATAAATTGAGCCGCTTACACTGCCCGAAATCACCACATTATTGATGAAAAAAACCAGTTCATTCACGTTATTGTCCCCAGGGCTAGCCGCCCAAAAAGCTTTTGGCCACATCGGGGTCGGCGAGCAGAGCGGCCCCTGTGTCGGTAAAACGGTTCTGGCCGGCGGCCAGCACAAAGCCTTTATCGGCGATCGCGAGTGCCTGCTTGGCGTTCTGTTCTACCATCAAAATGCCCACGCCAGCGGCGTTGATCTGTTTGACGCGGTCGAAAATCTCATTCATATACAGCGGCGACAGCCCCGCGGTGGGTTCGTCCAGCAACAGCAGGCTGGGCTCGGCCATCAAGGCGCGCCCCATGGCGACCATCTGGCGCTGTCCGCCGGAAAGCTCACCGGCAGGCTGGCGGCGCTTCTCATACAGCGGAGGGAAAAACTCATAGATCTGAGCGAGCATGCGCTTGACGTTTTGCGGCTTTAGAAAAGCGCCCATTTCGAGGTTTTCCTGCACCGAAAGGCTGGGGAAAACGTTCTTTTCCTGGGGCACGAAGCCCATGCCGCGCTGCACCAGCTGGTTAGGCGGCAGGTTTTGGATGGGCTGGCCGTTAAGCAGTATCTCGCCCTGATTAACATGCAGCAGGCCAAAGACCGCTTTCAGCATGGTGGATTTACCCGCCCCGTTAGGGCCGACGATCACACCGACCTCATCGGCTTCCAGCGTCATGTTTATCCCGTTAAGGATATTCATGCCGCCATAGCCGCCGTGCACATCGCGTGCGTCGATTAATGGCCTGGTTGTTGATGGCATAAGCAAAGTATTCCAGCAAGGTCGCTTGGCAGCGACATCATTATATTAATTGGCTAATGGGAGAAAACGTCACGTTTAAGCGGCATCTGTACCGAAGTAGGCCTCAATGACCTCAGGATTATTCTGGATGTCGTTGATATGCCCCTCCACCATCACGCTGCCCTGAGCCAGCACGATAACCGGGTCGCAAAGGCGGGCAATCATCTCCATATCGTGCTCAATGACCAGGAAGGTGTAACCCATTTCGCGGTTGAGCCGCTCAATATTGCCGATCAAATCACCCAGCAGGGTGCGGTTTACCCCGGCGGCGATCTCATCAAGTAGCACTACCTTGGCGTTGGTCATCATGGTGCGGCCAAGCTCCAGCAGCTTCTTCTGGCCGCCGGACAAGTTGCCCGCTAGCTCATTACGCACGTGGTGCAGGCCGACGAAATCAATCACCTCCAGCGCGCGGCGGCGCACCTCGGCTTCTTCTTGGCGCACTATGTCTGGCTTTAACCAAGCGCTAAAAAGGCTTTCTCCCGCCTGTTTGGGTGGCACCATCATGAGGTTCTCCAGCGCGCTCATCTGGCTGAACTCGTGGGCAATCTGGAAGGTACGCAGCAGGCCTTTGTGGAAACGCTGGTCGGCACTAAGCGCGGTAATGTCTTCACCATCGAGCAGAACGCGGCCGCTATCCGGGGCTAAAGCGCCGGCAATCAGATTAAACAGGGTAGATTTGCCTGCGCCGTTAGGGCCGATCATGCCGGTAATGGAACCCTTCTCCACTTGAATGGAGCAGTCGTTAATTACCTGCAGGCCGCCGAACGCTTTGTTGACTCGCTGTACATCAATAAGAGGGTTCATGGTGTCTCCACGCGATACAGGCGGCTGAAAAGCCGCCTGCGCACTGTTATTAAGTTGTTTGTCGTGGTTTTTTTAGCCAACGCTGGCTGGCTGCAAAGGCCCCAATCATGAGCAGCGCACCGAGGGTGGGGATCAAATAGCCATCCACCTGAGGAATGGTGCGTAAAAACACAAAGGCCACCGCAGCAGGCGCCACAAAGCGCACCAGAAAACGCCATAGCTTAAACCAGGTGACGCTGCTGCCCAGTTCTTTCATCACTTCACTTTGGGTTAGCGCCCAGCCGGCAAACAGCGCTATCAGCAGACCGCCCACCGGCATAAAGATATTGGTGAGTAGCTCGATAAACTCAAACGCACTGCGCCCAAATAGGCTATGGAATATCGTCCCCTCGGCCCAAATGTTGAAGCTAACCACGGTCAACAGGCCCATTGCCCAGGCGGCGATGACCATGATCGTAACCGCCTGTGGCCGGGTTATGTCAAAGCGCTCCACCAGGAACGCCGCGACAGGCTCGATCAGCGAAATAGAGGAGCTGATAGCGGCGCCGAGCACCAGAATAAAGAACACCCCACCGACCAACGCGCCAAACGGCATCTCGGCAAATGCCAGCGGCAGGGTGACAAACATCAGTCCAGGACCCTGGCCGGTTTCCAAACCAGCGCCAAATACCAGGGAAAAAATGGCCAGGCCAGCGACCATCGCCACGGCGGTATCGACAATAGCGACGGCAAAGGCGGTGCGCGTCAGCGACACATCGCTGGGCATATAGGCACCGTAGGCCATAATCGCACCCATCCCCAGGCTAAGGGTGAAGAATGACTGACCCATGGCCTGCAGCCAGCCCTCAAGGCTGAGGTCGGCGATATTAAAGGTGAACAGGAAGCTGGCGGCGGCGCCTATATCGCCATTCACCACGCCGTAGGCCAGCACCACCAGCAGAATCACAAACAGCGCTGGCATCATAATGCGCAGGCCTGATTCGATGCCTTTATGAATCCCCATACCGACAATCAACGCCGACGCTGCAATGAAAATAGTGTGATAGAGCGTCATTAGGCCGGGCGCCGCTAAAAGGGCATCGAAGCCATCGCTGATGGTTTGTGCATCAGCTCCCACCAGAGAACCGGTCAGCATTAGCCCGGTGTAGTGGATCGCCCAGCCGGCAATCACCGAATAGAAGCTTAAAATTAAAAACGCCGAAGCGGCACCCAACCAGCCGATCGTTTCCCAGGCCCGCGAGGTACCATGGGTTTTAGTGAGATGTCGCATGCCCATAATTGGGCTTTGTCGACTGTTACGCCCCAACATGATCTCAGCAATGAGAATGGGAATACCAACCGCGAAAATGGTCAGCGCATAAATCAAAATAAAGGCACCGCCGCCATTTTCACCGGTGAGGTAAGGGAATCGCCACAGATTGCCTAGGCCGACGGCGGAGCCAACGGCGGCGAGAAGAAAGGTGCCTTTGTGCGTCCAGACGTTTTGACCGCTCATGGTAAGAGTGTCCGTGTTTGGGTGTCAGGATGGGGATAGGTATCCAAACACTTGTATGAAGATAGTGATGCCAGCGTGCCCTGGGCGTGCTGAATTTAGCGTTACTGTGCGATAGAACGCGCCGCCTTTCCAGCACCGTAACGTTTAGGCTGCGTTTAGTGGGCTGCTTGGCAAGCTGCTGACAGTGTTAAACGAGTGTTCGATGAGTGGCGAATCGACATAAAAAAACCCGCTTGCGCGGGTTTTTCGACAGCTAACTGCTTTAAGCGATATTACTTTTTGCTAAAACGCTTACGCTCGGTCTCTTTCAACAGCTTTTTACGCAGGCGGATATGCACAGGCGTGACTTCGACGAGTTCGTCGGAGTCGAGGAACTCGATTGCCTGCTCCAGGGAGAACTTAACCGGCGGGGTTAACACGATGTTCTCATCGTTACCGGTGGAGCGCATGTTATCGAGCTTCTTGCCTTTAGTGGGGTTAACCACCATGTCGTTTGCGCGGTTGTTGATACCGATCAGCATGCCTTCGTAAACTTCTGTGGCGTGATCAATAATCAGCTTGCCGCGCTCTTGCAGTGCATACAGTGCGTAGGCAAGGGCCTTACCGTCCACCATTGAGACCAATACGCCATTACGACGCTCAATAGAGGCTTCAGGCTTCAGCGGGCCGTAGTGATCAAAACGGCTGGTCAGAATGCCGGTGCCAGAGGTCAGGGTTAAAAACTGGCCACGGAAACCAATCAAGCCGCGGGCAGGAATGATGAAGTCCAGGCGAACCCGTCCCTTACCGTCCGGCAGCATGTTGGTCATCTCACCTTTACGGTAGCCCAGCTCTTCCATGATCGAGCCTTGGTGCTGCTCTTCACAGTCGATGATGACTTCTTCGTAAGGCTCCTGCTTCTCACCGTCAATCTCTTTGATGATAACTTCTGGGCGGCCTACCGCCAGCTCAAAGCCTTCACGACGCATGGTTTCGATCAACACCGAAAGGTGCAGTTCGCCACGGCCAGATACTTTGAACTTCTCAGGGGTTTCGCCCTCTTCAACGCGCAGCGCCACGTTGTGAATCAGCTCTTGTTCAAGGCGATCCTTGATATTACGGCTGGTCACAAACTTGCCGTCTTTGCCGGCGAACGGTGAATCGTTGACCTGGAAGGTCATCGAGACGGTCGGCTCATCAACGGAGAGCGGTGGCAGCGCCTGCACGTTAGCGGGATCGCACAGGGTGTCAGAAATTGACAGATCATCGATGCCGGTAACGCAGACGATATCGCCCGCGGTGGCTTCGTTGGTCTGTACACGCTCAAGACCCATATGGGTCATGACCTGGCCGATTTTGCCCTTACGTACATTACCGTCAACGCCGATGATCGAAACCTGTTGGTTCGGTTTCACCGCACCGCGCTTGATGCGGCCCAGGCCGATAACGCCCACGTAGCTGTTGTAATCCAGTGCGGAGATCTGCATCTGGAAGGGGCCGTTAAGTTCAACCTTGGGCGGCTCAACGATGTCGACGATCGCCTGGAACATGGGGTCCATGTTGTCGGCCAGCTCTTCAGGATCCATACCGGCAATGCCGTTCAAGGCAGAGCAGTAAATGATCGGGAAATCGAGCTGTTCGTCAGTCGCGCCTAGATTGTCGAACAGATCAAAAATCTGGTCGATCACCCAGTCAGGGCGCGCGCCGGGACGGTCAATTTTGTTGACCACCACAATCGGCTTGAGGCCTTGGGCGAAGGCTTTTTGCGTCACAAAGCGAGTTTGCGGCATCGGGCCATCAACGGCGTCTACAAGAAGTAGGACCGAATCAACCATCGACATGACGCGCTCAACTTCACCACCGAAATCGGCGTGCCCAGGCGTATCCACAATGTTGATGTGGTAGCCGTTACCGTGGCTGTCTTGCCATTGAATGGCCGTATTCTTGGCCAAAATGGTAATACCACGTTCTTTTTCCTGATCGTTCGAGTCCATAACGCGCTCTTGACCTTCTGCTTTACGGTCAAGGGTGCCGGACTGGCTCAGGAGTTTGTCGACCAGAGTGGTTTTACCATGGTCAACGTGGGCTATGATCGCGACGTTGCGCAGGTTATTAACCGCGCTGGAGTTTTGCTGGTTTTGCATGCTGAGAGAGAACTCTTGTGAACACCCGTTTGTCCACGGGTCGGAAAATGCGGGTCGCAAGGGCTGGCAATTTGCCGACCATCTTGGCTCAGGGCTTGCGTCCAATGGCTATTCTACCATGTCAAAGGCTTCTCTGATATTACTGGAGCGCTTATCGACCTTGGTCGCCCCCAGGAAAGTTTTCGCAGCGAACCTCCATCCGCTAGAATAGCGCTTTTCCCATTGGGGCAGGAGCATGACCATCGGCAACCTGATGCGTTTGTTAAGCGATGGCGAGGTTCACTCTGGCGAGCAGCTGGGTGAAACGCTGGGTATTTCTCGTGCTGCGGTGTGGAAGCAGTTAAAAAAACTGGAGGCGCTGGGCGTTGAGCTAGTCGCCGTTAAAGGGCGTGGCTATCGGCTAGCACAGCGGTTGGAGCCACTGGAGGGCGCCAAAATCGTCGAGCGTTTACCTGCTCAGACACGTCATTACCTTGCACGCCTGTTTGTTGAAGATCAGTTACCTTCCAGCAATGAATATTTGCGTCAGCGCTTTGAGCAGGGCGCGGGGCATGGCGAAGTGTGCTTGGTTGAACTGCAAACGGCAGGGCGTGGGCGACGCGGGCGTGTCTGGTCGACGCCTTGGGGGCAGAGTTTAATGCTCTCGTTAGGCTGGCGCTTTGAATCTGGCATCGCGGTGCTTGAAGGCCTGAGTTTGGCCGTCGGGGTTGTAGTGGCTCAGGTGCTAGAGCAGCATGGCGTGGTGCCCAAGTTAAAATGGCCCAACGATATCTTGCTCTCCGAACAGGGCGATGATGCCAGCGACGAGCTTGGCAAGCTGGCCGGTATTCTGATTGAAGTCACCGGGGACGCGGCAGGTCCCTGCGAGGTAGTGATCGGCATGGGCATGAATCTGTGGCTGCCTGCTGCTCAGCGAGCCGCGATCGAACAGCCGGTTGCGGCGCTTTTCGAGCGGTTGCCGGGTATCTCGCGTAATCAGTTGGCCTCCGATGTCGTAGCTGGTCTATTGGCGATGCTGGCTGACTTTGAGCGTGTTGGCTTTAGCGCCTGGCAGGATGAGTGGAATCAACGTCATGCTTATGCAGGACTGCCTATTCGGGTGATCCAAGGGCAGCAGACCAGCGATGCCATCGCCGGGGAAGTAGATAAGAGTGGTAACCTTTGGGTTACCGAAAATGGTCACTCGCGACGCCTAGCCGGCGGTGAGATCAGCGTACGCAGGCGTTTATGATTCTGGACCTTGATATCGGCAACACGCTGTCAAAATGGCGGCTCAAGGATGCCGAGAGTAGCGAGATACGATCGCGCGGGGCGGTATGGACCCGTGAAGAGTGGCGACCAGGGGCTGACATCCCGGATCTTGATGTAGTGGAGGCCGTGCGTATTTCAAGCGTGGCCAGGGCGGCCGTGCTGGAAGAGACGGTTGCTTTACTGCGTCGCCGGGTGCGTCATGTGCACGTGGCACACTCAACTCATGAAGCGCTGGGGGTCGTCAACGGCTATGAGGAGCCAGGGCGTTTAGGCGTTGATCGGTGGATGGGAGCGCTGGCGGGCTATCAGTTAGCAGGCGGTTGCTGTGCGGTGGATTGTGGCAGTGCCATTACTATCGACTTTGTATTGCCGGGCGGTAGCCATCTTGGCGGCTTTATTATCCCAGGGCTGCGCCTGATGAAAGAGAGCTTGAAGCTAGGCACCCGCAATGTGGCCATCGACCCAGAAAGCGAGGCGGATGAATTGCTAGAGCCAGGGCGGCGTACAGTTGATGCCGTCAATCATGGTATCTACATGGCGGCCGTCAGCGCGATTAATCGCATCTATAGTGAAGTCTGTGATCAGCAAGGCGTGGCGCTGCCGATGCTATTAACCGGTGGCGATGCCCGGGTTGTCTCGCGGGGGGTGCAAGTGCCTCATGCGGTGTGGCCTGACATGGTTTATGGTGGTTTAGAGGCCTGTTTTCCAATGACCTTTGCTGAGCGTGCAGGCAAAATGTCAGGCGCGCCGCGAGTGCCGGAGCCTGTGTCGCTAGAAAAGATTCGTGCGGGACTTGCATTCTCAATGCTGCTTTGACAGAATGCAGCGCGTTCGAAGGCGAGGCGTAAGCGTCTTGCTATGTAGAAGGCATTAATGTTGAAAGTATGGGTTAGCTAAGCTTTTAATAGCTAAGACGATTACCAAACTTGACACATTTTTGAAGGCTGGCATAATGTGCCGCCACATTGGAGAGATTCCCGAGTGGCCAAAGGGAGCAGACTGTAAATCTGCCGCGAAAGCTTCGAAGGTTCGAATCCTTCTCTCTCCACCAGAATTAAGCCGCAGCGATTTAATCGGTGCAGCTGAATGAAAAGCCGATAGCGGGCATTGTCTACGATTTATAGCTTGGTAGAAGGTAAGGGGCTATAAGGCGGCGCGTAGCGGATTGTCATTCAAGACAGGTTCTGCGGGCGTAGTTCAACGGTAGAACCTCAGCCTTCCAAGCTGATGGTGCGGGTTCGATTCCCGCCGCCCGCTCCAGTTGATGTGTTTAGCTCATGTAGCTCAGGGGTAGAGCACACCCTTGGTAAGGGTGAGGTCGACGGTTCAATTCCGTCCATGAGCTCCATATTGCAGATAAAGCGAGCGAAGCTCGCTTTTTTTGTCTCTGCGTTTAGGTGGGGTTGTAGCATGCCTAAGCGTAAAGAAGGGGTTGTCAGAAGTGGCTTTCTTCGCTACCATGGCGCCCGCTGTTGTATAGGCGATTGAAAAAGACGCTTATCGATAGATGTAGTGTAGTTGTTGTAAAAAAATCAGTACGACGATACAGGCCAGTAGCTCAATTGGCAGAGCAGCGGTCTCCAAAACCGCAGGTTGGGGGTTCGATTCCCTCCTGGCCTGCCAACCTTCCCCAGGTTGGTATGTCTTTTTCCAAAATTCTTTTATCGTTCGCCGCACCCTGAGGAGTCTCGTTTTTATGAAGCCTGGTTCTGTAAAACATGGCGCCGAGGTGCAACAGACGCGCCATGACGGGCTCAAGTGGGCGGCGGTCGTAGCGCTGCTTGTCATTGCTGTTGTTGGTAATACCTATTTCGCCGATATTGGCCTGCTCTACCGCGTGCTTGGCGTAGTGGTGTTGTGTGTGATTGCGGGTTTGATCGCGCTAACCACTACCAAGGGTCGTGATTTAGTAGAGCTTGCCAGAAGCGCCAAGAAAGAGATTCAGCGCGTTGTATGGCCGACCCGTGCCGAAACCATTCAGACCACTGCCATTGTGCTAGTGGCCGTTTTGGTGGTGGGGCTAATGCTGTGGTTGATCGACACTCTTCTTGGCTGGGCGATGTCCGGCGTCATTGGTTAGGAGCTTTCATGTCCAAACGTTGGTACGTCGTTCACGCTTATTCTGGCTTTGAAAAGCATGTCATGCGTTCACTGATCGAGCGTGTGAAAATGTACGGTATGGAAGATCGCTTCGGCGAAATTCTGGTGCCGACCGAAGAAGTCGTCGAAATGCGTGACGGCAAGCGTCGCAAGAGTGAGCGTAAGTTCTATCCTGGCTATGTATTGGTCGAGATGGAAATGGCCGATGAGACATGGCACCTCGTCAACGAGACGCCACGTGTTATGGGCTTTATCGGTGGAACAAAAGAGAAGCCAGCACCGATTACATCACGCGAAGCAGACGCTATTTTGCTGCGTGTTAAAGATGGCACCGACAAGCCACGGCCCAAAACAATGTTTGAGCCGGGCCAGTCGGTGCGTGTTGTTGACGGGCCGTTTGCTGATTTTAACGGCGTCGTCGAAGAAGTTAATTATGAAAAGAGTCGCCTGCATGTCAGCGTGCTGATCTTTGGGCGCTCTACACCTGTTGAGTTAGAATTCTCTCAGGTTGAGAAAGAATAAGTTCGCAGGTTGAGAAAGACTAAGCGTATTTGATTCGTGCGAAATAACTAAGTAGTTGTTTCGTTGGTACCGGGGAGCCTTCGGGCGTTACTACCCAATTGGAGCATAAACGATGGCCAAGAAAGTACAGGCTTATATCAAACTGCAGGTTGCTGCAGGTAAAGCCAATCCAAGCCCGCCGGTAGGCCCAGCACTGGGTCAGCACGGCGTGAACATCATGGAATTCTGTAAGGCGTTCAACGCCGCGACTCAAGAAATTGAGCCGGGCCTGCCGACGCCAGTCGTGATCACTGTCTACTCAGACCGTAGCTTCACGTTCGTCACCAAGACACCGCCTGCTGCCGTGCTGCTGAAGAAAGCTGCTGGTATCAAGTCCGGTTCTGGTGAGCCGAACAAGAAGAAAGTCGGCACCGTGACGCGTGAACAGCTCGAAGAGATCGCCAAAACGAAAGAGCCTGATTTAACGGCTGCGAATCTTGATGCCGCTGTGCGCACCATTGCTGGCAGTGCTCGCAGCATGGGCCTAAACGTGGAGGGTCTCTGATCATGGCTAAACTATCTAAGCGTGCGAAAATTATTCGCGAAAAAGTAGACGCCACCAAAGCCTACTCTATTGAAGAAGCGGTAGCGCTGCTCTCCGAGCTGTCTACGGTTAAATTCAAGGAGTCAGTTGATGTTGCTATCAACCTTGGCGTTGACCCGCGTAAATCTGACCAGGTTGTGCGTGGCGCTACCGTCATGCCTAACGGTACGGGTAAAGATGTACGCGTTGCGGTCTTTACCCAGGGCGCCAATGCCGATGCCGCTAAAGAAGCCGGTGCCGACATCGTGGGTATGGACGACTTGGCTGAGCAAGTGAAAAAAGGCGTGATGGATTTTGACGTCGTTATCGCTTCGCCAGATGCTATGCGTGTTGTTGGTCAGTTGGGCCAGATCCTAGGTCCGCGTGGCCTGATGCCAAACCCGAAAGTTGGCACCGTAACGCCTGATGTGGCGACAGCGGTTAAAAATGCCAAAGCGGGCCAAGTGCGTTTCCGTACTGACAAAAACGGCATTATCCACACTACCCTGGGTAAAGTGGATTTTGACGTGGCAGCGATTAACGGTAACCTGGAAGCCCTCGTTGCTGACCTTAAGCGCCTCAAGCCGAGCGCGTCTAAAGGCATTTACTTCAAAAAAATGACTCTGTCCACTACCATGGGCCCGGGTTTAACAATCGATCACTCTGCTTTCGCATAAGCGAGTAATCGTTGGTTTTTTTGTAGGAACCGAGCAAGAACTTTGCGGTCCCCCGTTTGGTTATTAACACTGGCCGGGGCATCGTCAAAGACCGCAGGTGCCGCGCTTAGTATGTACACTTAGCATTTTGTATATACAGGGGCGGCTTAATTGCCTCATAAGCGCCTGCGCAGATGGTGTGGCCGCCAGTTGGTTAAGCTTGAAAGCTTTCTGGTGAGCACCATCCCCAAGGCTTTCCGCATTGCAATTTTTTTGCAATTAAGAGCGGAAAGAGATGGTAACCACCGGAACCTTCTTGGGTTCCGGCACGAAGGAGTGATCACTGTGCCACTAGCACTTGAAGGCAAGAAAGCGATTGTTGCCGAGGTCAGTGAAGCGGCCAAGGGCGCACTCTCCGTCGTAGTTGCTGATTCTCGCGGCGTTACGGTTGGTAAAATGACCGATCTGCGCAAGCAAGCGCGTGAGAATGGTGTAGAGCTGCGTGTTGTTCGTAATACGCTGGCTCGCCGCGCTCTCGAGGGCACTCAGTGGGAGTGCCTGAACGATAGCTTCGTTGGTCCTACGTTGTTGGCCTTCTCTACTGATCATCCGGGCGCTGCTGCTCGTCTGTTCAAAGAGTTTGCTAAAACGGACAAGAACTTCGAAGTAAAAGCGTTGGCCTACGAAGGTGAGCTGATTCCGGCTGCTGACATCGACCGTCTGGCAACCCTACCGACTTACGACGAAGCAATTGCCAAGTTGATGTCGGTAATGAAAGAAGCCTCCGCTGGCAAGCTGGTTCGTACTCTGGCCGCTCTGCGCGACCAGAAGCAAGAAGCCGAAGCTGCTTAAGCAGCGTTTCTTGCAGGCGGCGCAAACGGTATGACGGTATAAGCCATCATCAGCGCGCTGCCTGAACCGAGCAATGAATCCTGAGTCCTCGGCTGACCGAGACTCCCGCAAAGTTAGGAATGAAACAATGGCACTGTCTAAAGACGATATCATCAATGCTGTAGCCGACATGTCCGTAATGGAAGTTGTCGAGCTGATCGAAGCAATGGAAGAGAAATTCGGCGTTTCTGCAGCGGCTGCCGTAATGGCTGGCCCGGCTGCTGGCGGCGAAGTAGCTGAAGAACAGACTGAATTTGACGTCGTTCTGACCGCTGCTGGCGACAAGAAAGTTAACGTGATCAAAGCAGTACGTGAGATCACTGGCCTTGGCTTGAAAGAAGCTAAAGGTGCTGTTGACGGCGCTCCGGCGACCATCAAAGAAGGTCTGTCTAAGGACGACGCTGAAGCAGCTAAAGCTAAGCTGGAAGAAGCGGGCGCAACCGTCGAGCTCAAGTAATTATTGTGCGGACGGCTTTACGCGCTGCGTAAGCTTCCACGGCTGGCGGCGGGATATCCCGCTGCCGGCCTTTTTCTGTTGCAACTGGTGTTTCATTAATCGCAGTCGCAATAGAAACGTAGAAATAGTGTTATCGACTACAGTGTTATCGAACTAGATTTTCGACGGCGAGCTACCGATTTAGGAGCTTGCTGTCTGTGTCTGACGAAGCCCGCCGGGCAGCGATGACCACGCATCGGTCACCCATGGTGAACAAGCTGGGGAATACAGATGGCTTACTCATATACTGAGAAAAAACGCATCCGCAAGGATTTCGGCAAACTGCCCCAAGTGATGGATGTGCCTTACTTGCTGGCGATCCAGCTTGATTCCTATTACGACTTCCTCCAGCAAGATCGTTCGCCCGACGAGCGTCACGAAGTCGGCTTGCACGCGGCTTTTAAGTCCGTGTTTCCGATTGAGAGCTTCTCCGGTAATGCGGCGCTTGAGTATGTCAGCTACCGTTTCGGCACGCCGGCGTTCGATGTTAAGGAGTGCCAGCTGCGCGGCGTCACTTACTCCGCCCCGCTGCGCGTGAAGGTTCGCTTGATCATCTATGATCGCGACTCCTCAAACAAAGCAATCAAAGATATTAAAGAGCAGGAAGTCTACATGGGGGAAATCCCCCTGATGACCGAGAACGGTACCTTTGTTATCAACGGTACTGAGCGGGTTATCGTTTCCCAGCTCCACCGCTCACCCGGTGTGTTCTTCGATCATGACAAAGGTAAGAGTCACTCTTCCGGTAAGCTGCTCTATTCAGCCCGGGTGATTCCTTACCGTGGTTCTTGGTTAGACTTTGAGTTTGACCCCAAAGACAACGTCTTTGTACGTATTGACCGTCGCCGCAAACTGCCGGCGTCGGTGCTGATGCGTGCGTTAGGGATGAACACCGAAGAGATCCTGGCCGAGTTCTTTGAAACCAGCGTCTTTCACATTGAGAAATCCGGTTTCTATGTGGAGCTGGTTCCGTCGCGCCTGCGCGGCGAGACGGCTACTTTCGACATCAAAGATGACGAAGGTAATGTGATCGTTGAAGAGGGGCGTCGGATTACCCAGAAGCATATTCGCCAGCTTGAAAAAGCCGGTCTTGAGCGTCTGGATGTGCCGATGGAATACCTATTCGGTAAAACCCTGGCAAAAGATCAAATCGACTCTAAAACAGGCGAGCTGATCTGCCCGTGTAATACCGAGATCACACCAGAAGTGCTTGAGCGCATGGCCCAGGGCGGCATTACCCTGGTCGAAACGCTCTACACCAATGATCTCGACTGCGGTTCATTCATTTCCGACACCTTGAAGCTGGATGCTACTAATTCCGCGCTTGAAGCGTTAGTCGAAATTTACCGCATGATGCGTCCCGGCGAGCCGCCGACCAAAGAGTCTGCTGAGACGCTGTTTAACAACCTGTTCTTCTCTGAGGACCGCTACGACCTGTCGGGCGTTGGCCGCATGAAGTTCAACCGCCGTCTGCGCCGTGATACCGATACCGGCTCCGGCGTACTGGATCGTAAAGACATCCTTGATGTGCTGCGCGAGCTGATCAGTATTCGTAACGGCTTCGGTGACGTTGACGATATCGATCACCTGGGTAACCGCCGTATTCGCTGTGTGGGCGAAATGGCCGAGAACCAGTTCCGCGTTGGCTTGGTGCGTGTAGAGCGTGCCGTCAAAGAGCGTCTTTCCATGGCGGAAAGCGAAGGCCTGATGCCGCAAGACTTGATCAACGCCAAGCCCGTTGCGGCGGCGGTAAAAGAGTTCTTCGGTTCCAGCCAGCTTTCGCAGTTTATGGATCAGAACAACCCGCTTTCGGAAGTGACCCACAAGCGTCGTGTGTCTGCACTCGGCCCCGGTGGTTTGACCCGTGAGCGCGCTGGCTTCGAAGTACGTGACGTTCACGCCACGCACTACGGGCGTCTATGCCCGATCGAAACGCCAGAAGGCCCGAACATCGGTCTGATTAACTCGCTGGCCACCTACAGCCACACTAACAGCTACGGTTTCCTTGAAACGCCGTACCGTAAAGTGGTTGATCGTCAGTTGACGGACGATATCGTCCACCTCTCGGCGATCGAAGAGGGCGACTTTGTTATCGCCCAGGCGTCAGCAGCGGTAGATGAGTCCAACAAACTAAGTGATGACCTAGTTCAGGTTCGTCACCGCGGTGAAACGACCTTTATGCGTCCTGAGCAAGTGACGCTAATGGACGTATCGCCACGTCAGGTCGTCTCCGTCGCAGCGGCATTGATTCCGTTCCTGGAGCACGATGACGCCAACCGCGCCTTGATGGGTTCTAACATGCAGCGTCAGGCGGTGCCGACCCTGCGTGCTGATAAGCCGTTGGTAGGTACGGGCATGGAGCGCTTTGTTGCCCGTGACTCCGGCGTCTGTGCGGTGGCCAATCGCGGCGGCGTGATTGATTCCGTGGATGCGCGTCGTGTGGTGGTACGGGTTAATGAAGATGAAATTATCGGCGGTGAAGCCGGTGTGGATATCTACAACCTGACCAAGTACACCCGCTCGAACCAGAACACCTGTATGAACCAGCGCCCCATCGTGCGGCCTGGTGACAACGTGGCGCGTGGCGATATTCTCGCCGACGGCCCGTCTGTCGACATGGGTGACCTGGCCCTTGGCCAGAACATGCGCATCGCGTTTATGCCCTGGAACGGTTACAACTTCGAGGACTCGATCCTGCTTTCCGAGCGGGTCGTTCAAGAGGACCGTTTCACGACGATTCATATTCAGGAACTGACCTGTGTGTCTCGCGACACCAAGTTAGGCTCGGAGGAGATTACTTCCGATATCCCGAACGTGGGTGAGTCTGCGCTCTCCAAGCTGGATGAGGCGGGCGTTGTTTACATCGGTGCTGAAGTTGGCCCCGGTGACATTCTGGTCGGTAAGGTGACGCCGAAAGGTGAAACCCAGCTGACGCCAGAAGAGAAGCTGTTGCGTGCCATCTTCGGTGAGAAAGCGTCTGACGTTAAAGATACTTCCCTGCGTGCCCCGACCGGCATGAAAGGCACGGTCATCGACGTTCAGGTGTTTACTCGTGACGGCGTTGATAAAGACTCTCGCGCACTCTCCATTGAGCGTACGCAGCTTGATGAAGTGCGTAAGGATCTGCAAGAGACGTACCGGATTGCTGAAGACGCCACTTTTGAGCGCCTACAGCGCACCCTTGATGGCCAAGCTGTCAATGGCGGTCCGAACCTCAAAAAGGGCGACGTGCTAGACGAGGCATACCTGGATGAGCTGCCGCGCCAGCAGTGGTTCAAACTGCGCATGCAGGATGAGTCCTACAATGAGCTGTTGGCTCAGGCCGACGAGCAGCTTGAAAACCGTCGTAAAGAGATGGACGAGCGCTTTGAAGATAAGAAGCGCAAGCTGACCCAGGGCGATGACCTCGCGCCGGGCGTGCTGAAAATCGTTAAAGTCTACATGGCTGTTAAGCGTCGCATCCAGCCAGGCGACAAGATGGCGGGTCGTCACGGTAACAAAGGTGTTATCTCGGCCATTATGCCGATCGAAGACATGCCGTTTGACGAGAAGGGCGAGCCGGTCGACGTGGTGCTAAACCCGCTGGGCGTACCGTCGCGGATGAACGTTGGTCAGATCCTTGAGACGCACCTGGGCATGGCGGCACGTGGCTTGGGCGTCAAGATCGAAGCCATGCTGCGCGACGCACGCGGTCAGCAAGTCGCGGAGATTCGTGACTTCCTGGGGCAGATCTACAATACCCAGGGTACACGTGTTGAAGATCTCGATTCCCTGACCGACGATGAAATCATCGCCCTGGCGAAGAACCTCAAAGGCGGTGTGCCGATGGCAACGCCGGTGTTTGACGGTGCTAAAGAGCACGAAATCAAGCACCTGCTGAAGCTGGCGGACATCCCTGAATCGGGGCAGATGGCCCTGTTCGATGGCCGTACCGGTGACGCCTTTGATCGTCCGGTTACCGTCGGCTACATGTACATGCTGAAGCTTAACCACTTGGTAGACGACAAGATGCACGCGCGTTCTACCGGTTCTTACTCGCTGGTTACCCAGCAGCCCTTGGGTGGTAAGGCGCAATTCGGTGGTCAGCGCTTCGGTGAGATGGAAGTGTGGGCGTTGGAAGCTTACGGCGCCGCATACACGCTACAAGAGATGCTCACCGTCAAGTCGGACGACGTCGAAGGCCGCACCAAGATGTATAAAAACATCGTGGATGGCGACCACACCATGCAGGCAGGCATGCCGGAATCCTTCAACGTACTGGTGAAGGAAATCCGCTCGCTGGGCATCGATATCGAGTTAGAGAGCTAGGAGCCGTCCCATGAAAGATTTGGTGAAAGTACTCAAATCGCAGTCTCAGTCCGAAGAGTTTGACGCGATCAAGATTACCCTGGCGTCGCCGGACATGATTCGCTCCTGGTCGTTTGGCGAGGTGAAGAAGCCTGAGACCATCAACTACCGTACCTTTAAACCGGAGCGGGACGGCCTGTTCTGCGCCAAGATTTTTGGTCCGGTAAAAGACTATGAGTGCTTGTGCGGCAAATATAAGCGCATGAAGCACCGCGGTATTATCTGCGAAAAATGTGGCGTTGAAGTGACCAAAGCCGCCGTGCGCCGTGAGCGCATGGGGCACATTGAGCTGGCTTCCCCGGTTGCTCACATTTGGTTTTTGAAGTCACTGCCGTCGCGTATTGGCATGTTCCTCGATATGACCTTGCGTGATATCGAGCGCGTGCTGTACTTCGAAAGCTTTGTCGTGATCGATCCAGGCATGACCACGCTGGAGCGTGGTCAGCTGATGAACGACGAGCAGTACTTTGAAGCACTGGAAGAGTTTGGCGACGACTTTGACGCCCGCATGGGTGCCGAAGCCGTTCAAGAGCTGCTCAAAGATATCGATCTGGAAGAAGAGATTAACCACCTGCGTGAAGAAATTCCGCAGACCAACTCTGAAACCAAGATCAAGAAGCTCTCCAAGCGCCTTAAGCTGCTTGAAGCCTTCTACCACTCTGGCAACGCGCCGGCGTGGATGGTCATGGAAGTGCTGCCCGTGCTGCCGCCGGACCTGCGTCCGCTGGTGCCGTTGGACGGTGGCCGCTTCGCGACCTCTGATCTCAACGACCTTTACCGTCGTGTGATCAACCGTAACAACCGCCTGAAGCGTCTGCTTGACCTCAATGCGCCGGATATTATCGTGCGTAACGAGAAGCGTATGCTTCAGGAAGCGGTCGATGCACTGCTGGATAATGGTCGTCGTGGCCGCGCGATCACGGGCTCTAACAAGCGTCCGCTGAAATCGCTCGCCGATATGATCAAAGGTAAGCAGGGCCGTTTCCGTCAGAACTTGCTGGGTAAGCGCGTCGACTACTCGGGCCGTTCGGTCATCACCGTAGGTCCGACGCTGCGTCTGCACCAGTGTGGTTTGCCCAAGAAAATGGCGCTTGAGCTGTTTAAGCCGTTTATCTACTCCAAGCTGCAGTCGCTGGGCTACGCCTCAACGATCAAAGCCGCCAAGAAGATGGTCGAGCGCGAGCTGCCGGAAGTGTGGGACATCCTCGCTGATGTTATCCGCGAACACCCGGTACTGCTTAACCGCGCGCCCACGCTTCACCGTCTGGGTATCCAGGCGTTTGAGCCGCTGTTGATCGAAGGTAAAGCGATTCAGCTGCACCCGCTGGTGTGTGCTGCTTACAACGCCGACTTTGACGGTGACCAGATGGCGGTACACGTACCGCTAACCCTGGAAGCGCAGCTTGAAGCCCGTGCGCTGATGATGGCCACCAACAACGTGCTGTCGCCCGCTAACGGCGAGCCGATCATCGTACCGTCGCAAGACGTTGTTCTGGGTCTTTACTACATGACCCGCGAAAAGATCAACGCCAAAGGCGAAGGCATGGTGTTCTCTGACCTCAATGAGGTTGAGCGCGCCTTCGGTACGCAGTCCGTATCGCTGCACGCCCGGGTTAAAGTGCGCCTGGACGAGATCGATATTGAAGAGGAAACCGGCGTGCGCAGCTTCCATCGCCGTATTTATGACACCACGGTCGGTCGTGCGATGCTGTTCCGCATTCTGCCCGAAGGTGTGCCCTTCGCGCTGATCGATCAGCCCATGAAGAAGAAGGCGATCTCCAGCCTGATCAACGAAGTCTATCGTCGTGCCGGCCTTAAGCCGACCGTCATCTTCGCTGACCAGCTGATGTACACCGGCTTCCGCTTAGCGACTTGGTCCGGTGCGTCAATCGGTGTTAACGACTTCGTTATCCCCGAAGCGAAAACCGAAATCGTTGACGCCGCGGAAGCCGAAGTTAAAGAGATCGAAGACCAGTTCTCTTCTGGCCTGGTAACCGCCGGTGAGAAGTACAACAAGGTTATCGATATCTGGTCGAAGGCCAACGATAAAGTCGCCAAGGCGATGATGGTGGGTATCTCGAAAGAGACCGTCATCGATCGTGATGGTAATGAAGTTGAGCAGGACTCGTTCAACAGCGTCTTCATCATGGCCGACTCTGGTGCGCGTGGTTCGGCTGCCCAGATTCGTCAGTTGGCCGGTATGCGTGGCCTGATGGCCAAGCCGGATGGGTCGATCATCGAAACGCCGATCGTTGCCAACTTCCGTGAAGGTCTGAACGTACTTCAGTACTTCATCTCGACCCACGGTGCACGTAAAGGTCTGGCGGATACGGCCCTGAAAACGGCTAACTCCGGTTACCTGACGCGTCGTTTGGTCGATGTGGCGCAAGATTTGGTTATCACTGAGGTTGATTGTGGTACCGAAAATGGCTTGACGCTACACCCGATCATCGAAGGCGGCGACATCATCGTGCCGCTCTCTCAGCGTGTGCTAGGTCGCGTGGTTGCGCAGGATGTCGTTCATCCGGGCAGTGGTGAAGTGCAGCTCGCTAAAGGTACCCTGCTCGACGAGAAGTGGTGTGCCGAGCTCGACACCATGGGCGTCGACGAAATTGTCGTACGCTCCACGATTACTTGTGAGACCGCACATGGCGTGTGTGCCTCCTGTTACGGCCGTGACTTGGCGCGTGGCCATCAGGTCAACATTGGTGAAGCCGTTGGCGTTATCGCCGCACAGTCCATCGGTGAGCCGGGTACCCAGCTGACCATGCGTACCTTCCACATCGGTGGCGCAGCATCGCGTTCGTCTGCTGTGGATAGCGTACAAGTGAAGCACGGCGGTAAGGTTCGTCTGCACAACATCAAGCACGTTGAGCGTGGCGACGGCAAGCTAGTGGTGGTCTCTCGTTCGAGCGCCTTGGCTGTTGCTGATGACCATGGTCGAGAGCGCGAGTACTACAAGCTGCCTTACGGTGCTGAACTTTCTGTACGCGACGGTGATGTTGTAGATGCTGGTTCAATCGTCGCCAAGTGGGATCCGCACACCCACCCGATCGTTGCCGAAGTAGAAGGTAAGGCGCAGTTCATTGATCTTGACGAAGGTGTCACTATGCACCGCAGCGTCGATGAGATGACCGGCTTGTCCTCTATTGAGGTGATCGAGTCTGCAGCGCGCCCCATGGCTGGCCGCGATAAGCGCCCGATGGTTATGCTGCAGGACAACGCTGGCGAGTATGTTTCTGTTTCCGGTTCCAATACCCCGGTGCAGTACTTGCTGCCAGGCAACTCGATTATTTCGGTCGACGATGGTGTCACTATCGGTGTGGGTGAAGTCGTTGCCCGTATCCCGGTAGAAGCCTCGGCGAACAAAGATATCACCGGTGGTCTGCCACGCGTTGCTGACTTGTTCGAGGCGCGTAAGCCGAAAGAGTCGTCTATCCTGGCAGAAATCAGCGGTGTCGTTAGCTTTGGTAAAGAGACCAAAGGCAAGCGTCGCCTGATGATTACCCCAGAATCTGGCGATCCGTTTGAAGCCTTGATTCCGAAGTGGCGTCAAATTGCCGTCTTCGAAGGCGAAGCGGTTGAGAAGGGTGAAGTCATTTCTGATGGCCCGAGCAACCCTCATGACATCCTGCGTTTATTGGGTGTTGAAGAGCTCGCCAAGTACATTACGGCAGAAGTGCAAGACGTTTACCGTCTCCAGGGCGTTGGTATCAACGATAAGCACATTGAAGTGATTGTGCGTCAGATGCTGCGTAAGGTAGAGATTGCTGATTCAGGCGACTCTGATTTCATCACTGGCGACCAGGCAGAGCTGGTACGCGTGTTAGAGCAGAATATTCGTCTCGAAAAAGAGAAGAAATTCCCAGCCAAGTACCAACGCATGTTGCTGGGTATTACTAAGGCCAGCTTGGCTACCGAGTCATTCATTTCCGCGGCCTCCTTCCAGGAGACTACCCGCGTACTGACCGAAGCAGCGGTAACCGGCAAGCGCGATTACCTGCGCGGCCTGAAAGAAAACGTGGTGGTTGGTCGTCTAATACCAGCAGGTACGGGCTTGACTCACCACGCAGAGCGTCGTCGCAAGCGCGAAGGCGTTGAGCAACTGTTGAATCCCTCGGCGACCGAGGTAGAGCAGGAGCTAGGTGCCCAGTTAACCGCTCTCGATTCTGACGACGAGCTGTAAATTTGGTGCTTGAAACAAGCAGTAAAATTAGTAAGTAGCATAAGTTGCTGGCCTAAAACGTCACCTTGCTGGTAAAACCGCCAGCAAGGCTTGACGGCACCTAGGGTCAGCCTTTAGAATGCGCAGCCTTTAACAGTGGGGTGGGTGCGCCCGCATCCGCTGCACGTATTTGTTAAAAAGGCTACTTGTTGAAAGACAAGGCAACCATTGGAGTCAGCTAAACACCATGGCAACGATTAATCAGCTAGTGCGCAAGCCGCGCAAGCGCCCCGTCACTAAAAGTGACGTGCCCGCGCTGCAGGCCTGTCCGCAAAAGCGCGGCGTATGTACGCGCGTTTACACCACCACCCCGAAGAAGCCGAACTCGGCCCTGCGTAAGGTTTGCCGTGTGCGCCTTACCAACGGTTTCGAAGTGTCTTCTTACATCGGTGGTGAAGGTCACAACCTTCAAGAACACTCTGTCGTTTTGATTCGCGGCGGTCGTGTAAAGGATTTGCCAGGTGTGCGTTATCACACCGTTCGTGGCGCCCTTGACACCTCTGGCGTTCAAAATCGTCGTCAGGGTCGTTCTAAATACGGTACTAAGCGTCCTAAGTCCTAATAAGGCTGGGGTAGCTGTACAGCATGGCCGATTTTATTGGTGTGCTGAGTAGCGATTATCACGAATTTGACGGTCTGATAAGAGTAAGGTCGGGCGGCGCTTTGTCTTGGTACAAGCTCATGAGTTCCGGGTTTACCTGAAAGATCCTTAATTGAGGGCTTATCATGCCTAGAAGAAGAGTAGTAGCTAAACGCGACATCCTTCCGGATCCTAAGTTCGGAAGTGAGCGTCTGGCGAAGTTCATGAACCACCTGATGGTCAGCGGCAAAAAGTCCATAGCTGAGCGTATCGTTTACGGTGCGTTGGACAAGGTTGCCGAACGTAGTAAAGAAGATCCGCTGGAGATCTTCGACAAAGCGCTGGAAGCCATCCAGCCCATGGTCGAAGTGAAGTCGCGCCGCGTTGGTGGTGCGACCTATCAGGTGCCGGTTGAAGTACGTCCGTCTCGTCGCCAAGCGCTAGCAATGCGCTGGCTGGTAGACGCGGCGCGTCGTCGCGGTGAGAAAACCATGGTGCAGCGTCTAGCAGGCGAAATGCTGGATGCCGCGGAAGGTAAAGGTTCTGCCGTTAAGAAGCGCGAAGACGTGCATCGCATGGCAGAAGCCAACAAGGCCTTCTCGCACTACCGTTTCTAAAATCGGTGTTTCTAGAAACTGCGTTTCTAAGCACGGCGTTTTTAAGTACGGCTTTATGGTTTTTATATGCACGTTGTTCAGCATGGCGAAGTGTTTGCTGAGTCGCGTTGTTGCAATGCATTAGTTGCAATATCCAGCCGCTACCATTCAGTGGTAGCGGCGGACGCATAAGCCTCGCTTGCATACGCCGCTAAATTAACGAGCATCGCCAACAAACGGGAGTTTCACCGTGGCACGCAAGACTCCACTAAATCGCTATCGTAATATCGGTATCGTCGCTCACGTTGACGCGGGTAAGACTACGACGACTGAGCGGGTACTGTTCTATACCGGCCTTTCCCACAAAGTGGGCGAAGTGCACGACGGTGCTGCGACCATGGACTGGATGGAGCAGGAGCAGGAGCGTGGTATTACGATCACCTCAGCTGCAACTACCTGTTTCTGGCAGGGCATGAACAAGCAGTTCCCCGAGCACCGTATTAACATTATCGACACCCCAGGGCACGTTGACTTCACGATCGAAGTTGAGCGTTCTTTGCGCGTACTTGATGGTGCGGTGGTTGTACTGTGTGGTTCTTCCGGCGTTCAGCCGCAGACCGAAACGGTATGGCGCCAAGCCAATAAGTACGAAGTGCCGCGCATGGTTTTCGTCAACAAGATGGACCGTACCGGTGCTGATTTCTTCATGGTTGTCGACCAGTTGAAAGAGCGCCTGGGTGCTAATGCTGTGCCGATCCAGATTAACTGGGGCACGGAAGAAGACTTTAAAGGTGTTATCGACCTTATTCAGATGAAAGCCATCCTGTGGGATGAAGAAAGTCTGGGTATGACCTATGACCTCGTGGATATTCCTGCTGAGTTACAAGAAACAGCAGAAAAGTATCGCGAAGAGATGGTCGAGGCTGCTGCCGAAGGCTCTGATGAGCTGATGGAGAAATACCTTGAAGGCGGCGAGTTAACGATTGAAGAGATCAAGGCTGGCCTGCGTGCGCGCACCCTGGCTAACGATATCGTTCTGGTTACCTGTGGTTCTGCGTTTAAGAACAAGGGTGTTCAGGCCGTGCTGGATGGCGTTATCGAATTCATGCCTTCGCCAACAGAAGTTAAGGCGATCGAAGGTGAGTTGGATGACAAAAACGGCACCGTTGATACCCGTGAAGCGGACGACAGTGCACCGTTTGCGGCGTTGGCGTTTAAAATCGCCACCGACCCCTTTGTTGGTACGCTGACCTTTATCCGCGTCTACTCGGGCGTTCTGAAATCTGGCGACGGTGTTTATAACTCCGTTAAGCAGAAGAAAGAGCGCGTTGGCCGTATCGTTCAGATGCACGCCAACTCCCGTGAAGAGATCAAAGAAGTACTGGCGGGCGATATCGCCGCTTGTATCGGTCTCAAAGACGTCACCACCGGTGATACCCTGTGCGACATCGATAACAAAATTGTTCTCGAGCGTATGGAGTTCCCGGATCCGGTTATCTCGGTTGCTGTAGAGCCTAAATCTAAGGCAGACCAAGAGAAGATGGGTGTCGCTCTGGGCAAACTTGCTCAGGAAGATCCCTCCTTCCAGGTTAAAACCGACGAAGAAACCGGCCAGACGATTATTTCTGGTATGGGTGAGCTTCACCTGGATATCCTCGTTGACCGTATGCGTCGCGAGTTTAAGGTTGAAGCCAATATTGGTAAGCCGCAGGTTGCCTATCGCGAAACGATTCGCGGCAGCATTGAGCAAGAAGGCAAGTTCGTGCGTCAGTCTGGCGGTCGTGGTCAGTACGGTCACGTTTGGCTACGTATTGAACCGCTGACTAAAGAAGAGAAGGGTGAAGGCGAAGATGAAATCTTCTTCAAATTCACTTCTGAAATCGTGGGTGGTGCGGTTCCGAAGGAATACGTTCCCGCGGTTGAGAAGGGTGCTTACGAGCAGCTCAAAAACGGTGTCATCGCGGGTTACCCGATGATTGACGTTAAAGTGTCGCTGTTCGACGGCTCCTTCCACGACGTAGACTCCAACGAGACTGCGTTTAAGATTGCTTCTTCTATGGCAGTGAAAGAAGGTGCCAGGAAGGCCAAGGCCGTGCTGCTGGAGCCGGTGATGAAGGTCGAAATCGTGACCCCCGAAGAATTTATGGGTGACGTCATGGGCGACCTGAGCCGTCGTCGCGGCTTGGTGCAGGGCATGGATGACTCTTCTTCTGGTAAAGTCATTCGTGCAACGGTGCCACTGGGCGAGATGTTCGGTTATGCAACCGATCTGCGCTCACAAACCCAGGGCCGTGCGAGCTACTCTATGGAGTTCTCGAAGTACGACGAGGCGCCCTCCAGCGTCGTTGAAGCCGTCATCAATCAAAACGGTTAACCGTTAGCTAACGTAAAGAGGTTATAGCAGTGGCTAAGGAAAAATTTGAACGTTCCAAACCGCACGTCAACGTCGGCACCATTGGTCACGTCGACCACGGTAAAACGACTCTGACAGCGGCCCTAACTCGCGTGTCTGCTGAGGTTTTCGGTGGCGACTGGAGTGAATTCGCCGCTATCGATAATGCGCCGGAAGAGCGCGAGCGTGGTATCACGATCGCGACATCGCACGTGGAATATCAGTCTGAGGCGCGTCACTACGCGCACGTTGACTGCCCAGGTCACGCCGACTACGTCAAGAACATGATTACCGGTGCTGCGCAGATGGACGGCGCTATCCTGGTATGTTCTGCCGCAGACGGCCCGATGCCGCAAACGCGCGAGCACATCCTGCTCTCGCGTCAGGTTGGCGTACCGTACATCGTTGTGTTCCTGAACAAAGCGGACATGGTCGATGACGAAGAGCTGCTCGAGCTGGTAGAAATGGAAGTTCGCGAACTTCTAGACCAGTACGACTTCCCGGGCGACGACACGCCGATCATCACTGGTTCTGCGCTGATGGCGTTGAATGGTGAAGATGAGAATGGCATGGGTACTACTGCGGTAGCTAGCCTGATCAAAGCTCTGGATGAGTATATTCCTGAGCCGGAGCGCGCTATCGACCAGCCGTTCCTGATGCCGATCGAAGACGTGTTCTCTATCTCTGGCCGCGGTACTGTTGTTACCGGTCGTGTAGAGCGCGGCATCGTTAAAGCGGGCGAAGAAGTGGAAATCGTGGGTATCCGCGACACCACCAAAACGATCGTTACCGGTGTTGAAATGTTCCGTAAGCTGCTCGACGAAGGTCGTGCTGGTGAGAACGTTGGCGCCCTGCTGCGTGGTACTAAGCGTGATGACGTCGAGCGTGGTCAAGTATTGGCCAAGCCGGGCACCATCAACCCGCACACTACCTTCGAAGCAGAAGTTTACGTACTGTCCAAAGAAGAGGGTGGTCGTCATACGCCTTTCTTCAAGGGCTACCGTCCGCAGTTCTACTTCCGTACCACCGACGTAACCGGTACTTGTGAACTGCCGGAAGGCGTTGAAATGGTCATGCCGGGTGACAACGTTCAGATGGTTGTTACCTTGATCGCTCCGATCGCAATGGACGAAGGTTTGCGCTTCGCTATTCGTGAAGGCGGCCGTACTGTCGGTGCTGGCGTTGTGGCCAAGATCGTCAAGTAAGCGACATGCTTGAATGATGAAGGGGGCTCTGATGAGCCCCCTTTTCTGCGCACCAACAGCAAATGTTTGACATGGGCTTTTGGCGTGCCTATAATGCGCATCCTTTGAATGCGTGGGTAGACGGCTCGCGCCGTCGACATCCATTGGAGTTTAAGGCAAATGCAGAACCAAAAGATTCGCATTCGGTTGAAAGCATTCGACCATCGCCTGATCGATCAGTCCACAGCAGAGATCGTTGAAACTGCTAAGCGTACTGGTGCTCAGGTTCGTGGCCCGATTCCGCTGCCGACCAATCGCGAGCGTTACACCATTCTGATCTCGCCGCACGTCAACAAAGATGCGCGTGACCAGTATGAGATTCGTACGCACAAGCGTGTGCTCGACATTGTTGAGCCGACTGAGAAAACTGTTGATGCATTGATGAAGCTCGATCTCGCCGCAGGTGTTGACGTGCAAATCAAGCTCAACTAATTACACTAGTCACTTTGCGGCCCAGCGCTCATCGCTCGTTTATACGAGTCTAGCATGAGCAGCAGCCGCCGCGCCGTGAGGCGCCATACAATGTGCTAGTGGAATGCTCTGGAAAGGGCAGCCATAGCGGGTGATAGCCCCGTACACTATAGGAGACTGAGTATGACTATCGGTTTAGTCGGTAAAAAGGCCGGGATGACCCGTGTCTTTACCGAAGACGGCGCGTCTGTGCCCGTAACCGTTATTGAAGTTGACCCTAATCGTGTTACACGCGTTAAATCTGTCGAGTCTGACGGTTACGCAGCGATTCAGGTCACATCTGGCTCTCGCAAAGCGAAGCACCTCACCAAAGCGCAAGCGGGTCAGTTTGCCAAGGCGGGTGTTGAAGCTGGTCGTGCACTGATGGAATTTCGTCTTGCAGAAGGCGAAACAATTCCTGAAGTGGGCGGCGAAATCACCGTATCCCTCTTCGAAGCTGGTCAAATGGTTGACGTGACTGGCACCTCTAAGGGTAAAGGCTTCCAGGGTGCTGTTAAGCGCTGGAATTTCCGTACCCAAGATATGACTCACGGTAACTCTCTGTCGCATCGCGCGCCGGGTTCTATCGGCATGTGTCAGACGCCGGGTCGCGTTTTCAAAGGCAAAAAGATGGCCGGTCAAATGGGTAACGCCCGTTGCACCGTGCAGAGCCTTGAGATCGTCCGTGTCGACGCCGAGCGTAACCTGCTGCTGATTAAAGGCGCCGTACCGGGTGCTCCCGGTAGTGACGTTATCGTTCGCAGCGCCGTGAAAGCAGGCTGAAGGGGATAATTACCAATGAATCTGAATCTTGCTGCAGGCGCGGGTACCGTTGAAGTAGCCGACGCCACTTTTGGCAAAGAATTCAACGAAGCGCTCGTTCACCAGGTTGTCACTGCCTATTTGGCGGCTGGTCGTCAGGGAACCCGCGCACAAAAGAGTCGTTCCGACGTTCGTGGCGGTGGTAAAAAGCCGTGGCGTCAGAAAGGCACCGGTCGTGCACGTGCCGGTACCATCCGCTCTCCGCTATGGCGTAGTGGTGGCGTAACCTTCGCGGCGCGTCCGCAAGACTACACCCAGAAGGTTAACCGCAAGATGTACCGCGCAGCGATGCGCTCCATCTTGTCAGAGCTGGTACGTCAAGAGCGTTTAGTCGCGATTGAAGAGTTCGTCGTCGATGCGCCTAAGACCAAGCAGGTAGCTGCCAAGCTGAAAGAGCTCAACCTTGAAAAAGTGTTGATCGTCACTGAAGAAATCGACGAGAAGCTCTATTTGGCCGCACGCAACCTTCCCCACGTTGACGTGGTGGATGTCGCGGCAGCTGACCCGGTAAGCCTGGTAGCCTTTGATAAGGTCCTGATTACCGTCTCCGCCCTGCGTAAATTCGAGGAGAAGCTGGCATGAACCAGGAACGCGTATTTAAGGTTCTGCTTGGGCCGCACGTGACCGAAAAGGCCGCAATGGCAGCCGAGCGCAACCAGTACGTTTTCAAGGTGGCATCTGATGCTACCAAGCCCGAGATCAAAAAGGCCGTTGAAGCACTCTTCGGCAAAAAGGTCGGTAGTGTTCAGGTACTGAACATGAAGGGTAAAACAAAACGTACTGCGAACGGCGTTGGCCTGCGTAAGGGTTACCGCAAAGCGTATGTGACCCTGGCTGCGGGTGAAACGCTCGAAGACTTCTCTGGCGCCGAATAAGGGCAGGAGTACGGATAATGGCAATCGTCAAGACCAAACCCACTTCCGCCGGTCGTCGCCACGTCGTCAAGATCGTTGGCGAGGAACTGTTTAAAGGCCGTGCTTATGCACCGCTTTTGGAAAAACAGTCCAAGTCCGGCGGCCGGAATAACTACGGTCGTATCACCACCCGCCACGTGGGCGGTGGTCATCGTCACCACTATCGGCTGATCGATTTCAAGCGCACCAAGGATGGCATTCCTGCCACCGTTGAGCGTCTTGAGCACGATCCCAACCGCAGTGCGCACATTGCGCTGCTGAAGTATGCCGATGGTGAACGTCGTTACATCATTGCACCGAAAGGTGTCAGCGCGGGTGACGTGCTGGAATCTGGTGTTAACGCGTCAATCAAGAAAGGCAATGCCTTGCCGCTGCGTAACGTTCCGCTGGGTTCTACGGTGCACTGCATCGAACTCAAGCCGGGCAAAGGTGCGCAGATTGCTCGCAGTGCCGGTACAAGCGCCCAGTTGGTTGCTCGTGAAGGTAACTATGCCACCTTGCGTCTTCGCTCTGGCGAAATGCGTAAAGTGTTGGCCGAGTGCCGCGCGACGTTGGGTGAAGTGAGCAACTCTGAGCACAGCCTGCGTCAACTTGGCAAGGCCGGTGCGAAGCGCTGGAGAGGCGTGCGTCCGACTGTTCGCGGTGTCGCGATGAACCCAGTCGATCACCCGCACGGTGGTGGCGAAGGCCGCACCAGTGGTGGTCGTCACCCGGTATCCCCATGGGGCGTGCCGACTAAGGGTCACAAGACGCGTAAGAACAAGCGCACCGACAAGCTGATCATTCGTCGTCGTAACAAGACGCGTTGATCTAAATTGCCAAGACATTAAGAGGTAACGGCTGTGCCACGTTCACTAAAGAAAGGTCCCTTCATTGACCTTCATCTTTTGAAGAAGGTAGAGGCTGCAGTGGAGAAGAACGATCGCAAACCGATCAAGACTTGGTCGCGTCGTTCTATGATCCTGCCCAATATGGTAGGCCTCACTATCGCGGTCCATAATGGTCGCCAACACGTCCCGGTGCATGTTTCCGAGGAAATGGTTGGCCACAAATTGGGCGAATTCGCTGCTACCCGCACTTATCGTGGGCATGCGGCGGATAAAAAAGCCAAACGGTAAGCCAGAGAGGATTGAGAGATGGAAGTCACAGCTAAGCTGCTTGGCGCTCGTTTATCCGCCCAGAAGGCCCGTTTGGTGGCTGACCAGGTGCGCGGTAAACCTGTCGCCGAGGCACTCGACCTGCTGACCTTCTCACCGAAGAAGGCTGCCAAGCTGGTTAAGAAGGTGCTGCAATCCGCGATTGCGAATGCGGAAGAAAATAACGGCATGGATATTGACGAGCTGCGTGTCTCGACCATCTGCGTCGATGAGGGCATGACGCTCAAGCGTATCAAGCCGCGTGCCAAGGGGCGTGCGGATCGTATCTTGAAGCGCACGTGCCACATCACCGTCAAGGTAGCCGAGAAGTAGGAGTCGACCGATGGGTCAGAAAGTCAATCCAACAGGCATTCGACTGGGCATCGTCAAAGACCATGCTTCTGTCTGGTATGCTGAGCGCGGCGCTTACGCCGATAAGCTCAATAACGATCTCGAAGTGCGTAGCTTCCTGGAAGAGCGTCTTAAAAGCGCCTCCGTTAGCCGCATCCACATCGAGCGTCCGGCGAACAACGCCCGCATCACCATTCACACTGCCCGTCCGGGTATCGTGATTGGTAAGAAAGGTGAAGATGTCGACCGTTTACGTCGCGATCTCACCCAGATGATGGGTGTTCCCGTGCATGTGAACATCGAAGAAGTTCGCAAGCCGGAGCTGGATGCCAAGCTAGTCGCTGCTAACGTAGCGGGTCAGCTTGAGCGTCGCGTCATGTTTCGTCGTGCTATGAAGCGCGCGGTACAGAACGCAATGCGTCTTGGCGCTGGTGGCATCAAAATTCAGCTGTCAGGTCGTCTTGGTGGCGCTGAAATCGCACGTACCGAATGGTACCGCGAAGGTCGCGTTCCGCTGCACACGTTGCGTGCGGATATCGACTACGCCACTTACGAAGCTCACACCACCTACGGCGTTATCGGCGTCAAAGTGTGGATCTTCAAGGGTGAAATCCTCGGCGGTATCGAGGAAGTACGTGCCAAGGCCAAACAGCCTGCCGGCAACGCGCCCAAGAAGAAAGGTTCCAGGTAAGGGGAGAGCGAGTCGATGTTACAGCCCAAGCGTATGAAATTCCGCAAGATGATGAAAGGCCGCAACCGTGGCCTGGCGCATCGCGGAAGCAAGATCAGCTTCGGGGAATACGGCCTTAAAGCTACTGGTCGCGGCCGCATCACTGCGCGTCAGATCGAAGCAGGCCGTCGTGCGATCACACGTCACGTAAAACGTGGCGGTAAGATTTGGATCCGCGTCTTCCCTGATAAGCCGATCTCCAAGAAGCCGCTCGAAGTTCGTATGGGTAAAGGTAAAGGTTCTGTTGAGTACTGGGTTGCCCAGATCCAACCGGGTCGGGTCCTGTATGAAATTGAAGGCGTGTCGGAAGAGCTCGCTCGTGAAGCGTTTGAGCTTGCCGCACAGAAAATGCCCTTATCCACCACCTTTGCGAAACGGACGGTGATGTGATGAAAGCCCAGGAAATTCGTGAAAAGTCCGCAGGAGAGCTCCAGGAGCAACTCCTCGAACTCCTCCGCGAGCAGTTTAACCTGCGCATGCAGAAGGCCACTGGCCAACTGAGCCAGACTCATCTGCTCAAGCAGGTCCGCCGGGATATCGCCCGCGTTAAGACTTTGCTCAACGAGAAGGCAGGTGATTGAGATGGCCGAAGAAAACACAAAGCGTACGCTCACCGGTAAAGTGGTGAGCGATAAGATGGATAAGTCCATCGTCGTTATGATCGAGCGGCGCGAGCGTCACCCGATCTACGGAAAATACGTTAAGCGCTCCACCAAGCTGCACGCCCATGATGAGGCGAACCAGGCTAAGGCAGGCGATACGGTCTCTATTCAAGAGTGCCGTCCGCTTTCCAAGAAAAAAGCTTGGACGCTGGTCGAGGTGGTTGAACACGCCAAGGGTTAATCCCTGGCTTGTCAATCAGTGCAGTCAGATTAGGTTTGGAGAAAACCGATGATTCAGACTCAGACAATGCTGGATGTCGCCGACAACAGCGGAGCGCGCCGGGTGCAGTGCATCAAGGTGTTAGGCGGTTCACACCGTCGTTACGCTCGCGTTGGTGATATCATCAAGGTCACGGTTAAGGAAGCGATTCCGCGTGGCAAGGTCAAAAAAGGCCAGGTGCTAAAAGCGGTCGTGGTCCGGACCCGTAGTGGCGTCCGTCGTCCCGACGGTTCGCTCATCCGTTTCGATGGAAATGCGGCAGTTTTGTTGAATAACACCAACGAACAGCCCATCGGTACCCGTATTTTTGGGCCGGTGACTCGTGAACTTCGTAATGAAAAGTTCATGAAGATCATTTCCTTAGCGCCTGAAGTGCTGTAAGGAGCGAGGCGGATATGCAAAAGATCAAACGTGACGATGAAGTCATCGTCATCGCCGGGAAGGATAAAGGCAAACGTGGCACCGTTAAGCGGGTATTAGAAAACCGTTTCTTGGTGTCCGGTGTGAACATGATTAAACGTCACACCAAGCCAAATCCCATGGCGGGAAATCAGGGCGGTATCGTCGAGCGTGAGGCTCCGATTCACGCGTCCAACGTAGCCATCTTCAATTCGGAGACCGGTAAGGCGGATCGCGTCGGCTTCCAAGTAAAGGAAGACGGTACCAAGGTACGTATCTACAAGTCGACGCAGACGCAGATCGACGCCTAACGCGAGTCGGGTAGCAAAATGGCGAACTTGAAAGAACGTTATCAAAACGAGGTAGCAGCTCAACTCAAAGAAGAGTTCAGCTATGCCAACGTTATGCAGGTACCCCGGATCACGAAAGTGACTCTGAACATGGGTATCGGCGAAGCAGTCAACGATAAAAAGTTGATTGACAATGCCATCGGCGATCTAGAGAAACTCTCTGGTCAAAAACCGTTGGTGACCAAGGCACGTAAGTCCATCGCGGGCTTTAAGGTACGTGAAGGTTGGCCAATCGGGATTAAGGTGACCCTGCGCGCTGAGCGCATGTGGGACTTCCTGGACCGCTTGGTTTACATCGCGATTCCCCGCGTGCGTGACTTCCGTGGTCTTAACCCGAAGTCTTTTGACGGTCGCGGCAATTACTCCATGGGTGTGCGTGAGCAGATCATCTTCCCGGAGATCGAGTATGATAAGATCGATCGTATCCGGGGGTTGGACGTCACTATCACTACTACCGCCAAAACCGACGAGGAAGGTCGTGCGCTGCTAACCGCGCTGAACTTCCCCTTCAAGAAATAAGGGTTGGATCATGGCTAAGAAAAGTATGATAGAGCGTGAGCTTAAGCGTACGCAGCTGGTGGCAAAGTATGCCACCAAGCGCGCTGAGCTTAAGAAAATCATCTCGGATGTGAACACGTCTGAGGAAGACCGCTTCGAGGCGACGCTGAAGCTGCAGCAATTGCCGCGTGACTCAAGCCCGGTACGTCAGCGTAACCGCTGCCGTATCACCGGTCGTCCGCACGGTTTTTACAACAAGTTCGGCCTCGGCCGTAACAAGCTGCGTGAAGCCGCCATGCGTGGCGACGTTCCTGGTCTTAAAAAGTCCAGTTGGTAACGCCACGTAGTATCATCAGGAGCGCACATTAAATGAGCATGCAAGACACTCTGGCGGATATGTTTACTCGTATCCGCAATGCGCAGATGGCCACCAAGGAGACGGCTACCATGCCGTCCTCCAAGCTGAAAGTACAAGTGGCCCGAGTGCTAAAGGAAGAAGGCTACATTGCCGACTTTACGGTTGCCGAAGGTGTTAAGCCTGAGCTAACCATCACTCTCAAGTACTTTGAGGGTAAGCCGGTCATTGAGCATATTCAGCGGGTTTCCAAGCCGTCCCTGCGCCGTTACATGGGTAAGGACAACTTGCCTAAGGTCGCCGATGGTCTCGGTATCGCGATTGTCACCACGTCAACGGGTGTCATGACCGATCGTGCCGCGCGCCAAGCGGGTGTCGGTGGCGAAGTCATCTGCACCGTATTCTAGGAGGCTGGAATGTCCCGCATAGCGAAATATCCGGTTAAAGTGCCTGCCAGTGTTGAGATTAAAATCAATGCTGACCAGCTGACCGCCAAAGGCGGCCAAGGCACACTATCGATGACCATTCACCCAGATGTGGTGATTGGTCAAGAAGATGGTCAGCTGACCTTCGCCCCGAGTGAGTCTGCCAAGAGCTGGGCAATGGCCGGTACTACCCGCGCCTTAGTTCAGAACCTGGTAACGGGCGTATCCGAGGGCTTCACACGAACCCTCGAAATTGTTGGCGTCGGTTATCGTGCCCAAGCTAAGGGCCAGACGCTCAATCTTTCACTGGGCTTCTCGCACCCGGTCGACTACGAACTGCCTGAAGGTGTCTCAGCGGAAACGCCGAAGAACACCGTGATCGTGCTGAAAAGCGCGAACAAGCAGCAGCTCGGTCAGTGCGCCGCGGAAATCCGCGCTTTCCGTCCGCCCGAGCCGTATAAAGGCAAGGGTGTACGGTACGCCGACGAGCAGGTGCGTCGCAAAGAAGCCAAGAAGAAGTAAGGCAGGGTTATGAACGCGAAGAAAGAATCTCGTCTCCGTCGTGCCCGCCGCGCTCGCGCAAAGATCCGCGAGCTGGGCGTGTATCGCCTGTGCGTCAACCGTACCCCGCGTCACATCTATGCGCAGATTATCTCGCCGGATGGTGGCAAAGTGCTAGCCAGTGCTTCTACGCTGGACAAAGCACTGCGCGAGGGTGCGACCGGTAACTCAGATGCCGCCTCTAAAGTAGGTGCTCTGATTGCTGAACGCGCTAAAGAAGCAGGCATCACCCAGGTGGCCTTCGACCGTGCTGGCTTTAAGTATCACGGCCGCGTCAAGGCGCTGGCCGACGCCGCACGTGAAGGCGGCCTGGAATTCTAAAGGGTTTTACGATGGCGAAGAACGAACAGCAAAGCGGTGATCTGCAAGAGAAGTTAGTGCAGGTCAACCGCGTCGCCAAGGTGGTCAAGGGTGGTCGTATTTTCGGCTTCACCGCACTGACCGTCGTTGGTGATGGTAAAGGTCGTGTCGGTTTCGGTCGTGGCAAGGCGCGTGAAGTGCCTGTCGCAATCCAGAAAGCGATGGATCAAGCTCGTCGCAACATGGTCAAGGTGAACCTCGCTGGCCAAACGCTGCAGTACCCGGTAAAAGCCCGTCACGGTGCTTCAAAGGTGTACATGCAGCCGGCTTCCGAAGGTACCGGCATCATCGCCGGTGGCGCCATGCGCTCTGTATTAGAGCTTGCCGGTGTCCACGACGTACTGGCCAAGTGCTACGGTTCCACCAACCCGGTTAACGTGGTGCGAGCGACTGTTAAAGGTCTCTCCGCCATGCAAGCACCGGAAGACATTGCCGCTAAGCGCGGTCTGTCTGTCGAAGCGATCACGGGGTAAGGCACCATGGCAGCAACGATCAAGGTTACCCAGATCCGCAGCACCATCGGCATTATGCCCAAGCACAAGGCTACTATGAAAGGCTTGGGCCTGCGTCGCATCGGTCATACGGTTGAACTGGAAGACACCCCTGCCGTACGCGGCATGATCCACAAGGTAACTTACCTTGTGCGCGTTGAGGGAGAGTAATCCATGAAACTCAATAACCTAAGCCCGGCTCCGGGCTCCAAACACGCTGCAAAGCGTGTGGGTCGTGGCATCGGTTCCGGTCTTGGTAAGACCGGTGGCCGTGGTCACAAAGGTCAGAAATCACGTAGTGGCGGCAGTGTTAAGCCCGGTTTCGAAGGCGGTCAGATGCCTTTGCAGCGTCGTTTGCCGAAATTCGGTTTTACGTCTGCAAAGTCGCTGGTCTCTGAAGAAGTACGCCTGGCAGAACTTGCTAAAGTTGCCGGTGGCGAAGTCACCATGGCATCTTTGAAAGAAGCCAACGTGCTTAAGGACTCTACGCTACACGCGAAGATCATCCTTTCTGGCGAATTGAAAACAGCGGTTACCGTTCGCGGAATCAAGGTCACCAAAGGTGCCCGTGAAGCGATCGAAGCCGCTGGCGGCAAGGTAGAGGACTAAATGGCCAAGTCAGGAAAAATGCCGGCGATGGGCAGCGGTCTGAGTGAACTGTGGGCGCGTTTGCGCTTCGTGCTCCTCGCCATCGTGGTGTACCGTATTGGTGCCCACATTCCCGTTCCCGGTATCAATCCTGACCAGCTTGCTGCCTTGTTTAGGGAGCAACAGGGTACCATCCTGGGCATGTTTAACATGTTCTCGGGTGGCGCCCTGGAGCGCATGAGTGTTCTCGCCCTGGGTATCATGCCCTATATTTCGGCGTCGATTATCATGCAGCTCATGACTGCGGTCTCCCCTCATCTTGAACAGCTCAAGAAAGAGGGTGAGGCTGGCCGCCGCAAGATTAGCCAGTACACCCGCTACGGCACGGTGATACTGGCGTTTGTCCAGGCTACCGGCATGTCCGTCGGTCTGGCTAGCCAAGGCATCGCGTACAGTGCTGACTTTAGCTTCTACTTCACCGCCGTGATTACGTTTGTATCAGGCGCGGTGTTTATGATGTGGCTAGGTGAGCAGATTACCGAGAAGGGCATTGGCAACGGTATTTCGTTGCTGATCTTCGCCGGTATTGTCGCCGGACTACCCAGTGCCGTGGGTCAAGCCTTTGAGCTTGCCCGTAATGAAGGGGCCTGGAATGTTCTGCCGCTGTTAGCGCTGTCTGTGTTAGGTATTGCGACTGTCGCCTTCGTGGTTTTCATTGAGCGTGGCCAACGCCGCCTCAAGGTTAACTATCCGCGGCGACAAGTGGGCAATAAGATGTATGCAGGGCAAAGTAGCTACCTGCCTTTGAAGGTCAACATGGCCGGCGTTATCCCGGCGATTTTTGCCTCCAGTATTCTGCTCTTTCCGGCCTCTATTGGTCAGTGGGTAGGTGCCGGTGAAGGTATGGAGTGGTTGCAGCGTGCATCTCAGGCATTAGGCCCAGGTCAACCGCTTTACATCTTGCTTTTCGCGGCGGCAGTGGTATTCTTCTGCTTCTTTTACACAGCGCTGGTCTTCAACCCCAAGGATGTGGCTGACAATCTTAAAAAGTCAGGCGCTTTCCTGCCGGGCATTCGCCCCGGCGAGCAGACCGCTCGCTATATCGACAAGGTCATGACACGTCTGACCCTGTTCGGTGCCTTGTATATCACTGCGGTTTCCTTGATGCCCCAGTTCTTGATTGTGGCGTGGAACGTGCCGTTTTTCTTCGGCGGTACCTCGTTGTTAATCGTAGTCGTGGTCATCATGGACTTCATGGCCCAGGTGCAATCGCATCTCATGTCGCATCAGTATGACTCAGTGATGAAGAAGTCCAACCTGAAAGGCTACGGTAGCGGCGGTATCATGCGCTGAGGCGCCGCCCACCCCTATTAAGTTAGTGAAGGGGGCGTGCCGCGAGCCGGTTTTTGGAGAAAGATCGATGAAAGTTCGAGCTTCCGTAAAGAAAATGTGCCGTAACTGCAAGATCATTCGTCGTAATGGCGCTGTCCGCGTCATCTGCAGCGAACCACGGCACAAACAACGCCAGGGTTAATTCCCCTGGGTTGTATTAAGCGGTGCCAGCATACCCCTTGCCTTAGGGCGCTAAAAGGGGTATGCTGTTGCGCCTTTTGTAGATGAATAAACGAGCAAGCCGCTCAAATTTCGGAGTAAGCTGATGGCCCGTATTGCAGGCGTCAATATCCCGGACAACAAGCATGCGGCGATCTCGCTGACCTATATCTTCGGGATTGGCCGTACCCGTGCTGAGCACATCTGTGCAGCAGCCGGTATTGCCATGAATGCCAAGATCCAGGACCTGTCTTCTGAAGAAGTCGACACCCTGCGTTCTGAAGTTGGCAAGTACACCGTAGAAGGCGACCTTCGTCGTGATGTCACGCTTAATATTAAGCGTCTCATGGACTTAGGCTGCTACCGTGGTCTGCGTCATCGTCGTAGTCTTCCGCTGCGTGGTCAGCGGACTAAGACTAACGCGCGCACCCGTAAGGGCCCGCGTAAGCCGATCCGCAAATAACACGCACGTTCTGGCGTAAAGACAGGAATAGACATCAACATGGCTAACCCGCGTAGTAACCGTAAAAAGGTTAAAAAGCAGGTAGTGGATGCGATTGCGCATATCCATGCCTCTTTTAACAACACGATCGTGACGATCACAGACCGCCAGGGCAACGCTCTTTCTTGGGCGACTGCCGGTGGTTCGGGTTTTCGTGGTTCTCGCAAGAGCACCCCGTTCGCTGCTCAAGTGGCAAGCGAACGTGCAGCAACTGCTGCAGCCGAGTATGGTGTGAAGAACGTAGACGTACTGGTTAAAGGTCCAGGACCCGGTCGTGAATCCGCCGTGCGCGCACTGAATGCCGCCGGCTTCCGCGTGCAAAGCATCGTAGACGCGACGCCCATTCCCCATAATGGCTGCCGTCCGCCGAAGAAACGCCGCGTTTAAGGAGACAGATTCATGGCTCGTTATATTGGACCGAAGTGCAAACTGTCTCGTCGTGAAGGCACCGACCTCTTTTTGAAGAGTGGTGTGACTCCCTTCGAGAAAAAGTGTAAATCCGAGCAAATCCCGGGTGTACACGGCCAGCGTCGTCAACGTCTTTCAGACTACGGCTTGCAGCTTCGCGAGAAGCAAAAAGTACGTCGCATGTATGGCGTACTCGAAAAACAGTTCCGTAACTACTACAAAGAAGCCGCTCGCCTGAAAGGCGCGACTGGTGAAGTATTGTTGCAGTTGCTCGAATCCCGACTGGATAACGTCGTCTACCGCATGGGCTTCGGCTCGACTCGCTCTGAAGCGCGTCAGCTGGTCAGCCACAAGGCGATTTCCGTGAACGGCCGCACCGTTAACGTAGCTTCTTATCAAGTGAAGCCGGGTGACGTTGTTTCCATTCGCGAAAAGGCGAAAAACCAAGCACGTATTCAAAGCGCGTTGTCCATTGCGGCCAACCGTGGCGATATCGCTTGGATCGAAATCGACGCCAAGAAGATGGAAGGCACTTTCAAGGCTCTGCCTGAACGCGGTGACCTGTCTGCCGACATCAACGAAAACCTGATCGTCGAGCTGTACTCCAAGTAAGCAGTTTTCTGTTTCTTGTCTATCTGGTGCGGGTGTAACGCCCGCGCCAGGTCGTACCGAGTACCAAGTATCCGTTTGGCAGCCTGAAAGGTGTTCATATGCAGCGTTCAGTGACAGAGTTTCTACGTCCTCGCGACATCAAGGTCGAAGAAATCAGCGCACATCACGCCAAAATCGTGCTCGAACCGTTCGAGCGTGGCTTTGGTCACACCCTGGGGAATGCACTGCGTCGCATTCTGCTTTCGTCTATGCCCGGCTGTGCCGTGGTAGAGGCTGAAATTGCTGGCGTCGAGCATGAATACAGTGCGCTCGAAGGGGTGCAGGAAGATGTCATTGAAATCCTCCTGAACTTGAAAGATGTTGCGATCAAGATGCACAGCCGCGATGAGGCGGTGCTCACGCTGAACAAGCAGGGCCCAGCCGTCGTCACCGCTGGCGACATTGCGCTTGATCATAGCGTCGAAATCGTCAACCCGGACCACATCATTGCTCATGTCAATGAAGGTGCCGAGCTGAAAATTCAGCTTAAGGTAGCGCTGGGTCGTGGCTACGAACCGGCTGACGCGCGTGGCTCTGATGAAGAGACGCGTGCCATTGGCCGCCTGCAGCTGGATGCCACCTTCAGCCCTGTCCGCCGTGTTTCCTACTCGGTTGAAGCCGCTCGCGTAGAGCAGCGCACCGACCTCGATAAGTTAATTATCGATCTGGAAACCGACGGTACCCTGGATCCGGAAGAGGCTATCCGTCGCAGTGCGACCATCCTGCAAGAGCAGCTGGCCGCCTTCGTCGACCTGGAAGCTGATAAAGAACAGGAAGTCGAAGAGGAAGAGGATCATGTTGATCCAATTCTATTGCGCCCCGTAGACGATCTTGAGTTGACCGTTCGCAGCGCGAACTGCCTAAAAGCCGAGAATATTTATTACATCGGTGATCTTATCCAGCGCACAGAAGTTGAGCTGTTGAAGACACCGAATCTCGGTAAGAAATCTTTGAATGAAATCAAAGACGTATTGGCGGCTCGCGGCTTGTCCCTTGGCATGCGGTTGGAAAATTGGCCACCGGCAAGCCTGAAGGACGACAAAGCCTCCGCGTGAGCGTCGACTTGAGTCCCAGTTTGGTAAGGAATTACAACCATGCGTCATCGTAAGAGTGGTCGTCATCTGAATCGCACCAGCTCGCATCGTCAGGCCATGTTCAAGAACATGTCTGTCTCGCTGGTCGAGCATGAAGTCATTAAGACAACCCTGCCTAAAGCCAAGGAGCTGCGTCGCGTTATCGAGCCGCTGATCACCTTGTCTAAGCAGGATAGCGTTGCAAACCGTCGTTTGGCATTTGCCCGCACGCGCTCTAAAGAAGCCGTCGGCAAACTGTTCAACGAACTAGGTCCGCGTTATGCCGAGCGTCCGGGCGGTTACGTCCGTATTCTTAAGTGCGGTTTCCGCACCGGCGACAACGCGCCTATGGCGTTCGTTGAGCTAGTTGATCGTCCGGTTGTTGAAGAAGCTGCTGCAGAAGAGTAATCCTCTGCGCTAGGTTTCTTTAGAAGCAATCGAAAACCGACCCCTCAGTGGGTCGGTTTTTTTATGGCATATATTTATCTTCTTTTGATACGCATGTAACTTCTCTTTTTCTAAGCCTAACTCCGTATATACTCAACTTATTATTAAAAGTACCTAGCATGGCCGTGCAGCGTAGGGAAAGCCTTGCGTTGCACCTTGAGTATGGCATGGTAGTTAGGCCATGGATCAGTCACAGTACGTTGATAACAAGCAAGGGGCAGGTATGTATGCGAGGGTAAAACAGATCGCCGTTGGCGGTGCATCAACGGTATGGTCACTGAGTATGGTGTTGCTGCTTATGCTGGCAATGGTCTCCAGTGCTCACGCCGACAATCCACGCTATGCAGGCATTGTGGTGGATTTGGATAATGGTGAAGTCCTCTACGCTGAAAATATTGACGATCAGCGTTATCCTGCCTCGCTGACCAAAATGATGACCCTGTATTTGACCTTTGAAGCGCTGGAAGCGGGCACGCTGCGTTTAGACCAGCCCTTGCCGGTTTCCCGTTTTGCAGCAGCAAAGCCAGCCGTAAAGCTCTGGCTTGCTGCAGGTAGTTCTATCCCCGTCGATACGGCCATACGTGCGCTAGCGGTTCGCTCGGCTAATGATGTTGCCGCGGTGGTTGCCGAAGCACTGGGCGGTAGCGAAGCGCGTTTTGCACAGATGATGACCACCAAGGCGCGCGAGCTCGGCATGCACGCGACCACCTTCCGCAATGCCTCTGGCTTGCCTGATGACGGCCAAGTAACCACCGCACGGGATATGTTGACGCTCTCAGTACGCGTAATGCAGGATTTTCCGCAGTACTACCACTATTTCGGTCTCCAGGAATTTACCTATCGCGGTACACGGCATACCAGCCACAACCGTCTGGTGCGTGATTATCCTGGCGCTGATGGGCTGAAAACCGGATTTATTAGAGCGTCTGGTTTTAATGTGGCGACCACCGCAGTTCGAGGTGATCGGCGATTAGTGGCAGTGGTGATGGGCGGTTTTTCATCTCAGTCGCGTGATACCCATATGGCCAATTTGCTAGACCGCAGCTTCTTGCGAGCTTCACTACGTGATCAGCGTAGCTGGGTGGCCGACACCGCCTTTTCACAAGAGTTTATGGCTTTTGCCCCTCCCGCCCAGCCGGTTTCCCCACCCACGCCTGAACCGCGTCAGCCGCTGTTGGCCGTCGTGGAAACGACCACGCTTTCGCCCTCCGCGGACACTGCCGCTTCAGCGCCCGTCGTGGATCTTGAAGAACAGTTGGCCGATATAACCAGCGTTCAGCGCCCCACGCCTGAAAGCGAGATGCCCCAGGCCGACCCATTGCAGGCCTTTATTGAGCGCGAACGTCAGCTTGCTTCCGTCAATGAAATAGGCGGCGGTTGGGGAGTTCAGGTAGGCGCCTTTAGCCAGGAGGCTCAGGCACGGCAATTGGCGCAGCAGGCGGCTCAGCGTATTGCACAAAATTTAGGTGGCCGTGTGGCCATTGACACTTTAGAGGGTCAGAACCCGGTTTACCGCGCCCGCTTAATGGCGTTGGATGAGCAGCGCGCCCGCCAAGCGTGTCGCGAACTGCACTCCCAGGGGATGGACTGTATGGTCGTTAACGCCAGCTTGTAAGCTAGCTAAGCTGGCGTTGTTTCAAGCGCTGATCCAGGTTCGTATCACCCCGCCACTCGCTATTGGGCGGGGTTTTTGCTTTTAAGCCATTGACGATTACCGGCTAACAACAACTAAGGGGATAGCGGTGACAACCTCACTGAAGGGCATACTCTGCATGTGTATGGGCGTTCTTTTTCTTGCCCTGGGGGACGCCGTTTCCAAATGGTTAGGCGAGACACACTCGCCGCTGCAGATTATTTTCTTCCGCGCTTTAGTCTCCTTGCCGATGATTGCGCTGCTTGCCCATTTTGCCGGTGGTTTACGTAAGCTACGCACGAAGCGTCCAGGCGTTCATTTTCTGCGTGGGTTAATCTATACCGCCACCATGGTTTGTTTTGTATGGGGCTTAACGCTGTTACCACTTGCAGAAGCCACGGCAATCGCTTTTGTGGCACCACTATTCGTAACGCTACTCTCGGTGCCACTACTGGGAGAGCGAATCGATCCACCGGTGCTCATCGCTTCATTAGTGGGCTTTGCAGGGGTGCTGATCGTGGTTCGTCCTAACGGCGATGCATTTCAAATGGGCGCTTTGGTACTCGTGGCGGCCGCGCTTTTTTATGCCTTGATGATGATCACCGCACGGCGCTACGGCGCTCGTGAACACCTATGGGCAATGCTGTTTTACATGACGTTTGTGCCATTAATAGTGACCGGTTTAACGTTGCCATGGGTATGGCAAGCTCCTCAGCCGTGGCACTGGGTCGGATTTTTTGCTTCAGGCGTACTCGGCGTTGCGGCAACGGCCTTTATTACCCTGGCCTTTCGTTATGCGCCTGCCGCCATTGCCGCACCGTTTGATTACACGGCGATGCTTTGGGCAGTGCTGCTTGGCTGGTGGTTTTGGGGGGAAATGCCCGACCTCTGGGTGTGGGTGGGCAGCGCCCTGATTATGGGCAGCGGATTAGCGGTCGCATATCACGACCGCCGCACTACTCTTAAACGTCGGCCTACTGCCTAGCAGAGCGCTTAAGCGAACTGGTAAACGTCCATCGCCAGTACGCCGTGTTCCACGCTGTGGTGTAGCTGGGTGGCGTTACCGCCAGCGCCCATCGCGACCAGCAGGGGTTGAAAATGCTCGGGCGTGGGGTGATTCTTCCGCGCGCTAGGGGCGTTCTCCCAATTTAGCAACGCCTCACGGTCATTGGCGACCAGGTGATCGTGTACCCAGTGCGCAAACTCATCTACCCAGCCGGGCATCGGGCTATCTTGCGCCATCAGCTCATATAAATTATGGGTCAGACTGCCCGAGCCGATCACCAAAATGCCCTCGTCCCGCAGTACCGACAGCCGTTCCCCAAGTGCCGCCAGCTCCGCATTGCTCCAGCGCACCGGCAGCGATAAAGAAACGACGGGTATATCCGCGCCAGGAAACATTAACGAGAGCGGCACCCAAACGCCATGGTCGAAACCGCGCTCTATCGGTTTGGCGCCCAACAACGCGGCCAGCCGTTCCGCCAGTTCAGGGTCGCCAGGCGCGGCATAGTGCAAATCAAAAAGCGCCTGCGGAAAACCGCCAAAATCGTGAATCGTCTTTGGTTTGGCGCTGCTACTGACCAGTAGCTCGCTGCTCTCCCAGTGGGCCGACACCACTACCACCGCTTTAGGCGAGAGCTGACTGCCAAGTTCACGCAGAAACGTATGGGCAGATGTTTTATTCAGTGCCAGCATGGGTGAACCATGGGAAATAAATAGGCTAGGTAACATGGGTAGATCTCCACGGCAGTACCGGCGCTTACGGTGTAGCAAGCGCCGGTGATGAGGTTAAGCAAAGCGACGGCTTAATACCCAGCGACCACTTCCCAGGCCCGCTTGAGTAATGAGGGCCAGCGTCCAGAACACCGGAAATTCCCAACCGCCACCCGCATTCGAGAACATCCAGCCGTTACCCAAATGCACCCAGGCGGCGCCCAGCAGTACCGGCACCAGGGCTAGGCTTACCCAGCGGGTGTACACGCCGAGCAGAAGGGCGATCCCACCACCTACTTCAGCCGCAATGGTTAGGTACGCCACAAACCCTGGTAAGCCGAGTGACTCAAAATAGCCGACCGTACCCGGTACGGTAAATACCAACACTTTGAGCAAACCATGAGCGAGGGCCATAACGCCCAGGCTGATGCGCAGAAGTGAAATAGCATAAGGCTGTAGCGAAGGAGTAGCCGTAAGTGATGATTGAGTCGTCATGTGAGGAGCTTCCATCTGGGTGATTGATGGAGCTACTTTACTGCCAAGCCAGTGTGAGATAATCAACGCGTTATGCACATCACTGTTGCGTAATAGGCGACAATCCAATCGCCTGTTCCCAAGTCGGGGGATCTCCCCACGCCTCGGTAAGCAGATCGATAAAGCGCTCCACCTTGGCGGGCAGATAACGCCGGGCAGGGTAGAGCGCGTGAACGTCGAGTCTTACCGCAGGCTCGTTGGTTAAAATCGGCACTAACCGCCCACTGACGATACTCTCCGTGACCAGAAAGCTGGGCTGTTGGGCGATGCCTAAGCCCGCTTCCGCGGCCTGGGTCAGCACATCACCATTATTGCTCTCCAATGGGCCATTGACCGCTAATGACTGCGTTGCAATCTGCCAGTCAGCGCTCTGCTGACCACTACGATAGCGCAGGCAGCGGTGCTCATTAAGGGCGTTAACGCTACTGGGTTCGCCGTGGCTGGCAAGATAGGCTGGTGATGCACAAAACAGCAAACGGCAGCGAGTCAGGCGGCGTGCCACCAGGCTGGAGTCCGGCAGGCTGCCGATACGGATCGCCACGTCATAACCCTCTTCCAGTAGATCAACGCGACGGTCATTAAGGTCCAGGCGCACGTCAAGCGCCGGGTGGGCAAGCATAAATTGGGTAACGAGTGGCGCTAAGTAGCGGGTACCAAAACTCATGGGTCCATTGACGCGTAAACGGCCGCGCACGTCGCTGGTGCCTTGGCCAACTTCAGCAGCGGCTTCATCGAGCGCTTGCAGCACCCCCTGGGCGCGCATTAAATAGCGCTCGCCTGCCTCCGTGAGATGGAGACGACGCGTCGTGCGCTGTATCAGGCGCGCCCCAAGAGTCTCCTCCAGTGCCATGACCTGACGCGACACGCGGGTACGCGAAATATCGAGTGATTCAGCGGCCCGGGTATAGCTACCCAGCTCGGCAACTCGCACGAAAGCCACGATATGCTCTAGTTGGTTCATAGCGGCGCAGTTGCCTGAAAAGCGCGTGCCGCTTTGAAAGGATCGTGTTGGCCACAGATCGCAGAAATCACGGCAATACCGTTCGCTCCCGCCCGATGCACGCTAATGGCATGCTCAGCTTTCAATCCACCAATCGCCACGCTGGGCAGTGGGCAGGCCTTGACCAGCGAGGCTAAGCCGCCAAAGCCAATCGGCTGGGCGTGGTCTTGTTTACTGCCGGTCGCAAACACGGGCCCAATACCCACGTAATCGAGTAACGCGATAGGTGCCGCTTGGAGCTGAGCGAAGGTATTGATCGACAGGCCAATAATCGCCTGCTCACCCAGCACTTGGCGGGCTTCCTCAATAGCGGCATCGCTCTGACCGACATGCAGGCCATCTGCCTGGCTCTCTAACGCTACCTGTAACCGGTCATTAATGATCAATGGCACCCCGCTACCTGCCAGCAGTGCTTTTAGCCGCTTGGCTTGAGCAGTCATCTGTTCATCGCTGGCATACTTATCACGTAGCTGCACGATGGTCACACCACCTCTTACCGCTGCTTCAACCGTCTGCTCTAGGCCATAGCCGTCGCAAAGCGCAGCGTCGGTTACCAAATAAAGCGATAGATTAAACGGCATGGCGTGGCTCCAACTGGGTATGAGCAGTGAGATCGTCTGGGGTCAGTTGATAAAGTGCATCCAGCAGAGCGACCTGAAAACTGCCTGGGCCCTGCGCCGTTTTACCCGCCCGCTCGCCAGCAACGGCAAAGCAGCCGAGCGCAGCGGCGGTGGCTTCCAGCGGGGCTTCACGGTTGGCTGCTACAAAGGCGGTGACCAGCGCGCTTAAGCCGCAGCCTAGCGTTGTAACCCGGGGCATCAAGGGGTGGCCACCGTGAATACGGTAGTGCTGTGTGCCATTCGTCACCCAGTCGCTTTCACCGGTCATCGCGACAATGCAGCCATGTTTTTGCGCCAGCGCTATCGCTGCGTCGATGGCTTGGCCGGAGGCGGCGGTCGAGTCCACGCCGCGGCCTTGGCTGGCTAACCCATTGAGCGCCAGAATTTCAGAGGCATTGCCACGAATCACGCTAGGCTTTAGTGCGAGTAACCGCGTGCACAGCGATTGACGATAGTAGGTCGCGCCAACGGCGACAGGGTCTAACACCCAGGGAATCGAGTGCTGGCCAGCGGTAGCCGCTGCGGTCAGCATGGCCTCTGCCCAGTGGGCAGAGATAGTGCCAATGTTGATCGACAGCCCTGTTGAAATAGCGGTGAACTCAGCCACTTCCTCTGGCGCATGCAGCATGGCGGGTGACGCGCCGGTGGCTAGCAGCAGGTTGGCCGTGCTGTTCATGGCGACATAATTGGTCATGCAATGGACTAGCGGTGTCGCTGTGCGTAGCGTCGCAAGATAATCGCCAAGCGGAGGTAGGGTCATAGCATCCTCCCGGCGGGGAGGTGGTAAGCAGTACCACGACTCCCTACGCCGGTGTTATCCGGTTCAGGTTCAAAGGGTTCTTCTCAGCTCGCCAATAACGGCGAGCGCCCCTGCCGAACGATCACTATCCTTGGCTGCGTTGGCCCTGTAAAGCCCAGGGTGAGGGAGATGGGTGGAAATATGGCGCCTTAGCCCCCATGTTAAGCGGTATCAGCCGTTAACGAACCACATCAGCGACAGGAGAGCGTGATGAGTTTTCAAGGTGAGCAGCATTCTGGTGTTGTCGATACGCCGCCCCAAACCCAAGGATTCCGTTTAAACCACACCATGCTGCGGGTGAAAGACCCCGAGCGGGCGCTGGCGTTCTACTCCAAGGTGTTTGGCATGCAGGTGCTGCGGCGGCTGGATTTCGAAGAGATGCAATTCTCGCTCTACTTTTTAGCCAACCTAGAGCCAAGCGATAACGTGCCGGAAGAGACTGAAGCGCGTACTGTCTGGACCTTTAGCCAAAAAGGGCTATTAGAGTTGACCCACAACTGGGGCACCGAAAACCAGGAAGATTTCGCCTACCACGATGGCAACGCCGAGCCCCAGGGCTTTGGTCACATCTGCTTTAACGTGCCGGACTTAGCTACGGCTCAGGCGTGGTTTGACGAGCACGACGTTACCTTCGTCAAGCGCGCCGACCAGGGCAAGATGCAAGATGTTATCTTCGTTAAAGACCCGGATGGTTATTGGATCGAAGTGATCCAAGCGGACTTGATGGTGGGGAAGAGCGATACATGAGGCCTATCAATGGCTAAACTACTGTTCCGGCTGCGCCATGTGACCGACGAAGAAGCCATGGAAGTGCGCGACCTGCTCGCTGCCCATGGCTTTGACACCTATGAAACCCAGGCGGGCTTTTTCCGCCTGGGCGTTGATGCGATTTGGCTGCGTAATCCACATCAGCATGAGGCGGCCATCGCCGCGTTAGACGCTTATCAGGCAGAGCGCCTTGAGCGCGCTCAGCGTGAGCATCAAGCAGCGGTGGAGCGGGGCGAGGCAGAAACCTTGTGGCGCCGTTTGGCCGCACACCCGCTGCAGGTGGTGCTGGTTCTGTTAGCGGTGGGACTGATTGCAGCCCTGACGCTATTGCCATTTCTGGGCCTGTCTCGAACCTGAGGTTAAACTTTGGCCTAAGCGGGCGGCAGATGACCCCGTTTGAGGTACATCATCACGTCATCATCACCGGCGGTGAGTTCAGGAGCTGCGCCGCTGGGGTAGCGACACCAGGTGCCCGCCGTGTAGCTCTGCTCGCTATCGCTCAGACTGCCTTCCAGAATCAAAAGCTCCAGACCGCCCAGCAGAGTCGGGTAGGCAATCGAGGTGCCCGCCGACCAGCGCTCCAGGCTGGTGCGCTCCTGCTTATAGGTGTGCAGCATCTTGTAGGCAATGCGCGGGCGTCGGTCTGGCTGCCAGGGCAATCGGTGAGCCGGTACCGCCAGTTGTAGCGTATCGTTAGGGTCAAACTGATGCAGTTTGACAAAAATCAGCGCGCCTTCTTCCCCAATCTGCGGCGTATGGCCGGTGCCAATGGGGTTTCTCAAGTAACTGCCCGCCGCATAGCGGCCATGCTCATCGGCGAACACGCCTTCCAGCACCAGAATTTCTTCGCCGCCGCCGTGGGTATGGCGCTCAAACTGCGTATTGGGCGCGTAGCGAACAAGGCTGGTCGCGCGGGCAACTTCATCACCAATCCGGTCAAACATCATGCGCTCGACCCCGGCACTGGGGGAATCGACCCACTGATACGCTTCCGGGGTAACACAGGCAAAGTGGCTAAAATCGGCGTTTAGACGCATGGGAAAGACTCTTCGCAGTGAAGGTAAGTGACGGGGGAGGGTGCTAGTCTCCTTATCGACAGCGAAAAATGCAACTTTCGGTGTATTTCACGCGCCATTTAGACATAAAAAATGCCGCCCGAAGGCGGCAACGCTTAATACTGATTAAGAAAAAGTAACAATAGTCTCACTAAGGGGCGTCGGTGAGCGCGGTAAGGAGGTGGTGTGCAGCTTCGATGCGCGCCTGATTGGGATAGTTGCGGTTTGCCAGCATGACAATACCGATCTGCTCACTAGGCACAAAAGCCACATAGCCGCCAAAGCCGTTGGTTGAGCCGGTCTTGTTGTAGAGCGCCTCTTGCCTAGGGGCTAGCGGCGGGGCTAAGCGGTTGGCGGGATTGGGCTGCAAAATCATCTCAAGCGAGTTACCTGCCAGCAACTGATCGAGCGCTACTGGGTAGGCATAGCTTTCCCAGCCCAGTCCTTGGGTCATATTACCCACACCAAAGTAACCCGTGCGCGTAGCTGCCAAGGCTTGACTTAGTGATTCATCAAGTTCAGCCAACCCCATATGCGCTTCCACAAATGTCAACACATCGGCGGCTGTGGATTTCAAACCGTAAGCTTGGGCATCCAGCATGCCGGGGTTCACTCTAATCGGCTCATCCTCTTTAGAGTAACCGTAGGCGTAGTGTGCCTGCTGTGCTTCTGGCACCTGAAAATAGCTGTGCTCAAGCCCTAGCGGGGCGAACAGTGCCTCTTCCATTAGCGTCTCATACGATTTGCCAAGGCGTTGGGTGGTTAAGTAACCCAGCAAGCCGATGCTCGGATTGGAGTAGAGCCGATGGCTGCCGGGGGGAGATTCAGGCTGCCACTGGCGATAGTAGTCGAGCATTTGCTCTTCGTTTTGTACCGCATCGGGGAACTGCAGCGGAAGCTCACCTGCCGTATAGGTGCCCAGTTCCAGCAGCGTGATCTCATCGAAGGCACTGCCTTCAAGGGCGGGCAGGTACTGGCTGGCCGGGTCGGAAAGCGAAAGCGCACCGCTGGACTGGGCATAGCCCGTTAACGCCGCCGTGAAGATCTTGCTGATCGAGCCAAGTTCGAACAGTGTCTCATCGGTGACCGGAGTACCCGCTTCTTGGTCGGCTTCTCCATAATTAAAGTAATGCTGTTGGCCACCGATACTCACAGCGACCGTCATGCCTGGAATACGGTGCTCCGCCATCAAAGGCGCAATAGTGTCGTTTACCAGCGCCTCGATGTCTGCGTTTTCAGTCGCATCAGATGCCCAGGCAAAGCTGCCGATGACAAGAGAACCCGTCATGATAAGCCCGGAGTTTGCTGCTAACATCTTACCCATACCAGTATCCTGTTGTGATTAGCATTGAGTGAAAGCTGGGTGGTCTCACCCGCCGTCAAGAGCGTGACAGTGGTTAATTTACGGCGTGCTGTGTCGATTAACAAACAGCGATATTTTGCCCGAGCCATTAGAAAAATTTGGGGGTCAAGGTGGTGCGTCCCTACCTACCGTTAAAAGCACTGCGCGCCTTTGAAGCGTCGGCCAGGCATTTAAGCTTTACCCGAGCATCTGAAGAGCTTCACGTCACCCAGGCCGCGGTTAGCCATCAGGTGAAGCTGCTCGAAACGCAGTTGAAGGTGCCGCTGTTCAAGCGCTTGCCTAGGGGGCTAATGCTGACTCAGGAGGGTGAGCTGCTGCTGCCGGTATTGAAGAGTTCATTTGATCAGATCTCCCACACCCTGGAGCGGGTGGGCGAGAGCAGCTACCGGGAAGTGCTAAATGTCGGCGTGGTCGGAACCTTTGCCGTCGGCTGGCTGCTGCCAAGGCTGGCGGATTTTAAGGACCAATACCCGTTTGTCGATTTGCGCCTTTCCACCCATAACAACCGGGCGGATATTGCGGGCGAAGGGCTCGATTTTGCTATCCGCTTTGGCTCCGGGGCCTGGCACGCTACCGCGGCGCAGCCGCTGCTACCGGCGTCACTTTCGGTCATGTGCACGCCGACCATTGCTGCGCGGCTTAACACGCCAGCCGATCTATTAGGCGAGACCTGGCTGCGCTCTTATCGCGCCGATGAGTGGACAGAGTGGCTATTAGCGGCGGGGCTGCCGCGCAGCTTTGCGATGACTAACAGCATTGTGTTCGACTCTTCCATCGCTATGGTGGAAGCCGCGATACAAGGGGCAGGCGTGGCGCTGGCGCCACCGCTGATGTTCCCCCGTCAACTGAGCAGCGGCGCGCTGGTACAGCCTTTCGACACTGCTGTCAGTTTGGGAGGTTACTGGCTTACTCGCCTACAGACACAGCCTGAAACCCACGCCATGGCCTCTTTTCGCGAGTGGCTGCTCACGGCGATTAATCGTCGAGACGCTGATAGCTGAGCAGCGCGGTTGACGTTGAGGGCTTAGTGGCTATGACCATGATCATCGTGGTCGTGGTCGTGGTCGTGGTCGTGGTCGTGGTCGTGGTCGTCATGCCCAGGCTCTGCCAACGCATCGTGCAACACCTGCGCATTGTGGCGCATCATGCCCAGGTAGGTGCTTGCTTCACCTTCCGCGGCCAGTGCGTCCGCGTAAAGCGTGCCCGCAATCGGCAGGCCGGTCTCTTCGGCTAGCTGGGTGATGATCGACTGATTGGTCATGTTCTCGTGGAACAGCGCCTTCACGTTCTCCTGCTCAATCACATCCACTAGCGCCGCCATGCTGGCACCGCTTGGGTCAGCTTCCGTAGAAAGCCCCACGGGAGAAAGGAAATTCACCCCGTAGGCGCTTGAGAAGTAGCCGAAGGAGTCATGGCCGGTAATGACGCTGGTGGAAGCCGGTATCTCGTCAATCAGCGCACGAATTTCAGCGTCGACCTCCGCCATTTCCTGTAAATACTGCTCCGCATTGGCGCGGTAGGCATCGGCGTTATCGGCATCGGCGGCGACTAACCCATCGCGGATATTGGCCACATACACTCCGGCTTGGTGCATATCCTGCCAAGCGTGGGGATCTTGATTGCCATGGTCGTGACCGGCGTGATCATCGGCATGGTCGTCATGGCCATGGTCATCGTGACCGTGCTCTTCATGATCGTGTTCGTCATGACCATGATCGTCATGCTCTTCATGTTCAGCGAAAGCGCGCGCCTCAATACCATCGGTGGCGGTGACCAGAGCGCCGGAGTAGTCGCTGGCGCTAATCAGGCGCTCCATCCAACCCTCAAATAGCAGGCCGTTAAAGACCACTAAATCAGCGTTCGCCAGGGAGCGTGCATCGCCGGGGCTGGGGGAGTAAACATGGGCATCGCCATCGGCAGCGACCAGGGAGGTCACGTCAACGTGGTCACCGCCGACGTTTTCCACCATATCCGCCAGGATAGAGAAACTGGTTACCACCTGAACGCGCTCATTAGCCATGGCCGCAGGCAGCGCCAGCATAGCGGACACCCCTACTAACCAGCGTGAAGACCGAGATGATAAAAGGGTAAGCGACATACAACACTCCTTACGATAAGCATGAAAACAGGCAATTAAGACCCTTGCTACGCTGCCAGCGGCGTTGTTTTACGTCGCAGCTTGGCTGCCAAACTGTGGTAGCGACCAAACAGGGCCGAAAAGAGATAACCGAACCCGGCCAGCAGAATAATGCTCGGCCCCGAAGGGATATCCAGATGAAAAGAGAGCAGCAGGCCGCCGGTACTCGCCACCATGGCCAGCACAATCGCGATGCCGATCAAGCCTTCTAAGCGTTTACTCCAAAAGCGTGCCGAGGTGGCGGGCAGCATCATTAAGCCCACGGCCATTAACGTACCCAGCGTTTGAAAGCCAGCAGTGAGATTCAGCACTAGTAGCCCCAAAAACACGCTGTGTACCCAACCGCTGCGACGGCTTTGTCCACGCAAAAACAGCGGATCCAAACACTCCACTACTAGGGCGCGAAACACCACCGCCAGAATCAGCACAATCAGCGTACTAATACCCGCAATCAGCAGCAGCGCGGTAGAATTGATCGCCAGAATCGAGCCGAACAGCACATGGGTAAGATCCACGCTGCTGCCGCCCAGTGAAATCAGCATCACGCCTGCGGCCAGGGAGATAATAAAAAAGCTCGCCATGGCGGCATCTTCACGCTGACCACCCATTTTCGAGACCGCCCCCGCCAGCAGCGCGACCATTAACCCAAACAGCACCCCGCCGATGCTCATAATCGGCAGCGAAAATCCTGCCAGCAAAAAGCCTAACGCGACGCCGGGCAAAATGGCGTGGGCCATGGCATCGCCAATCAGGCTCATACCGCGCAGCACCAAAAATACACCCAGCGGCGGCGCAGCCAATGAAAGCGCCAAGCCACCCACCACCGCGCGGCGCATAAAGCCGTAATCGAACGGGCTGACAAACCACGCATTAAGCAGATCCAACATGGCGACCTCCCATGGTAAACGGTACTACCTGAGCAGGTGCGTGTTGATGGGTCAGCGCACTGGGCGCGACCCAACGGCCGTGGCCGCCGTTGAGCATCAGCACTTCATCGGCCAGGCGGCGCAGGTGATCCATATCGTGGAGCACCACAATGATCGTCGCGCCGTCGTCGGCCATCTGGCGCAAAATGCGGATCAAAATATCCACGGTTTCGCTATCCACATTGGCAAACGGCTCATCGAGCAGCAGCAGCTCGGCTTCCTGCATTAGCGTGCGGCCAATTAACGCGCGCTGGCGCTGGCCGCCGGAAAGCTCGCCCAGCGGGCGGTGGGCCAGGTGGGAAATACCCAGCCGCGCCATAATCTCCCGGCCCTTGCGGTAGTGCGCTGCGCAGTAGCCGGTTAACGCGCCGTGGCTGGGCCAACTGCCGGTCATCACCAGCTCTTCCACGCTCATCGGGAAGGTCAGGTCCAGCGCTAACTGCTGGGGCAGCCATGCTCGGCGCTCTTTGGCGACGGTACAGACCACTTCGCCGCTAATAGGTCGAAGTTCGCCCATAATCGCCTGAATCAACGTGCTTTTACCGGCGCCGTTAGCACCAATCAGCGCGGTAATGGCGCCCGGCTTAAAGTCACCTTCAAGGTGCTCCAGCACCGTGCGTCGCGCCTGCGCCAAATGCAGATTGTGCAGCTGTAAACGTGATAAAGAGCGCTGACTCATCCTAACCACCCGCCAGCCCAAACCACCAACCCCCAAAGCGCCAACAGCGGCACGGCAACAAACAGCAGCCGTTTAACAGCCGATAGCGACATCAAGGAGAAGTGGCAGGGGCCCTCCTTGTTATGGCGGTGCGTATGCTCACTCATCAAGCGGCCTCGTATAATGACGAATAGGTTATAACATAACGTTTGGCAAAGCCAAAAAATTGCTGGGTATTTTACGCGTTCACGCCGCACAGGCAAAGATAAAGCGCTGGCGGAAAATCGCCGCCAGCGCTTTAGGGGGTAACAAGACGGGAGAATCAGTAGCGCCAGGTAGCCCCCAGCTGCTGTGGCCCCACGTTGAACGCATATTCACCGGGGATGGTAATCGGCCCTAGCGAGAGGTTAGCGGGCTGGAAGCGATTAATCGCCGAAGACGCCTGATTGGGCTGCGACCAAATTTGCAGCTCGTTAACCAGCATGCCGGTGGCAAAGTTAATAGCGCCGTCACTTTCCCGGCCATCGGCGGCAATCACCGCACCCGCCACGCCATTGACCACCAACGAGCTCACCCGGGCACCCCAGCCACGCCGCTCGCGTTCGGCTTGGGCGAGCTGCAAGCCCAGCGCCTGCACACCGCTTAAATCGCCGCTGGCTTTCAAACGCTCATACTCGGCCAATGCCGCCGGGTGTGGCTGGCGATCCGTCAGCATACCGGCCACGGCCAGGGCGGATTTCACCACGCCCACCCGGGCATCAAAGCGGTCATCCGGGTCACTCGCCTCGCTCGACTGGTAAGCGTTGACTGCCAGGCTTGTGCCGTAAACGCCTGTCCAGCCCCACTGCCAAACGTTGGCATGGCTGGCGCCGTTCTCAAATACCTCATCGTATTCACCCCACTGCCCATCTGTTTGTGCCTGGGCTTGTAGAGAGACAGGCATAACGACCACCAGGGTGGTCACTAGCGCGGCGAGAAGACGAAAAGCATGCATGAAGAGGTGCCTATATAGGGGAGCGGTAGCGCTAAGCGTAGCACGCAAATCAAATCAGCCGAGGGTGGATTCAGGGTTGGTGAAGTATGACTAAGGTCAATGGCGTGGTGGGGTAAAGGATGGTTAGATGGAGAAAACGATGATCAGGAGCGCCGTATGGATGACTTTTCGCCCAGTGACCTAAAAACGATTCTTCACTCCAAGCGTGCTAACCTCTATTACCTGCAGCACTGCCGGGTATTGGTGAACGGTGGCCGGGTAGAGTACGTCACCGATGAGGGCAGCAAATTCCGCTACTGGAACATCCCGATTGCCAATACCACCTCGATACTGCTGGGCACAGGCACCTCGATTACCCAAGCGGCCATGCGTGAGCTTGCCAAAGCAGGTGTATTAGTCGGGTTCTGCGGTGGCGGCGGTACGCCACTATTTGCCGCCAATGAGGTTGATGTAGACGTTGCTTGGTTAACGCCACAAAGCGAGTACCGGCCCACGGAGTATCTGCAATATTGGGTGCGCTTCTGGTTTGACGATGCCAAACGCCTGGATGCTGCCCGGGCATTTCAGCAAGCCCGCCTTGCGCGTATCGAAGCGCTGTGGACAAGCCGAGTGATGAAAGACGCAGGCTTTACTATTTCCACCGATCATCTGCATAGCGCGCTCAACCATCACCGCGAAGCAATCAAGCATGCCCCCAGCACTGTCGACCTGCTCACCTTAGAAGCGCGATTAACTAAAACGCTGTTTAAGCTCGCCGTGAACGCAGTGGATTACGGCGACTTCACCCGCGCCAAGCGTGGGTCAGGCACCGACCCCGCCAACCGCTTTCTCGATCACGGTAACTACTTGGCCTATGGCCTAGCGGCGACGGCCACCTGGGTGCTGGGTATTCCTCACGGGCTTGCGGTACTTCACGGTAAAACCCGCCGGGGCGGCTTGGTATTTGATGTGGCGGACTTAGTGAAAGACGCGGTGATTCTGCCCCAGGCGTTTATTTCCGCCATGCGCGGCGATGAAGAACAAGAGTTTCGCCAGGCCTGCATCGAGCGCTTAACCCGCACTGAATCCCTCGACTTTATGATTGATACCCTCAAGGACGTCGCCCAAGCGCTGGGGAGTGGCGACGCATGAACGTGCTGCTAATTTCCCAGTGCAACAAAAACGCCCTGAAGCAAACCCGGCGTGTGCTTGACCAGTTTGCCGAGCGCCGGGGCGACCGCACCTGGCAAACGCCGATTACCCAAGCCGGGCTGGAGACACTGCGCAAACTGCTGCGTAAAACTGCCCGCAAAAACACCGCTGTCGCTTGCCACTGGATTCGTGGCCACGATCACAGCGAGCTGATGTGGGTGGTGGGGGATGCGGCTCAGTTCAATATCAATGGCGCGGTGCCCACCAATACCACCGCCAGAGATATTCTGCGCAGTCGTGATGAAAACGACTGGCACAACGGTGAAGATATTCTTTTGCTCACCGCGCTGGCGGCGCTACTGCACGACCTGGGCAAAGCCTGCGACGCCTTTCAGCTGCGGTTAAAAGGCAAACTGGAAGGGCGCAACCTATACCGTCATGAGTGGATATCGCTACGCTTGTTTCAAGCGTTTGTAGGCAGCGATGACGATGCTACTTGGCTGGCGCGTCTGGCCGAAGGCGACTATCAAGAGCAGGATTGGCTGAAGGGGCTGGCGCGTGATGGAATAGACGCTCCTACCTCGGCAGTGTTCAGCCGATTACCGCCGCTGGCGGCTGCGCTGGGTTGGCTGGTGCTTAGCCACCACCGACTACCGCTAAAACCGCCAGAAAACGATGGTGAAAATGAAAGACGCTGGGGCAGAGGAAAGGCGCCACTTCAGGCGGAGCAGTTGGGCGGATTGTTTGCTTCCATTCATGCCGAGTGGAACGAGATTCCTGAAACCCAAGACCCTAAACGCATCGCGCCCTACTGGCAATTCAAGAGCGGGTTGCCCGTTAGCACCCCACGTTGGCGTGATCGTGCTACTAAGCTTGCCACGCGGTTGCAGGCACGGCTGCAAAATGGCGCTCACTGGCTGGAAAGCCGCTACGTTGTGCACTTAGCCCGGCTTAGTTTAATGCTGGCTGACCACCACTACTCTAGCCTGGAAGATCTCAAGCATCGCGTTCGCGGCGAGCCCAACTACCCGTTAATTGCCAATACCGTTCGCAAAACCGGCAAGCCCAACCAGCCGTTAGATGAGCATATTCTGGGGGTTGAGAAACACGCCGCCGCGGTTGCCCGGGCGCTGCCCAGTGTTGATAGCCACCTACCCCGTTTAGCGCGCCATAAAGGCTTTCGTAAACGCAGCAGTCACCCGCGCTTTCGTTGGCAGGATAAAGCTTTCGATCTGGCGCAATCGCTTAGAGAGCGCAGCCAGCGCCAAGGCTTTTTTGGCATTAATATGGCGTCCACCGGATGTGGCAAAACCCTCGCCAATGGCCGCATTATGTATGCGCTGGCCGATCCCCAGCAGGGCGCGCGCTTTAGCATCGCCCTTGGGTTACGCACGTTAACCTTGCAAACCGGCCAAGCCCTACGTGATCGTCTGCACTTGGGTGAAGACGAACTCGCCGTGCGGGTAGGTGGCAGCGCCAATAAAGCCTTGTTTGAACATTACGAGCAGGAAGCCGAAGCCAGCGGCTCGGCCTCTAAACAGGCGCTGATCGATGAAGACGCCCACGTGGTGTTCGACGGCAATTTTGATAACCACCCGGTACTGCGTCGTTTGAGTGATGAGCCGGGCACCCGCGCGCTGATCGCAGCGCCCATTTTGGTATGCACCGTTGACCACCTTGTGCCTGCCACGGAGAGCACGCGAGGCGGGCGTCAAATCGTACCCATGCTGCGCCTGATGAGCAGCGATTTAGTGCTCGATGAAATCGACGATTTCGATATCAACGACCTGCCCGCGCTTACCCGATTAGTCAATTGGGCGGGGCTGCTAGGTTCACGGGTGCTGCTTTCATCGGCCACCTTGCCGCCTGCGCTGGTGGAGGGGTTGTATGAAGCCTATCGCAGCGGTCGCGAAGCTTTTCAGCGCCACCGAGGCGAACCGGGCTTGGCGGTGGATATCTGCTGCGCCTGGTTCGACGAGCACGACCGCCAGCATGAAAACTGCGCCAGTAGCGAGACTTTCAAGACCGCGCATCATGCCTTTGCCAAGCGTCGCTTAGAGCGCCTATCGAATAGCCCGGTGCGCCGCCGTGGCGAGATTTTAGCATTGCCACCGCTAAGCAAACGCCCGGAAGAGATCAGGCCCGCCATTGCGACACTGCTGCGCACTCATGCGCTAGCGCTGCACCAGCAGCACCACTCCGTTGACCCCCACACCAGCAAACGCGTTAGTTTTGGTTTGATTCGCATGGCCAATATCGACCCGTTGGTGGATGTGGCCAAGGCACTGTTTCAGCAGGGCGCGCCAGAAGGTGTACGCATTCACCTCTGCGTTTACCACTCCCGCCACCCGCTGGTCATGCGCTCGGAGATTGAGCGCCGGTTAGATAAAACACTGCAACGGACCGAACCCGAGCGCGTGTTTCAGCAGCCGGATATCCGCCGCTTACTGGATAGCAGCGAAGAAAACGACCACCTGTTTATCGTGCTGGGCTCGCCGGTCACCGAAGTTGGCCGCGACCACGATTACGACTGGGCGATAGTAGAGCCTTCTTCCATGCGCTCAATTATCCAGCTAGCGGGCAGGGTGCGCCGCCACCGCGAACAAGCCTGCGAAGTGGCCAATATTTTGCTTTTAGAGACCAATCTAAAAGACCTTGAACGGCCGGGCGAACCTGCTTTTTATAAGCCAGGCTTCGAAACAAACGCTACTTGGCGTCTCAAAAACCACTCACTTAACACCTTGTTAACGCCGGATGAGTACCTGGTGATCGATGCCCGCCCCCGCGTGCTAGCTCGGGAAACGTTGCACGCTAAAGAAAGTCTCGTCGATCTGGAGCATGAGCGGCTGCACCAGTTAATGATTGAACAGCCCGCCGAGCCGTTAACTAAAAAAGAGATAAGAATTGGTAAAACCCCCAAGCCGCCGCCCTTGGGAGCCTATAGCTGGCATGTAATGCCGCATCTGCATTTAACCGGTGTATTGATTCAGCGTGACCCATTTCGCAAGCAGCTTGAGCCTGAAATAACGCTAGCACTGCTGCCCGATGAGGGTGGCGAAACCTGGACGCTACACCGTGTGGACGATGGCGCAAGGCGAGGCGAAAAGCTCTACGTTCCGGTGGAAGAAAGCCTGCTGGTGCGGGTAGACCTAGCAAAAGAGCAGGGCGAGCGGATTCAACCCTGGGGTGCAAGTGATTACCTAACGGCGCTGGCTGACTTGGCGGAAGACCTGGATATCTCCCTTGATCGCGCCGCCCGTACCTTTGGCACGGTAACGGCCTCGGCGAGAAACCAGCGGTGGGGGTATCACCCTGTATTGGGGTTTTGGCGGAGCAAATGAAATTAAGCCTGCTGGTTAATATCCGCGAGCGTTTTGCAAACCAGGGCTTGTATGCCAGCAAGAGCTTCAGCGCTGTTGTTAGCAAGCCAGGAGAGACTTGGAAATTGTGAGCATAAACCTACAAATTGTTGGTCTTCTTCAGACCAAAGAATACTAAAGATATGGTCGCTGTGATTTATCATCATTTCTATGCCAACAGAGTGTGATAACCAAAGGGAAAACGTATGGCAGATAATAGCAGAGCAGCGGAAATTCGCTCTGGGATCGAAGCCTTCTTAAAAGAGCGCTTCGATACCAAAGCGGAAAAGCTAGCTCCCGATGATCCAAAATACCAAGCGCTGGTTGAGCAGTTCCAATTCGATACCTGGATCAACGATGCGGCAAGGCGCGTTGGTCAACTGCAAGTCGTTACCCATTCTCTCAAGCCGATTCACCCGGATGCCAAAGGCTCCAATCTTTACGCCCCACCTGAATCGCTAAACAACCACCGTCTTGTCGGCAGCCACACGCTACCCGCTGATTTTGCGGGCGATGTTGTGGGGAACGCCGCAGCCTTGGATGTTTATAAGTTCTTGAAGCTGCAGTTCGAGGGAAAATCGCTGCTCGAGCGTGCACTAGAAAATGATAGCGAGTTTGCCAAAGCGTTAAGTGATAACCCCGAACAAGCCCAGACGTGGATCAATGCCTTTGCGGCGATTACCGAACCGCGTGGCGAGCACGCCTCACATATTCGCGGCAAACAGCTCTACTGGCTGGTGGGTGATGATGCCGCAGAGCTAGAAAATGACGCCGATAACTTCCGTTTGCTAGCCCCGCTCTATGCCACCTCGTTGGCCCATCGTGTATTTCAAACCATTAACCATGACCGCTTTAGCGAAGAGGCCAAAGACTCACGCAAAGCCAAGCGGGAAGGTAAATACGCTAAGCAACCTGTGCACAGCTACCCCAACCTAGCCGTACAAAAAATGGGTGGCACCAAGCCGCAAAATATCTCGCAACTTAATAGTGAGCGGGGCGGTAACAATTATTTATTGGCATCGCTTCCGCCCAGCTGGAATGTGCGTGATATTCGCCCGCCGCTAAAAGTAGCCTCTGTGTTTTCTCACCCTGGTGTATTTGGCAGCCGCTCAGAAGTGCGCTCCCTTGTTAAAGACCTCAAGCGCTTTCTGGAGACCAATCCCTCCACCGATATGCATACCCGCGACCTGCGCGATGACTACACCGCCATGCTGATGGACGAGCTGGCACTGTTTGCCATGCAGATGCATAGCCTGCCTGCGGGGTGGAGTGACGATGAAAAGTGCGAATTACCAGTAGAAGAAATCTACTGGCTAGACCCAGGGCGCGCCGAAGAAGATGTTGCTTTCCGTGAAGCGCGAAACAGCGTGGAGTGGGCAGACAATATTCGCCACCGCTTTGCTAACTGGCTGAATACCGCGCTCGGCGGAAAGCTTCCCTTTGGTGATGTGGAGTTTCGCCACTGGAAGAAAACACTGGCGAAAGATGCGACCCATCAACGCCTGCAGAATCGTGACCGCCGTTGGATGGAAAGCCTAATGGAAGACTTAACCAACCTGCCAGGAGGAGATGACGATGAATAAAGTGAAAAACCTCCTGGTTCTACCGCGTCTGCGGGTACAAAACGCCAATGCGATTTCCAGCCCAATGACCTGGGGCTTTCCCGCCATGAGTGCTTTTGTGGGTTTGATGCACGCCTTGGAGCGCAAGCTCTTTTCGGCAGGCATCAACGTTTCGCTCGGTAACGTCGGTGTTATTTGCCACGATTTTGAAGCCCAGGCCACTGAAGGTGGCTACATTCGTGGCTTTCACCTGACGCGTAACCCAGTGGATAAAACCGGCGGCACGGCAGCGATTGTAGAGGAAGGGCGAGTCCATCTCGATATCACGCTGATTTTCTCGATTGATAGTGCTGCTTCAGAAAGTGAGCATAAAGATATTACCCATCAAATCGGTGAGATTGTATCGGGCATGCGTATTGCCGGGGGGAGCATCATCCCTAACCGTGCTGTACCAAGCCATAAGCAACGCCCGCAATGGGTCACGCTGGATGACAAGGAAGATGAACGCTACAAACAATTTGCACGTTTGAAGCGACGATGGCTGCCGGGCTTTGCGCTAACCCTGCGTGATGATTACCTCACCGAACACCTTAAAACACTGCAACAGCAAAATCCGGAAGCCAGTTTGCTGGATGCGTGGCTAGACCTTTCACGGCTCAACCACTATTGCGCCCTTGAAAATAAAGGTGAATCCAACGAGAAGCCTGTTTGGCAGGTGCAGCGCCCCTATCGCGGCTGGCTAGTGCCTATCCCGGTGGGATATGGCGCTATTTCCGATCTGTTTAATCCCGGAGAAGTGGCCAATGCCCGTGATGCCAAGACTCAGTTTCGCTTTGTTGAAAGCCTCTACTCCATTGGCGAATGGGTCAGCCCCCACCGCATGAAGCAACCGGAAGACCTGCTTTGGTACGTTGATAACGACGAAGAAGCGGGACTTTACCGACTTAATAACGATTACCACCTTCGCGCCACTGCACAGTAAACCAGGAGCTTTATCATGGCTAAAAACGATACCCTTAAAACTGCTTCCGTCCTCGCTTTTGAGCGCAAGCTTGACCCTTCCGATGCCCTGCTTTACGCCAGCAACTGGGAACAGCGCCAAGATGATCAGCAGTGGCAGCCGGTAGAAGTGCGCGAAAAGTCGGTGCGCGGCACCATTTCCAACCGCCTGAAAGCCAAAGACCAAGACCCCGCTAAGCTAGACGCGGCGATTGAAAATCCCAACCTGCAAACTGTCGATGTCGCCACGCTACCCCACGATGCAGACACCTTAGTTGCTCGTTTTACGCTGCGCGTACTGGCGGGTGCCGGAACGCCTTCGGCCTGTAATAACGCTGAGTACCAAGCCAAGCTGGAACAGGCAGTTGCCGAGTATAAACAAGCGCAAGGCTTTGGCGAGCTGGCGCATCGCTATGCCAATAACCTCGCTAATGGTCGTTTCCTGTGGCGTAACCGCATGGGTGCAGAGCAAGTTGAGGTAAGCGTTCGCCAATTGGCGCAGGGTAAAACTACCAAAGAGTGGGCGTTTGATGCACTGTCGCTTTCGTTGCGGGCCTTCGAGGACACTGCCGAGCTTAAAGAGCTCGCCGGAGTTATTGCCTCCGCACTGGCCGGTGAGCAGCACTTACTGCTAGAGGTAGTGGCTTATGTGCGCGTGGGCAGTGGCCAAGAAGTGTTCCCTTCGCAAGAGCTGATTCTTGACCGGGGCCGGGGTGATAAGAGCAAAACGCTTTATCACGTTAGCAAGATTGCCGGTATTCACTCGCAAAAACTGGGTAACGCCATTCGTACCATCGACACCTGGTACCCCAATGAGAACGATGAAGACCTAGGCCCTATTGCTGTTGAGCCGTATGGCTCAGTGACCACCCAGGGCAAAGCGTACCGCCAGCCCAAGCAGAAGGCTGATTTCTACTCTCTGCTAGATAACTGGATGATCAAGGATCAAGTGCCTACGAAAGAAGATCAGCACTTTGTTATGGCGACCCTGATTCGCGGCGGTGTATTCGGCGAAGCGGGGTAAACCATGGATCACTATATCGACCTCCGTTTAAGGCCCGACCCTGACTTTGCCCCGGCAATGTTAATGGGCGCGCTTTATAACAAGTTGCACCGGGCGCTGTTTGATTTACAGGCCGCAGATGTAGGCGTCAGCTTCCCTGGCCATAAGCACGGTGTTCGCGCTCGCACACTGGGCGATCACCTTCGCTTGCACGGCACGCAAGCACGTTTGCAGCAGCTAATGAGTGCCGGCTGGCTAACCGGCATGCGTGACCACACCCAGGTGAGCGAAGTGCTTGCGGTGCCTGCTGATGTTCAGCATATCAATGTGGCGCGTAAGCAGTTTAATACGGGCAGTGAAAGCCGGGCCAAACGTTACGCCAAACGGCATGATATCTCGGAAGACGAAGCGCGGAAGATTTATGCCAAGCTGGCGGAACGGCGTATTGAGCTGCCCTTTGTGCAGATCAATAGTCGTTCTACCCAGCAGCGTTTTAGCCTATTTATCGAACACAGCAAGCCTCAGGAGAGCTCGGTGGCGGGAGCGTTTAACCACTACGGTTTAAGCAGTAACGCGACCGTACCGTGGTTTTCACCCTTTTTTTCAACATGAAAATTGGTAACAAATAATCAACCACTTAGCGGTATCGCTCAAAAAAGGGTGATACCGCTTTTTTTGGCTAAAGCTCTTTAACAATCAGCACATTAATTTTGATATGCTCTAGTGCGCTGCCGCCCAGGCAGCTCAGAAACTGGCGGGAACTCTTCTTTTAATAAATCTTCAAGTGCGCTGCCGCCCAGGCAGCTCAGAAAATTTGGGTGATGGTGGCGGGGGTATGCCACGCGTGCGCTGCCGCCCAGGCAGCTCAGAAAATCGGCTTTAGCGTCTGGTCTGGAAGCGCCTAGTGCGCTGCCGCCCAGGCAGCTCAGAAAATTACAATTGGGATATTTGTTTAACAACGCCAGTGCGCTGCCGCCCAGGCAGCTCAGAAATGTGTCGCATAAAACTGATGCAGATTGCGAAAGTGCGCTGCCGCCCAGGCAGCTCAGAAATATGGCGACTCGAATGGCTGGCATCCGCATTCGTGCGCTGCCGCCCAGGCAGCTCAGAAATTAGTAATCGAAAACGTATCGCCCGGATGCGTGTGCGCTGCCGCCCAGGCAGCTCAGAAAGAAGATGAAGCCAAAGCGCTCGACGTTAACGCGTGCGCTGCCGCCCAGGCAGCTCAGAAAAACACTAGAAACTAGTGAAGATCCCAGAACTAGTGCGCTGCCGCCCAGGCAGCTCAGAAAAGACGTACGCTAGGCATTGCTCTGATATTTCGGTGCGCTGCCGCCCAGGCAGCTCAGAAAGTTAATCAGCGAGGCGTAAACCTCATCATCGTGTGCGCTGCCGCCCAGGCAGCTCAGAAATATCATTGTCATTATGCAGCGGCTTCATGAAGGTGCGCTGCCGCCCAGGCAGCTCAGAAAATGGATCAACGTTGGCGACACCACGGACGAGAGTGCGCTGCCGCCCAGGCAGCTCAGAAACGCCAAAATATCTGTCGTTTGCGCTGGATATTGTGCGCTGCCGCCCAGGCAGCTCAGAAACTGTCGAAAACGAAAGGCCATGCTTTAAATGTGGTGCGCTGCCGCCCAGGCAGCTCAGAAAAGCAAGACGCAGCCTTACACAAACATCAAGGCATGCGCTGCCGCCCAGGCAGCTCAGAAACATACCTCTGATGCCCGCTGGTCAGGCTCAACGTGCGCTGCCGCCCAGGCAGCTCAGAAATAGAAAATAGCAGTCTGCGCGATACTGCTAGAGTGCGCTGCCGCCCAGGCAGCTCAGAAATCACCAGCCGCACCAAACTGCGCCATGGCAGAGTGCGCTGCCGCCCAGGCAGCTCAGAAATCGCCCTCTTCGAGGTCTTCGACTTCCTGCATGTGCGCTGCCGCCCAGGCAGCTCAGAAATGCGAAGAACTACGCGTGATTACCGGCTACCAGTGCGCTGCCGCCCAGGCAGCTCAGAAAATCATCGCCGCCCCCATCGTTAATTGGTTTACGTGCGCTGCCGCCCAGGCAGCTCAGAAAATTAAAGCAGGCGTTAACAATATTGGAATAACGTGCGCTGCCGCCCAGGCAGCTCAGAAAGAGTAACGTTATCTATTGGGCCTTCTGTAAATGTGCGCTGCCGCCCAGGCAGCTCAGAAAATCCCCATCATCATCACCCGTACCATCACCGTGTGCGCTGCCGCCCAGGCAGCTCAGAAATGATAAACAGGGTGTTTGCTGCGGCGGTCGTCGTGCGCTGCCGCCCAGGCAGCTCAGAAAATAAACAGGAATATGTTCCATATTTTTATGATGTGCGCTGCCGCCCAGGCAGCTCAGAAAACCTGGCGCCTCTTCTTCTTATAGAATCGTTTGTGCGCTGCCGCCCAGGCAGCTCAGAAAAGCCGTACCCGCTCCCTTTTACGTTAAACATTGTGCGCTGCCGCCCAGGCAGCTCAGAAAGCCGCCAGAGCCGCCAGAATCCTCGCCACCATGTGCGCTGCCGCCCAGGCAGCTCAGAAAATGATATCGAGCTATGCGGGTCAATTGTCGCCGTGCGCTGCCGCCCAGGCAGCTCAGAAAATGGACGCGCTTGCGATATGATCCTGACCGATGTGCGCTGCCGCCCAGGCAGCTCAGAAAGTTCTTTTCCGTGAACGTTACACTGGGGTACTGTGCGCTGCCGCCCAGGCAGCTCAGAAATTGTTCAACCGGCAGGGAGTTCAGCAAATCAAGTGCGCTGCCGCCCAGGCAGCTCAGAAAAGGCACCCGGTAAACTGGTGCTATGAATCTGAGTGCGCTGCCGCCCAGGCAGCTCAGAAAAGTGCCCGTTAGTGACCCACGAACCCCTTTAAGTGCGCTGCCGCCCAGGCAGCTCAGAAAAGAATTGGTTACCGATAGGGGCGGCCATGAATGTGCGCTGCCGCCCAGGCAGCTCAGAAATTTCACGCCTCACGAATGAGCTAAGCCAGCCGGTGCGCTGCCGCCCAGGCAGCTCAGAAAACAGCGGCAAACTGCTTGCCAAACTTTCTGATGTGCGCTGCCGCCCAGGCAGCTCAGAAACGGAGGGGTGGCAGGTGGTGCCGCTTGAACCGGTGCGCTGCCGCCCAGGCAGCTCAGAAATTCCGCGTAGTCGTACAGTTGACCTATGCTCAGTGCGCTGCCGCCCAGGCAGCTCAGAAACGAAGCAATCGCAATAATGGAGATGGCTCAATGTGCGCTGCCGCCCAGGCAGCTCAGAAAAAGAGATCAAAGACGCGCTCGAGCATCTTAGCGTGCGCTGCCGCCCAGGCAGCTCAGAAAATCGCCTAACGATTTTATCGAGCTAGGCAATAGTGCGCTGCCGCCCAGGCAGCTCAGAAAACGCATTCCAGGCTTTGCTGATTCGCGCTGGAGTGCGCTGCCGCCCAGGCAGCTCAGAAAGCGGTGGATGCGGGCAATTGAAGAGCAGGAGGGTGCGCTGCCGCCCAGGCAGCTCAGAAAATCAGGTACGTACCACGCTGCAGATTAATCAGGTGCGCTGCCGCCCAGGCAGCTCAGAAACATGCCACGCAGGCCGTTCTCCATTTCCTGCTGTGCGCTGCCGCCCAGGCAGCTCAGAAATTCTGAAAAACCAGTCAGCGCTAACGTGCTAGGTGCGCTGCCGCCCAGGCAGCTCAGAAATTCGATGACTAGCGGGCCAGACCCTGTATGAGGTGCGCTGCCGCCCAGGCAGCTCAGAAACGTTAGCAGTGTTGCTATCGGTCTCTATCTATGTGCGCTGCCGCCCAGGCAGCTCAGAAACTAGTCTTTACGCCTTGCCGCTAGTACCGTGCGTGCGCTGCCGCCCAGGCAGCTCAGAAAACATTCTCCACTTCCTTCCTCGGGTTAATGGGGTGCGCTGCCGCCCAGGCAGCTCAGAAAAGACATCGGCGACTGCTGGATAGGGACTAGCAGTGCGCTGCCGCCCAGGCAGCTCAGAAAGTTGCCTCCGATATTGTTGGTTGCGTATTTGTCGTGCGCTGCCGCCCAGGCAGCTCAGAAAACTGATGAAGAGTAAGGGCGCACAGGATTATTGGTGCGCTGCCGCCCAGGCAGCTCAGAAATGAAGAACTGGTCGGCGAATACGCTAGAAAACGTGCGCTGCCGCCCAGGCAGCTCAGAAATGCTGCTGTGCCGCCATCGGGTAAAGCTTTGCGTGCGCTGCCGCCCAGGCAGCTCAGAAATGATCGAGCAAGGCGTCAAAGTATTCAGGGGTGTGCGCTGCCGCCCAGGCAGCTCAGAAAGTGGCGGGTGTTTTGGCTACATCGTTTTACTTGTGCGCTGCCGCCCAGGCAGCTCAGAAAGTGCTGGGTATCTGTCTGCACAGCCGGGCCAGGTGCGCTGCCGCCCAGGCAGCTCAGAAAGCTTGGACTAATCTCCTGGGTAGAGCGAGTATGTGCGCTGCCGCCCAGGCAGCTCAGAAAGTAGAGTGGATAGTAAAAAACGTATTGCAACAGTGCGCTGCCGCCCAGGCAGCTCAGAAAAGCGGCGGTCAGGGCCTCTCCAATGCGGAGACGTGCGCTGCCGCCCAGGCAGCTCAGAAATCATCCAGCTCGGCACGGCGCTCAACGGTTTTGTGCGCTGCCGCCCAGGCAGCTCAGAAATTGATCTCATCAAGCAAGGCTTGCGGAATATCGTGCGCTGCCGCCCAGGCAGCTCAGAAAATGGACGCGCTTGCGATATGATCCTGACCGATGTGCGCTGCCGCCCAGGCAGCTCAGAAAGTTCTTTTCCGTGAACGTTACACTGGGGTACTGTGCGCTGCCGCCCAGGCAGCTCAGAAATTGTTCAACCGGCAGGGAGTTCAGCAAATCAAGTGCGCTGCCGCCCAGGCAGCTCAGAAAAGGCACCCGGTAAACTGGTGCTATGAATCTGAGTGCGCTGCCGCCCAGGCAGCTCAGAAAAGTGCCCGTTAGTGACCCACGAACCCCTTTAAGTGCGCTGCCGCCCAGGCAGCTCAGAAAGTAGAGTGGATAGTAAAAAACGTATTGCAACAGTGCGCTGCCGCCCAGGCAGCTCAGAAAGAACATCGCTAGCTCAGTGGTATCAAAGGCCGGTGCGCTGCCGCCCAGGCAGCTCAGAAAATTAGCTCACACAGCTCGGTGACGACGCCCACGTGCGCTGCCGCCCAGGCAGCTCAGAAAATGAAGTACCTGGGCGGCTCCGAAGACCTCGAGTGCGCTGCCGCCCAGGCAGCTCAGAAAGTGATGTCAGCGTACGACGTGGGCGATTCCGCGTGCGCTGCCGCCCAGGCAGCTCAGAAATCGCCGCCCGCAACGATTCAGGCCAGCAGCGGGTGCGCTGCCGCCCAGGCAGCTCAGAAATTCAGTGATCCGCACGTTTGAGGGTGCGCCCAGTGCGCTGCCGCCCAGGCAGCTCAGAAAACAATCGCATAGCGATAGCTCATAAATAACCTGTGCGCTGCCGCCCAGGCAGCTCAGAAATTTTAGTGTGCGTGCTATGCTTGATATCTATGGTGCGCTGCCGCCCAGGCAGCTCAGAAAACCAAAACTCAGCATTAATAGCGCGGCGTATGGTGCGCTGCCGCCCAGGCAGCTCAGAAAAGTTAGAGAATCGTGTTAGGTCGGGAAGGAGGGTGCGCTGCCGCCCAGGCAGCTCAGAAACAGATGTGGAAACAGGCAACGCTGCAGTCTCCGTGCGCTGCCGCCCAGGCAGCTCAGAAATATCTGGAAGCCACGCCGCGTGAAGCCATCGCGTGCGCTGCCGCCCAGGCAGCTCAGAAAATACGATGGGCTGACCATCGCGGCGGGCGATCGTGCGCTGCCGCCCAGGCAGCTCAGAAAATGTCGATGTCATCGTCAGAGATCCCCACCTGGTGCGCTGCCGCCCAGGCAGCTCAGAAAAACTACGGTACCGGCGAAATCGTTCAACCCATGTGCGCTGCCGCCCAGGCAGCTCAGAAAATCAACGCTCATGATGACGATATGGCCGGATTGTGCGCTGCCGCCCAGGCAGCTCAGAAAAATCATCATGCTCAGATTGTAGGGTATGTTGGGTGCGCTGCCGCCCAGGCAGCTCAGAAATGCAAGCCGTGGTGCTGATGCCCGGCGGACTGGTGCGCTGCCGCCCAGGCAGCTCAGAAAACGATCATTACCTTGGGCTTTTGCGCCGGGGCGTGCGCTGCCGCCCAGGCAGCTCAGAAATGCTGATAAATCGCTTCAATCTGCACGGGGGTGTGCGCTGCCGCCCAGGCAGCTCAGAAAGGCATCAGCCAGCTAAACACGCTGCTGAACAGGTGCGCTGCCGCCCAGGCAGCTCAGAAATCTGCATAGAGGTCGTCAACTGTAATACGCCAGTGCGCTGCCGCCCAGGCAGCTCAGAAAAAAACTGCCGGTAAAAATGGCGCGCACCTCCGGTGCGCTGCCGCCCAGGCAGCTCAGAAACCAGGCAATCGGATATCTAAACGCTAAATAAAGTGCGCTGCCGCCCAGGCAGCTCAGAAATAACCCCAGTACAAACAGACTTACTAGCCGATGTGCGCTGCCGCCCAGGCAGCTCAGAAAGATACCGATACTCCAGCTAGGCAAAACATCAAGTGCGCTGCCGCCCAGGCAGCTCAGAAAAATCCGGAATTTCAGAATCATCATTAAATAAAGTGCGCTGCCGCCCAGGCAGCTCAGAAAGATGAAACTCATAGAGATTTCTCCTTTACGCCGTGCGCTGCCGCCCAGGCAGCTCAGAAACCGCAGCGAAACGCCAGCGTATTCAGCGGGATGTGCGCTGCCGCCCAGGCAGCTCAGAAATCAGCGATTGCCAGCACAAAAGGCGCGAGCTCGTGCGCTGCCGCCCAGGCAGCTCAGAAAATCACGGCGGTACCGCCATCCCAGCCGTACATGTGCGCTGCCGCCCAGGCAGCTCAGAAAACGGCCAAGAGCTCATGACCATGGAATGGACGGTGCGCTGCCGCCCAGGCAGCTCAGAAACTAAAGCCACCGAGGGCGAAGACGTGCTAACGGTGCGCTGCCGCCCAGGCAGCTCAGAAATGATTGAAAATCAGGTATATCAACCTGTTCAGGTGCGCTGCCGCCCAGGCAGCTCAGAAAATCAGGAAGCTTATAATTAGAAAAGAGGGCAAGTGCGCTGCCGCCCAGGCAGCTCAGAAATTCGCTAATAAAGAAGGGGTTCAGATGACTGTGTGCGCTGCCGCCCAGGCAGCTCAGAAAAATATTCATTTTGTCAAACCTCTCATCTGCTAGTGCGCTGCCGCCCAGGCAGCTCAGAAAGATCTGCCCGTCTGTGAGTGTTGGTTCCTTGAGTGCGCTGCCGCCCAGGCAGCTCAGAAAAGCCGAAATGACGTTAATTTGTGTAGCTAGAGGTGCGCTGCCGCCCAGGCAGCTCAGAAAAAACAACGAGTCTGTATTCATTGGCACCAACTCGTGCGCTGCCGCCCAGGCAGCTCAGAAAAAACCGCGATTAAAGGCACTAACGATCGCATCGTGCGCTGCCGCCCAGGCAGCTCAGAAAAGTGCCGCGTATAGATTAAATAAAGCAGCGTTGTGCGCTGCCGCCCAGGCAGCTCAGAAAACTACCGTGATTTCAGTATCAGTCGAAACTAAGTGCGCTGCCGCCCAGGCAGCTCAGAAAGTCAGCCGGGTTCGTGAACTTAGAACCGTCCAGTGCGCTGCCGCCCAGGCAGCTCAGAAAAACAATAGATCCCGTATAACCGCTATTATTAAGTGCGCTGCCGCCCAGGCAGCTCAGAAATGAGCACACCGCTATTGAGCGTTCGCCAGTAGGTGCGCTGCCGCCCAGGCAGCTCAGAAACACCTCGCCGCTTTGTGAAAATAGATTCCCTGGTGCGCTGCCGCCCAGGCAGCTCAGAAAATTAACGTCCAAGAGAAGCTCACTCCGTCGTCGTGCGCTGCCGCCCAGGCAGCTCAGAAAAAAACAGCTTACAGCGTTACCCTTCGCGGCCAGTGCGCTGCCGCCCAGGCAGCTCAGAAAATACGGAAACATGCCCGCCCGGTGTGCGTACTGTGCGCTGCCGCCCAGGCAGCTCAGAAAAATGGGATATAAAATTGCAGTGGTCAGCCAGAGTGCGCTGCCGCCCAGGCAGCTCAGAAAGTTTAAGCATTTCAATCATGCCGGGCTTTTCAGTGCGCTGCCGCCCAGGCAGCTCAGAAACCGGCGCGGTGGCCAACCGCGTTGAGACGATCGTGCGCTGCCGCCCAGGCAGCTCAGAAAATTTGACGCAATTTGTCCGCGGCTTCTGCAATGTGCGCTGCCGCCCAGGCAGCTCAGAAATGTACTCAGAAGGACTAACGACGACCATCAAGTGCGCTGCCGCCCAGGCAGCTCAGAAATCGTTGCCCGCGAACGTAAGCGGGTCAGTTTCGTGCGCTGCCGCCCAGGCAGCTCAGAAATGGATAAGGGCTTCCATCCCCTTGAGTAACTTGTGCGCTGCCGCCCAGGCAGCTCAGAAACTCAATCCCCAAGCCGTATTGGTAGTAGTAAAGTGCGCTGCCGCCCAGGCAGCTCAGAAATAACCGCCGTAACCTGATTTAAAAAAAGGCACGTGCGCTGCCGCCCAGGCAGCTCAGAAACGGCATAAACGCCTGCCAGTTAATGTCGGCGCGTGCGCTGCCGCCCAGGCAGCTCAGAAACAGATAGAGCAAGTGGTGGTCAATGCTGAGGGCGTGCGCTGCCGCCCAGGCAGCTCAGAAAACGCCTAGCGAAATTCCAGCGGCTATCTCAACGTGCGCTGCCGCCCAGGCAGCTCAGAAATACAACAGATATTCTAGATACAGGTACATCAGGTGCGCTGCCGCCCAGGCAGCTCAGAAAAACGATGGAGGGCACCACTCAGCAGACGCGCGGTGCGCTGCCGCCCAGAAAAGGGTTATCAGCATAGCTGGGCACGTTAGCGAGTGCGCTGCCGCCCAGGCAGCTCAGAAATACAGGTTCAAGCTTGCGCGTTTCAATTATGCGTGCGCTGCCGCCCAGGCAGCTCAGAAAATGTCCGTGAACGCCAGCAACGCTGTCGCACCGTGCGCTGCCGCCCAGGCAGCTCAGAAATGCCCGTGTTGCTCCGTCCTCAAGAGTTCTTAGTGCGCTGCCGCCCAGGCAGCTCAGAAACGACGAACGCCGCCAGTGTTTGGGTTAGCACTGTGCGCTGCCGCCCAGGCAGCTCAGAAAGTTGTCGTGTGTGCGCTGCTTTGAGCTTGCAAGTGCGCTGCCGCCCAGGCAGCTCAGAAAAACAACTGAGTAATCATTTTGTCAATTTCGATGTGCGCTGCCGCCCAGGCAGCTCAGAAAAGGTGCGGGGCAGTGATGCCGTTGGCGTGGCTGTGCGCTGCCGCCCAGGCAGCTCAGAAAGCCAGCGCTCACGGATTCGATGCGTTTGGGCGGTGCGCTGCCGCCCAGGCAGCTCAGAAAAGTGAGCCGCGCATTCAGTTCGGGCCATCCATGTGCGCTGCCGCCCAGGCAGCTCAGAAAATCCGGGAGAAGGCTAATCATTGGGTCAAATAGTGCGCTGCCGCTCAGGCAGCTTTGCTGGTTTTAATGTGTGTGCCCGAGGCACCGCTTTTCGGTGCTTTCGCACCGGGCCGCTGCGTCTGAGGCTTACGCCATGCTACTCGAAATGTGGATTACCTTTGATGAGTGGAAAAGGTGGAGTTGTAGTTCAGGTCGCTCAGAAAGGCGTGGGAGTTCGAGTCTCCCCATCCGCACTGTGCTTTTGGAACGGTTGCGTTTTCGCACTGGGCCGCCTTCGCGGGCGCGCTGCCGCTTACCACCCGCTACTCGAAATGTGCTTAATCTTTGTTTGTGGCAAACCGGACGTCGCTGCTGAAGAACTCAGGCTCTGACACTAAAAAGCCATCACGTTGGATGGCCTCTGTTACTGAAATCAGGAACGCGCTAACGCGTTACTCTTCTTTCGGCGGGGTTTCCATGGCGCGTTTGTCGTCGGGAACTCTGACGATGTGGCCGATATCGAGTTTGCTGTGGCTTTGGTGGCGGCCGCCTTTGGCGTCGATGATCGCGACGACTTCACCAATGCTTACTGCGTCATCTTCGCGGTATGCTTCTACCTTGATGCGTACCATGGCACCTTGGTAGCGGGCAGAAATAATGTCGCCTGGGTCGGGGGCGTTATGGTCAGGGTCGTTTTTAAAGTACTCCGCTACGCTGGCGCTACCTGGGTTATCCCATTCTATATGCTGATGCATCGTCGTCTTCCTTGTTACGTTGGATGTCGCTTTAGTGTAGTGCGTTCAGCTGCTTACTTCATCAGGGCTTTCTTCGACAGGCATTGCTTGTTCCGCCGTCTCTTCAGCTGCCGCTACATTATTGGGCTGACCCACGTACTGAAATAAGAAGTTGAGTGCGGCGGGTAGGCTGGCGCGCCAAACCTGCCATGTATGGCCGCCGGGGTAAAGGTCGAGCCTTACCTCGTTGGGTTGAATGCGCTCCATGGCTTGGCGGAGTAAGCGGGCGTGAAATTCTGCGTCGTATACGTCGCTGCGCCCGGCGCTGATATACAGTGGCACGGGGGGAAGGTCACCTTCTTCATCGGTGCCGCGGGGGGTGACGCGCAGGCGATATTCTTCTAAATGGGCGGTGTAGTTGAGGGTTTCCCAAAGCTCGCGGTCAAATTGCCCTTGGTCATTAATAAAGGCTGGGTGGCGCCAGGCGGAGGAGTTGCGCGGTGGTAGAGGGGCGTAGCTTGCGGGGCTAAGCGCCGCCACAGCAGCAAATAAATCGGGCCGTTCTAGGGCGAAGTTAAGCGCGCCGTAGCCACCGGCGGAAAGCCCCGCTACGCCACGTAGATGGCGCTCTTGCCCAACGCGATAGGTCGCTTCCACGTGGGGCATTAGGTCATTAAAAAACGCGCTACGGGCGGGTTCGTTGTGGCCATCTACCCACCAGCTACGGCTACCGGGCATAATGAAAACTGCCGGAGGTATATGCCCCGCGCGAATTAACCTGTCGGCTACCTGTTGAAGATTGCCGCGGGAAACCCAGTCGCGGTCGGTGCCAAAGGAGCCGTGTAGCATGTAAATGACGGGATAGGGCGTGGTTGCCTGGGTGTCATAATTATCAGGTAAATAAACGCTATAGGGGTAGTCGTAACCGAGGGTGGGTGAGGAAAAGTGATGGTGCTCAACGTCGCTTGCCAAGCTGTGCCCGCTGAGTGTTAGCCACCCAATCAAAGTGGTGAGTAGGGTGCGACATCGGTAGGAGAGGAAAGGTGGTTTTGGGATGAACACGTTTTCTCCGGAATTAAAATAGTTTAATAAAGTCGGACAGCGCGACGGCAATGGTTGTTCATCGTAGTTATGCCAAGTTGTTATGCAGACTCGTTACGCAGCATAGTTACACAGAGTAGTTATGCAGAATAGCAGGTTAGGCGTATGTAGCGGCGGGAGGCCCAATGCGAAAAGTTGAAGAGATCTATTGGTTGCGCGCTTACGGCTGTATAGCCGTTTTTTTGTTTCATTTATTAGATCACGTCAATCAACGCCTCGATAATGTCGCCACTGATTTAATGCGCCTGCCGTTAGTGCTGGGTACGCCAATCTTTTTGTTTATATCGGTCTTTGTGTTTGCTGTTCGCTACGATAAATCCGTGCCGGAGGGGTTTCTTACTCAGCGCGTAAAGTATGTGATGGTGCCGTACTTTGTGTATGGCTTTATTTATTCCACCGCTGAATGGTTAAGCCAAAAGACGTCGGATGAGCCGGTGGGGTTCGTGGCTAATGCTATCGAGTATTACGTTTATGCGGGCTGGCATGGCTATTTTTTGATTATTGCGATGCAGTTTTACGTGGCTTATTGGCTGTTTACCCGCTGGCAGCTGTGGCGATTAAATCCGGTGCCATGGTTGTGGGGTGCCTGCGTCATCAGCATGGCGTATTGGGGGCTGGCTTATTGGTTTGATGTTGATTTGCCCGGCTACCTGCTGTGGATCGCCCCGCTGGGGTGGATCTATGTGTTTTTCCTGGCGCTGGTACTAGTGCGCTACTACCCGCTAGCCCCAGAGGGGGTACTCGCTGAGCGGCCCACCTGGATGCAGCAATTGGCGCACCCGGCGTGGTTGGTGCTGTTGGTGGCGCTACTTATAGCGGCGACGTTTGCGGGTTGGCTGGCGTTTTCATCCAAAGAGGTGTGGGTGATCCCGTTCTTCGTGCTGTTTACGCTTTGCGCCATGCGTTATTTGGCTGGGCGCACGGCGCCGTTGTGGGTGCGCCACATCAATGCGTATTCGTTTGGGATTTACTTGGCTCACCCCATGCTCTTTGTGCTTGCCGATCTGGTGGTTGTGCCTTTGTCGTTGCCGATTGGGGTGTATGCGCTGGTACTCATCGTCGTTGGCCTCGTCGGGTCGGTGGCCCTTAATAAATTGGCGAATACCACCACGCTAGGAGCGATGCTGTTCGGCAAGCGCTTGAAGGTACGTTAATGGGAACATTAGTGCATAAGTCGAAAGGCGCGGTTTACCGCTGCGATGTGTAAGCGAGATTTCGAGCGTTGGGCAGCATGGCGGATGAGTGTTCATCTGCTTGGCTAAGCAAGCGGCCGCTGTACGTTTTTAGGCGAGTGGGGCAGTCATGCAAGCGCTGTAAAAAATCGTCAATCGCGCCGCTGTCATCCAGCTCGGGATCAAAACCACCTAGGCGCTCAAGCCAGGCCCGTCTGACGGCTATGTAGGGCGGTAATAGTAGCGTGCTTGCCAATAAGCGGCGCAGGATGCGTTTTGACAATGACGGCTGAGCAAGGCCAACAATTAAGGCATCAAGGCTGTAGGTGTTCAATTGCGGGTAGAGTGAGCCCCAGAGGCTGGCAGGCAGTGGCTGTTTCTGCAGCGCAATAATTAACCACTCAGCTTGGCTGGCAAAGGCTGCTTTATTGAGGCGTGCACCTAGTGACAGCGTGGGGGTGATCAAGCAATGAGTGTGGTAACGCTGCTCAATCGAGCTAAGACGCGCATGGGCTTGCGTGCTCGTTACCAAAATGGGCAGCCAGTGGTCGGCTATGCCAGAATCACATATGGATTTTAAGTGGCGTGGCAGCATGTTACCCGTCACCATGGCATCAACGATAAAGCAAACCGATCCCATTTGCCGCCTCCGATTGTGAGCAAGTATAAAAAATTGTAATTTATTGTAGTAGCTGGCTTATTTGGGTAGCAAGTAAAAAACGTGCGAGCCAGAAAAGAGGGCTCACTATTATTAATGCACTTAATTGGCGCATGCAGCATTATTTTTGCTCTGCATTGGTGCGCAATGGCTTTTTTAAACAGCTGCCGGACCTGTATTTAGCCGCTTTGCGTCATCAAGAGGCATCCTTATCCACTTTTTAACAGTTATAAAACAATTGGTTGCTATTTTTCTATGCCATATTGGTGCAGAGTTGGCATGCTCTCTGCATTATATTTTCAAGCGGCTAGCGGGCCGTAGGCATAAGCCCTACGACGTGCTAAAACGATAGCCGGTTTGAAATGCTCGCTGAGCGATTTGTTCACTAATGGCAGGCAAGCGCTGAGCGAACAAGAATGACAAACGTGCGGTTTAGCGCGTATTTTGTCGAACAACACATTTATCGGTAGCTTACAGTCGTTAGCTTTTAAGCCACGCTCATACCGGAGGACTCTATGTCAGCCAAGACTCTCGCGCTAATTGAAGAACATGATGTTAAGTGGGTAGATCTGCGTTTTACCGACACTCGCGGCAAAGAGCAGCACGTTACCGTGCCTGCTCGCGATGTGAACGAAGAATTCTTTGAGAATGGCCAAATGTTCGATGGCTCTTCTATCGAAGGCTGGAAGGGCATCAACGAATCCGACATGATTCTGCGCCCGGAAGATGGCACTGGCTATCTCGACCCCTTCACCGAAGATGCGACGCTGGTTCTGCGCTGCGACATCATCGAGCCGGCCACTATGCAGGGCTACGATCGTGACCCGCGCTCCATCGCCAAGCGCGCTGAAGCTTATCTAGAGTCTACTGGCCTGGGCGACACCGCGTTTTTCGGTCCTGAGCCTGAATTCTTTATCTTTGACGAAGTGCATTGGAAGTCTGACATTCAGGGCTCCATGTACAAAATCACCTCCGATGAGGGCGCTTGGGCAACCGATAGCCAAGTAGAAGGCGGCAACCTGGGCCACCGCCCGCGCGTTAAAGGCGGCTACTTCCCGGTTCCCCCGGTTGACAGCTTCCACGATATTCGTGGCGCAATGTGTAATACCCTGGAAGCGATTGGTCAGACGGTCGAGGTTCACCACCACGAGGTTTCCAACGCGGGTCAGAACGAAATCGGCGTTAAATTCAACACGCTGGTGAAGAAAGCTGACGAAGTTCAGGAAATGAAGTACGTGATCCACAACGTGGCGCACGCGTATGGCAAAACGGCGACCTTTATGCCGAAGCCGCTGGTAGGCGACAACGGTTCTGGTATGCATGTTCACCAGTCGTTCTGGAAAGGTGGTGAGAACCAGTTCGCCGGTGACGAGTACGCTGGCTTGTCTGAAATGGCGCTGTTCTACATTGGCGGTATCATCAAGCACGCTCGTGCCCTGAACGCCTTTACTAACGCGTCTACCAACTCATACAAGCGTCTGGTACCTGGCTTTGAAGCGCCGGTAATGCTGGCCTACAGTGCCCGCAACCGTTCTGCTTCTATCCGTATTCCTTACACCGCAAGCCCGAAAGGCAAGCGTGTTGAAGCTCGCTTCCCTGATCCGACTGCCAACCCGTACCTGGCATTCTCTGCCATGTTGATGGCGGGTATCGACGGTATCAAGAACAAGATCCATCCTGGCGATGCCATGGATAAAAACCTGTACGACCTGCCGCCAGAAGAAGGCAAGTTAGTACCGACCGTAGCGCACAGCCTGGATCAAGCACTGGAAGCCCTCGACGCTGACCGTGCGTTTCTGACCGAAGGTGGCGTGTTCACCGACGAAATGATCGATGCCTACATCGAACTCAAAATGGAAGAAGTGGAGCGTATTCGCATGACGACTCACCCCATCGAGTTTGATATGTACTACAGCTGCTAATCAGCGCTTTTAGCACCTAGCTGCTACCATCACCCTGGCGGTGGTAACAGTTGATAAAGACGCAGTTGATAAAAATAGTATCAAAACCCCGCTTCGGCGGGGTTTTTTCGTTATTGAGGATGTGACAAGTGTGAGGAGCCGTATGGGCAAGCTAACCACGTGCGCGATCAGCTTCTTGATAGCTGCTGCACTGGGCACCGGTTCAGATGCCGTTTTCGGGCAGACGGTTTTCAGGGTCATTGATGAGCACGGCAACGTTACGTTTACCGATAACCCTGGCCGCGGCGGGGAGGCGTTGGAATTGGCACCGTTGCCAAGCCTGCCGCCTGGGTTAAGCGCAGCTACGGCCAGTGTAGCCACGCCCGCTACTGGGCGCCCACGTGGCAAGCCAGGGCAGCCTTTTATGCCGTATGACCACTTTTCGATTGCGCTGCCCCAGCAAGGCGCACGGCTGCCGGAGCGAAGCACCGCGGTGGAAGTGGCCATTGCGCCTCCGCTGCGCGATGACCACCAAGTGCGGCTGATAGTGAATGGAGAGATTAGCCAGACCGCGCTGCACAGTGATGTTTTCTGGTTAACAGGGCTCCCTGCGGGGCAGCATGAGCTTCAAGCAGAGCTATTGGATAGTAGTCAGCGTTTACAGCACCGTACGCCCGCGGTGACCATTACGGTGCCTTAGGCCGTGTGGTTAAAATCTCGAATGCACTAAATTGGTGCGGTTATGGAGGCATTTGGCGCGGTGATTGCGCTAAAAAGATCCATCTTCTTTTATTGCTATGCCCGCAAGCCGTGCAACTAGGCATAAATGCATAATTGGCGCGCTTTTTGCAGTTCCCTCATTGATTATCCACCTGTAGGTCTGCAACGGCGATGGAAGACGTAATTTCTCAGGACACCACCATGCATCAGCGTTTGCTTGAACATCTCACCACGGCGGTACTGCTGCTGGACGGCGAGCTGCGTGTGCGCTGGATGAACCCTGCCGCTGAAGCCTTACTAGCGGTTAGCTTAAGCCGCGTTTACGGCATCAGCCTAGATACGCTTCTGGGCGGTGTTGACAGCATCGATGAGGTATTGGCTAAAGCGCGGGATGCGTTTCATCCTTACACCCAGCGAGAAGCGCGTATTACGCCGCTGAACAGTGAGCCGCTGACGGTCGACTACACCGTGACGCCGCTATCGGACGACGAGCTACTGTTAGAAGTGGAGCCGCGGGATCGGTTAATGCAGATCTCTCGTGAAGAAGCGCTAACCACTCGCCAAGAAACCATCAAGATATTGGCCCGTGGGCTTGCTCACGAAGTGAAAAACCCGCTCGGCGGGATTCGCGGCGCTGCACAGTTGTTAGAACGGGATTTAGATGATCCGGCACTGCGCGAATATACCCATATCATTGTGGAAGAGGTGGATCGGCTGCGCGACTTGGTCGACTCCATGCTGGGCCCTAACCGTGTGCTTAAGCATGAACCGGTCAATATTCACCGGGTGCTAGAGCGCGTACGTGCGCTGTTAATTGCTGAGCATCCCAGCGTTGTTATTAGCCGCGATTATGACCCCAGTTTGCCCGACCTTTCCGGCGATGAATCGCAGATGATTCAAGCGGTACTCAACGTTGCACGCAACGCCGTGCAAGCCATGAACGATGCTCAAACCCCTGAACCTACCTTAATACTGCGCACCCGCGCCCGGCGTCAGTTTACCCTCGGGGCGGAACGCCACCGTTTAGTCAGTGAAGTCTCGGTGATTGATAACGGCCCAGGCATTCCCGATACGCTGCAGGAAACGCTGTTCTACCCGATGGTATCAGGACGCGCAGAAGGTAGTGGCCTTGGGTTATCGATCGCCCAGTCGATTTTGCACCAACATCAAGGATTGATTGAATGCGACTCACGACCCGGACATACCGAATTTCGTTTACTGATTCCATTGGTAATAATTTTACCGGAGAAGCGTCATGACTGAGACTACACGTACCGATGTTGCGCGGGTGGTGATTGTCGATGACGACCGCGCTATCCGCTGGGTGCTGGAACGCGCCCTGGCGCAGCCCGATCTCGATGTTGAGTGTATTGAGCGTGCAGATACAGCCCTTGCGCGTTTACTGGAAAGCCCCCCTGACGTGCTGGTCACCGACATTCGTATGCCAGGTATCGACGGCCTGGACTTAATGGCGAGAGTACGCGAGGCGCATCCCGATCTACCGGTGATCGTGATGACCGCACACTCCGACCTAGACAGCGCCGTCGCCTCTTATCAGGGTGGGGCATTTGAATACTTGCCCAAGCCGTTCGACGTTGATGAAGCCCTGGCGCTGGTGCGCCGCGCGGTGGCCCACGCCCGGGAACGCCAACGACCGGTCGCCGTGCCGGAAGGCTTAAACGCTGAGATTATTGGTGAAGCGCCCGCGATGCAGGAGGTGTTTCGCGCCATTGGCCGTCTTTCTCACTCGCATATCACGGTGTTAATCAACGGGGAGTCGGGGACGGGTAAAGAGCGCGTTGCTCAGGCGCTGCATCAGCATAGCCCGCGTGCCGGTAAGCCCTTTATCGCGTTGAACATGGCGGCGATTCCTCGCGATTTGATCGAGTCGGAGCTGTTTGGCCATGAGAAGGGCGCTTTTACCGGGGCGGCACAGCAGCGCCAAGGGCGGTTTGAGCAGGCCAACGGCGGCACACTGTTTTTAGACGAAATAGGCGATATGCCATCGGAAACCCAAACGCGCCTGCTACGCGTGCTGGCGGATGGTGAGTTCTATCGCGTCGGGGGGCATACGCCGGTTAAAGTGGACGTGCGTATCATCGCCGCTACGCACCAAAACCTAGAAGTGTTGGTGGATGACGGCCGCTTCCGGGAGGATTTGTTCCACCGCCTAAACGTGATCCGTATTCACCTGCCGAAACTGGCTGAAAGGCGCGAAGATATACCACGTTTAACCCGGCACTTTCTGGCCGAAGCGGCGAAAGAGCTGACTACCGATATCAAGGTGCTGACCAGTGAAGCGGAAGCCCACCTAACACGCTTGCCGTGGCCCGGTAACGTGCGGCAGTTGGAAAATATCTGCCGGTGGCTGACGGTGATGGCGTCGGGGCGTGAAATCCTTGTTGAAGATTTGCCGCAGGAACTGCGCTCGCCAAGCGCTTCCGAAAGTAGCGCTCATGGTGATTGGCGTACGGCGTTTCGCGACTGGGCGGATCATGCCTTGGCCGAAGGCCATACCCATCTTTTGGAAGAGGCGGTGCCCGATTTTGAGCGGATTCTGATTGAAACCGCTTTAAAGCATACCGGTGGACGCAAAGGTGAAGCCGCTGAACTGCTTGGCTGGGGGCGTAATACACTGACCCGCAAATTAAAAACGCTGCTGCCAGCACTGGCTGACGAGTAAAGGCTAAGCAGTCGTTACTGCTCAAGGCGTTTAATCTCAGCCAATATCGCCTCAGCTTCTTCGGTAAGGGTGGCATTGGCGCGCATATCGCCGTTACGAGACGCTTCCATCGCGGCTTGCAGTTTACGCTCATAATTTTGCTGGAGTTTCTTTTTGGGGTCGCGCTTAAACATGCCAAACATAAGCAATTTCCTCACTATCTGGTTTTGGTGTACACCATTTGTATAGGTTTTGGTTGCTTGTGTCGAATGTTTGTTTTGGTCAGCGGTTATGCGTCGTTCTGAGAGTCCGCGCTGCATTGACATAGAAAGCGCTCAAAATCGACCAAAATGGTGTCGAGGCTGGCGTGTAAGCGGTGATCATCGTCCACCATTCTCAGCGACAGCCGCTGCAGGCGAGCACGTTCAATCACCGGTTCAGGGGCAACGATATCATCGCGCCAGCCGTGAACAATGTGCGTGTGGCGTGCCTGGATGGTGGGCGACGTTTCAGGGTAGGCGGCTATGCCTAACGCGGGGGCTAACAAAAAACAGCCTAATACGGGCTGCTGAGCGCTGACGGCCGCGCTTAGCCACCCGCCCAGGCTTGAACCTGCCAGTACACAGTGGGCAGGGTCATCACCGCGCTCGGCTATCACCTGTAAAAGATGCTGAAGACGTTGCTGGGGCTCTGCCATGCCTCGATAGTCCATTACCACGGGCTCACAATCATCTAGTTTTTCAGCAACGCCTTTTAGTGCCTGGATTTTAAGTGCCCCTGGGCCGCTCTCTAGGCCGTGGGATAAGTAAACAGTCATCATCACGTTTAGCTCGCTGAGCGTTGGATAGCTTCTCCACCCTGTTCGATATCCTCACCAGCACCCCGAATGGTATTGCAACCACTTACCAACAGAAGTGTGGTCATGACGAGTATGGCAAGCGCAATAGTACGTTTCATAGCGGTTTCCTCAAAGGCATGGGCGTGCGTCAAACATTGATAGAGCTGTCTGGACACTTTTTAAAGCAAAGCCTTTTTATAGCAAAGTGGGAAGGTTCGTTAGCAAAAATAATCGCTGTTGCGCCGTTTCGCCATCATTTTAATGTGTTTCAGCTAGATAGATGTGTCTTGATAACGTGTGCTTATGTCGCATGTGCCAGTTCTACACATCAAAAGTGCAGGGAAATTAGCCTATTTGGAGATGTTTGTTGTTTTTAAGTTATTGTTTTTAATTATTAATGTTGATTATTGGCATGGCTTGGCGCAGTCCCTGCAGCTACTGAGTAGTTGCGTAGAAGTTCAGTTGTTTAGCTCTAGCCGTTTAGATAATTGTTATTAGTAACTAAGTGAGTGGGTTGAGAGAAAAAAGGAAGGCAGGACGCCGAAAGACAAACAGGAAGTTAAAGGACAATCCGCCCACTCACTGGTTGCAGCGCAAGGAGGCGCTGTTCATCAGACCAAGGAGTGGAATCGGTGCAAAACGACCATCTCGTAAAAACGGGGTGGTCTTTTTGCGTGCGTATAATATTATAAGTAGTTGATTTTTAAATATTTTAAAAATTTAGCGTTCTGCATCGCTTTTGTACACACAGCTCTCGTACAGATAAAACCTGTGTTTTAGTCTATCCTTTCGATAAAACCAAATGTCGCGGTTAGAAAACGTCAACGTAACGACCGCACACGAACAGGGACAAGATTATGGCGATGGCATTGATGTTATGCATGTTTGTTTTGTTCTTAGGGTTTTCGGGGGTGGGTGTGTATATGATGTTTAAGACATCTTTCATGGCCACTATGGACGAGCGCGATGACATGCCCCCCGACATTTAACCAACTGCTCTAACCATAACAATTATTTAAAAATAACTAAAATGCCCGCGTCAGCGGGCATTTTGCGTTAGTGCTTCCAACGGCCTTTGCTTCGCTCAGGCACCATACGCTCGAAATAGAGCAAGCCAAATGCAAGCCAGCCCACGGTTAATAAGCGGTAAAAATAAGTCGGATGAAAACGGCCATTACCCCATCCAATAAAGGCTGACCAAGGCAAAGGCATAGCCCAATGCAGCGCCTGCCAGTACATCACTCACATAGTGCAGCCCCAGCCCGACGCGGGAGATCGCAATCAGCAGGGATAGCGGTAGGATCACCGGTAGTAGCCAGGGGGTGTGAGCGGCTACTAATACGCTAAACATCACCGCATGCATGGTGTGGCCGCTGGGAAAACTATAACGATCACGTGCCGGTTCACAGCACAGAATGCCCTCGCTATAGGTAATAAAGGGCCGCTCACGACAGAGTCGTGTTTTTACCAGGCGATATACGGCTATGGCAAACAGCGCAATAACGCTGTACTGCATCAACCGCCACGAGCCGTTTGGTTGAAGCCAGGGCTGGGCCAGAATCAGCAGCACCCATACCGGCCAATCACCTAAGCGGCTGGCGGCTTGCAGAGTAATGCGCCAGGGGCGATACAGCGAGAGCCGCGATACGCGCTGGCATAATTGCCACTCTAATAAGTCAAGACGGTCGAATACGACAAGCGGACGCGGGCGCATGGTGAGCCTCCTGGGCTTGGTGTAAATAACGCAGAAACTGCTCTGCAATCCCTGTCCAGCTCTGCTCAAGTGCACGTAAACGCGCTACTCGACCTAGGCGCGCGTAGTCAGCGGGGTGCTGGCACAGCTCGACCGCTGCCTGCTGAAAGGCAGCGCTATTGCCAGCGGGAACGGTAATACCGTTATAGCCACTATTAATGAGTTCGGCGCTGGCAGCATGTTCATAAGCCACCACGGCTAAGCCGCTGGCCATTGCTTCTGCGACCACATTCCCCCAGGTTTCTGAAAGTGAGGGGAAAATAAACAGATCGGCACTGGCATAGTGGCGAGCCAGCGATTCCTGCCCCACGAAGCCGGTGAAATGCGCGTCCGGCAGTGCTTTTTCCAGCTGTGCCCGCGCAGGGCCGTCGCCTACGATGACCTGAGCGATATCGGGACGCACTTCGCGCATGGCTTGAAGGCTTTCATGGAGCAGGGTGAGGTTTTTTTCGGCGGCTAACCGACCAACATAAAGTGCGACCGGCTGATGTTCGCCTACGCCCCAGCGCTGGCGCAATTGTGTATCACGATGGGCAGGCGAGAAGCGCTCTCCGTCTAGCCCACGTGAAAGTACATGGATATCCCGGATCCCTTGCTGTTGAAGCGTATTAGCTTGCTGATGGGTAGGCACTAACGTTAGGTCGCAGCCATTATGAAAGTAGCGAAGGTAGCGCCGTGTGGTCGATGCCAGCCAAGTAACACCATAATCTTCGCAGTAGTGATCAAAGTTCGTGTGCCAACCCGCCACTAGAGGGATATTGAGCCGCCGTGCCGCTTGACGAGCAGCCCAGCCGAGCGGGCCTTGGGTTGCTAAGTAGATAACATCAGGGCGATGTTGGTCCCAAAAGCGTCGTAATGTGGCGGGTGTGACTAATCCCACCTGAACATCGGAATAGCCGGGTAAAGCAAGGCGCTGCACTTGCAGTTCGCTGTTCACCCCCGTTGCATGACTAGGGGTTCTTGGGCGAGGACGAATAACATCAACCGGCACTCCTTGCCGACGAAGTTCGTAGCTTAACCGGCTCAGCGTATGGGCAACGCCATTAATATCCGGTGACCATGTTTCACTGACGATGCAGAGCCGCATAAGCGATCCATCCCTTTATCACGTTTTTATGCAGTGTGGGCAGAGTGAATGACACTGCCGAGTCAAATGGATGAACAAGCGATGACAACGTGGGTAATGGGCGAAAGGGAGTCGTGTCTTAATAGCATTTGTTATGAATAGAAAGGGATTTGGGCAAGGGTGCGCGTAGCTATTGGCAGGGGATAAAAGCTGAACTAGCCTCATATAGAGCAGGCTTGCTCGCCGAAAAGGCTGCCAATCAGGAAGAGCCTAGCAAGGAGTTTACAATGGATGTAGCACGCGGCACGCACGAATACGGTGATATTCATTTAGATATCCTCACCTTAGATACCCAAGGCATTACCGTTAGAGAAGATGCTTTAGCCATTGAAGAAGCGCTGGAAATCCGCTTGTCGGGTACCGAGCCGGTGATCACGATGCGTACACCCGGCCACGATAGGGAACTGGCAGCCGGGCTGATGCTAAGCGAGGGGGTCGCGCATACGAAGGATGACTTTGAAGTTATCGACCATCTAGTGGGGCAGCCCAATGTGTTACAAGTAGTACTTAAGCGCTTTAACAGTATGCAGGCCGAGCGACTGGAGCGCTCGTCGCTCTCCAACAGTGCCTGCGGCGTGTGCGGTAAGAAAAAGCTGAATCTTGATGCCATGCAGGGATTGGCACCTTTGGCTTTTTCCACCCGGTTAAGTCAACAGCTGCTGCTGTCGTTGCCAGGCGAGCTGTACAAGCAACAAAGGCTTTTCGAGCAAACCGGCGGGCTACATGCGGCCGCCTTGTTTGATACTAGCGGGCAATTACTGGTCTTAAGAGAAGATGTAGGGCGCCATAATGCGGTCGATAAGTTAACCGGGTGGGCGTTATTGAACGACCAGCTACCGCTCGCCGAGCGTATTGTGCTGCTCAGCGGCCGCGCTAGTTTCGAGCTCATTCAGAAATGCATAATGGCGCGTGTGTCGGTGGTATGCGCTATTTCCGCCCCGAGTAGTTATGCCGTGCGGCTGGCGAGGGAGTTTGGCATCACCTTGGTGGGATTCCTGCGTGAGGGACGTTTCAATATTTACTCAGGTGCTGAGCGTATTCTTGGTTCGTCGTATGCATTGTCCTATAACGCAGAGGACAAGCGCCCAGCTTAGGCGAATACGTCCCTCCCCAATAAGCTGGGCGGCAGTTTTATTTCATTTTCGTGGCATCGGCTGGTTCCTGGCACCGCTAGGGAGTTATGGGCCTTCGGTTGGTTTGCCGGTAAAGTCAGTAACGGGCTTGTCGACAGGCGTATCGAGCCGCTCAGAAAAAGCTCGAATCCCGGCTAATAAAGGCTGTATGGCGTGCCAAAGTTCATCATCATGCAGCATTTTATAAACGCCACTGACACCTGGTGCTTCTCCTTTACTCGCTTCTTCTTTATTCATGGCTTCGGCGGAGTCTGCCTCGCTCTTGGTGCTACTGCTGTTGTCGCTACTACTGCCGCGACTACGATAGCTACCAATTTGATCCACGCCGTCTCTAACCGCCATCATCACTTGATAGAAACGATCCGGTGGTAAAGTGGAGAGAGCCATTAGGATGATCGAGAGATTTTGGATCGTATTGAGTGACCCTTCGTTACTGAGTCCGTTGACTAACAGACGGGTAACGTCGGAATTGGCGGCCACGATATCGTTGGCAAAACGTAGTACACCATGCTCGTGTAGCGTTTGAAGTAGCGCCTCCAGCGCTTCATGAGCATCCGGCCCGATCTTGGGTGGCGTCACGTCGTGAGAAATTCGTTCGGCCATTACGTTTTCCTCGGCTTATGTTGCTGGGCGGGCGGAAGCCGGTAATCGTCTTGCATCCACTTAACCTCAACGGCAACGCCTTGATTAGGTGTGCGCTGCCCGAAACGAAAGTTAGTGCTGGGCAGCGGCGGTTCCGTGCGCTTGTCTAGCACTTCCAGCTTGACGGCGGTTTCTTTGTAGGCGGGCGTTTGTACATCGGGGTCGTTGTGTTCACCGGTTAGCGCATTCACACCCGGCTTGCCGAAATGAATGGGGAGAAACAAAGTCTTACCAGCGACGCGGTCAGTAATCACTACTGGAAACTCAATGCTGTCGCGTCGAGACGTAATCCTTACCCAGGTACCTTCCTCGATACCACGTTCGGCAGCAAGCTCATGGCTGACTTCGACAAAACCATGAGGCGCTTGATCCCAAATACCCTGCGAGCGGCCTGTCTGATTAGCGCCTTGAAACTGCTCAAGTAACCGGCCGTTATCGAGTGATAAATCATATTCTGCATCAGTGGCTTCTGCGGGCTCCTGCCACTTCAGGGGAAAGAGGTTCGCCTTACCGTTCGCGGTGGGAAACCCATCGGTATACAGCAAGGGTGAGTCGACGCCATCAGCATTTACGGGCCAGGATAGCGATTTCCAGCCCTCTAAACGCTCATAGCTAACCCCTGCGAACATGGGCGAAATGGACGCACACTCCTGCATGATCTGAGAAGGGTGGGTGTAGCCCCAATCATGCCCCATACGTGCAGCTAAATCGGTGAGAATACGCCAATCAGGGCGGCTATTGCCCAGCGGCGGCATCACTTCATAAAAGCGCTGAATACGCCGTTCTGTATTAACGAACGTACCCTCTTTTTCAACGCTGGGGCAGGCGGGCAGAACAACATCGGCGAATTCAGCCGTACGACTTAAGAAGATGTCTTGTACTACCATAAAATCGAGTTTTTCAAAGGCCGAGTGGACGTTATCCTGAATCCGTGAGACCGGCCCCCAGGAATGCTTCTAACCTACTGAACTGCATGGCAATATAGCGAATATCGCCATTCACCCAGACAGTGCCATGCCCAACGTCAAGTTCCGCGCCAG
>NZ_JACCDE010000013.1 GCF_013415125.1 Vreelandella glaciei | reverse complement strand
TGTGTCTGAAGGACGGAAAGTGGTTAAAAAGTAGCCGATGTAAGTCGAGCCAGTAGGTGTTTAGCGGTGTTACAGCCTGAGTGCGGTACTGGCTGAGGTACTATGAGAAATCCAGGCTAGGCCCTCATGTTTCTCCTAATCACGATTGCTACCCTTTCAATCGCGTTCTCGTTCTTATGTTCCATTCTTGAAGCGGCGCTTCTTTCAATTACGCCCAGCTACATTGCTAAGCAGAAAGAAGATAAACCTAAGTTGCACGCCTCGCTTACGCGCCTGAAGGCTAATATAGACCGGCCTCTAGCCGCTATTTTGACGCTCAACACGATTGCCCATACCGTGGGGGCAACCGCAGTGGGTGCTCAGGCAGCGGTCGTGTTTGGCGAAGCCTCTATTGCCATCGTTTCGGCGGTGATGACAATGGCGATTTTGATCCTGTCGGAAATTATTCCGAAGACTATTGGCGCAACGTACTGGCGCGGTTTATCGCCGTTTCTGCCACGCCTGTTAAATCCTATGATTATGGGTTTGCTGCCTTTTATCTGGATGTCAGAGCAGATTACGCGCCGTCTAGGCAAGTCAGAGCATGATGTGGACCTGCGCGATGAAATCAAAGTCCTCGCGCGTGTGGGCCTGGAAGAGAACGTGCTGGATGAGGATGAATCACGCACCATCATCAATATGCTCAACTTGCACGATATCCTGGTAAGCAAAGCGATGACGCCACGTACCGTGTGTGTAACGGTGCTACCTGATATGACCGTCTCCGCGTTTGATGAGCAGTATGGCAAAGCACCGTTTACGCGTTTCCCGGTGATGGATAACGGCGAGCAGGCGTTTGGCTATGTGCATAAAGCCGATATGTACCATGCAGACGATGCCAAAACGATGCGTGAGCTGATGCACCCGATTGGTAGCGTGGATGTTTCAAATAATGTAGAGCAGGTGTTTACCTCAATGCTCAAAGATCACCTTCACATGCGGGTGGTTTATGATGAGCACGACACCTTTGTGGGCTTAATTACGCTTGAAGACATTATCGAAACCATTCTGGGGCAGGATATTGTCGATGAGACCGACAATGTCGCCAATTTGCGGCATTACGCGAAACAGCAGTGGATCAAGCGCGTTAAGCGGGATGATAAAAACACCAAAGCGGCTGAGTAATCCTTTTGCTTATCGGTATAAAACGGCGCCTCAGGGCGCCGTAGTATGTTTTATAGTTAGCTTTTTACGCCATTATACTGGGCTTGGCTATACAGAGTGAACGCTGCCTTGCCACTGGCTGTCTTAGCACTGAATGAACTATAGTGAAGGCGTTGAAAGACAAATAAGGTATTAGGGCGTTCAACGTCCATTAAGGAGGAAAGCAATGTCATTACGTATCAATGCAGTCGTGCCTGATTTTAAAGCGGAGACTAGCCACGGGCCGATTCAATTTCACGAATGGATTGGCGATAGCTGGGCTATCCTATTTTCACACCCTAAAGACTTTACCCCGGTCTGCACGACGGAATTTGGTGCTGTTGCCACCCTTAGCGACGAGTGGAAAAAGCGCGGTACCAAGGTGATCGGTGTATCGGTAGATGGCGTGGAAGACCATAAACGCTGGGGCGCCGACATTAAGAACGTATCCGGCAGCGATGTTGATTTTCCTATCATCGCTGACGATGGTCTGACTGTTTCCAAGCTATTCGATATGCTGCCTGAAGATGCCTATTTACCTGATGGCCGCACGCCAGCAGACAGTGCCACGGTACGTTCGGTATTTATTATCGGGCCAGATAAGCAGTTGAAGCTTTCGATGACCTACCCCATGACCGTGGGACGTAATTTTGCTGAAATTCTGCGTGCCCTGGATGCACTGCAAACCACCACGAAGCACGGCGTTGCCACCCCGGCTGACTGGATGGTAGGTCAGGACGTGATTATTCCGCCTAGCGTTTCCGACGCCGATGCCAAGCAGAAGTATGGCGAATACGAAACGGTGCTGCCATACCTGCGTAAGACACCACTGCGTTAATAGAGTGGTGTAAAGAGCAAAAGCCAGCGCCGATGCGCTGGCTTTTGCATTGAATCAAGAAGCTTCCAGCGCTAGCTGCTCAATAGACGTGGCAACACTGCGTGCCCCGGTGAGTATCTCGTTTACGATGATCTCAATTCCCCCCGACGCTGGACTGACCGGATGTTCCTAGCTCTACTACCTGCTGCATCGCTTGAGTAGTGCGCTCCACCAAGGCACTGTTCTCTTTCAGCACCTTAATAATTTCATCCACCGCTTCACTAGAGCCTTTGGCCAAACGGCGCACTTCGTTAGCCACCACCGCAAATCCGCGCCCTGTTCACCTGCTCGTGCGGCTTCCACCGCAGCATTAAGCGATAGCAGGTTGGTCTGATTAGCGATACGGGCAATCGACTCAGTAATGCTATTAATACTCTGTGCCTGATTGTTAAGCGCGGCGATTAGCTGCTGTGCTTCTGCTAATGTTATTGCTGCTTGCTCAGAATCATGTACAACGCGCTGCAGATGGCTAAGACCTTTTTGGGCGATCTGCTCTGTTTGAGAGGATGTGCTCTGGGCTGCAGTGACGGCACGGGTGGCGGATTCAGCTGCCACAACGGAGCGTGTGGTATCGGTGGCAAACTTGACCACTTTTACTACGTTTCCATGGCTATCAGTAATCGGGTTGTAAGTCGCCTCTAGCCATACGCTGGCACCACGAGAGTCCAAGCGCTCAAACTTGACTTGCATGTACTCGCCCTGAGCCAGCCGCTTCAAGAAGCGGGGATTAGTTTGAGAAAAATTGGCGGGACAAAACATTCGGTGTGTGGCGAGTCATCGGGGGAACGGTGAGGTGGTTTGCAGTGCCTAGCAGAAAGGGTTAATCGTCTAGCGTTTGGCGGGAATTAAACCAGCGGTGGCTAGCTCAGCGATTGTGATAATCCGATATGCATTTACTGTGGGCAGGTGGGGGCATCTTTTGTGCTTGAAAAACCTAAATGGGTAAACCAAGCTGTTGCATTACCCCCTGCATTATCGCCGTCGCTCATTAAAGCAATGCCATTAATATAGCTAGGGGAGCTGCTAAAGAGTTCTGCGAAGTCGGCACGTACATCGCGCACCTCAGCTACCCAATCGCCAACACGCTGTTCCCCACTTTGGAGAGCTATTAGCTGCGCGCGTTGCGTAAAGGCGTTGGGCCAGGTAGCACCCTGGGGCTGGGTGGAAGCCCACACATAATTTACCGACTCCACCTGCCAAGGCAAGAGCCCCGTTTTATGCGCAACATAAACGCGAGCGGGGTAGTCATCGCCAGCTTTAGTGGTTTCCTCCAACCCCGGGTAGGTCTTACTTACTTGCCAGCACCAGTGCAGATAGGGCGTTTCATTTAGGTCAATTTCACGTTCAAGGTAGCGGGCGGACGCTTGTCCTTGGGATTCGGCTTCCAGCACCCGACGGCCTGATTTCTCAACGACAGCGTATCGGGTTTCCCCCTCAAAACTGCGGGTGGGCCAGGTCATGATCTGGTTAGGGGTGAAATGTACTTCCTGGGCGATTGCCGCACCCACAAGAAACGGTAAGGTGCATAAAACAGCTCCTATCATCAAGACTGCATTTATACGGTTAATGCGAGCCATGACGGTCACCTTTATCGTTTGATGCACGAGGTATGTCGGGATGGTGGCGGCCGATTTTATGTAACAGGTCAAATTGGCGGGCACAGGTACGGCAGGCTCCGCACATCGAGAGATGAAATCGTAGTGCGGTGCTTTCACGAAAGGTGAGTGCTCTATCTTGTTTGAGCGACATTAAACGCGTTGCTTCTCGGCACATCATCATAGCGTAACCCTCTCACGAGTATTGGTTGGCGTTGGGTCTTTCACCATGGTACATATGCCCATAACGATGTATCGCCTAATGTTTGGTGCCCTTTAAGCGGCATTCCTTACAAATGTGAACTTTAAAATAGAGCGTATCGCTGGCAAAAATGGATGTGAACGATACGATTTACGTTAACCAGCCTTTTTCAATACATGCACGCAGCCGCAGACGGGCACGGTGTAATATCACCCAACAGTTCGCATCGCTAAGCGTTAATGCTTCACAGATCTCTTGTGTGGTCAGTCCCATTAATTCACGCATGGTAAAAACCTGCGCAGTGTTATCTGGTAACACCATTAAACAGGTGTCGAGTAAGCGCCAAAACGCTGCGTTTTCGAGTACCTGGTCGGGGTCACCCCAAGGGGTAGGTTTGCTGGCAGCTTGCCAGCGCCCGTTCTCTTTAAACAGGTTTTCAAACGAGTCCTCATCACTTAGCTCATCGTCTTGCCAAGAGAGGTAGCGCCGGTCGTGACGAAAGCGCTCAAGTATTTTATTTTTTAAAATGCCGAAGACCCACGTTTCAAACGCTGAGCGCCCTGAAAAGCTCTGGTGCTTCTCTAACGCGGTGACCAGCGTATCCTGAACTGTATCTTCAGCGGCGGCGCTATCGCGTAACTGCAAGCGCGCGAAGGCGACAAGCTTGGGCCGCAGCATAGCAATGTGCTCTTCAGTCGATTGCTTGGCGGACGTCACGGCAGAATCCTCATGGGTATACCGATCCCGTTTTCGAATGGGCTCAACATTTTTGGCATGCCTTAACCAGACCTGTGGTCGCAACAGTAACCACAGGCAAACATGCGTTATGACGCAGGAGCTTCCCAAGCTAATGGCTTAAGCTCTTCATTAAGCGGTGTGCCCGCAACGTGGTTTGTGTAGTTGGAAAGTGTTTTCAGCGCGCAGGCGATTACCAGCTCAAGCACCTGCTGCTGAGTAAAACCGGCCTCAAGAAAAGCGTCCAGCTCGGTTTTCTCAGCCCAACCGCGCTGTGCGTTCAAATGTCGGGCAAAGCGCGTCATGGCGGCAAGCTTGGCATCGTTAGGAGTGTTGCGTGCGCGTAAATCTTTGATGATTTCATCGTCGGCACCGGCTTTCTTAATTCCTCCGGTATGAGCTGCCACGCAGAATTCGCAGTGGTTATCAGCGCTAATGGCGAGCAAGGCCGCTTGCTGTTCCACAGGGCTTAGGCTGGTTTTGGCATAAATGCCGTCAAGCGTTAGATAGGCTTCGAGTAGCGTCGGCGCTTCCGCCATTTTGGCAAAGATATTAGGCAGAAAACCCATCTTTTTTTCAGCGGCTTGAAGGTTCGCTTGAGCCTCTTTAGGGGCACTCTCAGCGGTATGTAATGGAAAATCAGTCATTTCAAACTCCTTCTGATCAAAAAATGATCGTTTTTGCTGTGTCGTCAATTTTCCTAAATGATTATGGAACAAGTGGTTCGTAATTGACAATGAACAAACAAAAAAGCAATGAAGCGTGTCTGAACAGTAAAACCATCGTGAGAAGGATTGATAACGGTAGCCCTGCACTAAAAAGCAAGTCTTGGTCGCGACGCAAATCGCCTAACTCACGAGTAAGCATATTAGGCATGAGGAATCTTTCGACAGTTTGCACTTTTTTAATCTTGCCGAGGAGAAGTGACTATAAGAGGTTAACCCTTACAGCCTTATTGTCTATCAGTTAAAAGGGGCGAGTGTTTTCAAGAGGCGGAGCGCTGCCTCGCCCAGTAGCGTAGCGTGGAGGGGTGAACGCCGAAGTGTTCGGGCAGCGCGATGCCCAACTGTTCGCAGAGCGTACCCAGCAGCGCCATATGGTGAATGCTGTGGCTGGTTAAAAACGCCAGTTCCCGGCCCAGGCTGGTGGGCAGTGCCGCCGAATCGTCAGCGTCACCCACCTCAACCGGATAGCTCAGCGTCAGGGCGGCATCGTGTGGCATGGTCGCTAATGCCTCGAGCCCCGCCTGCAGTGCTGCAGCGCGCTCACCCGCATAGCCTGGCTGGGTTTCCAGTGCCGCTTCCCGCGGGCGTTGTTCATAGTCGAAGATCGCCTGACTGGGTGCCGTCGCACAGGCATCCAGCAGGGTTTGGTAGTGCTCAAGGATATGGCGAACGTGCTTGCCCAGCGACTGGGTGCCCTTGGCGCCGAGCGGGCGCTGGTAATCTTGTGCAGTCACGCGGCCCAGCAGTTGGACGAGCTGCGCGAGCGTCTGCACGTTTTCGTCTATCAGTGGCGACAGCAATGATGTCGACATGGTTGTTAGCCTCCCGGTGAAGCGTGCCGGTGCGGACACCGGCACAGAAGCAGTTATCTTAGCGGGCAAGGCCGGTGTTAACCGGCTTCGGCACCTCCTTCACCTTCGCCTTCCATCTCTTCTTCCTCACCTTCGGCACCGCCTTCGGCCAGCATCATGGGCGCTTCCTGCATCGAGGTGAATCCTGTGGTGGACTCGTCTGCCTGGGCTTGGAAAGCAAGACCGCTTGCCACCAGGGCGAGGGCCGGTGCGGTATAGCCGAACTGGCGGCTTAGACGGCTCAGTAAACGACGTTTAGCTTCGTGTTGAGACATGAGGCTTCTCCTTTTGGTGTGACAAGCAAATGCGCCAGATGGCGCGACTTCCTGCCGCTATACCGCGGCGTGGGAAGAGGGTAAAAGCGGTGTCCGGTCAAGCCACTGGCCTACGGCCTCGATCTGCGTACTGGCCAACCGCGCACAATGCGCGCCCTGGGTCATATGTTGCAGCGCGGTCAAGGCGTCAGGGCTTAATCCTTGTGGGTGCTCTGCTGTTTCCAGGGCCGCGGGAAGCAGGGCGCCGAGTAACTCGAGTGACGACGGCGCCTCCGGGCTGTCGCTCGGGTCGGCATCAAGCCATAAAAGCCCAACGCAAGGGCCGCGTTCCTGAAACAGGAACCCGGCATCCCCAAGCGGTAGATTAAGCGGTTCCAGGGTGTCCGGTGCGGCCAGTGAGAGGCGTGCCCCGCGCGTCAGGGCAAGGCCGTTCTGTGCCGCCACCGCCTTCAGCGTGCCCATCGCCTGGGCAGACTGCTGGGCGGGCACAATGCAGACGGCATGCCCCTCCGGCCGACTCAGCAGGACAACGTCGAGTACCAACTGCCCGTCACTGGTGGCGTGGGACAAGCAGTGCTGGGTGATGGCGGGGACGATGTCGTCGAGGTGCAGGCGCGAGCGAATCACCCGGCTGTCGCTGGTCAGGCAATAGCCGTTGGCGCTTTCCAGGACATGCAGCGAGGCATCTTGGTCGTTGCCGTCGGCGTCCAGCAGCGGCGCCAGTGTATCGGCAATGCGCGCTGCCACGGGGCCCTGGGGCGCGCTGATCGACCAGCGGCGCTGATCAAAGAACAACGTACTGCGCCAGGTGGCGGGACGCTCGCGAGCGGGTGACGCCGTGTCGGGCGCGGAGGTATCGCGATCCCCAGGCGCCAGCAGGCCGTGCTGCCACCATAGCGAGAGTGTCGCCCACAGATCGCTGGCAAGGGTGTCGGCATCGATCTGCCCGCCGCTAGCCGCCTGGAGCTGCTCGAGCACGGTCTCGATCGGCGCGCCTTCGCTGACCAGCAGCCAGATCAGCGCCGCGCTGTCGTTAAGCTGGAAGTAGCGCCCGCTGGGGTGGTGGTAAAGCGCCAGCCGCTCGCCGTCGATCAGCTCGCTGACGTCCTGGCCGTGGAAAGACAGGCTCAGCGGGACGAGCTCGGCCGCCAAACGGTAATCGGCAAGGCTGGGTAGCCCGACAAAGGGCAGGTAGCGATGGCCGTCCTGGGTCGGGTAGAGCGGTACAAACCCACCGGCCCGTTCACGCTCGGCCGACTGCGCAGCGGCATCGAAGGTCGTCGCTTCCCGGGGCGGCTGGTCAAGCCCGGTCAGGGAGATCATGTCCTGCACCAGGCCGGTTTTGACGGCCTCTTCGACCACGCCGCCGTGCTCGGGCTTGGCGCAGGTGCCCAGCGAGGGGCTCAGGTTGCACTCCAGAATCCAGGGCTTGAGCTGGTCGTCGACCAGGCAGTCCAGGCCGATCAGCTCGTAGCAGCCCCGCGGGTCGGCGCCGTCTTCCCGGGAGCGGGCGCGCATTGCCTCGACGCCGGAGAGTGCAGTGAGCGTGGCCAGATCCTGAAGCTGGCTAAACAGCGCCTGGTCGTCGTGGCCCTGCTCGCGAAGCCAGTGGCGATAGCGGTCAAGGTCGATAAACTCCACCGGAATCTCGGCGTCCAGGTTGAGCGCGTTGATGTCAGGGTTGGTCAACTGGCTAAAGGGGTTGTCGATGTCATCCGGACTCCACAGCGCCGAGGCCAGCTTGGCAAAGCCCTGGTCGTAGAGATACACGCGTAGCGGGTCAATGCTGGCAATCAGCATATAAAGGCGTAGCACGTATTTGTGGCCGCGGATGGTGTGCGGGTTGGCAACGTACTCCTGCACCAGCCAGTTGGGGGCCAGCGGCGCGGTGGTCGGGTCGCGCAATACCTGAACCCCTTGGCCCTTGGACGCATTGGTCGGCTTTAAAATCCAGCGCTTTTCGGGATGCGCGGCGGCGTCTTCGACCATCGACGGGTAGTCGTGGGGCATTTCATAGGCGCGCGGGAAGAAATTCAGCCGCTTCGTGTTGGAGTGCGCCTCCCCAAAGTGGTGCCGGGTGCGGTCACGCAGCGCCTTCAACCCCGTATGCAGGCGGCTTTTGACCGTGAGCGCAGCGTTGCCGGGAATGTGGTTCATCACCTGGCTGGGGGAGGTCGCCTTGAACGCTGCCCTGGGCGGCATGCCGGTGACCCAGGCCGCCTGCCACTGCGTTTTATCGCCTTGCTGCCAGCCTCTGGCTTCCAGGGTCTGGCGGAAAAAAAGGTCCTGTTCGGCATGGCGTTTGCCGCTTAGCCAAAACCGTGGTGGGGGAGTAGCGTGCGCGCTCATCCTGGGCTCCTTGTCGGGTCGTCACCAGTGAGTGGTCGATCAGGGCGATTACTTACACAACATTTTCAGCGATCGCCAAAAGCAAGCCTTGCACCGATGCCACGACCACGGGGACGTTTATCTATACGGTTATGCCAAAAAAGCATTTTAATAATGGTTTTATATCACCCATTATCATATTAATGTACCAATCGTTCCTTTGCCTGTTTTAATCAGGTCGATGAGCTTTGCTCGCGACCGCAATGGAGGTTTTATGTCCCGCTTACTATTGGGCCTGGTCGGCGCCGTGGGCTTTTCCGCCCAGGCCCTAGCACTTGAAGAAATGCCACTTGAAATAACGCCGCTGGTGGATGCCCAGTGGCTGAACGAGCATCTTGATCAAGAGGAACTTGTGGTAGTGGACGTGCGCTCGTCCATCGATGAGGGTGGCGATGCCGAGAGTTTTGCCGAGGCCCGCATTCCGGGCAGCCGTTATTCAAGCTACACCGATGACGGCTGGCGCGAAACCCGCGACAGCGTTGCGGGATTGATGCCTGAGGTGAGCGATCTGGAAACGCTGATTGGCGACCTGGGTATCGATAACGACAGCGCGGTGGTGATTGTGCCCGCCGGTACCGGTGCCACCGACTTCGGCAGTGCAGCGCGGGTGTATTGGACGCTGAAAGTCCTTGGCCACGAGGACGTTGCCATCCTCAACGGTGGCTTTGCGGGCTGGGAGCAGCAGGGCTTCGACGTGGCAAGCGGCGAGCCTGAGTCATACGATGCCGCCGAATTCGATGCCACACTTCGCGAGGAGCTGATTGCGTCAACCGAGGACGTGGAAGCCGCCCGGGAAAGCCAGGCGCAGCTGGTCGACGCCCGGCCCGCCGACTATTTTTCCGGTGACAACCAATCGCCCGCGGCACGGGTCGCCGGTACGATTCCGGGCGCGCGGAGCCTGCCTCATCAGTCGCACCTGAACGACCAGAACGGTGCTTACTACTTGGACGTCGACGGGCTGCAGTCGCGCATCAATGCCGTGGAGCTGGATAGCAACGAGCGCACGATTGCCTTCTGTAACACCGGTCACTGGGCCGCTACCGACTGGTTCGTGCTCAGCGAAGTCGCCGAGTTCGACAACATCGCCATGTACGATGGGTCGATGGCCGCCTGGACTATCAGCGATTCCCGCCCGGTACAGCTTGCCCGTGAAGGTATCAAGCAAGTCAAAGAGCTACTCAATTAATTCAGCTAAACGGCTGCGCTAATACAAAGCATCCACGCTGTGGATGCTTTGCGTAGGTTAACGCTATCTCGTAATATGACGACTTTTTTGGGATTTCGCAATGAGTCTCGGCAGACCTCTGCAGCACCATCCTGAAACAGCGCTGAAAGCCGCTGTTCACGCTTTTTGGCGTTCGGGTTACCACCATACATCCATGCGCGATTTGCTGGATGCGATGCAGCTATCGCGTAGTAGTTTGTACCAAGCCTATGGTAATAAAGAGGCGCTGTTTTTATTGGCGCTGACCCGCTACCGGGAAGAGCTGCTTGCGTCTCTGCGGGCAACGCTTGCCCAGGAAGCGAGCGCCTGGCAATTTATTGAGCAATTGCTGTTACGCATGGCCCAGCAGGCCCAAAGCGAACAGGCGGCGCTGGGTTGCCTGATCTTTAACTCGGCCACCGAATTGGGCAATAGCGGCTCCTCCGTTTCGAATGCCGCGGTGCAGAGTGTTCAGGCCATTACCGATTTTTTTGCTACGGTCATTGAGCAGGCGCAGCAAGAGGGTAGTATTTCCCTAGAGCGTGATGTACAAAGCTCAGCATACTTCTTAACCCTTTCTATATCGGGTCTGCGCATGCTGCTGAAAAGCGGTGCTAACCAGCGTCAGGCCGAACAATTAGTTGATAATATTTTGCGTGGATTGCGCTGAGCCAAGGGCACATTCAGCAGGGTGTTTCTGTAGGCTCAATAATGGAAAATACGTTGTTACTAGGATTTTTGGGCAGCCTAACCGCCGGGTTATTAACGGCGGTGGGTGCGCTACCGGTGCTGCTGGGTAAAACACCTAGCCGGGGATTTCGTGATCTGGCGCTGGGTTTTGCCGCTGGTGTGATGCTGGCGGCGTCGTTCTTTTCGCTGATTATTCCAGCGCTCGACGCTGCGGAAATCTATTATTCCGGTGGCCCTGTGCCCGCCGCGATTGTATGTGTCGCTATTTTGTTGGGTATGGGCGCGATTGCGCTCCTGAACGAACACCTTCCCCATGAGCATTTTGCCCAGGGGCGCGAAGGGCCGGAAGCAGCATCGCTTCGCCGGGTGTGGCTGTTTGTATTTGCGATTACTATCCACAACCTGCCGGAAGGCATGGCGGTGGGCGTCGGCTTTGGGGCCAATGGGTTAGAGGGCGGTATGCCCCTGGCGATCGGTATTGGCCTACAGAACATGCCAGAAGGGCTCGCCGTAGCGGTCGCCTTAATGGGCGAGGGCTACTCAAAGTGGCGCTCCTGGTCGATTGCTGCGCTAACCGGCCTAATTGAGCCCGTTGGCGGGCTATTTGGTGCCAGTATTGTCAGCGTTTCCCAAATACTGCTGCCTTGGGGCCTGGCCTTTGCCGCTGGTGCCATGTTGTATGTCATCAGTCATGAAATCATCCCCGAAACTCACCGCTGCGGGCACCAGAAAAAAGCCACTTTTGGTTTGGCGATGGGTCTGGTGATTATGCTGTTCTTGGATGTGTGGCTGGGTTGATCGCGCGTTAACCGATGACATCGGCGCCGCCGTGAGGCCCCGCTTGATGGCACAACCGGTGATCGCTGAGCACGTCAATAATATGGCACTGGCCAACATTGCCCCCCGCACACTGATTGATCATGCGTTTGAGCTCATCGCGTACCGAGGTGAGTCGTGCAAGTCGAGCCTCGACCTCGGCTAGGTGACGCTTCGCTAGCGTGTCTACCTCTTCGCAGGGCATAGTGGGGTAATCCGCCATTTGTAACAGCTCCCGTACCGCCTCCACTGAAAAGCCAAAATCCCGCGCATGGCGAATAAACGTCAAACGGCGGATAGCAGCAGTAGTGTAGCGCCGCTGATTGCCTTCGTTGCGCGGTGCTGAAGGCAGTAGCCCAATCTGTTCGTAGTAGCGCACCGTTTCTGGCTTGCAGCCGGACTCGCGTGCCAGCTCGCCAATGCCGATATAGCGCTCAGTGGGGGAGAGCGCTGGGGAATGTTCTTTCATTACTTGAACCTCTAGTCGCTATAGGTATTACGCTGCCTTTAAGATAGTCGAACAGGGAGTTCCATGCGATGAGTAACACGACCCCTACTAAAACCACGCAAGACAAGACCCCACAAGCGATGCCCACGCCCACCACCCTGCGCGTGCAGGGCATGGACTGCGGCGGCTGCGAACGTAAAGTCGAAGCGGCGTTAACGCGCTTAAACCATGTCGAAGAAGTCTCCGCGAGTTCTGTCGCCGGCTCGGTGCGATTGACCGCGCTGCCTGGGAAAACGCTGCCCCATTCCGAGATAGAGTCGACCATCACTGCATTGGGTTACCAGGTAATTGATGAGTCGGCGGACACGGCTGAAGCGACAACACATACGCCTTGGTGGAAAACGCCTAAAGGGCGTTTAGTGCTTGTGAGTGGGGTATTGCTGGCGCTTGCTTGGGCGCTTAAATTTGCCTGGCCCGCCTTGGGCACTTGGCCGTTTGTCGCCGCGACGGTGGTTGGCCTTGTGCCGATTGTTCAGCGTGCTGGGCAGGCGCTGAAGATGGGGAATCCCTTTACCATTGAAATGCTGATGAGCATCGCTGCCATTGGAGCGCTGGCGATTAACGCCGTCGCCGAAGCCGCGGTCGTGGTGTTTCTGTTTGCGGTGGGGGAGATGCTGGAAGGGGTTGCCGCCGCCCAGGCACGGCGCAGTATTTCTGTGCTTTCCAAACTGACGCCCTCTACTGCGCGATTAATGGAGCAAGGCAACATTCGTGACGTCGCTGCCGCTTCGCTTCAGCCCGGCCAGCGGGTGCAGGTACGCCCTGGTGACCGGTTACCCTGCGATGGGCTTATTATAGCGGGACGCTCCTCAATTGATGAAGCGCCAGTCAATGGTGAATCGGTGCCGAGTGAGCGTGGCGAAGGCGAGTCAGTATTTGCTGGCACCGTCAATCTGGATGGCGTGCTTGAGGTTGAGGTAACCCGCAGCGCTGGCAACAACACCATCGCCCGGGTGATTAAGCTCGTGGAGGAGGCTCAGGCGGCCAAAGCACCGGTGGCGCGTTTTATTGACCGCTTTGCGTTTTACTATATGCCTGCGGTAGTTGGGGTGGCTCTGCTGGTCGCGATCGTGCCGCCGCTGGTGTCGCCAATGCTGTGGTCGGAATCCATCTACCGCGCGCTGGCGCTGCTGTTGATTGCCTGCCCCTGTGCATTGGTGATCTCGACCCCCGCGGCCATTGCAGCAGGCTTGTCGGTGGGTGCTCGTCACGGCCTGTTGATGAAAGGCGGCGCGGTGTTAGAGCAGTTAGGCAAGCTTAAGCGAGTCGCGCTGGATAAAACCGGTACGCTAACCGCTGGCACGCCCACGGTGACAGATGTTGAGAGCTTTGAAGCTGACGGCAGTGTTGATAAAAACAGGCGGGATGAAATAGTGCGCCTCGCCGCTGCGCTGGAGCAGGGTTCGAGCCACCCCCTCGCCGTGGCGATTAGTGATTATTTTCACTGGCAGCAGGATGCTCCGCTGCCTACTGTGCAAGGTGCCCATGCGCTAGCAGGGCATGGCGTTGTTGGGCGGGTGGATGGACGTGAATTAATGCTGGTAAGTCCGCGCTACTTGCAACGTTTCAACCGGCCCACCAGTGACGGCGATAAGCGCATTGCCGCGCTGGAAGCGCAGGGCAAAAGCGTGGCCGTCTTGATAGAAACAGAGGTAGAAAGTGAGCGCCCGTTAGGGCTGATTGCCTTGCGTGATGAGCCCCGTGAAGATGCTCGCGAAGGAATCCAAGCGCTTGAGCGCCTAGGCGTACAGGCCGTAATGCTAAGTGGAGACAACGCCCGTACCGTGGCCGCCATTGGTGAGCAGTTGGGCATCGAAGCCGAAGGCGAGCTGATGCCCGAAGATAAAGCCCGGCGTGTGCGCCAATGGCAGGCACAAGGGCTTGGGCCGATAGGTAAAGTGGGCGATGGTATTAACGACGCACCGGCGCTCGCGGCAGCAGAAGTAGGCATCGCAATGGGCAGCGGTACCGATGTGGCGCTTGAAACCGCCGACGCCGCTTTGCTTAAAAACCGCGTAGTGGGCATTGCCGAAATGATAGCGCTTTCCCGGGCCACCATGCGCAATGTCAAAACCAATGTGGCCTTGGCGCTCGGCTTTAAAGCGCTGTTTCTGGTCTCTACGGTGCTGGGTATTACCGGCATGTGGGTAGCCGTGATGGCGGACACTGGGGCGACCGTGCTGGTCACCCTCAATGCGTTGCACTTATTGCGCTACCGCTTTAATGACCTGGACTAAATAACGACCGTGTTAGGGCTGGGCTCAAGCGAGCCCGGCTGTTTAGCTTTGTATCTGCTAGCGCTGTTGGTACTAGCTCTGTACGTATTCAACCAGTGCCTGGGCGAAGGAGTCGGTAGTGCCAGTGCCCCCCATATCAGGAGTGACCATGTCGCGACGGGTTTCCAGCACGGTACGGATACCCTGGCGGATAGCGGTGCCTTTTTCGTTCATGCCCAGGTGATCGAGCATTTGCGCGGCGGCCAGCAGCAGGGCACAGGGATTAGCAATGTTTTTGCCTTCGATATCCGGTGCGGAGCCGTGCACGGCCTCAAAAATTGCCGCTTTTTCGCCGATGTTTGCCCCAGGCGCCAGGCCCAAACCACCGACTAAGCCTGCACATAGGTCAGAAAGAATATCGCCAAACAGGTTGGTAGTGACCACTACATCGAACTGATGCGGGTTCATCACCAGCTGCATGCAGGCGTTATCGACGATCATCTCCTGGAATTCAATCTCTGGATACTCTTTGGCTATTTCGCGTGCCACGTCCAAGAACAGCCCAGAGCTGGTTTTGATGATGTTGGCTTTATGTACCGCGGTGACTTTTTTGCGGCCGTTGTTTTTGGCCAGTTCAAAGGCGTAGCGCACAATACGTTCAGAGCCCTTGCGGGTGACTTTAATCACCGAAATGCCGGTATTGCCATCGTCGATCATTTCCTGACCGTCGGAAAGGTAGGCGCCTTCGGTGTTTTCGCGCACGGTGATCATGTCGATGTCGTCATAACGCGATTTAGTGCCGGGGAAGCTAATCGCCGGACGCACGTTGGCGTAAAGATCAAAGTGACGGCGCAGCTGTACGTTGATTGAGGAGAAGCCCTTGCCAATCGGCGTCGTCAGCGGGCCTTTAAGGGCAATGCCGTATTTTTCGATGGCATCCAGCGATTCCTGGGGAATCAGCGTGCCGTGCTTTTCAAGCGCGCCCAGGCCGGCGTCAATATGTTGGTAGGTCAAGCCGCAATCTAACGCGTCGAGTACTCGTAGCGTGGCCTGCATAATTTCGGGGCCGATACCGTCGCCTTTGATGACTGCAATAGATTGGCTCATGTGCTGCTCCTCTTTAATCGGCAGGCTTATTCGGTAAAGAATGGCGTGCCGCTTCAACGTGAAAAGTTGGGAATTGACATCTCTTTTGGTGGCGCAATGGTACGCCAAATTGAACCTAGAGGGCACCCTGCAAAGGGTGTAGGACGGGTGCAGTCAGCAATAATTGCTGCTAGAATGCGGCGGCTTATTACAACGCGATTAACATTGCGTTCTTCTGACAGCAAGGCATAACGGTAATGACCCTCTCAAATTCAACACAAGCACTATCCACTTCAGGGCTGATGACTCCGCCCTAGGTTTTCCCCTCCCCAAGCGATACGTCTAGACACGTTAATTGCGTTGTCATGGCGTTACGGCATGCTATTGCCATTCTTCCGCCGATTGGCGGGCCGAACCTTAGATTGCTCCAGCACTGGCTCATTAGTCTGATACCGCGCGTCTTGCGTGCGCCACTGTGTCGCGTCGAGGGTTTGTAATATTTTAACCTCCAGCCATGGACTCCCTGAATGTCTCTCTATAGTAAGCAAGAGTGGTTTTCCAATATTAAAGGCGACACGCTCTCGGGAATCGTGGTCGCCCTCGCGCTGATTCCCGAGGCGATTGCCTTTTCAATCATCGCAGGCGTTGACCCCAAAGTTGGTCTTTATGCCTCATTCTGTATCGCAGTGATTATTGCCTTCACCGGTGGTCGCCCCGGCATGATTTCAGCGGCAACCGGCGCTATGGCGTTACTGATGGTGACGCTGGTGCGCGAACATGGGCTTGAATATCTACTGGCGGCAACGCTGCTTACCGGTGTCCTGCAGATTATAGCCGGTTACCTGAAACTCGCGGATTTGATGCGCTTCGTGTCACGCTCCGTGGTTACGGGATTCGTTAATGCGCTGGCGATTTTGATTTTCATGGCACAGCTACCGGAGTTGACCGATGTGACTTGGCATGTGTATGCCATGACGATGGCCGGATTAGGCATTATCTACCTGTTCCCCTATTTACCTGTCATCGGAAAGTCCATTCCCTCACCGCTGGTCTGTATTGTGGTGCTTACCGCGGTCTATATGATCAGTGGGATGGATATCCGCAGTGTCGGCGATATGGGTGAACTGCCCGATACGCTGCCTGTTTTTCTGTGGCCCAGTGTGCCGATGAACCTGGAAACATTATGGATCATTTTACCTTACGCGTTGATGCTGACTGTGGTGGGCCTGCTTGAGTCGATGATGACCGCCACCATTGTCGATGACCTGACCGATACGCCGAGTAATAAAAATCGCGAATGTAAGGGGCAGGGGATTGCCAATATTGGCTCTGGCCTACTGGGCGGCATGGCGGGCTGCGCCATGATCGGCCAATCGGTGATTAACATAAAATCCGGTGGGCGCACGCGCCTCTCTTCACTCATCGCCGGTGTGGTGCTGCTGATGATGGTGGTCTTCCTGTCGGATTGGGTATCGCAGATACCCATGGCGGCGCTGGTGGCGGTAATGATCATGGTGTCGATTGGTACCTTTAGCTGGGAGTCGATCCGCGACCTGAAAAAACACCCCCTCAGCACCAATATCGTCATGCTGGCTACTGTGGCGGTGACGGTCAGCACACACAACTTGGCCATCGGCGTGTTTGTCGGTGTGCTGCTGGCGGCGCTGTTCTTCGCTAACAAAGTGGGGAACATTCTCTACATCGGTTCACGAGAGATCGAAGCTGGCAAAGAGCGTGAATATCAAGTAGTCGGCCAAGTGTTCTTCGCCTCTTCTGAGCGTTTCACGGCCGCTTTCGATCTCAAGGAAAGTATCGAGAAAGTGACGATTGATCTTTCCCGAGCACACTTCTGGGATGTGACTGCCGTACAGGCGCTGGATCGGATCGTGATTAAATTCCGCCGTGAAGGCACTGAAGTAGAGCTTGTTGGTTTGAGCGAAGCCAGCGCGACGGTGGTGGATCGTTATGCGGTTCATAACGACCCCGAAGCGGTTGAAAAGTTGATGGGCGGCCACTAACCAACGCAAGGAGCGCAACATGACAGATCAAGTATTAGCCGCTATTGATGGCTCCCAGTTTTCTGAAGGTGTTTGTGATTACGCCGCCTGGGCAAGCTTGGCCATGGATGCACCGTTGACCTTTGTGCATGTGGTCGACAACCATTCGGACGTACCCGAAGAGCAGAACCTTTCCGGCAACCTGCGCTTCGGTGCCCGCGAACGGCTGATGAAAGAGCTTTCCGAGCTTGATGAGCAGCGCGCGAAGATAAACCGCGAGCAAGGCAAGCTGATGCTGGAAGCCGCCAAAGAGCGCGCAATAGAGGATGGGGTCAGCGACCCCATCACGCGCCAACGTAATGGCACCCTGGTGGAAAGCCTGTTAGAGCTTGAGAAAGACATACGTTTGCTGGTGGTGGGCAAGCGCGGTGAAACCGCCCACCAAGCCAGTGGCCATCTTGGCTCTAACCTTGAGCGGGTGGTGCGTGAATTGCACCGCCCGATCCTGATGGTGCCGAAAACCTTCAAGCGGCCTGAAAAAATATTGATGGCCTTTGACGGCAGCAAAACCGCCCGAAAAGGCGTCGAGATGCTGGCCCGTTCACCACTTTTTGCAGGCACCGAGTGCCATGTGCTGATCGTGGGGGCAGAAACGGCTGAACGCCGCTCCGAGCTTGAGTGGGCGTTAAGCACGTTGCGTGAAGCGGGTCACCAAGCCGAAGGCGCTATTCGTGCTGGCGAGGTAGACGAAGCCCTGCAAGCCTACGAAAAAGAGCACAGCATTGACCTGCTGGTAATGGGCGCCTACGGCCACTCGCGTATTCGCCACTTGCTAGTAGGTAGCACCACAACGGCCATGCTACGAGGTAGCCGCATACCGGTACTGATTTTGCGCTAAAGCTCAATAAGCAAAAGCGCATCAACGTTTAGCTCGCATTGCGTATTTCCCCGCAGCCGGCCCTCGCTTCTTGAATGGCCGGTTTTTTTGCATTTAATTGGCGTTAAGGTAGCTTATTTAACAATGCTAATGTTGCAATGCGGTTCTATGCTGATAGTCAGGTTGTTATCTATTCACACACTGGAATAGTACGAGGAGCCTGCCTTGAATATGCCTATCTTAGAGAGAACAGTCCCTGTTGGTTTCGATGAAGCCTCTCCCTCTCATCGTTTTGTCGCTGAGTTGCTGGCCCAAGCCGATATTCAGTTGGATGGCCAACGCTCCTGGGATATACAGCTAAAAGCACCCGGCGTTATCGATAGCGCCCTTTCGCGAGGTAACCTCGGGCTTGGCGAAAGCTATATGAAAGGGGATTGGGACGCTGAGCAACTAGACGAGCTGTTTTACCGCTTAATGCGTGCCCAGCTTGGGCAGCGTATCAAGCCTACTCAGCTGGTGTATTACTCATTACGTTCGCGCCTGCTGAATCGCCAAACGGTTAAACGCGCGTGGGAAGTGGGCGAAAAGCACTACGATCTGGGTAATGACTTTTACGCTGCCATGCTCGATCAGCGCATGACATATACCTGCGGTTACTGGAAACATGCTCAAACGCTGGATGAAGCCCAGGAAGCCAAGCTCGATCTCGTTTGTCGCAAGCTTCAATTGAAACCAGGTATGCGCGTGCTGGATATCGGCTGCGGTTGGGGCAGCTTCATGGCCTACGCTGCCGAGCATTACGGCGTTGAATGCGTAGGCCTTACGATCTCGAAAGAGCAAGCCGAGTTCGGTCAGCGGCTGATCAAAAAAGGCTTGCCGGTTGAGTTTCGCTTGCAGGATTACCGTAATGAGCACGAACAGTTTGACCGCATTGTCAGCATCGGCATGTTTGAGCACGTGGGGCATAAAAACTATCGTGAATTTATGAGTGTCGTAAACCGCTGCTTAAAAGATGATGGGCTTTTTTTGCTACATACCATTGGCAAAAACCTGAGTAATACAGTCACCGACCCCTGGATTGATAAATACATTTTCCCCAATGGGGAATTGCCCACCTTGGGGCAAGTCACGGACGCTGCTGAAGCGCTTTTCGTGGTAGAGGATGTACATAACTTTGGGGCTGATTACGACCGTACACTGATGGCTTGGCATCAAAACTTTGAGGTTCATTGGCCGACGTTTAAAGCCCAGTATGGCGAGGGTTTTTATCGCATGTGGCGCTACTACTTATTATGCTGCGCCGGTGCTTTCCGTGCTCGGGAAATCCATCTCTGGCAGTTGGTGATGAGCAAGAAGGGGGTGTTGGGGGGCTATCACCGCATCAGTTAATGTATTTTCTCTGGCAATAGCTTGCTAGGCACCCAGCGTAAGAATGCCACCATGCCAAAGAGCTCTATTAGTGATTGAAACACAATCACAACTACTGCTGCCTGCCAAGCGCTGGGTAGCGTTAGAGCGATAGGCAGCATTACGAAGGAGTTGCGCGTGCCAAAGCTAAAGGCCAGGGTTCGGGCGCTAGCGGTGGGTAATGCAAACAGCTTGCCTAGCCCTTTTCCCAGCAGGGCCGCGAAGAGTAAAAAACCGATAAAGATAAAGACGACCTGAGCCAACACCTCGCTAAGCCCGAGCACAGTGTGAACCTGCGAAGCGGCAATCATAAACACCACGAGCGCCAATAGCGGCACGGGCAGCAGCCCCAGGCAGGCAACGCTGCGTTTGATGCCGCGGTGGCGTTGGGCAAGGTATTCAGTCAGCCAAGCGAGCACTAACGGCGTAACAATAAGGCCGGTCAAGGCACTCAGTAGCTCTTTAGAAAGCGTTAACTGAAACCATTCACTGCCTAAAAACAGCCAAAGATAAATCGGTAGCGCAACCATCTGCACCAGTAGCAGTAGCGGGGTGGCAGCCATCGCCCGGGCGGCATCGCCTTTGCCTAAATGCGTGAAAGTGATAAACCAATCGGTGCAGGGCACCAGCAGTACCAGCAGAACGCCTGCCAGCACCGCGGGAGAAAGCGGTAGCCACAAAACGAAAAGCGCTAAAAAGGCGGGAATGGCGATAAAGTTGCCGGTCAGTAACGCCGCCATAAAGCGCTTGTCAGTGAAGCTGCGGGCAATGTTCAGTAAGGGGATTTGGGTAAAGGTGGCATACAGCAGTATGCCTAATAGGGGCCATACTAACGGCGCTAGCCGCTCGGCAAATCCCGGTGCCCCGATGCCCAGTGCTAATCCCAAACCAATGAATAGCAGGTAGAGCCAAGACTGATGCTTTTCCATTTGATCGCGCATACTGGCTCATCCTTGGCTGACGGTTTTGCTAACGAGAAAGCGCCATACGTTCACCCACCACGGCGGCGCCCAGCCAAAGCGGCAGGCTGACCACAATATAAACCAGCGCCATTGCTGGTTTGCCCACCTGCACCAAATGCAGCGTTTCTAAGCTAAACAGCGAAAAGGTGGTAAAGCCGCCGCAAAACCCGGCGACCAGTAACGGTTGTAAGCGAGCGAGTGGGCTGTGGGGGGAGCGCGAGAAGGTGGCGGCCAACCAGCCGATTAAACAAGAACCCAGCACGTTGACGATGAGTGTTCCCCACGGGAAATAACCCCCTAATGCCGCCTGCGATAACAGCGAAACGCCGTAACGCAGCACGCTGCCCGCACCGCTGCCGATGCCTACCGCAAGATAAGCCTTCCAGGCACTCATAAGCTCGCTCCTGACAGAGAAGCGCCTGATAACAACCAGCCAAAGGTGACCATGGCTAAGCCAAGCAGCAGCGTAACCGCTACATTCACACTGGCGCGCAGCTGCTGGCCGCCTTGCCATAGCTCGATGGTCTGCAAACTAAAAGAAGAAACGGTGGTGTAGCCACCCAATAAACCGGCGACAGTGAATAGCCATACAGGTGAAGGGGCGTTGGCGATACCTAGGCTACCGAGCAGCCACCCTGCTAAAAACGCGCCGCTGGCATTAACCGCTAGGGTTCCCCAGGGAAAGGCCTTACCGAGATAGCGGGCCAGTAAATTGGAAACCGCAAACCGCCCCATGCCACCCAGCGCGCCGCCGAGTGCGACTAATAGGACGTTTGTTAAGCCATAACCCATGCTTTTCCCCCTTAGGCGCTAAACAAATAGGCTGCTAAGTTTAGCATGTGCTTTTTATAGCGTCCGAAGCACGTAAGAACGTTTTAGGGTGTCGCACGTCAATCAGTTCGTGTAGAAAAGAACGAGAATATAACAACAATGTTGATGCACCCGCTCAAGGAGAAGTACCCCATGTCAGATCGCGTGTTGGCCGCTATCGATAGTTCGCAGTTTTCAGAAGGTGTGTGTGATTATGCGGCTTGGGCCGCCAAAGCCCTGGATGCGCCGCTTAGTTTTATCCACACCGTCGATAATCACGCTCAGGTCACCGAGCCCGATTTAACCGGTAACCTAGGATTCGGTACCCGAGAGCACCTGCTGGAAAAACTGTCAGGCATTGAAGAGCAGCATGCCAAAGTCTCCCGCGAGCGTGGCCGCCTGCTGCTAGATGCGGCCAAAGAGCGTGCAGTTAGCGCCGGTATTGCCGAGCCGCAGTGCTTGCAGCGCAACGGCACGCTGGTGGAAACCCTGGTCGAGAACGAAAAAGAGGTGCGTTTGTTGGTGGTTGGCAAACGAGGTGAAACCGCTCACCAGGCCAGCGGTCATCTAGGTTCAAATCTTGAACGGGTGGTGCGAGAAATGCACCGGCCAATCCTCATGGTGCCGAAGCAGTTTACTCAGCCGCACAAGGTGATGATGGCATTCGATGGCAGTAAAACGGCCCGTAAAGGCGTGGAGATGCTCGCTAAAAGCCCACTGTTTGAGGGGGCCACCTGCCACGTGGTGATTGTGGGCGCTGAAACCGCAGAAAATCGTTCACAGTTAAACTGGGCGCTGGAAACCTTACGTGAGGCAGGCCATACCGCTGAAGGGGCCATTCGAGCGGGCGAAGTAGAAGAAACGTTACGCACTTATAAACAAGAGAATGGCATTGATATGTTGGTGATGGGCGCCTACGGCCGCTCGCGGATTCGTCACCTGTTGGTCGGCAGTACTACCACCACGATGTTGCGCAAAGCGCAGCTGCCGGTGCTGATTTTGCGCTAATCCACGTGAGAAATGCCGAAAGTAGAGCAGGGTGTGCAATATTTGTCTTCGACATCCTTGCTGGCGATGTAGATGAATCCCTGCTTAAGACAGGCTACATCGCCAGTTGAGGTTTAGGTGGCAGCGCTGGTTACAGCGTCAGCTCTGCTTCTTTGGAAGATGATCCCTTTGCCACTGTTTGAGCGGCGAAATTGATACCCGCGATGATCGCCTTAAGCGATGCACTGACCGTATCGCTATCCTCGGCTACCGCGCAGAGCCGCTGACCATCGATATTGAGCTGTACAAAGGCAATGGCATTGGCCTCGCTGCTGGCACCGAGGGAGTGCTCGCTGTAATCGATAATGCCTACGCTACTACCGGAGTGGCGCTGCCACGCATCGGTAAATGCGGACATCGCGCCATTACCCTTGCCTGAAAGACGTAGCGTTTCGTCACCTTGTTGCAGCGTGAGCTCAATACCTTCCTGCTGGCCTTTGGAAAGCCGGTAGTCGACTAGCGAGAGCGGCGCTTCCTGGGTGAAGTGGTCGAACATCACTTGGCGAATCATTTTGCTGGAGAGTTCGCTGGCGCGTTTTTCGCTCTCTTGCTGCACGTAAGGCGCCAATGCCAGCATCATCCAGCGCGGCAGGTTAATGCCGTAATCCCGCTCAAGCAGGAAAGCCATGCCGCCCTTGCCGGACTGGCTGTTGACGCGAATCACCGCCTGATAGTCGCGGCCGATATCGTGGGGGTCGATGGGCAGATAAGCCACTTGCCACGGCTCGTCGGTTTTTTGATGTTTGAGGGATTTACGAATCGCATCCTGGTGGCTACCCGAGAAGGCGGTGTAAACCATCTCGCCCACCCAGGGGTGACGGGGATGAATTGCAATGCCGGTACACTCGTTAACTACTTGAATGATTTCGTCAGGATTGGATAGATCCAGTTCAGGATCAATGCCCTGGCTGTAGAGATTCATCGCCAGGGTGACGATATCCATATTGCCCGTGCGCTCGCCATTACCCAGCAGGGTGCCTTCTACCCGCTCGGCACCCGCCAGCAGAGCGAGTTCGGCAGAGGCCACCGCGCCACCGCGGTCATTGTGGGTGTGCACCGAGATAATCACGCTGTCGCGGCGGTTGATGTGCTGGCAGAAGTACTCAATCTGGTCGGCATGATGGTGCGGGCCGGCCACTTCCACCGTGGTAGGCAGATTGAGAATACATTTATTGTCTGGCGTTGGCTGCCAGACATCCATCACCGCTTCGCAGATCTCCAGCGAGAAATCGATCTCGGTACTGGAAAAACTTTCCGGGGTGTATTCGAAACACCACTCAATTTCGGGATATTGGTCGGCGTAGGTTTTGACCCAGGTGGCGCCCTGTACCGCGATATCCACAATACCGGCGCGGTCCATCTCAAAGACCCGCTCGCGCTGAACCGTTGAGGTGGAGTTATACAGGTGAACAATGGCGCGCTTGGCGCCTACCAGGGAGGCAAAGGTCTTCTCGATCAGGTGTTCGCGACACTGCACCAGCACCGCAATCGTGACGTCATCAGGAATTTGCTCCTCTTCGATCAGCCAGCGCACGAAGTCGTAATCGGGCTGGCTGGCCGAAGGAAAGCCCACCATGACTTCTTTAATGCCTACTTTAACGATCTGATGCCAGAAACGCTGTTTTTGCTCAACGGTCATCGGCTCTAGTAGCGCCTGGTTACCGTCGCGTAGGTCCTCACTCACCCAAATCGGGGCGTGTTCAAGGTCACGATCCGGCCATTGGCGGTTGAAAGCAGGTACACGGGGTGCAGGGCGATACTTGCGATGATCGAAAGCGGACATGGTGGATTTCCTAAGCGTAGCTGGTTGATTGAATCGGCTGCTTGTGGCGACCGCACTACTTCGTTGGCTGCTTTTGACAGCCTATCCAGTGTATGCGGTTTGCCGCGCTAGGTTCTTGCGAAAATAGGTCCGAAAGGCGCATAATTAGCATAAAATATCGCTATTATTTAATTTTATGGTAGGAGCTGCTATTTATGTCCGTGTCGCCACTGGTGTTGGATCGTTTTGATCGTCATATACTGGATATCGTGCAGCAGGAAGGACGGATCAGTAATCAGGAGTTAGCTGACCGTATCGGGCTTTCTCCTTCGCCTTGTTTGCGTCGGGTGAGAGCCTTGGAGGAGCATGGCTTGATTCTGCACTACCGTGCAGAAGTCGATTCCCGTCAACTCGGCTATCAACTGATGGCGCTACTGCATATTTCCATGGATCAGCATACGCCGGAACGCTTTGATAATTTCGAGCGCCATATACGGGAAATACCCAATGTCATCGAGTGTTTGATCATCACTGGCCAAGCGGCGGATTTTCAACTCAAAATTCTGGTGCGTGATATGGATGACTACCAGCACCTGCTCCTGCACGTGATCAACCGGATTGAGGGGGTGACGGGGGCGCACACGAGCTTTGTCCTGCGCCGTGTCTTTGAACATCGTCCGGTGCCCACTGATCGGATGTGATGATCTAAATACCTTTGGCATCGTCAACGTTAAGCCAGCGGTTTAGACTGCTTTTTTAAAATTATTAGGAGTTTTTGACCATGAAGATTCAGCGCCACGATACAAAATCCCGTATGAGCCGTGCGGTTATTCATCAGGGTGTGGCTTATCTATGTGGCCAAGTCGCTGGCCCAGAGGCCCGTAATGGCGATATTGCCGCTCAAACGGAAAGCATGCTGGCACGGGTGGATGCGCTACTGAAAGAGATAGGTTCAAGCCGTGAACAGTTGCTTAGCGCGACGGTTTATCTAAAAGACGGCAGCGACGTTGCTGCCATGAACGAAGTATGGGACGCCTGGGTGCCGGAAGGCTACGCCCCGGCGCGCACCTGCGTATGCGCACCGCTGCCAGCCGATGAACTGAAAGTGGAAATTACCGTCACTGCCGCCGTCAGTGAGTAAACACTCACCATTCACTTGCCAGGCTTTTCCACCGGAAAGCGGGTGTCGCGTAGGCTGTCTTTGATTTTCTTGAGATGGGGTAAGAAGTCTTCACCACGCCTCAGGGTCACCCCGGTGGCTAGCGCATCAATCAGCGTCAATTGGATCACCCGCGAGGTCATCGGCATGTAGTGGTCGGTGTCTTCGGGCGTTGCCACTTCAAGCGTGGCAGTACACTCATGTGCTAACGGCGAATTGGGCGCGGTAATGCCCAGCACCACGGCTCCGGCATCTCTCGCCAGGCGGGCAATATCCACCAGTTCCCGGGTACGGCCGGTGTACGAAATAATCACTACCACATCACCGGTATGGCAGGCGGCGGCAACCATGCGCTGCATCAGCACATCGATGTAGGCCATCACCGGCAGGTTGAAGCGGAAGAACTTGTGTTGGGCATCCTGGGCCACCGCACCGGATGCGCCCAAGCCAAAAATATGGATCTGTTTTGCCTGGGTGAGGTAGTCGACCATGCGCTCGATGGCAGCCATATCGATTTCTCGCTGAGCCTCATCAAGTGCAGCAATAGTGGCGCCAAAGATTTTTTGGGTGTACTGGGTGGTGGTGTCGCCAGGCTCCACGGCGCGGGTAACATAGGGCGTGCCACCCGCCAGGCTTTGGGCTAGCTTTATCTTGAAATCGGGATAGCCTTTGGCACCGAAGTTGCGACAAAAACGATTAACTGTGGGCTCACTAACGCTGGCTGCTTGAGCCAGACTGGCAATGCTAAGACTCGTGGCGACCGTGGGGTCTTCAAGAATTACATTGGCGACTTTACGCTCCGAGCGGTTGAGTTCTTCTAAACGTTCGCGTAAGCGGTCAAGTAAGTCATGAGCCATTAATGGCCTCCCTAGGAGAAGTAGAAAGAAGCGGCTGCCATTCGCTGCACCAGGTCACAAAGGCCTCAGCAGGCAACGGGCGAGCGTAAAAGTAACCTTGTGCAGCCTCACAGCCAATTGAGCTTAAATACGCCGCTTGGGCGGAATTTTCGATGCCTTCTGCCACCACATCGCAGCCTACACTATGCGCAAGCTGGGCTATCGTTTGCGCCAGTTGGCGATCAATGGCGCTGGTTTCCAGATCCATCACAAAGGCGCGATCGATTTTGAGTGTCGAGAAGGGCAGCGTTTTAATATACGCCAGTGACGATTGGCCCGTACCAAAATCATCAATAGCGACAGCGATATTCATTTGGGCCAGTTGTGCGAGCTGTTGGCGAGCGTGGTCCATATCGCTCATCAACCCGGATTCTGTCACTTCCAGGGCAAAGAAGCGTTGGGGAATCTGCTGCTCTTCAAGCCGCGCCAGTAGCTGTTGGGCAAAGTCTTTACGCGTTAGCTGGCGGGCGGCCACGTTGACGGCAATATGGAAGTCATCATTGAGCAGCCCTTGCGCCCGCCAAAGGTTGATGTAGCGCATCGCCTCATTGAGCACCCAGTCACCGATGGCAAGAATATCACCGCTGGCTTCTGCCAGTGGAATAAACTCACCAGGGGAGATAAGCCCGAACTCCGGGTGCTGCCAACGCAGCAGCGCTTCCGCGCCTAGAATCTTGTGGTCAGCCAGCGATAGCTTGGGCTGGAAAGCGAGCGACATTTCACCTCGCTCGGTGGCGCCGCGTATCGCCTGTTGAATATGTAGCCGATGGCGCTGCTTCTCCTCAATCGCTGGCGTATAACATTGGACGCGTAGCGACCCTTGGGGCGGCAACGCTAAGGCAGCCATATGCACCAAGCGCTCAGTCTCAAAATGGCCCGTTTCACCGCTAATCCCGATACGTGCGCTAAGGGGAAGCAGCAGCTCATCCAACGCCTGATCTTGCTCAAAGCAGTGCAACAGCTGTTCAGCCAGTTGCGTCAGCTTGGCTGAATCTGCCGTTGGTGTGATAACCAGGAGTTCGCTGCCGCCCCATAAGCCGAGCAGGCAATCAGCGCTAAGCTGTTGTCGCAGCTGCTGGCTAATGTGACGCAGCAATTGGTCGGCGACCTGATAGCCGTGCAGGCGCACCACATCATCTAATTTATCGAGCGCAATAAACAATAGCCCTGTGCCGGAGGCTTGAAGGGCCGCCGCTTGCAATGCCTGGCTTAATCCGCGGCGATTAGGTAATTGGGTAATCGAGTCAGTGCGCGACTGGCTATCAAGCTCTTGGGTGCGTTTAGCGACCGTCAGTTCTAACGTATCGGCCTGCTTATCGCGTATTTGATAGCGGTGCTCAATATTCAACGTATTGCGTATACGCTGCAGGACTTCATCCTGCTTAAAGGGTTTGGTGATAAAATCACGAACGCCCAAAGCGAGAGCGCGTTGACGGGTGGCATCATCGATTTGCGCGGTGAGCACAATGATCGGAGGCATCTGCTCTTCAAAGTGGGCACTCAACTGCTCGATAACCGCGTAGCCATCTAAATGGGGCATACGGATATCCAGCAGTAGCAGGTCAGGCATCTGCAACTGACAGTGGCCAAGCACTTCCCGTGGATCATTAATACCATGAACATTCTCGAAGCCATACTCGTCGAGTAGGTCGAGCAATAATTCGATATTAACCGTGTTGTCATCGATAACTAGCAGATGTTTTTCGGTAAGGCTCATGGCACCTTCCTTAACACAGCCGGTAAAAACTGGCGAAGTGTACGGCTAAGCTTCTCGATATCGATGGGTTTCGTCAGGTAATCAGCAAACCCGGCGGCTAAACCATAGCGAAGATCGCGATCCATAGCGTTGGCCGATAGGGCAATCACATTAATATGCTGAAGTGCGGGTGTTTTCTGCATCTCCGCTAACGCTTGATAGCCATTCATACCGGGTAAATGAATATCCATTAACACTAAATCAGGCGGCGAGTGACTCATGATTTCAAGCCCTAGTTCTGCACTGGACACCGTCTGAAGGTCAATATTGGGATAGTCTTCTATAATGTCATCCATCAACCGTTGGTTAGTTGGATTGTCCTCAATATAAAGCAGCTGGAAGATGTGCTCAGTCTCGTTGGCGGTCTCTGCGACTTCGCTAGGCAGCATGTTTTCTTGCGGTAGGCTCTGTTCGTTAATGGGTAACGTAAACCAGAAGGTGGATCCTTCTCCTGGCGCGCTTTCCACACCGATACGTCCTTGCATCCGCCCAATGAGTTCGCGGGTGATGGCTAAGCCGATACCCGTACCTTCCGTTGTGCTCTGCTCGGCATCGAGGCGATTAAACGGTTCAAATAGCTCATGTAGGCGCTCGGCAGCAATCCCTTTTCCCAAATCGGTAACGCTAATACATAGCTCATCGCTCTCTTGCGTTACTGCGATTTCGATAGTGCCGTAATGACTATTATATTTAATCGCATTGGAGAGCAGGTTAAGCAGCACTTGTTTGGTGCGGGTGTAATCCGCGCTGACTTGCCAGTGGGGAGGGTGGGGTGTGCGAAGTAATGTAATACCCGCCGCTTCAATATTGGCCTCAAGCGTACTGCAAGCATCGTCAATCACGTTGGCCACTACGATCGCCTCAATGGACAGCGTCAGATGACCTGCTTCTATTTTGGCGAGATCGAGTACCTCATTAATTAAACTCAGTAAATGAAGCCCGCTTTTCTCAATTTGTGTTACTTGGCGCTGCTGCTTTTCAGTCAGTGGGTCGCGTCGTCCTTTGGCTAGCAACTGAGAAAACCCAATGATGGCATTGAGCGGTGTGCGCAACTCATGGCTCATCGAGGAGAGAAATTCGCTTTTAGCCTGATTGGCTATTTCCGCTTGATCTCTGGCGTTAGCCAAGTCTTTGGTGACCTCTTCGCGCTCTGCCATTTGGCTGTAAAGGTTGATCAGCAGAGCACAGGTATCGGTAAACGGCTGCAGCCAATCCAGCAGTGCCTGATTGAGCGGCTGTTTACTATTGGCGATGGCAAACATGCCGATCAGTCGCTCGCCGCTGAATATGGGTACACCCAGGTAATTATGCAGCGGTGGGTGTCCCGGGGGGAAACCGCCGCGTTTGACGTGACTATAAACGTCATCGGTCATAATCACTTCGCCAAACGCAAACACGCGGCCAAGCAGCGATTTGGGGTTGGTGAGGGTCATATCGCCGCTACGCAGTCGCTCCATCAGGTGGCGGGACTCTTCACTCCAGGACAGGTCGGTAATCGCATGGATTTTAAGCGCATTGGTGGTCGTGGTGGGCATTACTTCACCGATCAGCGCGTAGTCACTGTCGGTAAGGTCGCGAAGCGCCTCCATTAAGAAGGTCCATAGGCGTTTTCCCGACATTAATGCTTGATAGTCGGTAACGCCCTGGTGGAGCACTTTGAGCAAGTTCTGCTCTTTACGCATCCTGCGGTTGGCGTTGTAAACATCGGTTAAATCGGTGAGTACGCCTAAAAACTCGACCACTTTTCCGTGATCATCGTGGATGGCATTAATCGCGAGATGAACCGGTATGTAACCCCCCTCTTTATGTAACGCCTCTACTTCACGGCCACGCCCAATGACTTTGGGCTCATGACCGGCAATATAGCGGGCGATAAACGAATCGTGCTGTGAGCTAATGTCTGGGGGAGTGAGTACAGCGACATTTTTCCCGAGTAGCTCGCTCTCTTCATAACCGAGAAGGTTCAGTGCGAAGGGGTTGATGCCAATAATCAGGCCCGCGTGATCAATACGTATCTTGGCGGTGGCGCTTTTGTTGAACAGCGCCTCAAAACGGCGCGCGGTATGGGTAAGGTCCACCTGCAGCTTATGCTGGTGCAGTAGCTCTTCTACTTGACCGGCCAAGCTACCGAGTAACATTAAGTCACGCTCGCTGAAGACGCGAGGCTGGCGATCAATGATGCACAGTGTGCCTACCGGCATGCCATTTAATGGCCGTAGTGGGTAACCTGCGTAAAAACGGATATGTGGCAGGTCGCCGACCAGTGGATTATCTCTAAAACGCTCGTCGTGAAGCGTATCTTCGATCACCAGTGGCGCATCAAGCGCAATGGCATGGGCGCAGAAAGAGACTTCACGGCTGGTTTCACAGGTATCAAGTCCCTGATGCGATTTAAACCATTGGCGCTCTTGATCGACTAATGAAACCAGCGCAATAGGCACATCAAACAAGTCACGGGCCAATTGCGTCATACGCTCAAAAGCCGTATCGAGAGGGGTATCGAGTACCTGTAAAGCATGCAAGGCCGCCAAACGCTGTGTTTCGTTATCAGGTGTTTCTGTGGCTTGCATGACCATTCCAAAGTTGAGAATTAAAAAAACATACCATAAGGGTTTTATGCCAATGTATAACTAAATATCGGACATTAACCCGTAAGCTTTAACCAAGCCCAATCAGTTTCATTAGCCAGCGCCGGTAAGGCGGATAAAGCATGTGGCTAAGTGTTCGTTTTGGTTGATAAAAAATACTACGTAAATGACTAAATCGCTCAAAGCCGTGGCGGCCGTGATAGGCGCCCATGCCACTTTCACCTACACCACCAAAAGGTAAAGACGGCACTGCGTGATGCAACAGCGTCGTATTAAACACCAGTGCCCCAGAACGAGTGGTTTCCAGCAGCTGTTGCTGTAAACCTTTATCGTGAGTAAACGCGTAAAGGGCTAATGGGTGGGGGCGGGCGTTCACAACGTTGATAGCTGCCGATATATCACTGACGCCAATCACCGGTAGGCAGCGGTTAAACGTTTCTTCACGCATCACCTGAAGGCCTTGATGGGGGTCGATAATCAGTGCAGGCGCATGCGGTCCGTGATCAATGATTCTACAGCCATGATCGTGGGCTTCTTGTAGCATGGCCTCTTGCCGCTGTTGATGAGCTGCATCAATGGGAGACGTGGCTGCGTGGTCGTCGGGCCGCTGCTGCTGAATGGCATGGCTTAGCGCCTTAACCAAGCCGGTAATATGGCGGCTCTCTACCAGCACATAGTCTGGGGCAATACAGGTTTGCCCGCCGTTCATGCCTTTGCCGAAAATAATCGCTGCGGCCGCTTGATCCAGGTCGGCATCGCCCGCCACGATAGCAGGCGATTTGCCGCCCAGTTCCAGCGTAGTTGGGGTTAAATTCGCCGCCGCCGCTTGGGCGACCTGCCGTCCCTCTGCGGTAGAGCCAGTGAATATCAAGTGATCAAATGGTAAGCCACTAAAGCGACGCGCGACCTGCTCATCGCCCTCCACCACGTTGAACTCTTCAGGGGTAAAGTATTGCGGCACTAATCGCTTCAGTAGAGCGCTGGTAGCGGGGGAGTGCTGGCTAGGTTTGAGCAACACCCTATTGCCCGCTGCAAAGGCGTCGACCACCGGCATTAACGACAAACACCATGGGTAGTTCCAGGGAGATATCACGCCGACAACGCCCAGTGGCTGAGGTGCAATGCGAGCCCGTGCCGGCAGCAGCCGCCACGGCATACTAACCGCCCAAGGGCGCATCCAGCGCCATAGATTGAGCCTTGCGTGACGAATGGCATAAAGTATCGCGCTGATCTCGGCTAAGCGTATTTCCACGTCGCTGCGCTGACCAAAATCGGTTTGAATCGCACGAATAATCTCTAGCTGGTGATGCTTGGTCATGCGCGCAAGGCGGGCCAGTCGTTCACGCCGCACCGTTAGCGTCGGGTAGGGCATTTGATCGGCAGCATGACGCTGCGTTTGAAAGTCACCCGTTAGGTCGCGCTTCATGGCCTCTCCTTGTACGCCGCTATCGGCGCGAGTGATAAGCGTGGGTATCAATGTCGGTATCAAAGGTTGGTATAAACGGCTGACGACAATGATTAATGTAAACGGTTAATGCGGTCAGTTAGTGTAAAGTGGTACTGACAATTTATATTGCGTTAGCCCCACACTCCCTGGAAGGTGCTATGCCGTTAGATCCACTGTCGCTCACTATTCTACCCACCATTGGGGCCGTCGCGGCAAGCCAGTGGGATGCCCTCGTCGATAATGATCAGCCCTTTTTACGCCATGCTTTTTTACACGCTCTTGAAGCCAGTGGCTCGGTTAGCGTGGCTACCGGCTGGGAGCCTTGTCATCTGAGTGTATGGCAAGGCGAGCAGCTAGTCGCGGCGATGCCTATGTACCGCAAGCATCACTCCTACGGTGAGTATGTGTTTGATTGGGGCTGGGCGGAAGCGATAGAACACGCCGGTGGTCGTTATTACCCTAAAGCGCTTAGCGCGGTGCCGTTCACGCCGGTACCCGGCGTGCGCACGCTGATTGCTGAACATGCCGATGCCACGGCAGTGCGAGCGTTTCTTGCCGAGGCATGGCGTGAACAGTGCGCAAGCCAAGCCCTTTCAAGTTGGCATTTGCTGTTTGCCAATGAAGCAGATGTCACCGCTTGGCAGGCACAGTGCCCCGAGCTTATCACCCGTGAAGGCGTCCAGTTTCAGTGGCGTGATCGTGGCTTTGGCGACTTTGATGGCTTCTTGGCCAGCCTGACCTCAAAGCGACGCAAAATGATCAAGCGCGAGCGGCGCTTAGTCGCTGAGCAAGGCTTAACGGTATCACGCCTGGAAGGCGAAGCGATTACCCCCGTCGATATGGCGCATTTCTATCGCTGCTATGCGATTACCTATCATGAGCGTGGCCGTCCGCCTTATTTAAACCATGGTTTTTTTGAACAACTACGCCAAACCATGCCGGACGCGCTAGTGCTGGTACAGGCCCATAGTGAAGGTCGCCCGGTAGCAGCTGCGCTCTATTTTCGTGGCAGTAGCACATTATATGGCCGCTATTGGGGAAGCGAGGTAGTCGCTGATTGCCTCCACTTTGAGGCGTGCTACTACCAGGGGATTGAATACTGTTTGCAGCATGGCTTAACACTGTTTGACCCAGGCACCCAGGGTGAGCACAAGCTGGTGCGTGGTTTTGCCCCTCAACGGGTGCGCTCGCTGCATTATATTCGCCATCCGGGCCTTGCCGCCGGTGTCGCTCAGTTTTGCCAGGAAGAGGGCGAGCATGTCAGCGCGTATCGCGAAGCGGCCCAGCAAGCGCTGCCATTTAAGCAGTGATTTGAACCATCATTTACGTCGTCATTTAAGCCGACACTAAAACCGATATTAAAACTGTTATTAAAACCGACATTAAAGCAAGGCGCGGCTCGCTGGTGTTGCCCCTTAATGGCATAATGCGCGCCGATAAGCGCTCTTTAGCGGATCAGCCCAGAGGTTGATTCAGCCAGTGCTTTTAATAAACCCAGCCGATATACCAAGGGAGAGCAATGATGCGCAAATGGCTAGTGATAACATTGCTCGCGGTGGTGGCACTGCTTCAATACGAATTGTGGCTAGGTAACGGCGGCTGGAGCGATTTACAGCGTGTGGAGCAACGTGTGGCGGTGCAAGAAGCGGCCAATGTACCCATGCGCGAGCGCAATGCGCGGCTGGCGGCCGAAGTGACAGATTTAAAAAACGGTTTAGACGCCATAGAAGAACGGGCGCGTAGCGATATGGGCATGGTGCGTACCGATGAACAATTCTTCTGGGTACCTGGTGTGGCAATTGAGAATGAGCTGATCGGTATCAATGCCGGGTTAGTCGCTCCCCAGGAGCCGCCGCAGTGAGCCAAACCTGGCTAATCGTTCCTGCGGCGGGCCAAGGTCGCCGCATGGGGGCAGACAAGCCTAAACAGTATTTAACCTTGGCCGATGAACAACCGGTATTGGCGCATACCTTGGCGCGGCTGCATCACGCCTTTCCCCACGCCCGCTTGGTACTCTGTTTAGATGCTGATGACCGCTGGTTTTCACCGGGCTGGGTACCTTTCGCGGACTGGCAGCGAGTACCGGGAGGCAACGAGCGAATGGACAGCGTGTTAAATGCGCTGCACGCCATGGCGGCCGAAGATGACGATGTGGTGATGGTGCATGATGTGGCGCGTCCCTGTATTACCGTGAACGACTTGCAGGCGCTCTATCAAGCCGCTTTGACACACCCCGCTGGCGCGCTCTTGGCGATGCCGGTAGCCGATACCATGAAGCGTGCTGATAACCAGTGCCTGAGTTCGCGAACCGAACCCCGGGATGGCTTATGGCATGCGCTAACGCCACAAGGCTTTCGCTACGCGCTGCTGCGGCGAGCGCTGGAAACCGCCCGCCAGCAGCAAACACTGGTAACCGATGAAGCCTCGGCAGTCGAAGCCCTGGGCGAATGGCCACAATTAGTAAGCGGGCGGCGCGATAATCTGAAAATTACCCACCCAGACGACTTAGCGCTGGCAGCTGCGATTATGGCGGCGCAAGCCGCTAACCTGCCTGACAGGCTTTAATCCTTAGGAGCTTAGTAATGCGTATTGGCCACGGATTCGATGTCCACCGTTTCGGCCCCGGCGATCACCTGATGATCGGTGGCGTTAAGCTACCGTTTGACCATGGCTTCGTGGCTCACTCCGACGGCGATGTGTTGCTGCACGCGGTGAGCGATGCGCTGTTAGGTGCCTGTGCGCTGGGCGATATTGGCCGTCATTTTCCCGATACCGACCCAACGTGGGCGGGGGCTGATAGCCGCGAATTGTTGCGCCATGTGGTCGCTCTTGTTCAGGGCCAGGGCTATGGCGTGGTCAATCTGGACGCCACGCTAATGGCGCAAGCGCCTAAAATGGCGCCTCATATTGATGCAATGCGGGCCATCATTGCCGCTGACTTAGGCGTCGCGCTTAGCCACGTTAACGTTAAAGCCACCACTACCGAGCGGCTGGGCTTTACCGGGCGCGGTGAGGGTATTGCTGCTGAGGCAGTGGTGCTGCTAGACCGTGCAGAGGCGCTTAATGATTAATATGCCTATATGGCAGCGCAGCTTAGACCCTCTGTTCGGCCCGCCTAAAGCCGGTCATTACCGTGCTCAGCCGGAAGACTTCTGGGTTGACGAGCAGCTTGATTTTACTCCCGAGGCGCACGGGGAGCACCTGTGGTTGCGGGTTGAAAAACGCAACCAATCCACGTTAGAAGTGGCTAAGTTATTAAGTCGGCTTTGTGACGTAACGCCCCGTGATATTGGTTACTCCGGGATGAAGGATCGCATTGCCGTGACCCGCCAGTGGCTGAGCGTGCATCTGCCAGGGCGCGATGCGCCGCTTGACTTAGAGCAGTCGCTTAATGCCCAGGGCATCACGGTGGTTGAGCAGGCGCGCCACCCGCGTAAGCTTAAGCGCGGGGTTCACCGCACTAATCGATTTGTCTTACGCCTGAGCGGTGAGGCCATAGCAAGCGACGACTTTATCAGCCGCTGGGAAGCGCTTTGCCAGTCCGGTGTGCCCAACTATTTCGGCCCCCAGCGCTTTGGTCACGAAGGGCATAATCTACAGCGCGCAGAAGCACTACTTAACAGAGGTTGGCGTAAACGGGACGACCGTCAAGGTATGATGCTTTCTACCGCACGCAGCTTTTTGTTTAACGAACTGCTTAGCACTCGCATTGCGGATGGCACTTGGACGCAACCCCTGGCGGGCGACACCTTAATGCTGGACGGCACGCAAAGCGTGTTTCATATCGACGCCACCGATGCGACGCTTCAGGCCCGCGCCATGGCGCTGGATGTGCATCCAACGGGTGTGCTCTGGGGCGTTGGCGAACCCGGTCAGGGTGACGCGGCTAGCTATGAAGCGTATTTGCAGCAGCAGTATCCCGGCTTGTGTAGTGGCCTGGAGCGCAGCGGGGTTAAGCAGGCACGCCGTGCGCTGCGGATGCGGCTACTGGAACCACAGCTTGATTGGGAAGCAGGCGCCGTACGGCTTTCGTTTGCGTTGTCTCGCGGTAGCTTTGCTACCGCTGTGCTTGGTGAGCTGATAGAAATAAGTGGATAGCGGTGAGCTACGTCAGTCGTCAGAACGGTTATAAGTCGTCAGAATAGCTATAAGGCGTTAAAAAGTTTACTAAAAGTGATGGATAGGAGTTGTCACCTTTCGCGTTTATGCTTTGTGCTTATGACGCTGACGCTAATGACTCTTGTGCATATAAAAAGGGAGAGCCACAATGCGGCGACTACTGCTTTCAAATGATGACGGTGTTTACGCGCCTGGGTTGCGTGCGCTACATGATGCGCTGCTGTCGCACGCCAATATGCGCGTGGTGGCGCCTGACCGAGACCGCAGCGGTGCCAGTAATTCGCTTACCTTGTCACGGCCGCTCTCATTAACGGCGCTTGATAACGGTTTTTATAGCGTTGATGGTACCCCTGCCGACTGCGTCTATTTAGGCGTTCACGGTGTATGGGATGAAAAGCCTGATTTAGTGATCTCAGGGATTAATCACGGCAGTAACCTGGGCGACGATGTGCTCTATTCCGGCACCGTTGCGGCGGCGATGGAAGGGCGCAACCTGGGCATGACCGCGATTGCCATGTCGCTATGCGGCGAGCGCCATTTCGCTACCGCCGGAAGAGTGGCCGCCACGTTGATTGGCGCCGCGGATCAACTCTCGCTACCGCCGCGTACACTGCTGAACGTCAATGTCCCTGATGTACCCTGGGAAGAGATCAAAGGCGTTAAAGTTACCCGCCTGGGCTACCGCGGGCCAGCTGAAAAACCGTTGCCGGTAAAAGACCCGCGAGGACGTACCCGCTATTGGATTGCGCCGGTAGCAGCCAATGCCGATGATGGTGAAGATACCGATTTTGCCGCTGTTGAAGCGGGCTTTGTGTCGATTACACCGTTACAAACAGACCTGACGCGCCACCCCGCGCTTAACGATGTGCAGGATTGGTTGGATGTTTTTGCCTAATATCTCCCCTGCTGAGCTGCGCGGTCGTGGCATGACCTCCCAGCGTACCCGTGACCGAATGGTCGAGCGCCTTATGCGCCAAGGCATCAACGATGCCCGCGTGCTGGAGGTCATGGCCAGTGAACCGCGCCATTTGTTTGTGGATGAGGCGCTGGCGCATCGCGCCTATGAAGATACCGCCTTACCGATTGGCTTTGGCCAAACGTTATCGCAGCCGTTCATTGTGGCGCGGATGACCGAGCTTGTGCTGCGCGCCAGGCCACGCCAGGTATTGGAACTGGGCACCGGGTCTGGTTATCAAACGTTAATATTGTCGCGCTTGGTAGAAGAGCTCTACTCCATTGAGCGCATTGGTGCACTGCACGAGCGTGCGGCCGAGCGGTTACGGCGGCTTACGGCCCCCGCCACGCTAGCAGTGGCGGATGGAGGCTATGGTTGGCCTGAAGTGGCACCGTTTGATGTTATTTTGCTAACCGCCTGCGCTCATACACTGCCCTCATCGCTACTAGAGCAATTGAGTGACAACGGGGTGCTGATCGCCCCCTTGGAAGATCCCGATGGCAGCCAGTGGCTTACTCAGGTAAAGCGCATCGGCAGTGCTTTTGAAAAACGGCGGCTTGAGCCCGTACGTTTTGTACCTTTACTACAAGGAGTAGTGGATTGAAGCGGCAACCCTTGGGAATATTTTTACGTGGCGCAGGGATGGGCGCCGCCGATGCGGTACCCGGTGTGTCGGGAGGTACCATTGCGTTTATTAGCGGTATTTATGAAGAGCTGATTAACACCATCAAGCAGTTTGGCCCAAGTGCGATTGGTGTATGGCGTCAAGGTGGTTGGAAAGCCCTGAGTCTCCATTTGAACCTAGCCTTTCTGGTGCCGCTATTGGCGGGTGTTGCGGTTAGTCTATTTAGCGTTGCGCATTTAGCCCTGTGGTTGATGGAGGCGCATCCACTGCTGTTAGACGGGTTCTTTTTTGGCCTTGTAGCGGCCTCCGCACTGGTAGTCGGGCAGGCAAGTAGCGGCTGGAAGCTATGGTATCTGCTGCCGTTATTGGTGGGGTTAGTGCTAGCCCAAGCGTTACCAGGCATGATGCCGCTGGTGCTGCTGCTGGGCAACGAGGCGCTGGTAGTGATGGTGGCAGGCTGCATTGCCATTAGCGCCATGCTACTGCCAGGGGTGTCAGGCAGCTTTCTATTGCTGACAATGGGACTCTACGGCACCATCATGGGGGCAATTCGCAGCTTTGATCTGGGCATTATTATTCTGTTTGGAATGGGCTGTATGGTTGGTTTAGCGTTGTTTTCACGGTTATTGTCCTGGCTGCTACGGCGCCACCACACCTCGACCATGCAACTGCTGCTGGGGTTTATTGTCGGCTCGTTACCGGTTCTCTGGCCATGGCGTGAACTGTTACGCTATCAAATAGGGCCAGAAGGACAAATGATCCCTTTGGAGCACCGTTATTTGTTGCCCGCTGACTATGCCGTATTGACCGGTGCCTCGGCACAAGTAGCTGGCGTTGTCGCGCTAATGGCCTTGGGGGCACTAATTGTTGTGTTGCTCAACCGGCACGCGGATCGTCGGCCAATCGATACCAAGCTTGGCGCTGAAAAGGAGTAAGGTTTATATGCGTAAAGGTTATAGTCTTAAAGTACTGATGATGTCGGCGCTGGCATTAACAATTGCTGGCTGTGCCAGCCAACAAGGCGGAAGCCCTCAAGTGCGTGATTTAAGCCAAGCACGCCAAGCGGTGGAAAACTCACCCCAGTACACCGTTAAAGCGGGCGACACGCTGTATGGCATTGCATGGCAGCACAATTTGGATTATCGCCAGTTGGCGGCAATGAACAATATTGATGCGCCGTACCAAATTCGGCCAGGGCAAACCATTGCCCTGCGCGAAGGCGCCTCAACGTCATCAGCCACCAGTAGCCAGCCAGCTGCTAATAACACTAGTAGCAGCGGCGCCGTGGCGACCGGACTGAACCCGCAAGCAGCCTCTGTTGCGAGTGATGACCAGGAACTCGACTGGCTGTTGCCCGACGAATCCGCGATTCAACGTAACCAGCGCCTAACCGCTGAACGTGATGCCGTAGAGGCTGCGGAACAAGTGGCTGATTCTTCGCCTAGCAGCAATACCTCTGCCTCCACGCCTGAGCCTGAAGAGGTCGCAGCTGCCGAACCTGAGCCAGCCGCTCAGCCTGAACCTGAGCCAGCGTCAGAACCTGAACCGCAGCCAGTATCAGAACCCGAGCCTGCAGCTGCACCTGCTACACAAAGTGCCAGCGTTGACCGCTCTTCGCGTACCTATACGCCCGCTGAAACGATTAATTGGCAGTGGCCGACCGATGGCAACGTCGTTGGGGAGTTTGGACAAGGCGATAGCATCACTGCCGGGATTGATATCACCGGTGAAAAGGGGCAACCTGTTAAAGCGGCTGGCCCTGGTATTGTGGTTTATGCGGGCAGCGGCGTCAGGGGTTATGGCAACCTCATCCTTCTCAAGCACAACGACCAATTCCTGAGTGCGTATGCGCATAACGACAGCTTGCGGGTCAGTGAAAATGACGTGGTAGAAGCTGGTGAAGTGATTGCGACGATGGGGGATAGCGATGCAGAAAATGTCCGATTGCACTTCGAGGTTCGCCGTGATGGCCAGCCTCAAGATCCCATGGACTTTCTGCCTTCCCGCTAATGCACTCACCGGTAGCGTGAGAGGCCAGCGTTTAACTTGGAAGTTGCCCGAATCGCTGTATTCGAGCGTCATATAACAATTGTCACATAATAATATGGTGTGCGCCTTAGAGCACACCCCTTTGACTTTCTAAATGGCGGGTAGGCGAAACACGGGGGTAAGGCCATGAGTATGTTGGAGAAAGATCTACAGGAGGTTGACCTGGAGGCTGCTGAGGAGGCACTTGATAATACCGATGATGATATTGCGGTAGAAGAAGATGCTTTTGAAAAAGCGCTAGGGCGTGAGGATCGACAATCGACCCAAAGCTTGGATGCAACGCAAATCTACCTCAACGAAATCGGCTTTTCGCCACTATTAACGCCAGAAGAGGAAGTATATTACGGCCGCTTAGCGCGTAAGGGCGACCCGCTGGGGCGCTCACGAATGATTGAGTCCAATTTACGGCTAGTGGTAAAGATTGCCCGCCGCTACCTTAACCGCGGCTTAACGCTGCTGGATTTGATCGAAGAGGGTAATTTGGGCTTGATCCGCGCCGTTGAAAAGTTTGACCCCGAACGGGGGTTTCGTTTTTCAACGTATGCCACTTGGTGGATTCGACAAACCATTGAGCGTGCGTTGATGAATCAAACGCGGACGATCCGTTTGCCGATTCATGTGGTCAAAGAGCTCAATATCTACCTGCGCGCAGCGCGCGAATTGACCCAGAAGTTTGACCATGAGGCCACTGCTGAAGAGATCGCCGAGCACTTGGACAAACCGGTCGAGGTGGTCAAAAAGATGCTCGGCCTCAATGAGCGCGTATCGTCGGTCGATTACCCGATGGGCGGTGAGAGCGATAAGCCGCTGATTGATACGTTGACCGACGATGAGGTGCAAGGGCCTGAAGCGCGTTTGGTGGATGGCGATGTCAAAGAGCACGTTGATCTATGGCTTGATGAACTGAGCGAAAAACAGCGTGAAGTTGTCGTGCGCCGCTTTGGCTTACGGGGTCACGAATCCGCCACTCTTGAAGAAGTCGGTGCCGAAATTGGTTTGACCCGTGAGCGGGTACGTCAGATTCAAGTCGAAGCGCTGAAAAAGCTGCGTCGTTCGCTGGAAAAACAGGGTCTCTCGTTAGAAGCTTTGTTTGAAACTTAAGTGTTTGAAGCGCAACAAAGGTGATTATTAAACGCGCCTTCCCTCTAAGCCGAGCAAGTACCTATAGGTGCTTGCTCGGTTTTTTATCGCTGACATTTTTTGTTAATAAGCATTTATTGCTGAATCAGGTAAGTGAGAAAACCTATGCGCCCCCTTGTGGCCGATATTGATCTGGACGCGCTGCGTCACAACTATCAATTGGCGTGCCGCTGTGCGCCACAAAGCCGCTCAGTGGCCGTTATCAAAGCTGATGCTTACGGCCATGGCGCGCTAGCGTGCGCTCAGGCGCTGGAGGCCCATGCTCCTGCGTTTGCCGTCGCCTGTATCGAAGAGGCTCTCGCGTTGCGTCAAGGTGGCATTACGACACCTATCGTGCTGCTTGAAGGCATCTTCAGTGCTGATGAGCTGGCGCTGGTGGACACCCACGGTTTCTGGATCGCGGTGCATAGCCAGTGGCAGGTTGATGCACTGTTGGCGGCCGCGCCACGCCAGCCCATCCCGGTATGGTTAAAAGTCGACTCCGGCATGCACCGCCTGGGCTTTGCCATTGAAGAGGCCGCTGCCATCTGGCGCCAGCTTCTTGCTGCGCCGAGTGTGGCTTCGCTGCACCTGATGAGCCATTTTGCCACTGCCGATGCTCAGGATAGCCGCTATTTCAATCAGCAAATGGCACGGCTCCAGGGGCTGGCCAGTGAGCTAGAAGCGCCACTATGCCTGGCCAATTCACCGGCGACCCTGGCGTGGCCGGTGGCGCATGGTGACTGGAACCGGCCAGGCGTCATGCTCTACGGCAGCGACCCGTTAGAAGTCGCCAATAACATCACCCGGCAACTGAAGCCAGTGATGACCCTGCGCTCTGAAATTATCGCCCTGCGGGAGCTAGAAGAGGGCGAGCCCGTGGGCTACAGCGGGCGCTGGCGTGCGCCGCGGCGTTCACGCATTGCCGTGGTTGCCTGCGGTTACGGTGACGGCTACGACCGCCACGCCCGCGATGGTACGCCAGTGCTGGTAAACGGCCAACGCTGCGCGATTGCCGGTAAAGTCTCGATGGATATGCTCACGGTGGATGTAACAGACGTGCCCGATGCCGGCATTGGTAGCGAGGTCGTATTATGGGGTAGCGCCAGCAACGGCGAAGTACTGCCGGTGGATGAAGTGGCCCGTTACTGCGATACGATCAGCTATACCCTGCTGACGGGGGTACTGCCCCGGGCGCCTCGGCTTTATCATGGGCGCTCTGATTAAACGGTTGTTTTTATGTCAAAATCACGTTATCCACGTTCGTTTGCCCACCCGCGTTACTGGCCCACTTGGCTCGGGATTGGCGCTATGTATGTTGCCGCCTGGCTGCCCTGGCGGTTAAAAATGAGCATTGGCAAAGGGCTTGGGTTGCTCGCATGGCGCTTTGCCAAGCGGCGGCGGCGCATTACCGACACCAATATAGCGCTGTGCTTTCCCGAAAAGAGCGCCGAACAACAGCGGCAACTCGTCAAAGAGTCATTCATCGCTAATGGCATTGGTCTCGTCGAAACCGCGACGGGCTGGTGTCGAAATGGCGAAAGCTTACGCCACCGGGTTGCTTATATTGGTGAAGAGCATATGGCCCGCGCTCAGTCGAGAGGCAAAGGGGTGATCATTATCGGTGTTCACTTCTCGTCGCTCGATTTAGGCGGCGCTTTACACGCGCTATTTTTCTCTGCTGATGCGGTCTATCGCCCGCATAACAACCCGCTGTTTGAGCGCTTTATGACCCGCGCTCGTGGACGCAACTTTGGGGTCGCGATTGACCGTTACGATCTGCGTGGGGCTGTACGGCAGCTTAAGGCAGGCCGGATGGTTTGGTACTCGCCGGATCAGGATTTTGGTCGCGATGTCAGTGTGTTTGCACCGCTGTTTGGTCAGCAGGCTGCGACGATTCGCTTAACGGCCAAGCTTGCGCGTATGACCGGCGCGCCGGTGGTGCCGATGATGTTTCACCGCAACCCCGATAATGCGACGTACACCATCGAAAGCCTGCCAGCGTTAGAAGGGTTTCCGAGCAATGACGAGGTTGCCGATGCGACCAAGGTCAATCAATTTATTGAGCAGGCCATTCGCAAGCACCCGGAGCAATATTTGTGGCTGCATAGACGCTTTAAGACCCGTCCCGAAGGCGAGTCCAGCGTTTATTGATCCCACATAAGCGCCACAAAAAAAGCCAGTGTGAGCTGGCTTTTGGCATTCAGAGGCGACGCTTAATCCAAATTGCGGGAGTAGAAAATCTCCAGCATCTCTTTACGCAAACGGCTCTCAATGTCACGCGCTTCTTCAAAGGTAATATCGCGCCGTGACGTACCGAACAGATAATTTTCCAGCTCGAAATCTTTGAGCAGCATCTTGGTATGGAACATGTTTTCCTGATACACGTTTACATCCATCATCTGATACGCATGCTTGGTATCTTCAGCAAGGTAGTCTTGGATGGAGGTAATGCCGTGATCGATAAACAGCTTCTTGCCGTCTACGTCACGGGTAAAGCCGCGTACTCGATAATCCATGGTGACGATGTCGGAGTCGAAGCTGTGGATCAGGTAATTCAGCGCTTTAAGCGGGCTGATATGACCACAGGTCGAGACATCAATGTCCAGACGGAAGGTGCTGATGCCGTTGTCAGGGTGCGACTCAGGGTAGCTATGCACCGTAACGTGACTCTTATCTAAGTGCCCAACCACCGTCTCTGGCAGTGGGCCGGGGCCCGGCTTAATCTGCTCAGGCGCGGCGTCATCCAGCTCATGCTCAGCGATCAGGATCGTCACGCTTGCGCCGTGGGGCTCATAGTCCTGGCGGGCGATATTCAGCACATGAGCGCCGATAATGTTGGTGACGTCTTTCAGAATCTGCGTCAAGCGTTCGGCGTTGTAGAGCTCATCGATATAGTCGATATAAGCCGCACGCTGCTCTTCGGTTTTGGCGTAACAAATGTCGTAAATGTTGAAGCTCAAAGAGCTTGTCAGGTTGTTAAACCCGTGGAGTCGGAGATTATCTGTCATGTCCGAGCCTCCTTATGGCAGGTGAAGACACCCCGACGAGCCAGCGCCGGAACCGATAAGACGTTGCCACCATCGCTGCGGTGTAACCCCACTCGATAAAGCAGGGTGGCGACAGCACAGGTGAAGGTAAAACAAGCGGGCGTATTATGCCCGTCAAGGCGTTTGCTTGCATCCGACTGAACTACTTTTTTTGCCACCGCGGTTGGGTAAGCAGCGGCGCTAGCCGAGAGAGCCAAGCGCTGCACGTACAAACAGCCGCTCAAGCCTCGATAATCTCAAAAGAGTGAGTGATCTCTACGCCGCCATTAACCAACATGATCGACGCACTGCAGTACTTTTCAGCGGAGAGTTCAACGGCGCGTTGAACCTGCTTCTCTTTCAATGCATGCCCGGTCACCACGAAATGAACGTGGATCTTGGTAAAGACGGCGGGGACTTCATCAGCGCGTTCGGCGTCAAGTTCCGCAACGCAGTCGGTGACATCGGCACGCGCTTTATCGAGAATGTTCAAGATGTCAAAAGCGGTGCAACTGCCCATGCCCATCAACAGCATTTCCATTGGGCGGGGCCCTGTATTACGGCCACCGTGGTCGGGCGGGCCGTCGATGACAACGCTGTGCCCGCTACCGGATTCCGCCACAAATTGACGGCCTTCTGTCCATTTTACCCGTGCTTTCACGCGGCTCTCCTCATCTAGGCGACGAAAGGTAAGTCGCGCAGCATAACATTTCTTGGCCTGCGCGCCTCTTCTCAACGCTTCTGTTGTTTATCACCGGCATTATTAATCATGGCCAGTGTAGGGCATCTCCCAGCCGCCTTCGCAAATGGCTCGCTTACCCGCTACTCCTGGATTGTAAAGATAGACCCAGGCACGACCAAAATGGGTGGCTATTTGCTGGCGGTCATACTCGCCCTGCGCAGGGGCGTCGATACGGTAGCCCTCCAGCCGGTCTAGCTGGGCCAGCTGGTCAATGCTAATCTCATAAATCTCTATAATGACGCCTTTGGACGCTTGCCACTTGGCGCCAGGGTAGGGGCCGATATCGTAGAGTGTGAGGGCGCGGGTGGTATCGCTACCCAATCTTCTGGCGCCGCTTAACCAGTGGGCGTTGTTGAAACCCTGCTTCAGCGTGCCGTAGACCGCTACCCGTGGCGTATCAGCGATTGCCGCATGTAAATAGTCCGGATGCATCAGCTACTCTTTCCCGCGCTGTCGTTGCAATTGAAGCTGGCTTTCCAGCGCCGCCAGCCGTTCAGGCGTGCCCACATCGACCCAGTGTCCGGTATAACGTTCACCGCTCACCCGTTGGTTATCAATGGCGGCCCTGAGCAGTGGTGCTAATGCAAAGGCGCCTTGAGGTTGCCCGGCGAGCAGCCCAGGGTGAATCACACTGATGCCCGCATAGGTCAAGCGCTCATTACTGGTTTGATTGACACGCCCACCCGCTAGCCCAAAATCGCCGTCGGGATGGTGAAGTGGGTTGTCTACCAGCACCAGGTGGACCAAGTCGTCGCCGCGCAGCGCTTGCGGGTGGGGCAGCGTTTCGCACCAGACATCGCCGTTGATGAGTAGAAATGGCGCTTCACCCAACATCGGCAGGGCTTGCTGAATGCCGCCTCCCGTTTCCAGTGGCGCTGTTTCTCGACTCCAGTGAATGCGCAGCCCATAGTCATCGCCGCCGCCGAGGGCATCAATAATCTGCTCGGCACGGTAGCTAACGTTGATGACGACGTCATCAATGCCCGCCTCGCGAAGCCGCTCCAGGTGATGCACGATGAGCGGTTTACCCGCCACCGGCAGCAGCGGCTTGGGGCAGTGGTCTGTAAGCGGACGCATCCGCTTGCCGAGCCCCGCGGCTAGGATCATTGCTTTCATTGCGGCATTTCCGTTAGTCGCTTCATGAGGGCGGGGCGAAAGGTGAGTTTGACCCACTCAGCGAACTCAGCCTGCTCGGTCAGGCACGAAAGACTATCCTCCAGATGATCCAAAAAGTGCGGCAAGCGCTCAAGATAGCCACTTTTTTGATCGCGCAGCGTTAAACGGCAAAATATGCCCAGCACTTTCAGCGAGCGCTGAGCGGCCATGGCGTGGCACTGGGTCAGGAAGGTGGCAAAATCGACCCGGCCGGGAAGGCGGCCATCGCGGCGGGCCTGCTGATAAAATGCGTCGACGAAGTCGCTAAACTGCTCATCGCTAAAGCGGCAGTAGCGGCCCCGAAGCAGCGAGATCACATCGTAGCTTAGCGGGCCCGCCACCGCGTCCTGGAAGTCGATCATGAACAGGCGCTGATCGTGTATCATCAGGTTCATAGCATCAAAATCACGGTGCACAGTGACCACCGGCTGAGCCAATGCTTGCTGAATAAGCTGCTCGCGCAAGGGTTGCCAGCTTTCGGGTGGCGATAGCTTCAGCCAGGCACCCAAGCACCATTCAGGAAACAGGTCGAGCTCCCGGCCCAGCAGCGCCGAGTCATAAGCGGGCAGTGATTCGGGGTTGGCGCGGTTTTGCAGCTCGGCGACCAGCGTTAGTGCCTGCGCATGGTACGTCTGTGTGGTAGCGTCATCGGTAAACATATCCTGTAGCGGTGTGTTGCCCAGGTCATCAAGCAACAGAAAACCGTCCGCCAAATTAGCGGCGTGCACCTTGGGTACCGCTAGCCCTGCGCTGTGCCAACGCTTGGCGATGGTCACAAAAGGGTGGGAATCCTCCTGTTCAGGCGGGGCATCCATCACCACCTGGGTGGCGCCGTCAGGTAACGTAAGGCGAAAATAACGCCGAAAGCTCGCATCGCCCACGGCGGATGAAAGCGTAATATCGGCCTGGGAAAGGCCGTTTTGCTGGGCAGCCCACGTGGTGAGGGCGTTAATCCGATAAGAGGACATGCAAGCTCCTTGCTGGTCGGGCATCATGCGGGCTGTATAATACCGATTCTGGATGCCAAGGATAACGAACATGGGCAAGCGATTTTCGCGCACGTTGCCGGTTGCGCATACGCTGATGAGCAGTTTGCTTGCTGGCGCCTCGTTTACGGCGGTGGCTCAAGACCAAGACATGCCTGCGGAAGCGTTAGATTGGCAAGCCTGGGGAGAAGAGGAAGCGGCCAATCAATTGTGCCGTGGGCGCTACGTCATGCCCAGCTACCGCTTACCCGCAGAAGAGAACCCGGAAACCCTCTCGCTTGAGGCCAGCGACGTCGATTACGCCGCCGACGGCGAGGCACTGCTGCGTGGTGATGTGGTGCTGCGTCGCGGCAATGAAGAAGTGGAAGCGGAGCGTGTCTTTTTACCCGCCGACCGCCAGCAGGTTGACGCCGAAGGCAATATCGCCATACGCGATGGGCGTGCGCTGGTGCGCGGCGAGCAGGCCATGCTCAGGCTAAACGAAGACCGTGCGACGTTGGGGAATAGCCATTATGTGCTTTACGACCAGCACTTGCGCGGTCAGGCAAATCAGTTAGAGCAGACGGCAGAGGGCGAGTATCGTCTGCAGGACGCCAGCTTCACGACCTGTGACCCGGGCGCCAATAGCTGGGAACTGGTCAGTAGCGATATTCGTCTGTATCAGGCCGAAGGTTACGGTACGGCGCGTCATGCGCGTTTACACGTAAAAGATGTGCCGGTGTTTTACTGGCCATGGCTACGTTTTCCCATTGACGATCGTCGTCACACTGGTCTGCTCTCCCCATCGATAGGTTTTTCATCGGATGGTTTTGATTACGCCCAGCCGTTTTATTGGAATATCGCCGCTAACCACGATGCGACCATTACGCCACGCTGGATGAGCGACCACGGTTTGCTGATGAACGGTGAGTACCGCTATCTGCTTGAGGAAAGTTCAGGCATCGTCGAAGGCGGCTATTTAAATAGCGATAACGGCGGCTCCGGCGGTGGAGAAAATCGCTTTGAAGGCGAGGATCGTTGGTATGTGGATGCCCGCCATGCAGGGCGGGTAAACGAGCGTAGCAATTACCGGCTGCGCTATGGTGCAGCCAGTGACGGGCGCTATTTTGATGACTTTGGCGGCGAGTTCGGCGAAAATGATCGCGCCAGCATGGAGCGCTTGGCCCAGGTCGATTACCGCGGCCAACGCTGGCAATTAGACGCCCGGGCCCAGGGTTTCCAGCGTTTGGAAGATCCACTTAGCGATAGCGATAAACCCTTTTATCAACTGCCGAGCCTGAGCGCCAATGCGAACTGGCAGTTCGACAACGGCCTCTATACACAGTGGCGTTCTAACGCGACCTATTTCTGGCGCGATGTGGATGAACGTCGTGTGCCGGAGCGTGAGGCGGCCACCGGTAGCCGATTGCACCTCACGCCTGTTGTTGGCTGGCGCTTTGAACGGCCCTGGGGCTATTTAGAACCGCGTACTGAACTGTGGAACACCGCCTATGAGCTGGATTATGGCGAGCGTGAAACGGAGCGGGGTGACTCACCCAGCCGCAGCATTGCGCTAACCTCGGTCGATAGTGGCTTGATCTTTGAGCGCGAGCTTGCCCTCGGCGGGCGCGAGTATCGCCAAACCTTAGAGCCGCGTCTGAACTATGCCTACGTGCCACGTACCGATCAAACTGAGCTGCCGGACTTTGACAGCCGCGAACGTGCGTTTTCCTGGGATCAGCTCTGGTCCGCCCAGCGCTTTTCCGGCGCTGACCGAGTGGGTGATCTCAACCGGATCTCTTATGGCGTGCAGTCGCGCCTGCTTGAGGATGCGTCCGGTCGTGATCGACTCTCGTTTGGGGTTGGGCAGAGTGTTTACTTTGATGATCGCCGAATCGATAGCGAAGGCGATGCGGATACGCTGCCAGATCGGCCGGAAGAAAACCCCAACGTTAATCCTGAAAGCTACTATCAGGCCACCCGGGATCGCTCACCACTAGTGACCCGCCTTGATTGGCAAATTAATGATCGCTGGAGTAGTGGCTACGAATGGCTCTACGATGATCATCGTGATCGCACTGAACGCTCAAGCGTTGATGTACGTTATCGCCATCCCGAAGGGCACGTAGTGAACCTTGGCTACCGTTGGGAGATCGAAGGGTTCGACCCGAGCGTGTTGCAGGGCGATGATGGCTTTCGCGACTATAACCGTGAAGAGTGGGATCTGTCGTTTGCCTGGAAAGCCAGTACTAGCATTGATTTGATCGGTCGCTACCTTCACGATCAAACCAATGACCGCTCGCTTGAGCAGCTGGCAGGCGTACAGTGGAACAACTGCTGTTATGGCCTGCAGCTTGTCTGGCGTGAATGGGTCGATGACGATGATACTGCCCGCATTGATGATGACTTTAATGATCGTGGGCTATTTTTGCGCTTCGTGTTCCGTGGCTTAGGTGGCATTGGCCAGAATGCGGACAGCTATTTTGAACAGACCATTCCTGGCTATCGTCCGACTGCCCTGTAAATGACTTCCATAGAATGGCTAATGAAAGAGACGTTTGTAATGAAAATGAGACAGCCCTTGCTAGGCCGAATGAAGCAGCTTTCTGCTGGTAGCCTACTCGCCCTCTGCGTTGGCGCTAGCTTTGCGTTGGCCCCGCTGGCGCTCCAGGCGCAGAACTTCCAGTCCACTCAGCGTCAGGCGCTGGATAGTGTGGTGGCCGTGGTCAATAACGATGTGATTATGCGCAGCGAACTAGACGATCGTATGGCGAAAGTCGAGCAGCAGGCGCAGGCCCAAGGCGGTAACCTTCCCCCGCGCTCCCAGTTGGAGCGACAGGTGCTTGAGCGCATGGTGATGGAAGAGATTCAACTACAGATGGCGGAAGATGCCAGTCTGACTATTGATGATACCGAGCTAAACGGTCAGGTGCGAGCGATTGCCGAATCCAACGGCATGACGCTGGATGAGTTTGCTGATGCGGTGGAAGCTGACGGCATGACGCTGGCGAGCGTGCGCGAAGATATTCGCCGCGAAATGCTGATGCGTCAGGTGCAGCAGCGCCAAATCAGTAATCGTGTGACGGTTAGTGATCGTGACGTTGAGCGCTTTTTAGACCAGCAGCAGGGGCAGACCGGCGAGCAGAACTTCATTGAAGAGACGCGGGCCCGCCACGTATTAATCGAGCTGACGCCTAACCGGGATGAAAATCAGGCGCGTGCCCGAGCCGAAGAAGTGCGTCAGCGCTTGTCTCAAGGTGATGATTTTGCCTCTGTAGCGCGCGAGTATAGCGATGACAGCGGTACGGCACTCAACGGGGGAGAGCTTGGCTGGGTGCGCCCAGGGCAAACCGTTCCAGCGTTTGAGGAAGCAATGCGTGACCTAGGCGTTAACCAGATATCACAACCGGTGCGCTCTCAGTTTGGCTACCACGTGATTGAGGTAGAAGAGCGTCGTCGTCAGAACGTTACTCAGGAGAGCCAGCGCGAGCAGGTGCGCCAAGCAATCTTCCAACGCCGTGCCAATGAAGAGCTTGAAACCTGGCAGCAAGAGATTCGCTCACAGGCTTTTGTTGATGTTCGTCTCTAATGGTAGCTGGTACTTCAAGGGCTGATAGCGCGCTGCCGGTGGTCGTCACCACCGGCGAGCCAGCGGGCATCGGCCCTGAACTAACGTTAATGCTGGCAGCCCGGGGGCTTCTGCCTCCGAATACCGTGGCCATTGGCGATCCGCAAATGCTGCGCCAGCGCGCAATTGCGCTGGGGCTGGATGTTACGGTGGTAGAGTGTTCGGTGGGTGAGTGCCCAAGTGGCGACAATGCCTTACCTGTTTGGTCCGTCGCTCTTAATGCCCCTACCTCGCCAGGTGTGCTTAATCCAGCCAACGCCGATTACGTACTTGCCACACTGGCAATGGCGGTCGATGCTTGTCAACGCGGCCTTGCCGCTGCCATGGTGACCGCACCACTGCACAAAGGCGTAATTATTGACGGCGGTCACCCAGGCTTTACCGGCCATACCGAATGGCTGCGTGATGCCTGTGGCGTTGATGACGTCGTGATGATGCTGGCCACCGACGCGGCGCTACATGCGGCATCGCCAAGCTGGCAGGGTAGTGGCGATTTACGTGTTGCTCTGGTGACCACCCACTTGCCTCTGCGCAACGTCGCCGACGCTATCACCTTTGAGCGGGTTACTCGGATTAGTCGCTTACTGGAGGCTGATTTGCATTGCCAGTTCGGGATTGCAAAACCGCGCATTGCCGTGTGTGGCTTAAACCCGCATGCCGGTGAAGATGGCCACCTGGGCCACGAAGAGCTGGATATTATTATTCCCGCGCTTGATGCTCTTCGTGCTGAGGGAAGGGATATCCTTGGTCCGTTGCCCGCCGACACGCTATTTACCCCGCGTCACTTGGCCGGTGTCGATGCGGTGCTGGCGATGTACCATGACCAGGGCTTGGCAGTGTTAAAATATGCAGGCTTTGGTCAGGCCGCCAATATTACCCTGGGCTTGCCATTGGTACGCACTTCGGTCGACCATGGCACCGCGTTGGATCTGGCTGGCAAAGGCGTGGCAGACCCCGGCAGCCTGAAAGTCGCTATCGCCCTTGCACGCCGTCTAGCTACCCAGCGGTTGTCTGCTACTGTCTAGCATTTGCTGCGAAATACTCCCGATTGAATCCGCACTCCAAGGAACACCGTTTGATGTCTACTGTGCCCCAACACCGCGCTCGTAAACGCTTTGGTCAGAACTTTTTGCGCGACCTTGGCATTATTTCGCGGATCGTTCGTGCCGTTGGCCCGCGCTCGACGGATCGCCTTGTCGAAATTGGCCCAGGGCAGGGCGCACTAACCGAGCCGCTGCTGGAAGCGGCGGGACATCTGGAGGTAATTGAACTCGACCGCGATCTGATCCCTGGCCTGCGAGTGCAGTTTTTTAACTACCCCGACTTTGTGATACATGAAGGCGATGCGCTGAAGTTTGATTTTGCCGCGCTGAAAGGCGATGGACCTGCGCTGCGTGTGGTGGGCAACCTGCCCTACAACATCTCCACGCCGCTGATAATTCACCTGCTGGCTGCAGGAAGTGCGATAGAGGATATGCACTTCATGCTGCAAAAAGAAGTCGTTGAGCGCTTGGCTGCTGAACCGGGCGGTGCCGACTGGGGGCGTCTGTCGGTTATGGCGCAGTACTACTGTAGTGTCGAGCAGCTATTTATTGTGCCGCCGGAAGCCTTTGTGCCGCAGCCCAAGGTTGAGTCGGCCATCGTGCGCTTAACGCCTCATGCGACCCTGCCTCATACTGCAGAAGACCCCACGCTGCTGTTTGAGTTGGTGAAGCTCGCGTTTGGCCAGCGGCGCAAAACGCTGCGCAATAACTTTAAAGGGCGCGTGAGTCCTGAAATCCTTGAAGAGTTGGGTATTGATCCTATCCGCCGTCCGCAAACACTGACGGTCGCCGAATACGTGGCGATTGCCAATCGAGTCGCCGCCGATGAACAGGCGAGCAGTGAGCGGGGCAGCCAAGCGTGAGTGGTCTAACTATCGAGGTAAACGTTGCGCCTAGCTACCGTGCCGATGAGTCCAATGATGCGGAGTCGCGTTACGTCTTCAGCTATACCATCACCGTCCACAATCAAAGCCCCCATAGCGTGCAGCTCATGGCGCGCTACTGGAAAATCACCCAGGGCAGCGGCGAGTGCCAGGAAGTGCGCGGCAAAGGCGTCGTCGGGCAGCAGCCACTGATTGGCCCTGGCCAGAGCTTTCGCTATACCAGCCGTGCCATTCTGCAAACGCCGGTGGGGGTCATGGAGGGCGCCTATACGTTGCTGGACACTTCCACGCAACGCGCGTTTGAAGTGGCTATCACACCGTTCAGGCTGGCGGTGCCGCTCCAGCTTCACTAGCGTTTTGCGCTAACCTACTCTCCAGATGATCGCAAAGTCGCAAGGCCAGCTGTACCAGCGTTAACGTGGGGTTGGCGTGCCCTGCGCTAGCAAAAACGCTGGAGCCCGCCAAGTAGCAATTTTCCTGGGCAAATAGACGGCAGTCGGGGTTAACGATACCCGTCTCGGCAACAAGGCTCATGCGCGTGCCGCCCATGTGGTGACGTCCAGCAAGTTCGCCTTCCGTGGGCAGTTGCACCGGCGTATCGGCAAGCCAATCAGCCATCTGTAGCCTGCCCACCTCGTTATCACGCAGGTATTCACCCAGCAGTAGCATGCTCTCGCGAATGGTGTGGCGATCCAGCTCAGATTGCCGCCACACCAGCCGGCTACGTGGCACTCCCAGTTTATCCAGCTCATCGCTTAGCTCAATACGGTTGTCATAGCGAGGTTCCTGCTCCCAGGCGGCTCTTAGAAACGCGCCGTGCACCACCCGACCTTGGGCCTGCCAGATACGCAGCCGACCCACCAGCGCGGGTGCCTGTTCTGCGAGCTCGTCAATCAGTTCCTGGGTAGCTTCAGCGTTCATGCGGTGCAAGCGCAGCCCACAATTGAGTATTTGTCGTGAGCGCAAGGAGCGAGCAGTGGGGGAGAGGAAAACGTTGTAATCCTCGTCCAGACCCAGTGCCGCAGGCTCAAAAATGAGCGCCTTCCCCACTGTGGCGTGGGGGTGCTCCATCCAGTAGCGTCCCAGGGTGTCGGCTTGGGGGATTAGCTGGCCATCTAGTTGTTGGTTGCACCACAGCAGCAGGCGCGAGTTTTCGATGCCGCCGCAGGCCAGTACAAAGTAGCGCGCCTGAACCTTGCGGTAGTCGCCCCGGTAATTGCTAAAAGTGGCGCTGGTGACTTTGCCAGCCTGGGTTTCCAGTGCCACCAAGTTGGCTGTTAGGCAGCACGTCAGAGTGGTCGAATCGCTCAACGTAGCGGCATACTTCTCTTTCATGCGTGTGGGGTGACCCAGCGAAAAATAGATGCGTTTTAGCCCCGCTTCAGGGACCACATGATCGGCTGGCGTAGGTTCCAGACCGAGCATAGTAACGGCCGCGCTGTAGTAAGGAACCAGCGCATCGCGGCCTATAGGCCAGGCCGTTTCGCTGGCGACGGCTTTGGCATTGAAGTCGTAGCGATCCAAAGGGCGACAAATGCCGCCCCAGTGGTTGGTCGACCCACCCAAATGGCGCAGCCGAGCGCCATACAGGGGAATATAGGGGTCGCCGACGACGTCGCCCCGGTAGCACTCCTGGGAGCGTTCGCTGTAGTCCGCATCGCCACCTTCACAGAGCAGTACCCGGTGGCCTCGCTCCGCTAGGGTAACGGCCATGGAAATGCCCGCCGCACCCGCGCCGATAATGCAGACATCCCAGGCGTTGCTGTGTTCGTTGATATCCTCAAAGGCGATATACATCAGCGGTCACTGCTGTTCAGTAGCCAGCCATTAACCGTCACCGCAACGGGGGGCGGGCCAAGCTTGGTAGCAGTGGCACGTGCGGCAGGAAGAAGCGCTGTGCCGGGAAGTATGAGGGCACCAAGGCCCGCCAGTGTTGCAACTCGCAGCAGGCTGCGTCGAGAGTGATCCATTGCCATAGGCGTATCGTTTTCCTTAACAGTTATTACCAGGTGGCTAACTATCGAATGGCTTAAGAGCATCAAAGCGTACTTTTATAGTGAGCCAGGTTCACTCTTTTAACCAGTGTTAATCATCAACATAAACCGTCTACAACAGGCAGAGGGTCTCGGTGAAGTGGTAGTATTAGTCCACTTATTTTATGAAAAAGGCCTCCCGCATGAGTACCTATGCGATCGGCGATCTGCACGGCTGTCACGCCGAATTTGTAGCCCTTCTGGAGAAGCTCAGCTTCAACCCCACGCGGGATGCGCTATGGCTGGTCGGTGATTTAATTAATCGTGGCCCAGGCTCTTTAGCGTGCCTGCGCGAAGTGCGTGCTCTGGGGAGCGCTGCACGCAGCGTACTGGGCAACCACGATTTTCATTTGCTGGTGGTGGCGCGCGGCGGCGGCAAACTGAAGAAAAACGACACCCTTAGCGATATTCTGGGCGCCCCTGATCGCGAAGCGCTACTGGATTGGCTACAGAGCCAACCGCTTTGCGTGATTGAAAACGGTACGCTCATGACCCATGCCGGGCTGCTTCCCCAATGGAGTGTGGCTCAGACCGAGTCGCTGGGGCGTGAAGTGCAGGCAGCTCTGGGCAGTGACGCCTCTGGTAAGTTTTTAACCCAACTGTTTGGCAACCTGCCGGATAGCTGGCGCGACGATCTAGACGGCATGGATCGTCTGCGCCTGATTGTTAATGTGCTCACCCGAATGCGCTTTATTGATGCCCAAGGGCGTTTGGACTTTGCCGCTAAAGAGGGGCTAGATAGTGCGCCTTCGGGTTTTCTGCCCTGGTTTCAATACCCGCGAGATGATAATACCCGGCTGCTTTTCGGCCACTGGGCGGCACTGGAAGGAAGAACCCCGCAGGCGCGGGTGCCCGTCGAGGCGTTGGATACGGGATGCGTTTGGGGTGGGCGGTTAACCGCGCTTAATCTGGACAGCGGAGAGCGAACCAGTGTGGCGAGCCAGCAACGGAGTAGACAGTAGTGAAAGAGACCAATAGCGATCCACGTTTAGCGGGTTTGAGCGTGTTTCGGGTGGGCGGCGCTGTGCGCGATGCGCTACTGGGCTGGCCGGTCTATGACAATGACTGGGTGGTGGTGGGCGCTACGCCAGACGTCATGCGCAAACGTGGCTTTAAACCCGTGGGGCGCGACTTTCCGGTCTTTCTGCATCCGGATACGGCCGAGGAGTACGCGCTCGCCCGCACCGAGCGCAAATCTGGCCATGGTTATGGCGGGTTTGAAGTGCACGCCAGCCCCGATGTCAGCCTGGAAGAGGATCTTTTGCGGCGGGATTTAACCATTAACGCGATTGCCCAGAGCCCCGAGGGTGAATTAACCGACCCGTTTAATGGTCAAGGCGATATCGAACGGCGCGTGCTTCGGCATATCTCTTCTGCGTTTAGCGAAGACCCGCTGCGCGTACTGCGTACCGCACGCTTTTTGGCCCGTTATGCAGGGCTGGGCTTCACCATTGCCCCTGAAACCCTGGCGCTGATGCGTCAGGTGAGTCATAGCGGTGAACTTGAGCATTTGGCCGCCGAACGGGTGTGGGTGGAAACTGAAAAGGCGCTGGGCGAACCAAGCCCGGACGTTTATTTTACCACCCTTGAGCGCTGCGAGGCGCTGCCTATCTGGTTTCCCGAACTCATGGGGTCGGTGTTGCCGCGAGGTTTAGCTGCGCTGGATCAAACGCCTCGAAACAGCACGATAGCAGTGGCTCACTGGCGCTATGCGCAGTTGGTGTCACCGCTCACCGCCGAACAGCGTGATGCCTTAGCAACGCGGTTAAAGTTGCCTAACGCCGTGGCTCAGCTTGCCCGTCATACCGCGCTCACTTATGCGCTGCTTACCGCGCCACTGGAGGGCCCGAATGTGCTGCATTGGCTTGAAAGGTTGGATGGCTGGCGCAAGCCCGAGCAGGTCGAGGCGCAGTTGGCATTAGTGAGCGTGCTGGCGCCGGAGCAAGTGGAGCGGCTTGGCAGCGCTTGGCTAGCGGCTCGCGAGGTGGGGCCGCAGGCGTTAATGGCGGAAGGATATCAGGGGGCAGCGCTGGGTGAGGCAATACGCGTGCGGCGCGGGCAAGCCGTGGCGGTAGCACTTGAGTAACTGGTTATCGACGGGCCGCTGCCAAGCGAGGCAGCTCGTCTGACTGAGAGATCCAGCGGCCACGCCAGCTAAAATCAACCGCCCAGAGGCGTTGGCTGCCTAGTTCGAAGGTTTTCCATAGCGAAGCGTAAGAGGTGTCACACAAGGGGTGGCGCTCTGTGGGTAGCAATTCCGCAAGCGGCTGCAGCACGAACGCATTATGAGTGATTTCGCTGCGTGGCAACGTGACATCATCGACGGTGCCGCAGAGGCTGCCCACGGTAAGCAAGTCGATATCCAGCGCGCGGGGGCTAAATTTAGCAGTGTCAGGAAGGCGGCCGTGCTCTATTTCCAGCTGCTTACTCCAAGCCTGAAGCTCCCCGGGTGTCCAGTCACTGTGGAAGGCCACTACCAAATTATAGAAATTGCGACTGTCGGTAAAGCCCACTGGCTCGCTTTCAAACACACGTGAGATTTGCAGCGAGCCAAAGGTGTCCGCGAGCGCATCAAGGCAGTAGCGGATATGCCGAGTGGGGTAAATATTGCTGCCTAAGCTGACAGTGACCAGTTTCATGCGCTGGGCTCCTGCATTGCCTCTGGTAAGGCGCCGCGGGTAATTTCCAAACCGACGCTGACAGCGTTGGGCACTGCGCCGGGTTTACGCACGGTGAGGCGCAACCCATTGATTGGAAACTCTGTACGTAAGCACTCTGCGAGGCGTTCGGCGAAAGTTTCGACCAGGGCGAATTGATGAGCATCGGCAAATGTCTGGATGCGCTGACAAATGGCCGCGTAATCCAGCGTGAGGCGTAAATCATCGGTCGCTGCCGCTGAACGTATATCGGTTGCCAGCACTAAGTCCAGGCTCAGCGACTGCTGAATTGAACGCTCCCAAGCATAGACACCGATAACTGTGTCGACGGTTAACGCTTCAATCAAAATGCGATCCATCTGCCTTCCCCCAGCTGCAACAAGCGGGCGATTGTACGTTAGGATGGGGCTAAACGACAGCGAGCCAGGCTATCGAGACGGTCTATAAAGCGAGCAGAGCGCCATGGTATGGATAGTAGTGGGTTATTTAAGCGGCAGTTGGTTGGCAGCGCTGAGCGTTTGCCGCCTAGCGGGTGTGGGGGACCCACGCCAACATGGTTCGTTTAACCCTGGGTTTTCTAACGTATTGCGCCTTTATGGCCCCCGTTTGGCGGCCGTTACTCTGCTGCTAGATGCCTTAAAAGCCATGCCCGCTGTTATAGGAGCCAAGCTCATGAGCTGCCCAGTATGGTTGCAAGGGCTGGTTGGGCTGGCCGTGTTGCTAGGACACAGTTTTCCCTTATGGCACCACTTTCGTGGCGGAAAGGCAGTCGCCAGTGCGTTTGGTGTACTGCTGATATTGGTGCCCAATGTTGCGCTATTAAGCGCCATTATTTGGGCGCTACTGGCGTGGCGGCTAAAGACGGCGGCGATGGCATCGCTGGCCAGTGCTTTGGTGGCGCCGCTAATATGCGCTTGGCTAGCGCCTGCGTATTTTATGGTGGTCGGCGGCTTCAGTCTGCTGGTGTTGGCCCGCCACGGGCTTAATATTCGTCGACTGCGACGCGGTGAAGAGCCGCCATTTCGCGGCTCCTAGAGCGCAGTTAGCTGTCAGCGGCAGCCGGGGGTGACAGTTGATCCAGCGGCCAGCGGGGGGTCGCCTGCATTATGCCGTAGGTATCGCACTCGCCCGCTGCCAAGCGCTGAGCGCCTACGTAGGCAATCATGGCGCCATTGTCGGTGCAAAAGCGCCCGCGTGGGTAGTAGGCGCGGGCTTGGCGTTTTTCACACTCAGCGTGGAGTCGTTCACGCAGGCGATGATTGGCGCTAACCCCACCCGCTACCACTAAACGTTTCAAACCGGTTTGATCCAGCGCTCTGCGGCACTTAATGACCAGCGTATCAACCACGGCTTCTTCAAAGGCGCGGGCTACATCGGCACGTGCTTGGTCGTCGAGTTCCCCCACTGCCTCCAATTGGCGAATGGCGGTCATGGTGTGGGTTTTTAAGCCTGAGAAACTGAAATCGAGCCCTGGTCGGTCGGTCATCGGGCGCGGGAAGCGAAAGCGCTTGGGATCCCCTTGTTCCGCCAGTTTGGCGACTTGAGGCCCACCTGGGTAGGCCAAGCCCAGCATTTTGGCAGCTTTATCAAACGCTTCACCCGCGGCGTCATCCACCGATTCGCCGAGTAGCTGATAGCGCCCCAGCCCCTGCACTTCGACCAGTTGGGTATGCCCGCCGGATACCAGCAGCGCCACGAAGGGGAACGCAGGCGGCTCGTCTTCCAGCATCGGTGCCAGTAAGTGACCTTCCATATGATGCACGCCAAGTACGGGAATATTTAACGCTCGTGCCATACCGTGGGCGGTGCTGGCGCCTACCATTAATGCACCGACTAAGCCCGGGCCAGCGGTATAAGTAATGCCGTCCAAGTCGTGACGCGTTAGCTTGGCATCGCTGAGCACCTGCTCAATTAGCGGTAGCAGTTTGCGGGTGTGGTCGCGAGAAGCGAGTTCGGGTACCACACCACCAAATTCGGCGTGCATGGCGATTTGACTGTAGAGCGCGTCGGCCAGCAGCCCTTTGCCGCCGGTTAGCGAAGTGTCATAAAGCGCAACGCCCGTTTCGTCGCAGGATGTTTCAATGCCCAGAACACGCATAAAAAGGGACTCTCAAAGGATGTGCAAAAAATATAAAGGTGAAAATCACAAGGCCAGTAGTCTAACATTGTCGCTGCAAACGAGCGTAAGCATTTGCAAAGATGGCCAACGGCGACTAGACTACTGTGCGCTGTAAAACTGGGTCGTACACTGTATTCTGAACCGCAATATCGCAGTGTACGTACTATCCGAACTCAAGACTCCTTAAGGTAGGTGAGTGCTTAATGCCTTCTGTAAAAGTACGTGATAACGAGCCGTTTGACGTCGCCCTGCGTCGCTTCAAGCGTTCTTGCGAAAAAGCCGGTGTTCTTTCTGAAGTACGCCGCCGCGAGCACTATGAGAAGCCGACTGCTGAGCGTAAACGCAAAGCGGCAGCTGCCGTAAAACGCCACGCCAAGAAAGTCCAGCGTGAGCAAAAGCGTTTCGAACGGCTCTATTGATCCGTACCCGAGGGGGCCGGAGCAGTTAGCTGGTCGTCTCAAGAGGGATGCCAAGCGGCCGCCACTAGGTGGCCGTTTGTTTTTGACTGTTGTTTTCATGATCGCTGTTTTTCAAGGTTATTGTTTTTCGAAATCACGGTTTTCAAAATCACCGTTTTTTAAGACTGTCGCTGTTTATGATGATCTGATCTGGCAATAGGTCTGATGACCTTAAGCAGTTATTAAGATCAGTTTTTAAATACAATTTTTTAAAAACAGTATTTTGACGATAGTATTTTGAAGATAGTTTTAGAAAGCAGTCTCGAAAGTCAGCGAATTAGCGCTTTGCGCGAGGATGCCCGTAGTTCATGGCAGGCCAAATTCCACAGCGTTTTATTGATGATCTGTTAGGCCGCGTTGATGTGGTCGAGGTGGTCGGTGAGCGTGTGCAGCTTAAAAAAGCCGGCCGTAACTACTCCGGGCTATGTCCCTTTCATCAAGAGAAGACCCCGTCGTTCACCGTCAGCGCGGATAAGCAGTTTTATCACTGCTTTGGCTGCGGCGCTAATGGGAATGCACTACGCTTCTTGATGGAGTACGACAAGCTGCCGTTTCCCGAAGCGGTAGAGCAGTTGGCCGGGCGCTTGGGTATTGAGGTGCCTCGCGAAGGTGCTGACGACCCACGTGCCCAGCAACGCGAAAAGAAGCGCAAAGAGGGCGTTAACCTGCTCGAACTCGCCGCCAGTTTTTATCGCGAGCGATTAAAGATGCAGGAGGGCCAGTCTGCCCAACGCTATTTGTCGGGTCGTGGGCTCACGGACGAGGTGATCAAGACCTATGGCATTGGCTATGCCCCGAGTGGTTGGGAGGCGCTAAAGCAGCATCTCAGCGAACGCGGTATTGGTGAGCCGGTGCAGGTAGAGTATGGCCTGCTGATTCATCGTGAAGATACCGGGCGTACTTATGACCGCTTTCGGGATCGGGTCATGTTTCCGATTCGTGATCTGCGTGGTCGTACGATTGCGTTCGGCGGCAGGGTAATGGGGGATGATCAGCCCAAATACCTCAACTCGCCGGAAACACCCGTGTTCCACAAAGGCCGTGAGCTTTACGGCCTGTATGAAGCGCGCCAAGCCTCTAGCAAGCTTGAGCAGCTTGTTATGGTCGAAGGCTATATGGATGTGGTGGCGCTGGCGCAATTCGGTATTCATAACGCCGTGGCGACGCTGGGCACCGCTACCACGGAAGACCATTTGACCCGCCTGTTTCGACTGGTGAGTCGCGTAGTATTCTGTTTTGACGGTGACCGTGCGGGAAGGCAGGCGGCTAGCCGGGCGTTGGAAACAGCGTTGCCGCAAATGATTGATGGCCGTGAAGCGCGTTTTCTGTTTCTGCCTGAAGGTGATGATCCGGATACCCTGGTGCGCCGTGAAGGCACCCAGGCGTTTCAGGATCGCGTCACCTGTGCCATGCCGCTGTCGGAGTTTCTGTTCGAGCAGGCGGCCCAAGGGCGCGACTTGAATACCGTGGAAGGGCGCGAACGATTTGCCAGTCAGGTGCTTGAAGCATTGAACAAAGTACCTGATGGCATGCTCAAATCACTACTGCTTGAGTCTTTGGCACAGCGTAGTGGGTTGGCACAAGAGCAGTTGAAAGTACTGCTCGAAAAGCGTGCCCAAGTGTCGCAGCACCACGCTTCGCAGAGACAGGCGGAGCAGGTAGAGCCCGATTCGGCGTCATCAGCGATGCAGGGTGCGGTATTGGCAGCGCCAGCCCACTCATCGCGCTCACGTTCCCAGGCGCTCTCCCCGGTTGGGCGTATCGTGCAGCTGTTGCTGCATGAGCCCAATTTGGTGACTTCGCTCCCGGATCATTTGGAGTGGCTACCGGAAGATGATGACGCACCGCTATGCAGAGAACTGATCGCACTGCTAAAGGCGGGGCGCTACCGCAGCCCGCAAGTAGTGTTGGCGCATTTTCAAGGCAGTCAGCAGGGGCAGGCATTGGCGGTCTTTGCTAAGCGCGAGCTGTTGATTCCCAAGGCAGATAGGGAAGCAGAGCTGAATGGCTGGGTGGAACATCTGCAGCATGTTCAACGTCAGCGTTCTCCTCAAGAGGAGTACACGGCGTTGCTGGCGCAGGAGCGCGCCGGGCAAAAGTTAGATAAGGAGCAGCGCCAGCGTTTGGCAAGCTTGGTAATGGAGCTTGCTCAGCGTCAATGAGGCGGTGTCTTGGGCGATGGGGGGTTGAATTCCTAGCGTTTCAGCACCAGATATAGGCTCAGCTACCGAGCGCTGGCCTAACCGAACAAACTAACACACCTGAATTACCGCGCAAATACGTCGAGCTGGAAAATTTCCTGCTTTTTACGCTATACTGTACGGCTTGTTGAGTTTAATCGATTCAGCGCTCCAGGTGTTTCATTCTTCTTCGTCGAGATAGGGTTTCTATGGCTGGAAATGCGCAGCAGCAGTCGCGTCTGAAGGAGTTGATCGCTCGAGGCAAGGAACAGGGCTACCTGACCTATGCCGAGGTCAACGACCATCTACCCGAGGATATCGCCGACCCGGATCAAGTGGAAGACATCATTGGCATGATCAACGACATGGGTATAAGTGTCGCTGAAGAAGCGCCAGATGAAGACACTTTGATGATGTCGGATCAGTCCACGGACGAGTCCGCTGCGGAAGAGGCCGTAGCGGCCCTTGCCGCCGTGGAAAGCGATGTAGGCCGCACCACTGACCCCGTACGCATGTATATGCGTGAAATGGGCACGGTTGAGCTTTTGACCCGTGAGGGCGAAATTGAAATCGCCAAACGGATCGAAGAGGGCACCCGTGAAGTGATGTCGTCTCTGGCCTATTTGCCGGGAGCCGTCGCGTCTATTCTGGACGCCTATGACGCCACCCAGGATGAAGAAGCGCCGGGGCGTCTTTCGGATCTGTTTTCTGGTTTCATTGATCCCGATGAGGGCATCCCCGGCGTTGCCGAAGCAGAGGTGCCGGAGCCGGAGCCCGAGTCCGAACTTGAAGATGACGTGGAAGGCGACGGCGATGATGAGGACGAAGACTCCACGGCCAGCGAGGGCGGCCCGGATCCCGAAGAAGCGCGTGCGCGTTTTGAGCAGATTCGCGAGCAGAAAGCCTTAGTCGAAGCGGCGTTTGCCAAGCATGGCCGAGGTAGTGCCGAGCTGAAGGCCGAGCAGGCTCGCTTGGCGGTGCTTTTCTCGCCCATCAAGCTGGTACCTAAGCACTTTGAGCGCCTCGTCGGCCAAGTGCGTATCAGCGTTGAGCAAGTGCGCGCCCAGGAAAAAGCGGTGATGCAGCTGTGCGTGAAGAAAGCCAAGGTGCCGCGTAAAACCTTTATCAAGTCGTTCCCTGGCAACGAATCGCGTAAAACGTGGCTGGATGATTTCCAGGCAGCGCAGAGCAAGTACGCTGACCGTCTTGAGCCGCTGCGCGCCGATATCGCCCGTGCCCAGCGTAAGATCGCCTTTGAAGAGGACATGGTGCAACTCTCGGTTGCCGACCTTAAAGAGGTGAATCGCAAGCTCTCGATTGGTGAGGCGAAAGCTCGTCGTGCCAAGAAAGAGATGGTTGAGGCTAACTTGCGTTTGGTTATCTCGATTGCCAAGAAGTACACCAACCGCGGTCTGCAGTTCCTGGATCTCATTCAGGAAGGCAACATCGGCTTGATGAAAGCGGTCGATAAGTTCGAATACCGCCGTGGTTACAAGTTCTCGACCTATGCCACTTGGTGGATTCGTCAGGCAATCACCCGCTCCATCGCGGATCAGGCGCGCACCATTCGTATTCCGGTGCACATGATTGAGACGATCAACAAGCTCAATCGCGTATCACGCCAGATGCTCCAGGAAATGGGCCGTGAGCCGACCCCGGAAGAGCTCGGCGAGCGCTTGGAAATGCCGGAAGATAAAGTACGCAAGGTGCTCAAAATCGCCAAAGAGCCGATCTCCATGGAGACGCCGATTGGTGACGATGATGATTCACACCTGGGCGACTTTATCGAAGATGGCACCATGTTGCTGCCGATCGATATGGCCACCGGTGAAGGTCTTATCGAAGCGACGCGTAACGTGTTAGGCGGCTTGACCGCTCGCGAAGCGAAAGTGCTGCGTATGCGCTTCGGTATTGATATGAATACCGACCATACGCTGGAAGAGGTGGGCAAGCAGTTTGACGTGACACGTGAGCGAATTCGTCAGATTGAAGCCAAAGCGCTGCGTAAGCTGCGCCACCCCAGCCGCTCTGAACCGCTGCGTTCGTTCCTCGACGAATAAATGCCGTGAAAAGGTAAGCGGTGAATAGCAAGCAGTAGCCGCTAAGATCAAAAAGCCCGCCGTTCATTGAACGGCGGGCTTTTTCGTGGTGGTGATCGGTACCTAGCTTAAGTGGATAGCTACCGAGCTTTATAAATGCGGCGCGTCAATAGTAGTAGCTCTAAGGTGGCGATCAAAATTAAGCTGTAACCGAGTAGCTCAACCACTTCCTCTGCGACACTCTTAAAGGTTCCAGAGTAGCTGTCTTCAAGAATGGCTTGCCAGAATTCCTGTCGCCCATAGAGGCGCGAAAAGATATAAGTAGTCAGCACGCCTGCCGTAAACAAACCGAAAGCGAAGGTGTTGCTATAATGGGTAAACTCCGCAAGAAAGCGTTGGCGCTGCTTCACCACCCAAAAGAGTGTCGGGAGAATAATCAGCGCCACCAGTACCTTCCAGGTGTTTTCAGCCACATAGTTATCTAAAAAGTGATCCTGTTCGCGCACTAAAGAGGCGGCCACAAACGCTAGTAGCAGTAGGGTGACGGTGGGCCAGACTTTAAGCACTTGGCGAATATAAATCAGCATTGCACAGCAGGTGGCAAGCACCAGTGTTTGCGTAAACTCGGTAAAGCCCAGCTCAGAAAACCGTACTGAAGGGAGATAGAGTGCTTCTAAATAGGCACCTTGGGCAATCGCGCCGATAAATAACACGTACAGCACTGCACGCACTAAAATGGTTTGAAACCCTATTGGCCAGGGAGGGGGAGAAGACATACCAACATCCTTTGTGGTAAGCAGCGTCGCAATTCGCATATATTAACATGCAAGGGTGAATGTTCATTATATCGTCACACTTGTATGTTCGCACGTCGATATTGCGGTTAATCACGCGATGTTTGGTCATCGTCCCTGCAAAGTGTCTATTAGACAGGCAATAACAACGTTTTGAGGCGTCATCGGCATGGCTATTAGTGTGTTTGATCTTTTTCGTATCGGCATCGGTCCTTCAAGTTCCCACACGGTGGGGCCGATGCGCGCTGCTCGTGACTTTGCCTTGGCGCTGGGTGATACAACCATCACTCGGCTGGTGGTAAGGCTGCATGGTTCATTGGCCGCCACTGGGGTGGGGCACGGTACCGATCAAGCGGTGATCATGGGGTTGATGGGAGAGGCACCCGAAAGCATCGATCCCGACACTATTGCATCGCGATTAAAACAACTTGATGAGGGTGAACCACTGTTGCTTGTCAATGGCCAGCCAATCGCCTTTGAGGTTGGCAGCGATGTGGAGTGGGATGAAACCTGCCTGCCGTTTCATCCTAATGCCATGGTGTTGAGCGCTTACTGCCATAACACACTGGTGGCGACGAACACATATTACTCACTAGGCGGCGGCTTCTATGTTGATCAAGCCAAAGCGGATCAAGGCGAACTGGGCGAGGACAGCACGCCGCTGGCATATCCCTTCAATACGGCGGCCGAGCTGCTCGCGCTATGTCAGCAGCATCAGCTGCGCATTAGCCAACTGATGCTTGAAAATGAAAAAGCCTGGCGCAGCGAAGCGACCATTCGTGAGGAGCTGCTGACCATTTGGCACGCCATGAGCGACAGCATCGAGAATGGCCTGCGCGCCACTGGCCATTTGCCGGGTGGTTTAAATGTGCGCCGTCGTGCGCAGTTGCTCCATCAGCAGTTGCTTCATCCACCGGCTAATCAGCGCCTGATTGTGTCGAGTTTTACCGTCATGGATTGGGTCAACGTATTCGCGCTGGCGGTAAATGAAGAGAACGCCGCCGGGCGGCGGATGGTCACTGCGCCAACCAACGGTGCAGCGGGTATTGTGCCCGCCGTATTGGCGTACTACTTGAAGTTTGAACCCGACGCTAGCGAAGCCGATGTGGTGGATTTTCTGCTAACCGCCGGCGCAGTAGGCATTTTATGCAAAAAGAACGCCTCCATTTCCGGTGCGGAGGTGGGTTGCCAGGGCGAAGTAGGCTCCGCCTGCGCCATGGCAGCCGCAGGACTCGCCGAGGTGCTAGGCGGCTCGCCGGGCCAGGTGGAGAACGCCGCTGAGATTGGTTTAGAGCATAACTTAGGTTTGACCTGCGACCCGGTCGGTGGGCTCGTTCAAGTGCCTTGCATCGAGCGCAATGCGATTGCCTCCGTCAAAGCTATTAATGCCGCGCGTATGGCGATGCACGGCGATGGCGAGCACTTTATATCGCTGGATAAAGTGATCCGCACCATGCGCGATACGGGACGCGATATGCAGGATAAGTATAAAGAAACATCCAAGGGCGGGCTCGCTGTCAATGCCATTGAGTGCTAATCAGAAGCTTCTTCACTAAGCGGGTTTTGGGGCAGCACGCTGTTAATATTGGTAACAAGATAGTCGACCAGCTGTCGGATTTTAGGTGACAAGTGGCGGTGGCGGGGGTAAACAGCCCAAACGGCGGTATCGTGGTGCTGAAAAGGCTCAAGCACGGTCACTAGCTCACCGCTTGCCAGATAGGGAGCCACGTAATAATCAGGCAACTGCGCCAAGCCCAGCCCTTTGCGAGCAGCATCTAGCAGTGCTGGGCCAGAGTTGCCTGTCCAGCACCCCTCGACACGCACTTCGCGGCGTTGGCCGTTGACTTCAAACAGCCAGTTGGGTCGTGAGCCAATCAAGCAGCGGTGCTGGTTAAGCTCGGCCAAGGTGTGGGGGCGCGGCGCTTGGCGAAAATAGCGTTGAGAGCCAACGATATACTCGCGGCGGTCGCATAGTCGCCTGGCGATCAAGCTGGAATCTTTCAATACCCCCATCCGAATGGCAATATCGTAGCCTTCTTCAATCAGTTCTACCGGTCGATTAGTGAAGTGCATGTGCACATCCAACTGAGGATGCAAACACTGAAAGTCGTTAACCAGTGGGGCGATAAAGCGCTCGCCGAAGGTAGTAGCCGAGGTCAGTTTAAGCAGCCCATTGGGTTTGGCCTGGAGCTCGCTCAGTGCCTGCTCGGCATCGCGCAGCCCATCAAAGAGATGGCGGCAGTGCTCGACGTAGGTAGCGCCCGCGTCGGTCAAACGGATCTGGCGGGTGGTGCGATACAGCAACTGTACACCCAACTGGTTTTCAAGCTGGCTGACCAAGCGGCTGATATGAGAGGTGGACACTTTCAAGTGGCGGGCTGCGGCAGAAAATGTGCCTAAACGCACTACTTCGACAAACGCTTCGATACGGCTCCAGTGCTGCATGTTGAAATTCCTTAGGTCGATAGCGATTGTTGCTGAGCGACAATAATCTTATGAGTGTATCCCGCTTTATCTACTGCGCCTAGCTGGCCTACACTGCTAGCATCGTTAGTGTATCCAGGGAGTGTATAGCTTATGTCTAAATCCTTTTCTCAGTGGTCGCGCGGTGCACTGGCTGTCGCTATTAGTGCAGGCTGGGCCATTAGCGCTCAGGCAGAGCTACCTACACAGCAGCCGGAGCAGGCACCGGGTTGGTTTCGTATGATGGTCGGGCAGTATGAGGTGACCGCTTTATATGATGGTCATACCGCTATTGATACCTCGTTGCTAAAAGGCATGGAGCAAGACGAGATTCTTCGCCACCTGGATGCGCTATTTATTGATGCGGAAAACGGCATGCAAACGGCGGTCAATGCTTTTCTTATTCACACGGGTGAGAACTTAGTGCTGGTCGATGCTGGGTCTGCCGCCTGCTTTGGCCCCTCGCTTGGCCAGGTAGAGAGCAACCTACGCGCATCAGGTTACTCGCCAGAAGACGTCGACACGGTGTTGATGACCCATTTACACCCGGATCATGTGTGCGGTTTAGCCAACGAGCATGGCGAAGCGGTATACCCCAACGCTGAGCTACGAGCGAGTCAAGCCGATGCTGATTTTTGGCTGGATGAGGAGCGTGCGGCTGCGGCACCTGAAGCCAATCAACCCTTCTTTACCATGGCTCAAGAGGCAATAGCGCCATACCAGGAAGCGGGTCGCTTTAATCCCTTCACGGCAGGTGATGAGGTGTTGATGGGTATCGTCGCACAAGACACTCATGGGCATACCGTGGGTCACTCAAGCTTTATGCTTAATAGCGATGATGGCGCCATGCTGGTATGGGGTGACGTGGTGCACAGCTACGGCGTTCAATTTGCCGACCCTACTGTGGCTATTGAGTTTGATTCTGACCCTGAGCAGGCCATTCGCACTCGAGAAGAAGTGCTCGAAAGTGCCGTTGCAGATAAGCACTGGATCGCCGGTGCCCATATGCCTTTCCCCGGCATTGGTCATATCGTAGAAGATAAAGAAGGCTATCGCTGGCTACCGATTGAGTTTGGCCCGGTGGCAGCTGACGAGTAACGCATTCGTAAGAGTGGTTGAAGTAACGAACATTGAGGAGCCGAAATGAAGTCACGCGCAGCTGTTGCACTAGAGGCGGGTAAGCCGCTCGAATTAGTTGAGATTGATGTTGAAGGCCCAAAAGCGGGCGAAGTGCTGGTTAAAATGGCCGCTACGAGCGTTTGTCACACTGATGCCTACACGCTTTCTGGAGCTGACCCGGAAGGTAATTTCCCCGCAGTATTGGGTCACGAAGGCGCAGGCGTCGTTCAGGAAGTAGGCGAGGGCGTCACCAGCCTTAAGCCGGGCGACCATGTGATTCCGCTCTATACCGCCGAGTGCGGTAAGTGTAAGTTCTGTTTGTCGGGTAAAACCAACCTGTGCGGCAGCGTGCGCGCTACCCAGGGTAAAGGGGTCATGCCTGACGGGACCTCGCGGTTCTCCCTAGACGGTAAGATGCTTCACCACTATATGGGCACCTCTACGTTCAGTGAGTACACAGTGTTGCCCGAAGTCTCCCTGGCGGTGGTATCTAAAGAAGCGCCCATGGATAAAATCTGCCTGTTGGGCTGCGGTGTGACTACTGGCATTGGCGCGGTGCTTAATACCGCCAAAGTAGAGCCGGGCGCTACCGTAGCGGTGTTTGGCCTTGGTGCGATTGGTCTTGCTGTTATTCAGGGTGCTGTGATGGCCAAAGCGGGACGAATTATTGCCATCGACGTTAATGCTGATAAGTTTGAGCTGGCCAAGCAGTTTGGCGCCACCGATTTTGTGAACCCGAAAGAGTATTCAGACCCGATCCAACAAGTCATTGTCGATATGACCGATGGTGGCGTTGACTACTCCTTCGAGTGTATCGGTAACGTTAACGTGATGCGTTCGGCGCTGGAGTGCTGCCATAAAGGCTGGGGCGAATCGATCGTGATTGGTGTCGCTGGGGCCGGTGAAGAGATTTCGACACGGCCGTTTCAACTGGTCACCGGGCGTGTATGGAAAGGATCCGCCTTTGGTGGCGTCAAAGGGCGCAGCGAGTTACCGGGTTACGTTGATCGTTATATGAACGGGGAGATCAATATCGACGACTTCATCACCCACGATATGCCGTTTGAGAAAATCAACGAAGCGTTTGATTTACTGCATGCAGGTAAGAGCATTCGTACCGTACTGCATTACTGAGTATCATTGCTGAAGCTGATAGCTAGCACGTTTAAAACGCGGCGGGGAGACCTGCCGCGTTTGCTGCATTTAAAGGAACCTGCCCATGAGCATGAGTGAAACTTTAGAACTGGTGTCTGCTAACCGTAGTTTTGGTGGCTGGCATAAGCGCTACCGCCATTACTCCCGTGCGCTGGATTGCGACATGGTCTTCGCCGTTTACTTGCCACCCCAGGCGGAAAACGAGCGCGTACCGCTGCTGTGGTGGCTCTCGGGGCTAACCTGCAATGACGAAAACTTTATGCAGAAAGCGGGCGCTCACCGTATTGCCGCCGAATTGGGTGTGGCGATTGTCTGCCCTGACACCAGCCCCAGAGGCACGGATTTGCCTGGCGAGCACGAAAGCTTTGATCTAGGTTCCGGGGCTGGGTTCTATGTCAACGCGACTGAGGAGCCTTGGAAGTCTCACTATCGCATGTACGACTATGTGATAGAGGAGCTGCCTTCGGTGGTACGCCAGCACTTCCCGGTGAATGGTCGTGAATCCATTAGCGGCCATTCGATGGGTGGGCATGGCGCCTTGATTCTGGCACTGCGCCATCCAGGTCGTTTCCGCTCAGTATCGGCCTTTTCACCGGTGGTGAATCCAATGAACTGCCCCTGGGGGCAGCAAGCCTTTACCGCTTATCTAGGTGAAGACCAATCACGCTGGCGCCAGTATGACGCCTGTGAATTGGTGGCTAATGGCGCATCACGTCAGCGACTGTTTATCGACCAGGGCGAAGCGGATCAGTTCTTAGAAGAGCAGCTGCAGCCAGAGCGTTTGGAAGCCGTTTGTGAGGAGCACGATCATCCGTTAACACTGCGCCGTCAGCCGGGCTACGATCACAGTTACTTCTTCATTGCCTCGTTCATTGAGGATCATCTGCGCTATCATGCAGACCACCTCATGAAGCGTTAAGGATAACTGGATGCTCAATCGTTCGCTGCGCCGTTTTATGCGTCTGCTATGGCGGATTGTATGGCGCGGCGTATTAGCGTTTGTGCTGCTATCAGTCGCGCTGGTACTGCTTTTTCGCGTTGTTCCTCCACCGGGTTCGATGGTGATGGTTGAGCGCAAAATACAGAGCTGGATCCATAGTGAGCCGATTCGACTACAGCGCGAGTGGCGCGGTTGGGATTCTCTCTCTGACAACGCCAAACTGGCAGTGATTGCCGCAGAGGATCAGCGCTTTCCACACCACAGTGGGTTTGATCTTGTCGAATTACGCCGCGCGTTGCAGGCCAGTCGGGACGGCGGAAGGCTACGGGGTGCCAGCACCCTGAGCCAGCAAACGGCGAAAAACGTGTTTCTATGGACCGGCCGAAGCTGGACGCGCAAGGGACTAGAGGCGTGGTTTACGTTGCTGATTGAGATACTCTGGAGTAAGCAACGTATCCTTGAGGTTTATCTCAATGTTGCTGAGTGGGATCGCGGCGTGTTTGGGTTGGAGGCAGCGGCTAAGCACTATTTTGGCGCCTCTTCCCATTCGCTTACCGAGCGCCAAGCCAGCTTGTTGGCCGCTATTTTACCCAGCCCGCTAACGCGTAGCGCCGCAAGGCCCGATGCTCAGGTTGAGCGGCGCAGCCAATGGATACGCCAGCAGATGCGTAACTTAGGCGGAGCTGATTACCTGCAACAACTATAGTTTAGGATGCTGATATAAAAGCATTTATAAACGATTTGGTCATGGTCTTTACTCACATGACCTAATCGTATTTGGCGCGGTCAATTTCCGCCAATGCCTCTAAATTTGGGTAGAAAGTTGATAGAAAGTTTTTCTTGCATACCTAGTTCACTGGCTAGCTCTATAGCTTTGATACGGCACGCTTGATCAAAGCGGTACATCAAATCCTTTGTCACTTGCTCAAGTATTGAAAAGGCAGATTCACCATTGGGTCCGCGTACTAACGCTTCGTAGTAAATAATTTTTCGCTGACTAACATCGACGATTGGTTGAAATGCCATCGTAAATGTAAAAGGTACCGGTGAATCGCAATGGTTACAGTGTCCGTTCACCCTGGCACAGTGGTGTTGTGCTGACATGTTTATCCAAACCCTGGTCTACAAAACCTTGTTATCGTTTAGTCGTCCCATGGGCGGATTTTCGAATCACCATCACTACCCCAGTGATGGCAATCACCATTCCCGCAAGCCCCAGTAGGGGTAGCCGTTCGTCAAACAGCCACCACGCCTGAAGCGCCGTGACAGGTGGCACAAGATAAAAAAGACTCGCTACCCGCGAGGCTTCCCCCTTTTTAATCAAGGCCATAAGTAACAGGATAGCGGCAATTGAGAGAATCAACACCAGCCAGGCAAGGGTTAGTATAAAAGTACTACTCCATTCCACTTGGCGTGTCTCAAATAGCAGTGCGCCACTCCCCAGTAGGCCACCTGCCGCCAAGTATTGAATAACCGCCCCAGAAAGCAGCGGCATACTGGTGCAATATCTTTTCTGATAAAGCGTACCCAACGAAATGCCCATTAAAGCGGCAGTGACGCACAGTAAAGCGCTAATGCCGAAGCCATCAAAGAGGGATTCACCAATCTCTAGCTTACTGCCGAGGACTAAGCAGATTCCGATTAAACCCAGGCTTAACCCCACCCATTGAAGCCGTGTCAGCTTTTCCCCTAATAGTGGTCCGGCAAAGGCGGCGGTTAAAAGCGGCTGAAGACCGACAAGCAGCGCCGCTAGCCCGGCCGGCATGCCTAAGTAAATGCCATAGAAGACGCCACCCAAGTAGGCACCGTGGACTAGAAAACCCGATATGGCGATATGTGACCATAACCTAGGCGATGATGGCCAAGGAATACGCATTAAAAGTGCCAACGGGATTAACAGCAGTAAGGTCAGCACGAAGCGTATGAACAAAAATGTGAAGGGTTCAGCATAAGGCAGGCCAAATTTGGCGCCAATAAAGCCTGTGCTCCAGAGAAGAACAAAAATAGCGGGCATAGCCGCCAAGCCCGCAGAAGAGAGGTCGTTGTATTTTAAGCTTTTGAATTTACTGGTCATTATTATTCCGTGGTGGCGTGTTTAAATCATCTTTTTGATACGTATAGTTCTTTTTGTTACTAACTTTTACATAATAAATTGAACCTGCTCGAAAACAGCGCGTCACACTGGGCACATACATAACGCAATATTGAGGTTTATTATTATGCAACGTATGACTGCTCTGTTCTCTGCTGCCCTGCTCGCTACTGGTCTAATGACGGCTACTGCTCATGCCCAACAAGAGCAAGGCTCGGCACAAGATCCAATGGCAACCCAGCAAGCAGCACCTGCCCAGGATTTTTCTGACGATCAGCTCCAGCAGTTCGCCGATGCTTCTCAAGAAATTGCGGTTATTTCTCAAGAATATACCCAACGTCTGCAGGAAGCGGAAGATGAATCAGCGCAGCAGGAAGTGCGCACTGAAGCTAATGACCGCATGATCGAAGTGGTCGAAGACAGCGGTTTAGATGTTGATACCTTCAATGCAATTGGTCAATCTATTCAGCAAGACCCAGAAATGATGCAGCGTGTTCAGGAAATGGCTAGCCAATCCTAAGCTTAGCGTTTGATATTGGCTGATAGTGTTTTGGATGTAGCTAGTTTAGTAAATTAATTAGCCATTTAACTATCAGTTTGGCTTCGGCCACCAAAGCCCGGTGCAATATGCATCGGGCTTTTTATTGCTTGTCTCTTTTGCAGGTCTCTTTTTCTTAACCCCTCTCGGCATGGTCGTCTTTATTGTATGTCTCGGGGTTTACCTTACCCGGCCTTCCCGCCACACTTTACATTATGTGTTGATTCTCCAGTCAATTGACCGGCAAGCCTAAGGAGTCCGTATGGATGTCGAACTGCTAGAAATACGCCAGCATATGGGACGCTTCCCCCCTTTTGATGGGCTGTCGGACGATCTTCTCGATGCCATTGCTGAACAGGTGGAAGTGAGCTACTTCAAAACCGGCAGCAATATTTTAGAGCTCAATGAAACGCTAAATGAGCTTTGTTACATCCGCAGTGGCGCAGTAGAAGTCTATCGTAGAAATGGAGAGCTATATAATCGCCTGGGGGAAGGCGATATCTTTGGGCACTTCAGCTTGCTGCGTAATCATAAAGTAAGCCTTCCTGCAAAGGCTATCGAAGATACCCTGCTTTATTTTATTCCAGATGCGGTCTTCCAACGTCTGTGTGAAGAAGATGATCATTTTGCTGATTTTGTTGAGTTAGAGCGGCCGCGGTTAGAAACCGCTGCCGAGCAGCAAAAGAAATCCAATGACATGATGGTCACGCGGATACGCAAGTTGCTGACGCGTTATCCGGTGATGGTCGAAGTCTCTACCAGCGTTCAGCAAGCCGCCCAGCAAATGAGCGAAGCCCAAGCCTCTGCGCTATTGGTATTGAAAGAGGGGAGTGACAACCCACGCTTTAGCTTTAAAGACAGCGAAGGCCAAACATGGCAGATGTGTGGAATTTTAACCGATAGTGATTTTCGCACTCGTGTTGTGGCTGAGGGACTATCGCCGCAAACCACGGTGGGCGAAGTGGTTTCCTCACGCTTAATTACTATTCAATCAGATGCTTCTGTCTATGAAGCCATGCTGACGATGCTGCGCAGTAACGTGCATCACCTGCCTGTGCTCTATCGACAGCGTCCGGTAGGCGTCGTGCATCTTTCCGATATCATTCGTTATGAAACCCATAGCGGCCTCTATCTGGTTAGTAATATTTTTAACCAATCCAGTGCCCAAGGGTTAGCACGCTTAGCGCCGGATGTACGCGCGGCGTTTGTACGGATGGTACAAGAAGGGGCCAATTCTCAGATGGTGGGTAGTGCACTTTCCACCATCGGGCGTAGCTTTACCCGCCGGCTGCTAGAAATGGCCGAAGCGGAACTAGGCCCGCCGCCAGTGCCTTACTGCTTTATGGTCAATGGGTCCATGGCGCGAAATGAGCAGAGCATTGTTACCGATCAAGACAATGCGCTGATCCTCTCCGATGAGTTTGTTCCCGAACAGCACGACGCTTACTTTCACGCCTTGGCGAAAATTGTTAGCGATGGTTTGGACGCCTGCGGCTACACCTACTGCAAAGGTGACGTTATGGCGACCAACGCTCAGTGGCGTCAGCCGCTCAGCGTTTGGAAGGGGTATTTTCAGGATTGGATGGCCAATCCCACGCCTGAACGGCTGCTGCACAGCTCGATTTTCTTTGACCTGGATAGTTGCTATGGCGAAGACCTCTATGTGGAAACGCTGCAGGATTTGATTGCCGAGACAGCGCCAAAATCACCGCTGTTTTTAGCCGCCATGGCGCGCAATGCTTTAAATCGTACGCCGCCATTAGGATTTTTCCGTACCTTTGTGATGGAACAAGATGGTAAGCACAACAACTCCATCAACTTGAAACGCCGCGGTACCGCACCGATGGTGGATTTGGTGCGGATTCACGCCTTGGCCTGCGGCTCCAAGGCACAGAACTCCTTTCAACGCTTGAATGACATCAGCAAGACCCAGCTATTAGCGACCGGTATGAGCGACAAGCTAAGCTACGCATTTGAGTTTTTATGCATGTCGCGGATTCGCCATCAAATGATCGATCTGCAAGAGGATCGCCTGCCGGACAACAATATCGAGCCCGAAAACGTTGCTGATAGCGAACGCCACACCCTGAAAGACGCTTTCCAGGTGCTGAGCAACGCGCAAAAATTTCTCAAATTCCGCTACCCGATGCCCGCTCAGCGGCAGGGGCGCTGAAATGTTTGGAATACGACCACGTCAGAAAATCACTCAGGCTGACTGGGCTGGCTATATGGCCCAGCGGGCTCAGCAAGCCGCCAGTTCGGCGATCCAACAGTTTTTTAGTACCCCGCTGCCTGATCCGGAAACCCCGATTGCCGAGGTGCCCATGGTGGCACTTGATATGGAAACCACCGGGCTGGATGAGCGGCGCCATGCCATTGTCAGTATTGGTCTTGTGCCGTTTACCCTTAATCGCATTAAGCTTGCCGAGCGGCGCTACTGGGTGGTGAATCCTTCGCGGCCGCTGGCGGAAGCCTCGATTGCCTATCATCACATTACCCACTCGGAGATTGCCCAGGCGCCAGATTTAGAAGTGATATTGGATGAGGTGTTAGCGGCGTTAGCGGGTCGATTAGTCGTCGTTCACTTCCGCAATATCGAGCGGCCTTTTTTAGATGCCGCTATCAAAGCTCGCCGTGGGGAAGGGGTGCTGTTTCCGATGATCGATACCATGTCGCTGGAGGCGCGGCTCCATCGCCAAACGCTTTGGGCGCGCTTTCGTCGCTGGTTGGGTCGCCCACCGGTTTCGATACGGTTGCACGCTAGCCGCGAACGCTATGGTTTGCCCGCTTATCAAGGACATCATGCCCTGGTGGATGCGTTGGCCACCGCAGAGCTATTGCAGGCGCAAATTGCTACCCATTACCGGCCCCACACACCCTTAAAAGACATTTGGTGTTAAAGGTTATCAACAAAAAAACGGGCAACCCAGTGGGTTGCCCGTTTGCTTTACGGAGTATGTATGCGAAGGCTTAAACCGCTTTTGGCTCGCTCATCAACCCCTTGATAATGGCATAGCAGGCCACTAGCAATATGATGGTGAACGGGAAACCGGTGGAGACGGCCATGGTCTGTAGTGCCGTTAGACCACCACCTAATAGCAGTGCAATGGCAATCGCGCCTTCGATGATCGCCCAAAACACGCGCTGTGGTTTCGGTGCATCGACCTTACCGCCCGCGGTAATCGAATCGATAACCAGCGAGCCGGAGTCAGAGGAGGTCACAAAGAAAATAATCACCAGTATGATCGCAATGAACGAGGTGATTTGTGATAGCGGCAGCTGCTCCAGCATGACGAACAGCTGTAGATCCACTCCAGCGTCACGCACGGCTTCAATGCCCTGGCTCACATATTGATCAATGGCGGTTCCGCCGAAGGTGGTCATCCATAGCACCGACACGAAAAAGGGCACCAGCATAACGGATATCAGGAATTCGCGAACGGTGCGGCCACGGGATACCCGGGCGATAAACATGCCGACGTACGGGGACCAGGAGATCCACCATGCCCAATAAAAGGCCGTCCAGCCTTGGCTAAAGTTGGCATCTTCACGGCCGAAGGGGTTAGACAGCGCAGGTAGGTGCACCGCATAGTTCCACAGGTTTTCAAAGAAGCCGGTGGCAATCAACAGAGTAGGGCCGACTGCAATCACAAAGAACAGCAGGGCTGCCGCCATGGCGATATTGATTTTTGAGAGTAGCTGAACACCTTTATCGACGCCCGCTAGAATCGAGCCGATGGCGATAATCGTAATACCAACGATCAACAGGATCATGGTGATATCGCTTTCTGGCGCGTCAAACAAGTAGGTAAGACCCGCCGCGGCCTGGGTAGCGCCTAGGCCCAATGAGGTAGCCAGGCCAAACAACGTTGCAAACACAGCCAAAATATCAATCACATGGCCTGGCCAGCCCCAGACGCGTTCACCTAAAATCGGGTAAAACACCGAACGCATAGAGAGCGGCAAACCCTTATTGAATGAGAACAGCGCTAGCGAAAGCGCCACTACCGCGTAAATTGCCCAAGGGTGCAGGCCCCAGTGAAAGATGGTTGCGGCCATAGCTAACGCTTCAGCACCGGCAGCATCACCTTCCGCACCTGCAAGCGGCGCCCAACTGCCGCCGTCAAAGGATGTGCCAAAGTGCGTCAGCGGTTCATTAACGCCGAAGAACATCAGGCCAATGCCCATGCCTGCGGCAAACAGCATTGAAAACCAACCTATATAGGTAAAATCAGGTTTGGCATCGGCGCCACCAATACGGATTTTACCTAATGGGGAGAAAATCAGACCAATACATAAAATGACGAATATATTCGCCGCTAATATAAAGAACCATGCCAAATTTCCGGTCAAGAAACCGAAAATAGCGTCATAAATAGGGGCGATGGTGTCTTGCAGTGCCAACGTCAGTACTACAAACAACAGCACCACAACCGCCGATATGCTAAATACCTTGCCGTGCAGGTCAAGATTAAGACCCATAGCATTCGTGGTGATGTTGTCTTGACCGATGACATAATCGGTATCGATCAGATTCGCCGCGCCATCTGGGGCGGGTATGCCCTCAGTGACCGGCTCTTCAGGGGGACGTTTATCATCGTGGTTATCCACAGAAGCCTCTCTATTTCGAGCAAGAAGTGTCGATCAAAAATGTTGAATAGAAACCCGAATGTGGCCATCAACCAACATTACATGGCTCGCGTTAAGGCGCTCACAATAGCAAATCTGTTAAGACAGCCTTCAACGTAGTATGAACCTATTCGCTAAAACATTGCGTTTATAACGACAACAGAGGGCCGAAGCCCCCCGTTATAGTTACTGCACAGGTCGTTTAGCTATCGAGCCACTGCTCAACTACGTCCTGATTATCTTCAACCCACTGCTTCGCGTTCTCGTAGGGGTCGCTGCCATCTTCTTGGTTCATCAGCATGACTTCCCCCATCTGCTCTGGCGTCCATTCAAAAGCATCGAGAATGGCATAGGCTTCCGGCATGTCATCTTCCAGGCCTTCGCGAACCGCAGTATGGATCTGCTCTGCGCCACCGTAGACGTTTTCAGGGTCTTCTAGGTATTTGAGGTCAAAGCGGGCGAACATCCAGTGAGGCGTCCAACCAGTAACAACAACATCTTCTTCGTTATTAATAGCACTCGACAGCGCTGCCGTCATCGTAGCGCCACTACCGCTACGCAGTTCCAGCTCAAGGTCATAGGTATCCACAACCTTTTCGGACAGCGACATTAAGCCTGCGCCGGGGTCAATGCCGATGATCTCGTTATTAAAGCTGTCAGCGTTATCGTTAAGATCAGCAATGGAGTCGACGTCGGTGTACTCAGGTACAACGAGGCCTAGCTTGGTGCCGTCCAGATTGGGGCCCAGATCTTCTATGCTATCACCCAAGCGTTCCATGTAATCGGCGTGAGTGGTCGGCAGCCAAGCGGCAACGATCGCATCCGCATCGCCAGAAGAGAGCGCTTGGAACATGGCAGCAGCCGAAAGCGAGGTTAGATCAACCTCATAGCCTGCTTGCTCAAGAACCGCGGCAACCACGTTGGTGGAAGCAACTTCAGATGACCACTCGACGTAGGCTAGGTTAACGGTGCCTTTCTCTTCCTCGGCTTGCGCTGCACTGCTGATAGCGACGCCTGTACCGGCTAACATTGCCAGTGAAGCAATACGGATACGGAGGTTCAATGTGCGATGTTTCATTCACTTTCTCCCTTGGGTATACATTTATTGATGTGTCAATCTGCTGCCAAACACAGCATGGTTAGCCAGAAGCGACTTAGCAAGCGGTTGGCTCAACACAGTCGCTTTTGCCGTTTTGCTTAGTTGATGCGTTTTCCCGATTATCGGGTCTTTCTCAGTGACTGCGTCAAGCGGTCAAGCAGCATGGCTAGAATAACCACTGCTATGCCCGCTTCAAAACCATCGCCAGGACGCAGGCGTTGAATAGCGCGCCATACTTCGCTGCCCAAACCATCCGCACCAATCATGGCGGCGATCACCACCATCGAGAGCGCCAACATAATGGTCTGGTTGATACCCGCCATTACCGTGGGTAGTGATAGCGGTAGTTGCACTTTAAACAGTTTCTGGCCACGGGTGGCGCCGTAGGCATCGGCGGCCTCGATTAGCTCCACCGGCACTTGACGAATGCCCAACGTGGTAAAGCGAATAGCGGGGGGCATCGAGAAGATCACCGTCGCAAAAATCGCCGAGACCGAGCCAATCCCAAAAAACGGAATAGCCGGAATCAAATAGACGAACGCGGGCATGGTCTGCATAAAGTCCAGAATCGGCATAATCACCCGGTAAAGCCGATTAGACAGCGCCGCCGCAATGCCGACCGGTAGCGCGATAACGATCGCCACCAGGGTGGCAAACACCACCAGCGTAAGCGTTTCAATCATGGGCTCCCACAGGCCCAGGTTCCAAATTAATGCTAAGCCCGCGATGGCCCCAATAGCTAAGCGAGTGCCGCCTAACCGCCAACATAGCAGGGCAATCAGGCCTAGCAGCGCCCATTCAGGTAGCCAAAAAAGGCTACTGTTTAAAGTATCAATGCCGGTTTGGGTAAAGCGGGAAATGCCGCGGGTAACCATGGAGAATTCGCTGGTCAACCAAGTTAGGCCGCTTTCAATCCAATCACCTAGCGGGATGCGTGGGATCTCCATTATTGCTCTCCTGCTCGTGCCAGTTCATCAAGTACTGCGCCTTTTACCACCACGCCAAGCAGTTGCTCTTGCTGATCAATCACGGCAATAGGGAAGCTCTTTTCACTAAACATGGCAAACAGGTTATGCAGCGGCTCATCCATAGGGACTTTGCGGAAATCTTGAGTTAAATAGGGAATGATTGAATCAGACCCTTCTTCAATCGCGCGGCTAGCGGCATCCACTTCCAGCAGGCCGAGCAGACGACGGTCGCGATCAACGACATAGATAGAGTCGATAGCATGGTCACGCATACGGTGTAACGCCGTACGCGGCCCATCGCTTTCGCGGGCGGTGGAGCGCAGAGGCCGCATGGCGCTTTCAGCGGTCAGAATACGTGACCGATCAACCCCTTCGATAAAGCGCCGCACGTAGTCATCCGCAGGTTTAGTCAGAATTTCTTCCGGCGTGCCGATCTGCACCACTTCACCATCTTTCAGCAGCACGATGCGATCGCCAATGTTGAGCGCCTCATCCAGGTCATGGGTAATGAAGACGGTAGTCTTTTGCATTTTGGATTGCAGTTGCAAAAGCTCTTGCTGCATGTCTTTACGAATCAGCGGGTCGAGTGCGGAGAAGGCTTCATCCATTAACAGCACGGTGGCATCGTTGGCCAACGCACGGGCTAGGCCAACGCGCTGCTGCATGCCGCCGGAAAGTTGATTGGGGTAGGCGTCTTCCCAGCCCTCTAAGCCAACCTGTTTCAGCGAGTCATGAGCAATCTTGTGTCGCTCTGCTTTCTCTACGCCGCGAATTTCCAAACCGAACTCGGCGTTTTGCTGCACAGTGCGGTGAGGAAATAGCGCGAAATTCTGAAACACCATAGAGAAGTGGCGGCGACGGCACTCCAGCAACGCTTTCTCTTTCAGCGTCGGAATATTTTCACCGTCGATGACGATCTCACCTTCGGTCGTTTCAATCAGGCGGTTAAGGCAACGAATCAACGTCGACTTGCCCGACCCTGAAAGCCCCATGATAACCAGCAGTTCGCCTTCATAGACATCAAACGAAATATTCGATAGCCCCAGCGTCTGGCCTGTTTTCTCCAGAATTTCTGGACGCTTCATTCCCTGGTTACGTAGCTCGATTGCTTTTTGAGGGTGCTTGCCAAAGACTTTGCTTAAGCCGCGCACTTTAATTTTGACGGGTCGTGTCTCGTCCATCGGCGGTGCCTTTTTGTTGAGCAGAATGAATGTGCATTGATGGCAGCGTTAGCCGCGGCACAACGTCATTCATAAAAGAAAAGATAACTTGTGTTGGTTAATTTATTAATAATTATTATACATAGGTAGGGCCTGTGTGTCACAACGGCTCGCTCAACGGGGCAATTAACGCTACATGTGTCATTTTTTACCCACCTGATTTCGAGTAGCTGCTGTCGATGCTGATATTTATTATTATTTAAATTTATGATTTTAAAGTGTTTGTTTTATTTATGCGGAAGTTGGCACATTAAATGAATGTGCTTAATAAGCGTGTCACAATTTGTATAAGACAAATTTTCATTTAACCAAGTAAACGTTTTATTAATTGCATGTTGCAGAGTAGAGATTAACGGTCTCATCAATGGAGGTGGGTATTATGGATAATCAACATGACCAAATTGAAAGTCAGCAAGCTACCAAGCGCCCACGTTGGTTAACGCTGTGCATGATGGCAACCGCAGCAAGTGTCATCGTATTGGCTGGTTGCGGTGATAATGAAGAACCGGCGACACCCACGGAAGAGCCTTCTCCGTTGGAGCAAGACCCTACCGCTGAGCCTGAGCCTGAGCCGAGTATGAGTGAAGAGCCTGCTGCAATGGAGCAGGATCCAGGTCTTGAAGAGAATTCAGGTTCAGAAGGGTCTATGACGCAAAGTACAGGCGCTGAATCTGAAGCGCCTATGTCTGAAGAGAGCATGTCAGAAGAGAGCATGTCAGAAGAGAACATGCCTGAAGATACAATGGATGAACCCGCCACGGGAACAATGGACCCCGAAGAAGATGCAGCGGGTTTCGGTGAAGGCACTGACCCGATGCCGGGAGACAGTGAAGATTCAGATGCCACCCCAGATGACGATGATGAGGAAACCAGTAATCAGTGATAGCTAGTCATTATTAATTGTTAGTGTACCGCTCCCTACGATGGTAAATCGCATCAGCTGTCTGTTCCCTGCGGCTGCTCCAAACGGTTTGCCATCCTTTTCGCCCCCGCGCCCGCGGGGGTTTTTTTAATCCTGTTTAATCAGCTAGCAGGGTCGCGTCAATTACTCTTCATTATCTTCAAGGCGGCGGTAGAGTGTTCTGCGCGCGATGCCCAGCACCTCTGCCGTGCGCCGCTTATTGCCCCCTGTGGCTTCCAAGACTTTGTTAATATAGCGTTTTTCGACTTCTTCCAAGCTGGGCCAGCGAATCGGCGGCGGTACTGGCAGTTGGCCTCCCGCGAGCAGTTCGCCACTGACGGAAGGCACTATAGGCGTGCCGGTTTCAACCGTTGATTTTTCCCGCAGGCGCTCGGGTAAATCCTTGTGGCTTAGCGAGCCATCTTCGCTCAGCGTAACGCCGCGCATAATGGCGTTTTCCAATTCGCGAACGTTGCCGGGGTAGGCGTAATTAAGCAAACTATTGAGTGCTTCGGGTTCGATTTGCTCAATCTGCTTGCCCTGTGCCTCAGAGTGCTTATCGATAAGGGCAAAAACAAGATGCTCGATATCGGTGTCGCGTTCACGCAGCGGCGGAATGCGCAGTGAAAAAGTTTCCAACCGGTAAAAAAGGTCGCTACGGAAGTTACCTTGTTCTATCTCTTTTTCTAGATTGCGATGGGTCGCAGCGATGATGCGCACATCCACCGGCTCTTCGCGCTCGCCACCCACTGGGCGCACGGTTTTCTCCTGAAGGGCACGCAATAATTTAGCCTGCAGATTAATCGGCATTTCACCAATTTCATCTAAGAACAGGCTGCCGCCCTGGGCGCTTTGAAATAGTCCTTTGCGCGCTTCGCTAGCGCCGGTAAAAGCGCCTTTTACATGGCCAAAGAACTCACTTTCCATCAAGTCGGCGGGAATGCTCGCGCAGTTAACCGGTACGAAGGGTTGGTCGTCACGCGGGCTTTCCTGATGAATGGCGCGAGCAAGTAGCTCTTTACCCGTGCCGCTTTCACCTAATATCAGGATGGGAGCGTCGCTCTTGGCAAGGCGGGAGGCATCATGAAACAGCGCCTGCATGACCTGACTTTTACCCACAATGCCGTGGAAGTGACTGATCTCTGAATCATGAGAAACGGCTAAACGCTGCCGTTCAAGCACACGAAAAACGGCCTCCCGAATAGCATCCAAATCGAGTGGTTTGGTTAAAAAATCGTCAGCCCCGAGTTTTAATGCCTCGACCGCCTGATCAATGGTACCAAAGGCGGTAATCACGATAATGCCCAACTCACTGCCCGTTTGGCGGAGTTGCTGAAGTAACTGTATGCCTGTCATACCCGGCAAACGTACGTCGGTGATTACCAGCGAGACGGTGGTGTGGCTCAATAAGGCAATAGCTTCTTCAGCGCTAGGGACACCCAGCGTGGTATAGCCTGCATCCTGCAGTTCTTCCTCTAATAACTCACGTATAGCGGCGTCATCTTCCACCACCAATAAAGGTAAAAGGTGTTCCTGATGGGTCACAAACGTTGTCCTCACGCGGATACGGTTTCACTAAGGGGTAGTGTAATTTCAAAACCAGCGCCACCAAGGACGCTGTCAAACACGCCGATCGTGCCGCCGTGGTCGTTAATAATGCGATGTACCATAGAGAGCCCCAAACCACTGCCTTGGCCGACGGGTTTGGTGGTAAAAAATGGATCGAACACTTTATGATGATGGGAGTCGGGTATGCCCGGGCCATCATCTTCTACCCACAGTATTAATTCATGTTCTTGCTGTTGGGCTCGAACCCTGATGCGGCTTACTTCGGGCGCTTGCGCCGCATTTCTGAGTAAATTGGTCAGCACCTGAATAAGCTGCTGACCATTAGCGATTAAGTTGGGTATCGGTGACGGTAATTCAATGTCTAGACGAATGTTGCGTGGTTCAAGCTCCTCTTCAACCAAATCGCTGGCACTTATAATAAGCTGGTCGAGTGCTAACTCGCCTTTCTCTACGTTATGTTGACGGCCTAATTCCATCAATTGACGCACAATTTCGACGATGCGTTCCACTTCGCCGCGAATGCGGCCTAGCCTTGCGCGTTCGTCATCACCAATCACATCGCGGCGAGCCAGGCGTTGAGCTTGGCCATTGATTACCGTTAGCGGTGCACCTATTTCGTGGGCAACCCCCGCTGCAAGAACGCCTAGTTCGGCTAGTTTTTTCGATTTGCGTAGACGCTTTTCAAGCTCTATTTCACGCCGCTGGCGGTCTTCGATTTCTTGGTCTTTCTCTGCCATCGCGTCCAGCATGCCATTTAACCCAGAGGCGAGGTGGCGATATTCGGTAGGGCCGTCTTCGGTGGCGCGCTGGCTGCGGTCACCATCTTCCACCAGCAACATTACGTGCAGCAGTCGATTAAGCGGGCGCTCGATATGGCGGCGAAACCCCCACCAGATACTAAATACAATCCCTGCAGCGCCGACCACAAAGACCAACACGGCCACAATGCTGATAAAGCCAGTATAGCTCTCAATGCCGGTATTGAGTCGGTTAACCTGCAGCACGCCATACACAGTGCCATCTTGTGAGCGCAGGGGTGTCAGCGCAGAGTAGTAATTCCAGCCATCGTGCTGTCGATAGTTGCTATATAAATCATCGCGCTCAATGACTTGCTGAATTTCTTCCCGGCTGAAAATGTCTTTGCCAAGGCCTAGACCGTAAATGTCGCGCCCGTCGGTATCGAATACATAGGCGCCATAAATGCGGTGGAACGAAAACGCCGATTGTAGCGCTTCTTCGAGCGGGGTGCTGCTGTCCGGCGTGACCGCGTAACTCAGCGAAGAGCTCAGCGTGCGGGTAATAATCTCTACTTCCGTTTGTAGCTTTGAGCGTACGTTATCCTCAAGCGATTTAATGGCGACTAAGCTAAACACCACTAGGACGACGAAAAGCGGCACAATTACCGTTAAAATTATTAAATTGCGTAGTCGCATGCGGTGCTCATAATGGTGTTAATACATTTAATATCTGCAAGTGCGTGAGGCGTTACTGATTCGTTGGCACCAAGCGATAAAGGCCACCCTGAGGGGCATCGGTAAGCAGATAGATAGCATCGTCCGGGCCTTGGCGAACATCACGAATACGACCAATGTCACCATTAAGAATCAGCTCCTCTTCGGCTACGTTACCATTCTCTAAGCGCAAGCGAAGTAGCTTTTCACTGCCGAGACCGCCAGCCAATAAATTACCTTTCCACTCGCCAAACGCGTCGCTAGTCACTTCTGCAAGCCCGGCGGGTGCAAAGCGTCCTTCAAACACATATACCGGGTTCACCATGCCGGGCAGCGAGTCTTCGCCAATCGGTTCATTGGTGGCGTAGTCATTGCCCTGACTAACGTCCGGCCAGCCATAGTTATTGCCTGCTTCGATATGGTTAAGCTCGTCGCCGGTTCGCGGGCCGTGTTCGGACACCCAAGCTTGGCCGTTACTCATCACGGTCATGCCCTGAATATTACGGTTACCCATGGTATAAATTTCGTCCAGTGTGGCGTCGTCGTCTACAAAGGGGTTGTCATCAGGCACGCCGCCGGTGGCGGTAAGGCGCAATGTTGAGCCAGCGTGGTCATCGCTAGCTTGGGCGCGAGGCGGCTCGCTACCGCGGTCGCCAATGCTCATTAGCAGCGTACCATCAGGTAGCCAAGCGAGTCGCGAGCCATAATGGCGGCCAGGCCCAGAGGCGCGATCCTGTTCAAATAAGTGTTCTACCTCACCCAGTTCGTCGCCCAGCCATTGTACGCGTGATAGCGCCGAGCGCGTGTTATTGTCATCGGGCTTGCTCCAGGTGAAATAAATCCAGTCGTTGTCACCCGCGCCATTGCCCCCTTTGAAATCAGGGTGCAAAACGATATCTAACAGGCCGCCTTGGCCCTGAGTGCTGACGTCTGGCATACCTTCCAGGGAGCGTGTTTCGCCACTTTCGGGGTCAACAAGCGTCAGTTGCCCGCTGCGTTCACTGACTAGCGAGCGGCCATCGGGTAAAAATGCAATCGCCCAGGGGTGTTCAAAACCCTCGGCGATACGCTCAATAGAAAGGGTTAAATGCTCGGTTTCAAGCGACGTCTGAATCACTTCTGCGTTCGCGTTGCTCATCGTAGCCGCCAGTATTGCCCCGCTAATCACCGCTACTCGAATCCCCGGCGCCAACCAGTGGCGGGTAGAGTGACTCTTATTGGCATAGTGCATAGCGTGCCCTCTGTGATGTTAGTGCCCGTTATCATTAGTACCCGTTATTAATAACAGTCTAGCAGTGACTCTTCACTCACGTCGGGGTTCCGCTAAGAGTGCTTAAACGGCGTTATTGATAAAATCGGGCTTACATGAGTATGGCGAGTAGCACCGGTATATAAACCAACGCTAGCAGCGTTGAGCAGAACACCAGGCTGGCAACATAGACAGGTTCGCGCTGAGCGCGTTGCGCAAATAAATAGTTAAATACCGCCACGGGCATACACATCTGTACCACTAAAATGCTTTGTGCCAAGGGTGGGAGGCCCACCCAGCCCGCAATAAACCAAGCCGCCAAGGCGGCGAGAGGGATGCGCACCAAGCTAAACCCCAGCCCCGAGCGCAGGTTTTTAACCTGAATACTGGCCAGTGATACGCCGAGAGTAATCAACATTAGTGGTACCGTGAACCCAGACATTAAATCTACTGTGTTCGCCAACCAAGGCGGTAGCGAGGTACCGGTCAGTAACAGCGCCATAGAAATAAGAATGGCGTAAACGGTCGGTGTTTTAACGAGGGTTTTGAGCGGATTGCCTTGGCTGTTAAGCGCAGCGCCTAAGGTAAACTGAAATAGCGATACGGTGACCATGACCGTGATGCCGTAGGCAAACCCCGCACTCCCAAACGCGTAAAGCACCACGGGTAAGCCCATATTGCCGGTATTGGGATACATCATCGGTGCCAGCAATACCCGCCAGCTGCGCCGCAACAGTTTTGCCACCAAAAAGGTCGCGCCCCCCATGGTAAGAATCACCAACGCGGCGGCAAGCATCGTTTGGCCAAAGGTGGCTGCATCAATGTCGGCACCCGCCAGGGATGCCAATACCAGCGAAGGGGTGCCGATGTTAAATACTAGCCGCGTGATGAAGTCGACCGGGTAGGGATGGCCTAAGCGGATCCATAAAAAGCCAAGTCCTGCCCCGGCAAGCACGGGCGCCATAACGGCAAAAAGTTCGGCAAGCATTACTTTCCTTGGCAATCAGCGGTTTGTTAGCAGCCTATTGTCGTTAATGAGCGGGCTAGCTGGCAAGGTAAACACTCGAATTACCCTAAACAGTAGCGGTTGAGGTACGCCATTGGGCGGGCACTTGGCTACGTAAAAACTCCAATAGCGCGTGGGTGCGTCGGGATTGATGGCCATAAGCGTACAGCAGCGTGATCGGTAGGGGGACTGGCTCCCAACCGGGTAGGCAGTTAATCAACTCGCCGGGATGATGCTGCTCCCGCTTTGCGGTTAACCAGTGAGCGAGCAGGCCGATGCCCTGACTACGAGCGATGGCATCAATATGCAGAGCGGTAAGGTCCACACGCAGCCGCGAGCGGGGCGGATCAAACGTGTAATCGCCATGTTCAGAATGAGACAGCAGCAGCCCATTCGAGGCCGAGCCCAACAGGTCGATCCACGCATGCTGAGTAAGCTCATCGGGGTGCTTAGGCATCCCAGCGGTCTCTAAATAGCGAGGGCTTGCATATAACCCGCGGGTTAAATACCCCAGCCGTTCCTGATTCAGCCCACACTCATGGGTTGGCCCTAGCCACACATGCACACTGTTGCTGTGCATTTTCGTCGGTGGCATTTCACGGGTTTGAAGCGTTAGCTCTACCTTTGGATGTCGATTTAAAAACGCATCGATAGCGCTAGCTAGCCAGCTACGGGCTAAAGCGCCATGCACCTCAAGGGTTATTTCACCGCTGATCTCCTCGCGCAGTTCAGCCAGCGCCTCCTGGCTATGGGCCGCCATCGCTAAAAGCTCGGTACAGTAATTGTGGAAAAGCAGTCCCGCTTCGGTTGGTATTAAGCGGTTGGCTTGCCGCCGTAGCAAGGGTTGATTGAGCCGGGTTTCCAATTGGCTGATGCGTCGGCTCAAGGTCGACTTGGCCAAGCCAAGTTTTTGCGCACTGCGGGTCAAGCTGCCCGTGGTCATCACATCAGCAAAGGCAGTGAGTTCATCGAAGTCATACATGATCAGGCCCACGGGCAGAGGATGAGACTTGATTGTGCCACTGTTCGGTGAGAATGAAAATAATAGGCATTTGTGTTCCGTTTCTTTGAACGCACTGTCTCACCCTATTGTGCAAAGAGTGTGTAAATATATAAATGCTAATAGTTCGCATTTATAGAGCGATCGCTCACACACTATGAAGGATTTTACTATGTCTCCCTGTTTGCGTCGCACGCTGCTGGCCAGCGCCGTTTCTAGCCTTGCCAGTGGCGCCTTGTTGGCACAAGAAGCGCCACGACTAGATGATATGGTCGTGACGGCCTCCGGCTTTGAACAGCAGATTACCAATGCACCCGCCTCTATTAGCGTCATTTCGCGAGAACAGTTAGAGCGGGGCTATTATCAAAATGTCACCGATGCTCTGCGTGATGTGCCCGGTGTGATCGTGACCGGTGGCGGCTCGGGAGATAACGGTCATGACATTTCTATCCGTGGCATGCCGTCACAGTACACGCTGATATTGGTGGATGGTCGCCCGCAAAATTCGCGTGAATCACGGCCCAATGGTAGCGCCGGGTTTGAGCAGGATTGGCTGCCGCCGCTACAGGCCATTGAGCGTATTGAAGTGGTGCGCGGCCCCATGTCGACGCTCTATGGCTCTGATGCCATTGGCGGCGTCATCAATGTGATTACTCGCAAAGTCGCCCAGGCGTGGCACGGTAATGTGCAGCTCGACACGGTGCTACAAGAAGACAGCGACGCTGGCGACAGCCGTCAAGCCAATTTTTATCTAAGCGGCCCGCTGGTAGGGGATCGGTTAGGGCTGCAGCTCTACGGGCGCACCTCTCAGCGCGACGAAGACAACATTCTTAACGGCTACGAAGATAAAAGCCTGCAAAGCCTTACGGCGAGGTTCAGTCTTGCCGCCTCGGATAACCACGACTTTACCGCGGAAGCTGGAATTACCGAGCAGCAGCGGCAATCACTAATGGGTAAGTCAGCGCCATCAGAAGGCTGCCGTGGCGGTTGTACGGACAGCTACAACGACTATACTCACCGCCATGTAGCGCTCACCCATAGCGGGCGCTTTGATCTTGGTACCAGCGAAAGCTTTGTCCAGCGGGAAACCAGCGAAAACCCATCTCGGGAAATTGAAATCACCAATACCACTGCTAAAACCAGCCTAGTAATGCCGCTAGGTGCACATATGCTCACCCTCGGTGCGAGTTACGAAGAAGAGTCGCTGGACGATTACCAAACCAACCAGATATCTGACCGTACCCATGTAGAGCAGCAGCAATGGGCTCTGTTTGCCGAAGACGAATGGCTGTTGACCGACACCTGGGCGCTCACTGGCGGGATGCGGCTAGATGATGCCGAGAACTATGGTAGTCACATCAGTCCTCGACTCTACAGCGTATGGAACATGACGCCTGATTGGACGTTAAAGGGCGGGATATCCACGGGCTTCCGTTCACCCAACCTACGTGAAGTCACCGCTGACTGGGGGCAAACTAGCCGAGGTGGCGATGTTTACGGAAATCCAGATCTAGAGCCAGAAACCTCACTCAATAAAGAGTTGGCGCTGTTATACGCCAATGATGCCGGGCTAAGTGGTGGTCTCACACTCTTTCATAATGATTTCAAAGATAAAATTACTCGCATTGCCTGCCCTGAAGGTCTATGTGCCGATGAGGCCAACGATTTTGGCAGTGATCCCACTTATCGCATCAACATCGATGAGGCCGTCACCCAAGGGGTTGAGGCAAGCTTAGCGGCGCCGCTAGGCGAGGCGGTCGAGCTAACAGCCAGCTATACCTTCACTGATAGCGAGCAAAAAAGCGGTGAATACGCAGGCGAGCCACTGACGCAACTGCCACGCCACCAGGTATCGGCCACGCTGGATTGGCAGGTTTCGTCTAAGCTGCGCCAGTGGACAAAAGTGACTTATCGCGGTGAAGAGAGCCAACCCAACACCGGCCCTTCGCAAAGCGCCATCGTAGCGCCTTCCTACACCTTTGTGGATGCAGGCGTTGGCTACCAACTTAATGAAACGACGCAACTCAATGCGGGCATTTATAACCTGTTTGACGAAGCGATCGATTACGACGAGTACGGCTATGTGGAAGATGGCCGTCGGGTTTGGCTAGGCCTTAACGTCGCGTTTTAGATGTAACGTTCAAACAATCAACGCATCACTGCAGCGGCTATCCAGCGATAGCCGCTTTTTTGGGGTTGAGAAAAGTATGTGCTAATAAACAAAAAAGCCCCGGCACATGGCCGGGGCAGAAATCAGCATTGAAACAGTAGCGAGCTGAAAGGGGTTAGAACTCGTAGCGGGCCGACAGCCACAGGCGGCGGCCCTCTTCGCTGTTGGCGTAGACATTGCCAAAGCTGGTGCCATTGCCATAGGCGCGGTAGTCGACAAAGTCCTTATCGAACAGGTTATAGATGGTCGCGCTCAGATTAAGCTGATTGGTGACTGCGTAACTACCGCCCAGATGGAACAGCGAGTAGGCTTTAAAATCACCTAAATCGTCGAAGGAAGGCGCGCCCCGAACGCCTTCACGATTACGGTAGCGCTCGCTGCGGTACTCCGCTGAAAGCCATGTGTCCAGCTTCGCAGTGGTTTGCCAGCGCAGCGTGGTATTGATCGCGTGCTCGGGTGTGTCGGTCAGTGGATCACCTTTATTTTCGCCGCTTTGTTGCTCGCTGTCGGTATAGGTGTAGTTGGCACTCAAGCGCCAATCCGTGTTGAACTGATAACCAGTGGCGAGCTCAACGCCCTGGGTGATCGCTTCATCGATATTGACGTCTTGGCCATACAGGCCGTCAGGAATCAGCGGGTCGTTTTCAATCAAGATATCGTTGCCGCTGGCAATCTTGTCGTCAAACTGGTTGTAGAACAGCGTCGCGCTAACGGTGAAGCCCTGTTGATTATCGTAGTGCGCGCCGATCTCGCTACTGGTGCTGGTTTCGGGCTCCAGGTCAGGGTTGCCTATGGTGAGCACCGTGCCTTGGCCTGTTACACCGTTAATGCCGTCGTGCAGGGCATTAAGTGTGGGCGTTTTGTAGCCGCGGCTAATGCCCCCTTTTAGCGTCCACTCCGGCGTCGTGTTCCAGACCAGGTAACTACGTGGGCTAAACTGGCTGCCAAAGGCATCGTGATGGTCATAGCGGCCGCCTAAAGTAAGCGCTAAGTTCTCTTGCAACAGCCACTCGTCTTCAGCAAATAGTGACCACGTGGTTTGCTCAAAGGTTTCCCCTGCCAGGTCGTCGTTAAGTTCGGCATCCCACCACTGCATCCCTACGGTGGTCATGTGATTGCCTAACGGCATGATGAACTTGCTATCGAGCACCGTGTTAGTCGTCTCAAGCTCGCGCGGGTCGCCGCCGACAATGCCGGGAAAACCATCGTAAGCTTCACCGATGGTGCCTGGAATGGTGCGCCCTTTGGTTTCAGTGGTATTGCGCATTAGGCTGGATTCTAAAGTGCCCGACGCAAATCGCCCCGTGTGGCCAATCGCGACTTGCTCACGCTCGAAACGCAGCTCATCAGAGTAGCCAAAGGCTTCGCCGGGTTCGGGGTCGCAACTGCGAGTACGGCCATCCAGCGTGCCCAGCTGGCACTCATCGTTGTTATAGCGCTGCCGGTTGATTTCACCATCAACCCAAAGGTCATTGTCGCCGTTCGGGGTCCAGGTCAGTTTGCCGCCCAGGTTGTAAATGTCGCTCTCGACAGGGCTGGGGCCTCGCTGGCTCACTTCGATCGGGTCACCGTTTTCGTCGCTGTAGACAAGCTCGGATGCGTCGCGCTCATAAAAGCGCCCGCGTAGCTGGACGCCCACGGTATCTTCAATCAGTGGCCCGCTGGTGTAGAGATTGATCTCACGGCGATCGCCGAAGTCACGATCCTGGTTAAAGGTGTTCTCAATACCTACTGAGCCAGTCCACTCACGGCCAACGCGGCGGGTAATGATGTTGATCACGCCGCCCATGGCATCGGAGCCATAAAGGGTCGACATCGGCCCACGTATTACCTCAATGCGTTCAATGCTAGAGACAGGCGGGAAGAAGCTGGTCGAGGTTTCACCAAAGCCGTTAGGCGTCACGCTGCCCGCTGCGTTCTGGCGGCGCCCGTCGATCAGTATCAAGGTGTAGTCGCTGGGCATGCCACGGATGCTGATATTACTGCCCCCCGTTTTACCCACTTGGCCGCCCACATCGACGCCTTCCACATCACGCAGGGCATCGGCAATGCTCGTCACCCGCGTGCGCTCTAGCTCCTCGCGTGTTATCACCGAAATGCTGGCCGGGGCGTCTACCAACGCTTGCTCAAAGCCACTGGCAGAGACCACCATCTTATTAAGCTGAGTGGCTTCTTGGGCATGGGCACCCGTAGATAATGTGGCGAGCGCGATGGCACTGGTTAATGTACGACGAGTGAAGTAGTGCATGTGTATCCCTTGGTAATACGATTTGCTTTCTAATGATATTTATTATCAAGTAGGTTTGTGATTCTAAAAAGAAAAGTTCCTATTTGCGATGCAAATTGTAGGAACGCTCCGTTGCGTAAAATGAAACCTTAAGTGCCTCAATGCGTTGCGTTAAATGGAACGCTCTATTCGTTCAAATAATAGTGCAAGAGTTTTTGAGAATCGTTACTATCTTTCTCTATCTTCTTTGTTCGAGAGAAATCAATGCTGGCTCAAATCACATCGTTAGCCTTCGCCCGTCCCAAGCGCGGGCGCCTGAGCATGGCTGCTGCGTTATTGAATGTTTTATTCATCAGTGCATTAGGCGTGTCTGCCGTGCACGCTCGCACGCTGGAAACGGCGTTTGGCGATGTAGAGGTTGAAGGAACCCCCGAGCGCGTGGTGACGCTTTATGAAGGCGCACTGGACGCCGCCGTGGCGGCAGGTGTGAAACCACTAGGCGCGGTTACCTCCCGCGGTGGCGACAATGTCGCCCGTTATATAGAGCCGCATCTGGGGGATGACCGACCAGCGATCATGGGTGTGGTGCGCGAGATCAATATTGAAGCCGTGCTGGCGCAGCAGCCGGATCTGATTCTGGCGCCAGCGCAACTGGCTGATGAGCAGTATCAGTTGCTTTCCCGCATTGCACCTACGGTGGTGCCACCCACTCAGCCGCTGGCACCGGATAACTGGAAAGCCGAAGCGCGCCTTTATGGCGAAGCCCTCAATCGCCAGGCCGCGATAGAAGACGCCATTGCGGCCGTAGAGCAACGTGCCGCTGAGGTTAGTCAAGCCGTGGACGAAGCAGGGGCGGCTGGTAGTGCTTTCCTTATTCGTTGGATGCCCGGCGGCCCCATGGTGATGTCGCAAAACCTTTTCGCCGCTGGATTGTTAGCCCAAGCTGGGCTGGACGTTCAGGACGGTGGGTTAGTGGGCGAGCGCGGTGTGCACAGCGATGTGCTTAGCCTGGAAAACCTTTCACAAGTGGATGGTGACTGGCTGTTTCTAGCAACGCTCAACGATGATGGTAAAGCAGCGTTGGAGTCGGCTAAGCAGAGTAGTGCCTTTACGCGCTTAAATGTGGTGCAGCAAGAGCGTGTTGTCCCTGTGGATGGCCAGCTCTGGACAAGCGCCAACGGCCCGCTGGCCGCCCAAGCCATTCTTGATGAGATTGAGGCTGCGCTGTTGCCGTGAGGGTTTCACAATTCGCAACCTTAGCCGTTAAAAGAGCTAACCCGCGCACGTTAATGCTGTTCCTGCTCACCGCCCTTGTGGCGGTGAGCCTCGTTAGCCTGTTGATCGGCGCGGGCAGCGTTGGCCCCGGTAGAGCCATGGCGCTGTTAAGCGGTTCCCAAGACAGTGAAGCACACTTTATTGTCTGGGAATTGCGCGCACCGCGAACGTTAATCGGCATTGTGGTGGGCATGGCATTAGGCGTGGCGGGGGCGCTGTTACAAGCGGTGGCGCGTAACCCGCTGGCTGAGCCAGGCTTATTAGGGGTGAGCGCGGGCGCGGCCTTTGCCGTGGCACTGGCCTTGGTGTTGGGGGCCAGTGCGGCCACGCTGCGTATTTCCGTTGCCCAGTTGGGCGCCTTGATGGGTTGCGTGTGCGTATTGAGCGTGGCGCGTTTTCGCGGTGTGGGTAACGACCCTATACGGCTCGTGCTTGCTGGCGCTGCGTTTTCGGGGCTACTGGCGTCCCTCACCTCGTTGATACTGCTTTATGACCAGCGCGCCGCTGATGAAATTCGCTTCTGGGTCATTGGCAGTTTGGCTGGCCGCCGCTTGGACGACCTGCTCTCGGTGCTGCCCAGTATGCTGGTCGCTTCCATTATCGTATTACTAATCGCCCGGCCGTTAGCCGCGTTAGCACTGGGGGAACGGGTTGCCTCGGGGTTGGGCCACCACCCCAACCTTATTCGTTGGTTGGTGGTTGCTTGTGTGGCGCTCTTGGTCGGCGCGGCTACCGCTATTGCAGGGCCCATCGCGTTCGTTGGACTGGTCGTGCCGTTTGTTGCGCGCGCGTTTGCCGGGCCAGATATTCGTCGCACGCTATGGTTCTGCCTTCCCATTGGTCCTTTGATGGTGTTGTCGGCGGACATTGTATCTCGTGTCGTCGTGGCCCCTTCAGAACTGCCGCTGGGCGTACTCACCGCGCTATGCGGTGCGCCCGTGCTCATAGCGGTGGTGCGTGCACGCCGTTTGCCGATGCTATGAGTGGAACAATGAAACCTACCCCAGTCCGCTCTTCTGCTCTCGATGCCGCTTCTACACGACCGGCTCGTATCTCCATTTCGCCACCCCAAGGCTATTGGCGCTTGGCCTGGCGAAGCCGCCATGGCGACCAAAGTGTGCTGCTGGAGCGGCGTGCGGTAACGGTCAATGCGAGCTTGTTAGGCGCGTTTCTGTTGGCCAGTGTGCTCTACCTGAGCCTGGGGAGCGTCAACGTCGCCCCGATGGGGGTGTTGCATGCGCTGTTTGGCAAGGCGGATATGATGGCGAACTTCGTGGTGCAGGAGCTCCGCCTGCCGCGGTTAGCCGCCGCCGCTTGCACCGGTGCGGCCTTTGCCCTGGCCGGCATTTTAATGCAAACGTTAGCCCGCAATCGCCTGGCGACCCCCGGCATTATCGGCATTGATAATGGCGCGACGGCGTTTGCGGTGGCCTCTATCGTAGGCATCGGCGTTTCCATTGCGCCCCCCGCCATGGCATTAGCCGGGGCGACCACCGCCGCGGTGCTCACGTTTGGCTTGGCGGCGGGCAGCGGCACCCAGGGTTATCGCTTTATCGTTGCGGGCATTGGCGTTGGTGCCGTGTTTGGCGCTGTCACTCAGCTACTTCTCGCTCGCGTGGCGATCGACACCGCCAATGCCGCCTACCCCTGGACCGTCGGTTCGCTCAATGCCCGCCCCAGCGGCGCGCTACAACTGCTGATGTTTGGGTTAGTGCTAGGTTTGATCACAGCGCTGATGTTAGCTCGTTCGCTTACGTTGCTACGTTTTAAAGATGCCACCGCCAGTGGTTTAGGGGTCAATGTTAAACGCCGTCGATTAGAAGTGTTGCTGCTTTCGGTGGCGCTGACCGGCCTGGCCGTCGCGGTGGCAGGGCCTGTTGGCATGGTGGGGCTGATTGGCCCAGAGATTGCCCGCTCGCTGTCGAGCTCGCGCGGAGTGCCGATTACGGCGGCAACGCTGGCAGGGGCCTTGGTGATGGTGCTGGCTGACCTGGCCGGGCGCACACTGTTGGCGCCGATTGAGATTCCGGTCGGTATTGTCACGGCCGTGGTCGGCGGGCCGTGGTTACTTTGGATATTAATGCGTCCTCAACGGAGCTTTACATGAGCCAACCTTCCAACTCTGCGTTACCGTCACTGTCGACCCAATCACTCGGCATGAGCTATGGCGCCCGGCAGGTGATCAACGGCTTGGATATCGCTCTACCCAGCGGCAAAGTGACCGCGATTGTGGGCCCCAATGGGTGCGGAAAATCGACGCTACTGGCCGGGCTTGCGCGCCTGCATAAACCTGATAGCGGGCTGGTATTGCTGGACGGTGGCGATATTCAACGCCTGCCCACTCGCCAGTTAGCCACTCAGCTGGCGCTGCTGCCCCAAGAGGCCGTAGCGCCGGAAGGCTTGACCGTGACCGAACTAATCCGCTTTGGCCGCCAGCCCCACCAGGGCTGGTTGCGCCAATGGTCGGCGGAGGATCAGCGCGTGGTTCAGCATGCACTGGCAGCCGCAGGGCTTGAGCCGCTCGCGGACAGGCCAATTGATGCGCTTTCCGGCGGCCAGCGGCAGCGCGCCTGGATTGCCATGACCATCGCCCAGCAAACCCCGCTGTTGTTGCTGGACGAGCCCACCTCCGCACTGGATCTAGGGCATCAGATTGAAGTGTTTGAGTTGGTCAAACACCTTGCTCACCATGGCCGCACCGTCGTGATGGTGTTGCATGACCTTGCCAGTGCCTGTCGCTATGCCGACCATCTCATCGCCATGCGCGAAGGGCAGATTGTTGCGCAAGGACCGCCCGCGCAGGTGGTGACGCCTGATCTAGTGCGCACGCTCTATCAAGTCGAGTGCACGCTACTTATCGACCCCGATACCGGCAGCCCCTTGTTGGCCAACGTGAGGCGCTGTTCAGAGCCCGCTTATTAGGCCATCAGCCAAGCGTGGCACGATCAATGTCTGCTAAAAGCGGATGCCCGCTAGAGATAGCGAGGCTATTTCATTACTCTAATGCCTCGATAATCACTCAGTAAGGAATACTTGTGTCCTCTCCTGCACACAGTTTTCAAGCCTTGGTGCGCCTGCTGCGCTATGCCAAAGGCTACCGGCGGCGCATCATGGCCGCCACCGCTTGTTCCGTTATCAACAAGCTGTTTGATATTGCCCCCGAGATTTTGATTGGTGTCGCCATTGATGTGGTGGTCAACCAAGAGCAGAGCTTTGTGGCGAGTTTGGGATTTGAAACGCCTCAGCAGCAGATCACCATGTTGGCAGTGCTGACGTTCGTTATCTGGGCAGGAGAATCGCTGTTCGAGTATCTGTTCCAAATCCTCTGGCGCAACCTGGCCCAGCGGCTACAGGCAGATATGCGACAGGATACCTACGAGCATGCCCAGCGCCTCGATATGGCGTTCTTTGAATCGAAAAGCTCCGGCCAGCTAGTGGCCACCATGAACGATGACGTCAATCAGCTTGAGCGCTTTCTGGACGGTGGCGCCAATGCCTTGATTCAGGTGGTCGTCACGGTGATAGCAGTGGGCGCGGTGTTCTTCGTGCTTTCACCGCTGATTGCGCTGTTGGCATTTACCCCGATTCCGCTGATTATCTGGGGTGCGTTCTTCTTCCAGCGCAAGGCCGGGCCGCTGTATAGCGATGTGCGCGAGAAAGTGGGGGATCTGGCCAGCCGGTTATCCAACAACCTAAGCGGCATTGCCACGATTAAAAGTTTTACCAGCGAAGACCGCGAAGCCGAGCGCCTGCGCGATGCTAGCGAAGCCTATGTTGAAGCCAACCGCCGCGCGATCAAGGTTAGCTCCGCCTTTATTCCGGTCATCCGCATGGCGATTTTGGCGGGCTTTCTCGCCACCTTTACCGTTGGCGGCATGATGGCACTCAACGGCTCGCTGAATGTTGGCGCTTACGGCGTGCTGGTGTTTCTGACCCAGCGGCTGCTCTGGCCACTCACCGGCCTGGCCCAAGTGATCGACCTGTTTGAGCGCGCCATGGCCAGCACGCGGCGCATCCTTGATCTGCTCGAAGTGCCGATTACGGTCAAAGACGACAGCACCACACCACTCGCTCAGCCGGTGCGCGGCGAAGTGACCATCGACAATGTGAGCTTTCACTACGCCACCAGCTTAGTCGGGGTCGATGGTATTCACCTACACGTGCCTGCAGGGAACACCCTGGCGCTGGTGGGAGCGACCGGCTCGGGGAAATCGACGCTGATCAAACTGCTGCTGCGTTTTTACGACCCGGAAAACGGACGAGTACTCATCGACGGCCAGCCGATTATCGATGTCAGCATGAACTCGCTACGCCAATCGATTGGCCTGGTTAGCCAGGACGTTTACCTGTTCGAAGGCAGCATTCGCGACAATATCGCCTACGGTAAGCCCGATGCGGATGAAGCTGAAATTATCGACGCCGCCAAAACCGCCGAGGCGTGGAGCTTTATCGAAACGCTGCCCCAAGGATTGGATACACCGGTAGGGGAGCGGGGCGTGCGGCTTTCCGGCGGCCAACGCCAGCGGCTTTCTCTAGCCAGGGCGCTGCTTAAAGACCCGCCTATTTTGGTACTGGATGAAGCCACCAGTGCGGTGGATAACGAGACCGAGGCGGCCATTCAGCGCTCGCTCAAGCGCATCGCCCATGGCCGCACGGTGATTATGATTGCCCACCGGCTTTCGACCATCGTGCATGCCGATGAGATCGTGGTGATCGAGAAAGGCCAAGTGGCTGAGTGGGGCAGCCACTCAAGCCTACTGGTGGCTAACGGCCACTATGCCGCCCAGTGGCGCGTACAAACCGGCGAAGCCCAGGCGGGGGATGTAGAAGCACTCAGTCGTTAATCTTTAACTGTTAACGACTACCGATTAACTATTACCTATTAACTAGGAGCGCATTGAGGGTGACGGGCACATGCTCGTCAATCTCCTTATAGCCCAGCATCGACAGCACGGTACGCACCGTGCTGTTGGCCATCAAAGCACGGCCATCCATTGCCATTGGCTCCGCGTGAGTCACGCGTATTGCATTTAGTCCTTCCCGGGTAAAGCGCAGCGGCACGGACTCCTGCTGATTAATCATGTCAGACTGAACGCGAAAAGTTAGAGTCTCGACCAGCGATTCGCCAATATCCAAACCGTCCAACCGCTCTGGCGGCATTTGCGCCTCTAGCGTCACCAAGGTGGTGTTCGCCAGCAAGCCTACCCACGGCGGAAGCTCGCCAAAGCGCTCCAGCACATCGGTTTGGCTGAGCTTTAACGGTAAGCGCAGGGTGCCATCGCTGGAGATATCACCCTGCAGATCGCGCACCTGATGGTGATGAGTTTGCGGTGCTTCGCCGTTCAACTGTGTAATCGATGCCTGCACCCGCGACTGGCCAGGATCAAGCTGCCAATCAGCGTGCACGGGCAGCGCCAACAATAAGGGGAATAGAGCAATCAATGCTTTCACAGCGCGTCTCCGCATAAAGAACTACTCACCAGACTGCCCAATCCCCATAAAGTGCCGTAATGACATCAAGATAGCGCAAAGGGGCTAGCCTCACCCGGCCACATTCGCTATGATATGCACGCTTTTCGGGCCTATAGCTCAGTTGGTTAGAGCAGGGGACTCATAATCCCTTGGTCGTAGGTTCAAGTCCTACTGGGCCCACCATTAAAATCAGTAGCTTAGCAGTTTTCTCTGGTGAGTCCCCTACTCCAAGGGTACAGTTTCGGTACAGTGCCGATCTTTCAGACCCTGGAGATTTCTTGTGGCCACTATCGTCAAGACCCCTTCTGCAACCTGGAAAGCCGTCATCCGCAAGTCGGGTTGGCCCACCATCGCTAAAACTTTCCGTACCAAACGCGACGCCCAAGATTGGGCACGCCGCACTGAAGACGAAATGGTGCGCGGCCTTTATATCCAGCGTAGTGCCTCAGAAAGAATGACGCTTGAAGCAGCGCTAAAGCGCTACTTGGCCGATATCACACCTACCAAGAAACCCAGCAGCCAGAAAAGTGAACGCCTCAAAGCCAATACGCTGATCGAGCATTTGGGTAAATACTCTTTAGCAGCTCTTACGCCAGAACTGGTCGCCAACTACCGTGACAAGCGTTTAAACAGTTTGGGACGCCGAGGTGAGCTAATCAGCCCCAATACCGTGCGCCTTGAGCTTGCCCTGCTTGGCCACCTATTTACGGTTTCAATTCAAGAGTGGGGGCTGGGCCTGACCTATAACCCTGTTCAGAATATCCGCAAGCCTAGCCCAGGGGAGGGTCGGAGTAGACGTCTTGATTCCGAGGAGGAGAAGCGGCTGTTCGCCGTGTTACGCCAGCACAGTAACCCTATGCTGGCATGGATCGCCAGAATCGCCCTAGAGACAGGTATGCGCTCGTCGGAGATCCTAACCCTCACTCGCTGCCAGGTAGACGTTAAACGCCGCCTAGTGCGCCTTACAGACACCAAAAACAACGAAGCCCGCCTTGTGCCGCTAACTCAAGCCGCGACAGAGGTGTTCAACCAGGCCCTGAATAACCCAGTGCGCCCACTCGACTGTAACCTGGTGTTTTTCGGTGAGCCCGGCAAAGAAGGCAAACGAGGCCCTTACGTCTATACGAAGGTGTGGAATCAAGCCAAGAAGAAGGCAGGGCTTGATGACTTTCGCTTTCACGATTTAAGGCATGAAGCTGTCAGCCGGTTGGTAGAGGCTGGGCTATCTGATCAGGAGGTGGCTGCGATCAGTGGGCACAAGTCCATGCAAATGCTGAGGCGATATACCCACTTAAGGACGGAGGATCTGGTCGCAAAGTTAGACCAAATATAAGGCAACATGCCAAGTCTCAAAGGTGCTTGATTGTGGAAAAAATTCTATTACTACCGTTATATCTGCTGTCTAACTCTACTTCCTCCTGTTTTAAGTCAGCCTGTTTCAGCCTGGCGAAAAGTATTAGGTGGAATGTCATGTTTTGTATCGTATTCCGTATTGTATTTCGTACTGTATAGAGTGTTTATATGAAATAAGCGGATAGTAGAAAGATAGGTATGTGTTTTTTAATAAGAATAATAATATTATTATTCTTATTATTATCTCCATGGTTTGGTCTGAGAAGGTGGTCTGATAAAAAATTGTGTTGTTTTACTGTTTTTTGTTAATTTATTGATTGGGTTGTGTTTTATTAATCTTTACGGGAGAGTGTGCTGGTCAAAGCTATATATCTTGAAAATCAATTTGTAGTATGTTGATTTATCTTTGTAACTTGCTTAGTTGAGCTTTTTCTTTGATTGGTTAGCATAAACTTCGTCTGTATTCGACTAATGAGTGCTAACCATGACTGTAGATGATTATCTTATCGCTCGATTCGGTCTTCTAATGAGCATAACTGACTTGGCAGACCTGCTTGGTCGCTCACCAGATGGCATCCGTGTCTCCCTATATAGCGATACTGAGGTTTCAAGAAAACTGAAGCCGACGATGGTGAAAGTTGGTCGGCGTGTTTATTTTAGGACGCTTCAGGTTAAAGACGCTTTAAGTCTGGACAGCTAATGAGTGTTCAAGCAATTACCTGGGCCTTACAACAGCAAATTGTAGCTGACGCTGGTGCTCGTCATGTCCTAATCGGATTAGCTAATCATGCAGATAATAAGGGGAGACATGCATTTCCTAGTGTGAGTTTGCTGTGTAGCTATACCGGACTAAAGCGCCGGACCGTACTGGAGAAGCTTAAGCTGTTGCAAGATTTAGGTGTTATAACCAGAGGGAATCAACGCATCGCTGAAACAATTATAGAGCGTGCTGATCGGCGCCCTGTTGTCTACGACATACAAATGGATTTTGAAACTTATGGAAAAAAAGATTGTGACGAGAATGAGGTTGTAGAACGGGATGTAAATGCTGCACCCCGTGATAATTCACGGGGTGCAGAAAAAATCCCTCGTCCTGGTGACGGGGTGCAGATGGCAGCAGTACGGGGTGCAGGATCTGCACCCGAACCGTCCTTAACCAAAAAAATACACACACACTTAGAAAGTTCATTAAACCAATCCCGTGACAAGTATCGGCTGAATTATGAGTGGGAGCCTAATCTTGAGATGTTTTATGAATCTTGCCTCCGCCGAAACATGAGTGAAGTTGTTAAGCCAAAGTCTGAAGAGTTAGCAAATTTTATTGGCTTCTATTCTGAAACTGATAGATGCCACACGGAAAGAGGTTGGAACGATCTGCTTGCACGCTGGTGTTCAGATAATCGAAAAAGAAAATCGAACAAAAAAGTGACTGAAAATAGTGGGGTGAAAAAGGGGGCATTGCTTAATGGTGAAAAGCAACAGCCATTTAATAAGGAGTCGATGCTAGGTCGTCAAAGCTCAGAAAAGAAAAGTAGAGCATTGCCACAAGCCGAATTAGCTGAGCGTCTGGGCCAAAAAAGAGCTGACGCCATCGTCAAGCGTTATGGCAGCGATAAGGTTGGAGCTCCTGCCGTAGAAGAAATGCGCAGAACCCTCCGTACATAGAATTCGAGCGGCGCGGAACGGGGGTGATGGCCCCGATCGCGCCTAACCACGGCTGCCTGCATAGGAGGCATACATGGCTAACAGGCAGGGTATCACACCCACCTACACCGACAGTGGTCTGTCACGGCTCTACCGGTCACACGCAGTCGAACAGCACGCTATCCAGAGTGAGATTCGAACTCTGGTGATCATTGCCGGTTACGCTTGCGATTTTCTCACCGAAGGATTGGAAGCCCTTCCCGAAGATTTCTTCACCTGCATCGAGGAGATGAAAGAGGTCATGGAATCCATCGATCTGAAAAGTCTGGATTTTGAAAAACGGTCACTCACGCTTCAGAGAACAAAAAGGCGACTGGAGGCCAAGGCGACCCGTCAGCATCATCAAAAGGAGATCTGCTCATGAGCAACAAAATTTCGTGCGCACGAAAAATGGCCGGTATCGCCCTCATGGCCACCACCGGTCTATCGCAGCCAGCCATGGCAGGCGGGGTTCCCGTCATAGACACGTCGAGCCTGGCCCAGCAGTTCCTGCAAGTAGAGCACATGCTGAGCCAGATCGAACAACTGCAAGACCAGCTCGAAACGGCCAATAGGCAACTGGACAGCATGAGCGGTTCCCGTGGCCTGGCTGGCGTCATCGACTCGGCCTATGACACCGCCGTGAACGTCGATCCTAACCAGGTGCTGAGCAACGCCGGCATCAGGAGCGCGAACGAACACGGTTTATCCGGTGACGTGGCGGACCTGTACGACAGCGGCAACCAGAACACAGCGACTTGGCTTGGCCAGTCCCAAAAGTCCCTGGAACAGGCCCAGGAGCGTTTTAGCGAGCTGACCGGACTAGTGGGCCAGGTCAACAACAGCCCGGACCAGAAGGACGTCCTGGACCTCCAGGCCCGTATCGGTGCTGAGGAAGTGATGCTGCAAAACGAGATGGCCAAGCTGTCCATGCTTCGTTCGCAGGCCGAGGCTAGCCAAGCCATGCACAACCAGCGAGTGCAGCAGATGCGCGTCACGTCATCAGGGGAACCTTTCGAGCTTGATTGGTAAGGAGGCTTTATGAGTACCAGGAAAATTTCGTGCGCACGAAATATTGCTGTTGTGGTTCTGATCAGCGTTGCGATGACCGGGTGTTTTGATGATACCCCGGCTACTGGCCAGGTTCAGACCGTGGATTGGTACAAAGCACATGACGATGAGCGCAAGGAAACCCTAAAAACGTGCGGCAATAATCCTGGTGAATTCCAGGATGCGCCGAACTGCATCAATGCACTCCAGGCAGAACGAGCACTGTCTAGCGGTGAACCTTTCGAGCTTGACCTGTCTAGTTTCAAGAGCGGGGAGGGATCATGAACCTTTTTGAAGGTATGTTCTCCGTCGTTGACCAGGCACTGGATCAGTACATCACCAACACGGCTACCGATCTCATCGCTTACATCACTCCAATGTTCACCAGCATGTTGATAGTCTGGATTGCCATCTGGGGCTATCTGATGATGTTTGGCAAAGTTAGTGAACCCTTGCAGGAGGGGGTGTTTCGTATCCTTCGCATCGGCTTCATCATGACGCTAGGGCTGACGGTCGGTACCTATATGGGCGTCGTGGTGGACGTACTGGCCCACGGTCCAGAAAAGGTAGCAGCAGTTATCACAGGGTCCAATGGAGGCGCAGCGGCCATTTTGGACAGCCTGTTCTCACGCGTTCTTGCTGTAGCTGATCAGGCCTGGGATAAAGCGGGAGTCATGAGTGGTGATTTCGGCATGTATTTGGTGGCAATTCTGATCTTGGTGTTTGGTGGTGGTGTTGCCATCGTAGTGGCGTTTCTCCTGCTGGCCAGCAAGGTGGCAACGACAGTGCTGCTGGCGATTGGTCCGCTCTTTATCATCGGCCTGCTGTTTAACAGCACCCAGCGCTTTTTCGAGAGCTGGCTGGGCATGGTGATCAATTTCGGCATGTTGCTGGTTTTGGGTTCAGCCATTGGCCGAATGGTCATCGATGTCAGCGAGGCGTTCATGAACATCGTGGAGTCCTCGGCAAGCAGCATGGCCAGTATGACCACAAGCGCCTATCTGATTGCTTTTTTTGCCCTTGGCATCTTGGTGCTGAAGCAAGTGCCGGGCATTGCTTCTGCATTGGGCGGTGGTGTGGCATTGGCTACTCAGGGGGCTCTGGGCTCTGCTATGTCCGCGATGCGCCCCTCAGCAATCCGCCGTCAGTATCGCGGCGTTCAACGCGATGCACGCTTAGCAGGCAGTGCGGCAAGCTCTCCTTACCGTGGCGCCAAGTCTGCCTATCGTGCCTACCAGAAGCGTTTCGGTGCTGGCAATACGATCACAGGAGGCTAATTCATGAATACCAATATAAAGTGGTTAGATGCTTGGCGTGTCCGCTGGGCGCGGGTAAAGCGTGGGGTGGAGATGGGGCTCTCGGGCTTACTTCTGATGGTGGGTATCCTGCTGTCCGTGGCGTTGCTCCCTGAACTGCCTGGTTTGGTCAGCGGCACCATTACTGGCGATGACGAGGCTGCTCGTACTTTGTTTGTATGTTTAGCAGGTATTGCTGTGTGCATGCTCCAGTGGCGATGGCGTGCAGCGATATATCTGCAGCTCCGGAGGGGCACATCTCAGGAGGAGCCACCATGAGCTACCGCCGTTTGACACCCGAGGAAATCGAGGATCTGCGTTCTGAGATGCGTGCCGCCGGCCTTTGGATGAGAGCTGAGCTGGCCAAGCGTCGTCGGGAGCATGGAGATACGAATGCGGTTGAGACAAGTGCCTCCCCTATTACTAATGGCGAAGCCTCCCGAGCAGCCCTCGGTGAAGATCAGGGTTGAGACAGGTCTTTCCGTATTACTAATGGCGAAGCCCTGCGGATTGAGAACGACAAAGCAGTCGCAAGGGCATGCATCTTTTCGTGCGCACGAAACGAAGTGGTTGTAACGAGGCAAGTCCGAGAAGTTTGAGACAGGTCCGTGCGTATTACTAACGGGGGAGCCTAGCGCGTCTCTGAACCCATTTTTCGTGCGTACGAAAAGAATGAATGGGTATAGAGCTAGGGCAGGATTCGCAAAGTGGTGGCAGTTGCCACCGACGTGCTGGCATTTGGTACCAGGTTCGATGGGCAGCACGTGATAGAGGATGACGAAATGACAGAAACAGCAGTGGTCAAGACCAGGCTGACACCAGCCGAGAAGGGAGCCTGGCAGCGCCTTTGTGAAGCATCAGGCCGCTCGGAGTCAGACGTACTAAGAGAAATGATTCAGCGCGTTTGCGGAGAGAGTATTGCCGAAGAAGGGCATGACATTGTCCGGGGGCCCAAGTCATGCAAGCTTACGGTTCGGCTTACACAGCATGAGCGCACCATGATCGAAGAGCGGGCAGATTATGAAGGGTTCAGAAATCGTACTCGCTGGGCTTCAGCGCTTATAAGAGCAACGTTGCTTCGAGAACCCGTAATGAATGAGGAAGAGCGCTCAGCTTTGCTGAATGCATCCTTTACACTTTCTGATCTGATTGAAAGCTCAGGAGGAGGTGTACTGGGCATAAATCGATTGCGCATTAAAGATCAGGATCGTGAGCAGATTCGCATAGAAGAGCTTCAGAAACGTGTCAGAGAGCTTCACGACAAAGTTATGGCACTGGTAGCAGGCAGCCAGAAGCGCTGGAACTTAAACTGAGTGAGAGAGGATTTGAAATGCCTCGTTACAGCTTCAAAATTGACCCTCTACCCCCTGAAGATGGTTATGGCTGGATTCTTCGCTACTTTGAGGATGATTGGGAAATACCTGGCTACGAAACCTTTTCAGCGCACAGAGGCATATCCTGGATGATTCAGAAAGAATTTGAAAACGCCAAGTTCACCGGCGAGCTATGGGTGGAGGAAATGACCTCAGATCATTTAGATACGGTGGGGAACCAATCCCTGTATGAGCCAGGTACTGAGCAGATGAAATTGTGGTTTGAATAGCCGATGAAGCGACCGCCAGAATCGTTATAGGTAGCGAACCGCTCAAAGTCTGATGCACTGCTGAAAGCCGTTCAGGAGCGCAGGACGGGGCAAAGCGAGCCTATTCTAACTGTTTCAGAGAGGGCTTGATTTTTTAATGTTACCTTGTTTATCAAGCACGTAGGCGCTACCTCCAGCTCGTTGTATCTCTTGCAATGCACGAACGTCGGAGCCGTCCAGGTATGCCAGAGCCTGCCATGGCATCTCAGCATGAGCCTGCTGTAGCTCTGGCGATAATTCATTCACTGGAATTTTACCCTCAAGAGCCATTTTCACTGTTCGAGTATTCAGTGAATTGGCTACTTAGTTAAGTTTGATTTGACTGTAGGTTGTGTTTCTCAATAAATATTCTATTGAATTGCAAAGTTAAGCATAACTTATGCTTTCGATGCGGTACAGAGTGGCACCGTGCTGTTGATCAAGCGGGCAGGATGTGTAAATGCTATACCGTCGCAAGCGTCGTCATAGCAAATACCACCAACTTACTCGCCCTGGCGGGCTCGACGCTATCTTGCTCTCTGAGGGGTTAGACGCTGCCGCGCCGTACCTTGTTTAGGTGCAGTCAACCAAATAGAATGAATGCACTGAATGCAATGCGAGACTCTTGCAATGGCCATGCTGACTGTTCGCAACCTACCCGATGAGGTACACCGAGCCCTGCGCGTCCGTGCGGCTCTGCACGGACATAGTATGGAGGCTGAGGTGCGCGAGATCCTGGAGGCTGCTATAGCGCCTGAGGGGCGCGTCAAGCTGGGTTCCTTGCTGGCCGACATAGGCAAGCAGGCCAAGCTGACTGACAATGAGTTTGCCGTGTTTGAGCAAGTCCGTGACAAGACGCCAGCCAAGCCGGTGAACTTTGAATGATTCTGCTCGATATCAACGTCATCTCCGAGCCACTGCGTCGGCGGCCAGAGGCTCGCGTTGTCGAGTGGATTGATGCACAGGCCTTGGAAACTCTCTACCTGTCAGCCATCACTGTGGCAGATCTACGGTCGGGCATTGCCTTACTGCCAGCAGGAAAGCGTCGTACTAGCTTGCAAGAAAACCTAGAACGGCGAGTACTCCCCCTGTTTGCCGGTCGTGTGCTTCCGTTCGATCTCTCTTCCGCACAAGCCTACGCCGAGCTTATTGCCAAGGCCCAAAAGACTGGGCTGGCGATTGCCGCCGATGATGGCTTTATTGCGGCCATTGCGGCTGCCAACGGCTTTGCGGTGGCCACAAAGGATGCCAGCTCTTTCGAGGCGGCGGGTGCAACAGTTATCAACCCGTGGGGTAAAGCGGAATGAACGCAATTGAAATCGAATCCGCAATCTCTGACTTGGCACAACAGTACTTTGATCCGGCTGAGTTTCCCTATGCCTTTTTGGAAGCTTTTGGCAACAAGGCGACCACCATCAAACGGTTGCGTTCGGGTACGTCTAATAAGTCGGACTTTTCTGGCTCCTGGGGCGGGGTATTACAGACCAACAATATCCATATTGCGGTGGCGGAAGCTGGTGCCGTTACCGAAGCCCTAGCTGAGTTGAAGGCTAGCCCCGCGACTACGCGTGCCAAGGCGAAGTTCGTGCTTGCCACCGATGGTGAGATGCTAGAGGCCGAGGAGCTGGAAAGCGGCGAGACGGTTGCCTGCAAATATGAAGAATTCCCTGACCACTTCGGTTTCTTTTTGCCCCTGGCGGGTATCACCACTGTTAAACAGGTGCGTGAAAGCTCGTTTGATATTCGTGCCACCAGCCGCCTGAACCGGCTGTATGTGGAGCTACTGAAAGATAACCCGAGTTGGGGCACGGAAGAGCAGCGCCATGAAATGAACCACTTCATGGCTAGGCTGATCTTCTGCTTCTTTGCCGAAGATACGGACATCTTTGCCGGTAGCGGGTTATTTACCGACACCGTCGCAGAAATGAGCGCCAGAGATTCTGCCAACACCCATGAAGTGATTAGCGAAATCTTCCGCGCCATGAACACGCGGCAAGAAGAGCATGCTGCTGCGAACACCCCCCGTTGGGCAGGGAAGTTTCCCTATGTAAACGGTGGTTTGTTTTCCGGCAGTGTCGACGTACCGCGCTTCAGCAAAATTGCACGCTCTTATCTACTCCACATCGGCAGCCTGGACTGGACACAGATCAATCCAGACATTTTTGGCTCGATGATTCAGGCGGTAGCTGACGACGAAGAGCGCGGTGCATTGGGCATGCACTACACTAGCGTGCCGAACATTCTAAAAGTGCTGAACCCACTGTTTCTGAACGATCTACGTGAGAAGCTGGAAGAAGCAAACGACAACGTCCGTAAGTTGTTGAATCTGCGCAATCGCATGGCCAAAATTCGTGTATTCGACCCCGCATGCGGTTCAGGTAACTTTCTGGTCATCGCCTACAAACAGATGCGTGCGATTGAGGCAGAAATAAACCAGCGTCGCGGTGAGCCTAATCGGCCTACCGATATCCCACTGACCAATTTTCGTGGCATTGAGTTGCGGGACTTTTCGGCCGAGGTTGCTCGTCTTGCGTTGATTATTGCCGAGTACCAGTGTGATCTGCATTATCGCGGCCAAAAATTGGCATTGGCTGAGTTTCTTCCGCTGGATTCCCAAAACTGGATTACTTGTGACAACGCATTGCGACTGAACTGGCTCAGCATCTGTCCGCCTACTGGAACGTCTGTAAAGCATCATGCGGATGACCTATTTGGTTCACCACTCGATCAAGCACAGATCGATTTTGAGAATGAAGGTGGTGAAACTTATATTTGTGGGAATCCTCCGTACTTAGGAAGCAAGTGGCAGTCAAGTGAGCAAAAGGCTGACCTGAAAGCAATTTTTGAGAGCAAAGGCGTAGCTTGGAAGTCTCTTGACTATGTCGCAGGCTGGTTCATGAAAGCGGCTGACTATGGTAAGCATACAAGTGCCAAAACCGCTTTTGTTTCTACAAACTCTATTTGTCAGGGGTTGCAGGTGCCTATTCTGTGGCCCACAATTTTTGAAACCGGCCATCAAATTGTATTTGCTTACACTTCATTCAAATGGGCTAATCTTGCGAGCCATAATGCGTGCGTAACCGTTGCCATTATTGGAATTAGTGCTAAGCCACAAGCAAATAAATTCTTGTTCTCTATTGGTGAAGACGGCCTCGTTCAAGAACGGCAAGCTGATTACATCAATCCATACCTAGCCTTAGGTCGCGTTAATTCAGTTGTACAAGCGCGTAGGCCCATATCAGAAATTTCTCCGATGCTCTTTGGAAATATGCCTCGTGACGGAGGGGCTTTCGTTCTCAATGGAGAGGAAAAAGCAGCTGTCTTGAACCAATATCCTGAGATTTCGAAATTCATCTGCCCGTATCTTGGATCAGAACAAATGATTCAAGGGAAGCCAAGATGGTGCATTTGGATTGATGACAACAACGCTGAATATGCACAGCAGCACCCTTATCTGAAAACCGTTTTAGAAAGAGTAAGAGACGTCCGTTTAGCAAGTGCGGCCAGCTCAACACGAGATTTTGCCGCGCGACCTCATCGATTTGTGCAGATTGCTGGAACGGCCAAAAAACATTCTCTTGCGGTTGCTAAAGTTTCGTCGGAGAGACGGGCTTACCTTCCTGTAGATTTATTAGACGGCAATTCAATTGTTAGCGATCTGCTGTTCGCATTATACGACGCGCCGCTTTGGAATATGGCTTTAATCGCATCGCGGCTGCACCTTGTGTGGGTTGCGACTGTTTGCGGGAAAATGAAAACCGATTTCCGCTACTCAAACACTATCGGCTGGAATACATTTCCTGTCCCTAAATTAACTGAAAAGAACAAGGATGATCTAACAAAGTGTGCACAAGAGATTCTATTGTCAAGAGAGCGACACTACCCTCAGACAATTGCTGAATTATATTTGTTGGAGTCTATGCCAGATGATCTCCAACTAGCACATAGCCTGAACGATGAAGTCTTAGAGAGAATATATATCGGACGAAGATTCAAAAATGACACGGAACGGCTTGAGAGACTATTCGAAATGTATTCCAAGATGTCCGGATGAAATACCTTAATCAATTTATACGCAGTTGGTAGATGGAGAGCTGAATTGGACTTGAAAACATTTTTGCATGGTGATGTTGACGCCCCTACAACTATTTCTGAAATTAGTCGCATTCATCAGCAAGTCGAATCCAATGAGTTTTTAGGCTTGTATGCTTATGCAACCCAGTCGGGAGCAGTCTTGTTTGATCTGGAACTGAGCCGGGACTTCTGGGAAGCGACACCCTCAAAATGGGTCTTTGGAATTGACTATGGGAGAACACAGCCACAAGCACTTCGATTGATAGCTTCGAAGATGAACGCAGAGGTAAGAATATACGATGGTGCTTGGGTGGTTAGTCAAAGTGGGTTTATCCCGAGACGCGATTTCCACGCAAAAATTGCGATATTGAAGAATCAAGAAAATAATTTTTCGGGAATGGTTGTGGGCTCTGGGAATTTTTCATCCAACGGGCTTAGAAAGAGTATTGAGGCTGGTGCCTCAATTTGTTCTAAGGATGGTGAAGAGTGCAATTTAGCGCTTCAGCCAACACTTTTACTCGCAAACCGTATTTGGGAGCAAGCCACCCCGGTTAACGAGATTTTGGATGCCTATGAAGAGCGATGGAGCGCTTCATTTTCTAGATCAGTAGAAAATGGTCAGCTAGGTGGCTACCTGGATTATACCGAAATAAAAATGTTCTGGATTGAGGCAGGATACGTCACCAAAAACCGTGGTTCAAATCGTCCTGGTAATCAAATTGACTTTCCGAAGGGGATGTCAAGATATTTTGGGTTCAACCCTCCTGAAAAATTAGCTGCAAAGGCTGTAATAGGAAAAATTACCTTTGAAACACCTGTTGGAGAGCATGTTTCTAATAATCTTCGCCTTGGGAATAACATGATGGAGAAGATCTCTCTGCCTATCCCCGAGAGACATGGGTTCGATATTTATGATGGTAAAATACTTGTGTTTGAAAGAGCTGTTGACCGCTTTTTTATGCGGGCATTAGAGGCGGACGATTTCGAAACGGCCTTTGGTGATAGGTTGGCAGAGGTTAGAGTTATGGGCAGCGGAAGACGCTATGGGCATATTTTTTAATAGATCGTTGAAATGGATCAAAAAAATGAATAAGCATGATAAGCTTCATTTTTCTTAGTTATCGGTAAAGCTATTGTTTATTTACAATCAAATGAGTTTTGCATTTGCGCGTATGAGCCCTTGGGTTCCGCACGTAGCTCAAAGAACTATGCTGATGTCATGAAAACCTGCTCAAATCATACATCGAACATGTGGCCCAAATGGGTGAGGGTGAGAGGTCGAAGTCATGAGTGAATTAATCCTCTATACCACAGACGATGGCCGCACCCAGCTGCACCTTCGGGTGGAAGGAGACAGTATCTGGCTAAGCCAGCTGGAAATTGCTGAGCTGTTTCAAACCACCAAGCAGAATGTCTCTCTGCATGCCAAAAATATATTCGAAGACAACGAGTTAGACCCTGCGGCAACCGTCAAGGATTCCTTGACAGTTCAATTTGAGGGTAAGCGTCAGGTTAAGCGGAAGATTAGTTACTATAACCTCGACTTGATCCTGGCCATCGGTTATCGCGTCCGCTCGTCTCGCGGCGTGCAGTTTCGCCAGTGGGCCAGCACTCACCTGAAAGAGTTTCTGATTAAGGGTTTCGTGATGGACGACGAGCGCCTTAAAAACCCAGGTGAATGGGATTTCTTCGATGAGCTCTTGGAGCGAATCCGTGACATACGCGCCTCTGAAAAGCGCTTCTACCAGAAAGTCCGCGATCTCTTTGCGCTTAGCTCCGACTATCAGGCTCGCGAGCGCGAGACGGCACAGTTTTTTGCCGAAGTGCAAAACAAGTTGCTGTATGCGGCCACAAGCTACACTGCTGCTGAACTGATCTTGAAACGCTCAGACCCGACTATGCCCAATATGGCGTTGACTAACTGGAGTGGCTCACGGGTTCGCAAGCAGGATGTCATCGTGGCCAAAAACTACCTAACGGCTGACGAAATCGACACGCTGAACCGTTTGGTGGTGATCTTCCTCGAACAGGCAGAGCTCAGGGTCAAGAACCAGAAAGAACTTACACTGGATTTCTGGCGTAACAACGTCGATAAGATGCTGGCGTTTAATGACCAGCCCATCCTCGAAGGCGCAGGCTCGGTTAGCCGTGAAAACATGGAAAAGATTGCCCGTGAGCGTTATGAGGTGTTCGACCAGCAACGACGTACGGCGGAAGCAAAAGCAGCCGATGCCGCTGACCTAAAAGAAATCGAACAGCTGGAACAAGACCTCAAATACAAGGGCAAGAAGCCTTGACAGGGATTGCATTATGACGAAGAGAGTACCCTCAGTTTCCGTCTCATACGCTAGCAATGGCAGTTCTACCACGTCCAATGAGCTTGGCATGCGGCCCATGCAAGAGCGTGCCTACGAACGGCGAGGCGAGCAGTACCTGCTGATTAAATCACCTCCCGCATCGGGCAAAAGCCGTGCGCTTATGTTTATTGCGCTGGATAAGCTGCACAACCAGGGGCTGAAACAGGCCATTATTGTAGTGCCGGAAAAATCTATCGGCTCCAGCTTTAGTAACGAGCCGCTCAGCATTTACGGCTTCTGGGCTGATTGGCATGTAGAGCCTAAATGGAACCTGTGTAACGCGCCGGGCACGGACAATGGCGGTAAGGTCAAATCGTTAGGCGCTTTCCTCGAAAGCAGCGACAAAGTGTTGGTGTGTACCCACGCCACGTTCCGTTTTGCGATTGATCAGTTTGGGTTAGCGGCCTTTGATGACCGCTTAATCGCCGTAGATGAGTTCCACCACGTTTCGGCCAACCCTGACAATAAGCTGGGTGCTCACTTGGGCGGCTTTATCAACCGCGATAAGGTGCATATCGTCGCCATGACCGGCTCCTATTTCAGGGGGGACACCGAAGCAGTGTTGGCCCCGCAGGATGAGTCGCGTTTTGATACGGTGACCTACACCTATTACGAGCAGCTCAACGGTTACGAGTACCTGAAGCAGCTCGATATCGGCTACTACTTTTATTCTGGCTCCTACGCGGACGACATCCTCAAGGTGCTCGACCCTGCTGAGAAGACCATTCTCCATATTCCCAACGTCAACTCTCGCGAGAGCTCTAAGGATAAGGTGCGCGAGGTTGAACACATCATCGAAGCGCTGGGGGAGTGGCAGGGGGCTGACCCGACCACAGGTTTTCAATTGGTAAAAACGCCGGAAGGTCGGCTGCTGAAAATTGCCGACTTAGTGGAGGATGATTCACCCAAGCGTGAGCGAGTATCGAGCGCACTGAAAGACCCCGCGCAGAAGCATAATCGGGATCATGTGGACATCATCATCGCGCTGGGCATGGCCAAAGAAGGGTTTGACTGGATTTGGTGTGAACATGCGTTGACAGTGGGCTACCGTTCCAGCTTAACGGAGATTGTGCAGATCATCGGGCGCGCCACGCGGGATGCGCCGGGTAAGACGCAGGCACGCTTCACGAATTTGATCGCCGAGCCGGATGCCGCTGAGCAAGCGGTGACCGAAGCCATTAACGATACCCTAAAAGCCATTGCTGCCAGCCTGCTGATGGAGCAAGTGCTGGCACCGCGTTTTGAGTTCAAGCCAAAGAACCCTACCAGCGGCCCGCAAGAGGGGTTCGACTACGGTGAAGGGGGCTACAACCCTGGTAAATGCAATGTGGGCGTTAACGAAGAAACCGGTAAGTATCACATCGAAATCAAGGGGCTGGTGGAGCCGAAAAGTGAAGAAGCCGCCCGGATTTGCCAAGAAGACCTGAATGAGGTGATTACCGGCTTCGTGCAGGACAAGACAACCATTGAGCGTGGCTTGTTTGATGAGGAACTGGTGCCCGAAGAGCTTACCCAGGTACGCATGGGCAAAATTATCAAAGAGCGCTACCCCAACCTGGACGAGCAAGACCAAGAAGCCGTTCGCCAACACGCCATCGCAGCGCTCAACCTCACCCAGCAGGCCAAACTATTGCTGGCGGGTAGCGAGGCCGTTGATATCGGTAGCAATGAGCCAAAGCCGAACACAGCGCTGATAGCAGGCGTGCGTAAGTTCGCGATGGACGTGCGGGAGCTCGATATTGATTTGATTGATCGCATTAACCCTTTTAGCGAGGCCTACGCGATTCTGGCTAAGAGCATGAGCGAAGACAGCTTGAAGCAAGTGGCCGCCGTCATCTCTGGTAAACGTACCAACCTGGCACCAGATGAAGCCAAAGAGCTTGCTATGAGAGCGGTCAAATTCAAGAAAGAGCGAGGGCGTTTGCCTTCTATTAGCTCCCAAGATGCCTGGGAAAAGCGCATGGCCGAAGGTGCTTCTGCATTCGTACGCTTTAAAGATGAGGGGCGTTATGACTGATCTGGACGACTTGCGCGCCGAGCTAGATGAGTTAGCTCAACCCGAGAAAAAGAAAGGCCTTTCAGCACGTGAAGAGCGCATCATCGCGGGGTTTGAAGAGATTCAGCGCTTTGTCGATCAGCATGACCGTGCCCCGCAGCATGGTGAAGGCAACGATATTTTTGAACGGCTCTATGCCGTGCGTCTTGATCGCATTCGTTCGCTTGAGGAGTGCCGAACCCTGGTGGAGCCCCTTGACCACCAAGGCTTGCTAGATGGCAACAGTATCAGCGATGTAGATGCGACAGAAGAGATGGACGATGACGCCTTGCTTACTGAGCTTTCTGGGATTTCCGGGGCGTCTGAGCTTACCGAGCTAAAGCATGTGCGTTCAAGTGCCGAGAAGCGTGCTGCTGAAGAGGTGGCCAACAGAGAGAAATGCGAAGACTTTACAACCTACCAGCCGCTGTTTGAGCAAATAGAAAGCGAACTGAAAAGTGGGCTAAGAACCACGCGACGATTCGGTAAGAACGCTACCATCGAGGTGGGGCAGTGGTTCATCGTGGATGGGCAGACGGCCTATGTAGCCGAAGAGGGGGCGGAGTTTGATTCACCCCAAGGCAAGAAAGATGCTCGCCTGCGGGTTATTTTCTCTAACGGTACGGAAAGCAAGCTGCTGCGCCTATCGTTAGTAAGAGCGCTTTACAAAGATGAAGCCAGCCGCCGTATTACCGAGCCTGATGCCGGGCCTCTGTTTGCTGAACAACAGCCCACTGAAAACAGCTTCAGCGAAACCTGGGAAGAGGACGACATAGAAAGCGGCACCATCTATGTGCTGCGCAGCCTGTCAGAACATCCGTTTGTGGCTGAGCACCGGGAGCTGATTCACAAAATCGGCGTGACAGGTGGCAAGGTCGAAGCGCGCATAGCCAACGCCGCCCATGATGCCACCTACCTGCTGGCGGATGTGGAGGTAGTCGCCACCTACAAGCTGGCCGGTATTAACCGCCGCAAACTGGAAGCGCTTTTTCATCGAATCTTCGCCCCCGCACAGCTTGAGCTGACGATTCAAGACCGCTTCGGGCACCCGGTTAAGCCACGCGAGTGGTTTTTGGTACCATTGCATGTAATTGATGAGGCGGTAGAACGGATTCGAGATGGGTCGATTATGGGGGTGGTTTATGAGCCAGAAACTGCACAATTGATTAGCTAAACTAACAAAATGGCAGGGGCACCGAGGTTGTCAAAACTGAAACCTGTGTATATAGCTACATCGTAAAATCTGGATGAGATGCTTGCAAAGGATGGGTGCGAGTTGAACTATAATTTTTTTCAAGAGGCGGGAAACGATGAAACTGTTTTTTACTGTGCCCGTGGGCCTTTTGCTGAGCGGCTGTGTGCCTTTCGTGCCAATTATTTGATAATGCAGATGCTTCCGTTTTGCACAAATACTCATGCAAGTTGATATTGCTTTAGTGCAAAGCAAGCTCGTTGAAAAAAGCGGGATTATCTTGAATCGTCGCCAGTACCTTAGCGGCTAGCCCCGTAGGGTTACGGCGCTTGGTTTCCCAGCTTTTGATGGTGTCCACACTGGTTCCCATGGCCTCGGCAAACTCCGCCTGAGAGACGTGAAGCTTGGCGCGAATAGCTCGTACATCAGCCACTTCATGGCGTGTGATGCGGCTCGCCTGTGCCTCACCTTGCTTAATCTCAACGGCTTCCTGCAGCGATGTTTGCAGCTCGTCAAAAATGCTCATTTAGAAACCTCCCCCTTCAGTTGGTGGGTCAGTGTTTTCAGTGTGGCCTTTTCAGCGGGCGTTAAGCTGTCTTTCATGCTCTTGGGGTAGGCTAGTATAAAGTAGATTCTCTCTGCCGTTGCCAAAAAGTAGATAACCCTGGCACCGCCGCTCTTACCTTGGTTGCTCAACGCCATGCGTATTTTGCGAAGCCCACCCGTGCCCTGAATCAAGTCACCTTTGTCGGGTTGAGCAATCAGGGTGCGTTGCAATTCTTTTAATTCGTCGTCTGTGGCAATGGCCTGGATCGCCAGAATCGCTCTGGAGACGGGCATACGCTCGTCGGATATCCTGACCCTCACCCGTTCGCAGGTCGACGTGAAACGCCGCGTGGTGCGCCTCACCGACACCAAGAGTAACGAAGCGCCTGGTACCGCTGACCAAGGCAGCAACCGAGGTGTTCAAGCAGGCGTTGCACAACCCCGTGCGCCCGCTCGACTGCAACTTGGTATTCTTCGGTGAGCCCGGCAGAAATGGCAAGCGCGGCCCCTACGCCTATACCAAGCTCTGGAACCAAGCGAAGAAGCAGGCCAGCTTGATGACTTCGCTTTCACGACTTACGCCATGAGGCCGTCAGCCGCTTGGTAGAGACGGGGCTATCCGACCAGGAAGTCGCCGCGATCAGTGGCCACAAGTCGATGCAGATGCTAAGGCGCTATACGCACCTGAGGGCGGAGGATTTGGTGGAGAAGCTGGATAGATTGAGGGAGGTCTAATACATTAGATGGTAGTTTGAAAAAAACTAGTAGGAACGCTCAGGCGGCTTTCGACCCAAAGCGGCCTTTCCAGCAAACGCGGCATTCTCGTTCGGCAGTGTTATGCAGCTGGCACGATTATTGATGTTATGCTTCTTAGCTATGCCTAATTTATTTTAATTTCAAAGGGATAGGTCGCTCATGGCGTGTGACATGAAATAAATGAGCGTGCTAGCGTGTTCAAGTCAATAAATGAGCTGGCAGCCTAACACCTGTTGAACTAAACCGCTTCGCGGTAGCTGTCGACGAACCACGTTTTTCGCCTCATCGGGCCACACTGTTGATTGACCCACGTGGGTCAATCAACAGGAGTGACGACGATGACTGCCTTGCGACAGAAGATGATCGCGGCCATGCGTCAGCGTGGCTTTGCGCAACGTACCCACAACACCTACCTGATGGTGGTCACTGATCTGGCACGTTATTTCCACCGTCCGCCAGACACGTTGAGTACCGACGATCTGCAACACTTCTTTAATCACCTGGTTCAGGAGCGCGGTTTGTCCGCCGCCAGCTGCCGTGTCTACCTGCACGGCGTACGGTTCCTGTACCTGCACGTGTTGCTGTGGCCGTCGTTTGATGTGCCGCTCACCGTCCCCAAAAAACCGCAGCGGATTCCAGAACTGCTGACCCGCGACGAGGTTCGGCGGATCCTGGCCGCCTGCCAAAACCCCAAGCATCGCATGATGCTCGAACTGTGCTACGGCTGTGGATTGCGTGTGACCGAGGTCTGCCACCTGCGAGTCAGTGACATCGACAGCCAGCGTTACCAACTCCGTGTGACGCAGGGCAAAGGCGGCAAGGATCGTATGGTGCTACTACCGAAGACCCTGCTTGATCGCTTGCGCGATTACTGGCGCGCCTACCGGCCCGTCACATGGCTGTTCCCGAGCGCTCTGTTTCCCGATCAAGCCCTGCACACCAGTGCGCCGCAGAAGGCCTTTACCCAAGCCAAGCGCCTAGCTAGAGTCGAGCGGGTGGGTGGCATCCACAGCCTGCGTCATGCCTATGCCACCCATGTCCTGGAGCAGGGCCTGCCCGTCCATCAGCTCCAGCGACTGCTGGGCCACCGTAACCTCCAATCGACGATGCGCTACCTGCACTGGCTACCGAACCAGCAAGGGGGAGATCAGTGTCATATTGACCTGGTGGCCGCATTGGAGGTGAGCCATGACTAAGGCCGCTACCTTGCAACAGGCGCTGACCCGCTTTCTCGATCCAACCGGCCTTGATCGCCAGCGCCAACGGGTGTGTACCCATCTGCTGGCCTGCCGAACGGAGGCGATGGGCGGGATGGTCTTGCAGTGCTCGGACTGCGCTCACGTGCAGCCACGCTACTTTGGCTGTCGCGATCGTCACTGCCCACAGTGCCAAGGCCGCGCCATGGAACAATGGGCTGAACGTCAGCAAGCCAATATCCTGCCGGTGCGCTATTACCACGTCGTATTCACGCTGCCGCACAGCCTTAATGGCTGGATCCAGCTTCATCCCGAAGTGCTTCACCGGTTGCTGTTCCAGAGTGCTTGGCACACGTTGCGCACTTTCGGACGAGATCCCAAGCGCCTTGACGGCGAGCTGGGGATGATTGCCGTGCTTCACACCTGGGGCCAGAACCTGAGCCAGCATGTGCACCTGCACTGTTTGGTTCCAGGTGGTGCTTTGGGGGACGATGGCCGCTGGCGTGGAGCGCATAGCAACTACTTGTTCCCGGTGCGGGCCTTGTCACGCCACTTTCGCGGGCACATGGTGAGCGCCCTGCGCCAGGCCGCCAGTGCAGGCGATCTCCACCGAGTCACCCGACCCGGTGACGTCGATGCTCAACTGAACACGCTGATGGCCACTGAGTGGGTGGTTTACAGCAAGGACTGCCTTGAACACACCCATGCGGTGGTTCGCTACCTAGCGCGCTACACGCGCCAAATCGCCATCAGCAACGCGCGTATCCTGGCTGTAGATGACCACCAAGTGACCCTACGCTACAAAGACTATCGCGACCACGACCGACACAAGCAACTCATCCTTGGTGGTGAGGAGTTCGTGCGCCGCTTCCTGCTCCACGTCCTGCCCAAGGGACTGATGCGGGTGCGTCACTACGGTTTTCTGGCCAATCGCTGCCGTCGGCAACGTTTGGTGCAGATTCGGCAAGCGTTAGCGGTTGTGGAGCAAGCCCCAAATGTCGATACGGCGGCCAGTGGCACGGAGCCGACCTACACCTGCCCACACTGCAAGCAACCCACATTACGGATGATCGGGACGCTCACACCCCAGCGCCCCCTCTACGATCAACCGCCTAACCACAAGGAGCAACGCTATCGAGGATGACGTAACGCGCTATACGCCTACAACCGATTAGCTATCCGACCCGTGCGCGGGTTACGGCGACGCTCGTCCCGGTGATGGATTTTAGCCATCAGGCGCGCTACATTAGGTTAATTAAGGTTCGGGGGCGCTGAAATGATGGCGAATCTCACTATTAGAGCGCGTTACCACAGACATGCCGATGCACGGCTTGGTGTCTCAGGCCGCATGCCAGTCAATACAATCCCCTATTAAATAGCCGCCTGATGGACGCGCCTTAGCCCAACAGGCATTTATACGCCATGCTCCGCACGGCGAATAAATGCTTAACTGTTAGATTTTTGGAAACAACATGCCATCTTCGAAGGTTATAGAGAAATTAAAGTCGGGTGCTGAATCCTGGAATGAGTGGCGAACCACAGACGAGGGGCGCTCCCCGGACCTTAGCGACATTGATTTCGTACGGGATTGTCCAAGCGAAGATGGTATCTACGGATTGCCCGAATTCGACAACTACAATTTTTCTCGTTTGAATTTGAATCGTGCTTCTCTCAGAAACGCCACCTTCGTCGGCTGCGATTTCTCTGGATGCCATTTTCATTTTTCTGACCTGGTAGATTCCTATTGCTTAAGGTGCAACTTCAGTGGATCTGGCCTGAATGTGTCGAAAATCGGGTCTGCCCAGTTTATAAGTTGTGACTTCTCACGAGCCGATCTCTCATACTGTAGTGCCGAGGAAACAGACTTCACGGGGTCGACGTTAGTGGGCGCAAATCTAAGCAATATGAGCTTGGTGAAGACCAATTTCACTAATGCTCATATTGAAGATGCTTGTGTTTATGGGATTTCTGCGTGGGATCTGAATCTTGACGGTTGTAAGCAAGCTAATATAGCTATTTCTGAATCAAGTAGAGCTATCACTGTCCCTACAATTGAGCTGGCCCAATTCGTTTCTCTCTTGGTCAGCAGTAAAAACCTACGCAAAGTAATAGAAACAGTGACGTCCAAGGTAGTGCTCATCCTCGGAAGGTTTTCTCCTGAACGAAAATCCGTGCTCGACCAAATAAAAACCAATCTTGACAGAAGCGGATATCTGGCTGTTTTATTTGATTTCGAGGTGCCCGCTGGCAGAGATTTGACGGAAACGGTTATAACAATAGCCGCACTCTCTAAATTTATCGTGGCTGATTTGTCAGATCCTAGGAGTATTCCGCAAGAGCTCACCTCTATCGTGCCTCATCTGCCTTCGGTCCCTGTTCAACCCATTTTAGAGTCACAGGATCGAGAGTATGGGATGTTTGAACACTTTAAGAGATATCCTTGGGTACTACCTGTAATGACCTACGTACCTGATGATTTGCCTCGTTTAGTTAAGCAGGTCGTAGAGAAGTGTGAGGCGCGCCTGGCTTCGTGAATCTAACCAGTAGCGCCAGTCGGACCGGTTTGTCACGCTGCGCGCGCCAAACCGGCCGCTGCGCATCGCGTTAGGGCTAAAAGGTCTGTTATGAAGCTTCTCAATCAAATAATGCATAGCGGGTCGAGACACTTCGTGCTGCTTCCTGTAGGACGGGTGCCACCTTTAAGCCTGATATCTCGTATTTTTTACTGTGGGATGCCTTTCCTACGGCGTACGTGCCTAGCTTCGCAGAGTGCTAGCTTGACTTTCGCTTTCTTGGCTTCCAGTTCAGCATCAATGACTAGTACGGTGATTAGAAGTTGTTCGTTGAGGATCCGATCCTACGTGTCCAGAATCAATCTTGGTAGAGGTGGCTCAGCATTTTGCGCAGGTCTTGGAGGTTGCGCCCTAACCAGTCAATTTTACTGGACAATTTCTCCACCCCTTCGCGGCTACAAATTTACCGCAAAGCTCTACGTTAGGAATTTATCAGTATGCCTGAAGCAATAACGGGAATTTTGCTTGGCTTGGGTGGGGTCATCGGTGCGTTTTTCGCGATCCGAAAGGCATGGGGGTGGTTATTCCCAATCAACGTATTCGCGGGAATCGGTGTGCATTACGATAAGTCAGACCAAGACGAAATTCTTGCAACAGTTACAAATCGAAGCTCCGAAGTCATCTATTTAGTCAAGTGCCGCGGACGTAGCGCGAACTCAATTAGTTACATTATTAAAACTCATTTTTGTCATCCATTTATCAAGCCCAGGCTCTACGGTAACGTGCGATTCGGCACACAGGTTTACGAAATGATCGGCCCCGAACCAATTTGCCTAGCGCCTGGCCAACCTGTAAATCTATCGCATCAACTTTCCTTTGAACTACCTATCTTCGCTTTTACGAACCCTATGGTCCAAATTGAAGTCGTTTTGTCCAATGGCAGAGTCTTTCGAAGCCAAAGACTAAAAATTCCAAATCGTTGGCACGCCATCAAACACATCCAGAAAACGCGTGAAAACGAAGCACATTCCTAACAAATGGTTCAAACCGTTCGCTTCGCTCACTTGGACGGGCTAAAGTCCGCCCCTTAATCATACGTTAGCATTACAAACCATCACTAAAGGATAATTGAATGGAAACTTTCAAAGCGTCAGTTCAGTACAATGATTTAAAAGGTAGTGCGGCAGCTGATCGCGCAGATATGACTGATGCAGCTAAATGGCTAAAAGACAACGGCCATATCACTGATGAATTTGTTCTAGGGATTTCTATGTGGGCTGGCGAAAATCATGGAGCACACAGAGATCCCGTAAGTGTTAAGTTCTTGGTCTCAGGCTTAAATGGCTACGATAACATCCCAGAAATGCTTCAAGCATCAGGTGAACCAATACAAGTTAAAGAAATTAGCGTTGATATGGACCTTTTGGATTTCTTCGCATTGTTCAAGCGTCTGGAAATCACACTTTCCAACAATGGCTTAATCGAAGGTAAGACATACACATCTATCTAAAAAAAGCTAACAAGGCCAAGCACAATCGCCAGCGCCAAAAGCGCGCTGGATGGACCTCGCTACGCTCGGCTTGTGTTGGCGGCGTTAGGGAGAGCAAATGACTGTCAAGGTAACTGAAAGGAACGGGGTATGGCACGTTCCTTTGTCTGCAAGCCACAGTCCGTACCAAGAAGTCCAATTTAAACGTGGCCGGGAAGGGTTTAATTATGGCGTTTTAATCGTAGATTCCGAAAAATTCATCGCGCTATATGACAATAACTCGGACAGCATTACCCCCATAGATAAAGCAAGCGAATGGTCAGAATCAAAACGAAATGAGATTTGTGCCTTTCTCGATCCGTCTGCTGGTCCTTGTGAGATGCCACGGGTTTCATTTTCGTGGAATGAGGCTAGATCCTGGCGTAGTTTGTGGCGCGCAAAGCAGCTTCCAGATTTATGTTTTGGTAACGGCCGTCATAGATCTCGATACCTTCATTATGCAGGAGCATCGTGTTTTCCAGTAGAAGTTGGGCTTGATGGAATAGAGTCACTAAGGGCTATATGCGGAGTGACCCCCTAACAAGCGGCTCAAACTGACGGCGGTCTCAATGAGCAAGTGCAACACGTGACCCATCAGGTACGGTGTTGCTATGACTTACTGCTATCGCCATCTCACTGCTGAAGACCGAGCCGCCATCATGATGATGCGAGCGACTCA
>NZ_JACCDE010000012.1 GCF_013415125.1 Vreelandella glaciei | reverse complement strand
AGTTGTCGGTATCCCATGCTCTGCTTCACTTTGGTAGGTAAGGCAGAGAGGGTACCGGCGCTGGCCCTCCTGCCTCTACCTTGTGATCCAAAGTGCTGCGCTTATTCTATGAATCCAGGGTTTGATGCTACCAGGGATAAAGAGAGGGGCATGTTAGCGATGGTGTCCGGCGTGGCCACTAAAAGTGGTATTGAACGGTAGTATCCCCACCCAGCTATTTTCTTTGTTGGTGGACTTGCTCATTTTTTACTGATTTTTTGTAATGGCAATGCCGGATTATCTGGGTTATCACAAAGAGTTGGTGATGATTAGCGGTATTTTTGAACTGGCCGGAGCTATTGGTATTTTGGTTCCCAAACTCGCTTTTGGGCCGCATGTGGTTTGATCATCCTAATGGCTGCTGTCTATCCTGCCAATATCAATATGGCGTTACATCCTGAGCAATGTCCAGAGTTGCCCAAACTATTGTTATATGCTCGCTTACCTTTACAGTTTTTCTTGGCTTGGTTTGTGGTCAATTAAAGCAGAAAAATTAGAGCGCAAAGAGGCTATTTAAATTATGAAGGGGTGTCGGCGTTGTCGATTTAATATAATCGGTGCCTAGACAATATTGCAGATTGGATATTGCTCTTGGCAGGGCACCGGAATGCTCAGCTTGCTAGGCTGGTTTAATTACCTAGCACATTTTTTTCACTTTTCTTTGATGATTTTACAGCTTTCTTTTCTTTGGCCGTTAAAAGTGGTTTCTTTTTAGTATTTTTTTTACTGTCTTGTCCTTTGCTCATGATATTTGCCTCTATAAATTCATTATTTGACTTATTAAGCTGTATGAAGCCAGCTTTCGAGAATTGATATTAGCGTATAAAGTGTCAGGGCGCATGGTTATATAGTGAAGACCCTACTTAAAAGTAAACCTATCCTCACCTTGACCTGATGAAATCATCAAAATGTAGCAATGTGTCTGACAGACTGAGCCTGGTTCCGCTACAAGCTTATCCTTTGTATCTAAAGCGTTAGGCTTATTTTTCAGCGTTGAGATACCGTTATATTTTTTATCGGATAGATGATCCGTAACGGCTGGCTAGGCTAGATATCATCAGCTCCTGTTATTGGCTTTAAGCCGAAAATTCATGCTTGCAGATGGCTGGACAACATCCACTGTGTTGCCCAGCGCTACTTGAGCCACGTTATTCAGTGTCCGACCCACTAACTTCTGTCTCTACCTGCCCATGCCGCTGCATCCAGCGCATCACGATCCAGCACAGTGCGGCCCAGCTTGCCCCGGCTGTCCAACCGGCAAGCACATCGGTGGGCCAATGGACACCAAGGTAGACGCGGCTTACGCCCACCAACAGGGTTAATAATATCGCCAGAATCAGAAGATAAGCCTTCAGCCTCAAAGCGGGCTGAACGCGGGTGAGTAGCGCGGCCAGGGTGAGGTAGGTGACGGCAGACATCATTGAATGCCCGCTGGGAAAACTTGCGGTGTAAACCATGGCTTCATGCGGCACGAGATCCGGGCGAGGGCGATCAAAACCTATCTTCATCACGGTGCTGAGGAGAATGCCGCCGGGGACCGCGATCGCGGCAAAGAGGGCCGCGCGATAGCGTCCGGCGAGTAACAGGTAGCCCAGAGCGCCTAGCGTGATGAGTACCAGCACGCCGACACCGCCAAGCGCAGTAAAGTCCCGCCCCATTTCTTCAACCCAGCCCGGCCCAATCGGGTCGCTAAGATCGGCGGGGTTGCGAAGGGCGAGCAGCAGACTCTCATCGATGGTCTGGGTATCTCCCTCGATCACCTCATCGGCCAGGGTGACGAACCCCCAAATCCCGCCGGAAAGTACCGCGACGCATAGCAGCATCGCTATCTCGTGGCGGCCAAGCCGAGCCAGCAGGGAAAAGCTTTTGTGTCCAACGTGTCTAATTTTCTCATGGTGCTTCATTTGCAACTCCTTTGCTTTGAGAAGTGATACGCAACGTCTATTCTGACGCTCTTATGGTGTCAGTGTTATCAATAGCGCAGAAAACCGCTTACTTCTAAAGCAGGATGACGTTTTACCAGGGGGCCGTTTAGCAAGATAGTCAGACATTAACGCCGAAGGTCTTGCGACAATGCCGGGGCTGACCTGATGACGCTGCCTGAATTATTGTCGAATCGACGTTGACGTGTGGCATTCTGGAGCCGGACCATCCCTGTAGGATTCATGCAACCATTTGATAATACATATAATTCATAACCTACGTTAGGTTGGTAAAGTAGGCAAATGTTTTAGAATAACGCTAATAAACCATTTGCCTGAGGGGTAACAGAGTGTCTCTCATCGATACAGAAGTGATGCGGGGCCTTAGTACTCAAGGCGCGCTGTCTCCAGAAGACAAAGCGCTATTGCTGGGCCTTGAGCTCAGCCCTCGGTATATGTCGGCTAGCGAGGTGCTCTGGCAGGAGAGCGAGGAGGCTGATCTGTTCTGCGTGGTCAAGGAGGGCTGGGCATACTCCTATCGCAACTTAAAAAATGGTTCAAAGCAGGTCCTCAAGTTTTACCTTCCTGGCGATATCATCGGTATTCGCGATTTTGGTTTCACTCGCCGCCTAGCGAGTGCGGCAATGATTAATAAAGGGGTGATTTGTCCATTCTCCTATCAACAGCTTTTTGAGCTCTTTGGGCGTTCAAGCCTAGCCGCCGGTATCGTGGCCACAGCAACGCGTCAGCAGGCGCAACTCTCCGAGCGGCTGATCTACCTCGGCAAGTATTCAGCCCACGAGCAGCTGGCGCACTTTCTCTACGAAATCTATCTGCGACTTAAGCGGATCAAGGTCGTTAAGGATAATAGCTTCTTCATGCCGCTCACGCAGGAGCTGATTAGCGACGCGCTGGGGATGAGCCCGGTTCACGTGAGCCGGACTTTCTCAATGCTGCGTGAGGAGGGGCTGGTGATCCGAAACCGTCAGCACGTGAAGTTACCCGACCCCGAAGCGTTGGCGCGGTTAGTCGAATTCAATGACAGCTATATCGATGAATTCCTACCGCCCTCTTTTTTTGAGCTTCTAAAAGCCAGCCCATAAAGCACCGGTAGCCTCTATTGGCTGATAACAGCCCCCACCAAAGCTCCCAGCTTCCACGAGAAGCTGGTTTCACCAATAGCTAATCTTCCTCCATCACTTCCTCTACCCATTCCACCCACGTTTTGGTAAGGCGTTGCCCAAGTCGCAATGTGTGCCAGGGCGCACGCTGGGCGGGCGTCAACGTCTCTGGGTTGCTAAACCACTCCTGTTCGATGGCAGCGTAGGTCGTTAGGCGTTCCTTGAGCTGCTTGCGGAAGGCGGTGAGCTCTTCGCGGCGGGCCTCCTCAGGCCAGCGTTCCCAGGCGAAAAACTTGGCAAACATTGGCTGGCGCACAGGGCTGGTGGACAAGGGCTCGGCGAGCCAGTTGTCCAGCGCCTGACGCCCCGCTTCGGTGAGTTGGTAAACCTTGCGGTCGGGGCGTTCGGTTTGCGGCAGTGTCTCGCACGTCAGTAGGCCATCGCCGCGCATTCGGTCAAGTTCGCGGTAGAGCTGCTGGTGGCTGGCCTGCCAAACATGGGCGAGACCCGCTTTGAAGCGCTGAAGAATATCGTAGCCAGTGCCGGGCTCACGCTGAAGGGTGATTAATAAAACGGCGCGTAGGGACATAAGTAACCGTGTGTTTCGAACGTTATGCACATAGTTGCATAATAAAATGGCAGGGGCTAGCCTTATGCAACAAGTTGCATTTGACAGGCGATTGACTTAGCTCTGGGAGGTTTCATGGCGTTTACCTTGCATCTCTACGCGTCTCTTCTGGCCCTGGGGCTTGGGGCTATTCTGCTGCTTTCGCCAAAGGGCACTATGCCCCATCGAATACTGGGCAGCACCTGGGTGCTCGCCATGGCGTTCTCTGCCTTGAGCTCCTTCTGGTTTGGCGGTGGCGTTCTGCCACTGATAGGTCACTTTGGGCCGATTCATCTGCTTTCGTTGTGGGTGCTAGTAGCTCTTGCCGTTGCAGTGGTGGCTATTCTCAAGGGGAGGGTAGAGCAGCATCGCGGTTGGATGGTTGGCGCCTATCTGGGGCTAGTCGGTGCTTTTGTCGGTTCCCTGGCACCAGGACGCTGGATCGCCGTTCAGCTGGGCTTGTGGTAATGGTTAAAAGCAAGCGTGATAGTTAGAGCCACTGTGCTTCTAGCAGAGTACTCCAATCATTGTTGAGCTTATGCTAACTTAGCATTAACGATTCAAAAGATAGTGCCTCACCTATAATCAAATTTTATTTACTTCTGCTTTCTCAGCCTATGTCTAGATAAGAGCGAGCACTGTGTTACTTAAATCTGTGTTTACCGTATCCATTTATGGAGGCTTCAATGGAGCTTAGGCATGCGGAAGAGCTAGATCTGCCCAGAATTGTGAATATCTACAATGCAGCTATCCCAACGAGATCCTCCACGGCGGATACGGAGCCGGTTAGCGTCGAATCGCGCCTTGAGTGGTTTCGGCAACATCAACCGGAAAGCCGTCCGCTACTGGTGTACGAACAGGATGAAGAGATCGTTGCATGGATAAGTTTTGAGAGTTTCTATGGCAGACCCGCGTATCGACATACGGCTGAGCTGAGCATCTATATCGCCCCAGAACATCAGGGTAAGCTGCTAGGCAAAAGGCTTTTATTGGCTGCCGAGAATATGGCACCAAAACTGGGTTTACGTACTCTGGTTGGTTACGTCTTTGCGCATAATACCCCGAGTATTCGGCTGCTAAAGGCTCTTGGTTACCATGAGTGGGGGCGTCTTCCTGATATAGCCGAGATGGATGGTAGGGAGTACAGTCTCTGTATTATGGGCAAGCGGCTTGTCATTAATGACCTAGCTGACTACTAAATCGGTAATAGTCGGTTTATTGCCGGTTACCCATCACCGCACCCGCAGTTGGCCCAATAGACCACGCCTGAGCGACCACTGGCTTTAATCTTAAATAAGAGAGCCCATGCCTAACCAGAAATCACCCATAATCAAGATCCACGCAACGCTAGTGGAAAAGATCAACTTTGCCTGCCACCAAAGCGCGTTTGCGGTACTGCGGGAGCTACAGATTGAGAACCTGAATGAAGAGCAGGCTCTCGCTGATCTTAGCGTGACGTTGGCGGCGTCTCCTGGGTTTGTGAAGCAGAAGACCTGGACGGTGGATCGGTTGGCAGCGGGTGGGCTGCTCGCTTTGAAAGATCGGGATCTTGAGTTAGACGGTGGTTTCCTGTTGGGGTTAACGGAATCCATGCGTGGCTCGGTGACGCTTAGCGTTCGCCAGGGTGAAGAGACCTTGGCTGAGCATACAGTGCCGGTGGAATTGTTGGCCTGTAATGAGTGGGGCGGGGCTGGCTATATGCCGGAGCTGTTGGCGGCGTTTTGTACGCCCAACGACCCGACGGTAGATCGGTTGTTGGGTCACGCCAGTCAGATTCTGCGCAAGGCGGGCAAGCCCGACCAGATTAATGGCTATGAGTCCAACAGCCGCGAGCAGGTATGGCTAATGGCCTCGGCCATTTACACCGCCATTGTCAAAATACAGCTAGGCTACGCGCTGCCGCCCGCCAGCTTTGAGAGCAATGGGCAGAAAGTTCGCCTCCCTAATCATATTGAAAGCGCCAAGGTGGCGACCTGCCTAGACACCACCTTGCTATTCGCAGCAGCGCTGGAGCAGGCCCAGTTGAACCCACTGGTGGTGCTGACTAAAGGGCATGCGCTCGTCGGGTTGTGGCTGGAAAAAGAGGATCTTGCCAGTGTGGTGGTCGATGAGGCAGAAACCCTTCGCCAGCGTATACCTCTGCAAGAACTCATTCTGATCGAGACCACCTACGCCACCCAGCATCCTGCGCCGCCTTTTTCCAAAGCGGTTGAGGCGGGCAATAAGCAAGTGTCGTTGGACAAGGATCACGAGTTTATCGCCGCGGTGGATATTCGCCGGGCACGGGCTCATCGCATCAACCCCATTAGCCTGAAATCTCAGTCAGAAAACGCTTTTGCAGCCAGCAATGTAGCTGACACTTTCGAGCCGCTTTTAGAAGACGCCCCCGATTTGCCAGCAGCAACCGTGCATATGGAGCAGGAGGTGTTCGAAGACTCACCGGGTGGCCGTTTGGAGCGCTGGCAACGTAAGCTGCTGGATCTATCAGCGCGTAACCCGTTGCTTAACCAGAAACCGAGTAAAAGTAGCCTGCAATTGGTATGCGGTGACCCCAGCGCATTGGAAGATTTATTGGCCACTGGGGCGCGTATTTCTATTGCGCCTTTCCCCCGACTTCAGGCGCAAGATCAGGATGAGGATATTCATCGCCAGCGAACGGGTGAAGATCTGAAGGAAGTATATTCCCGCGATGCGTTGGCCAAGAAGCAGGTGCTGGTAGAACTCACTCAAGAAGAGCTGGAAAAGCGCTCGGTTGAAATCTACCGCAAAGCGCAAACATCGCTGAAAGAGGGGGGCTCCAATACCCTGTTTCTGGCGGTCGGGTTTTTATTGTGGAAACCGAATGACAAAGGCAGCCGCCGTTATCGTGCCCCACTGATTCTGTTGCCGGTATCGCTAGAGCGAAAGTCGGTACGCAGCGGCGTGAAGATGGTCGCCAATGATGACGAGCCGCGTTTCAACACCACGCTGCTAGAGCTATTGAAGAAAGATTTTGCTATCGAGATCAACGGCCTGACAGGTGCTCTACCCGAGGATGAGAGCGGCGTAGACGTGGTCGGTATCTGGAACCGGGTACGCCAAGCCATTAAGGCAGTGCCTGGCTTTGAAGTAGTGGAAGACGTGGTGCTGGGGCACTTCTCGTTCGCCAAGTACCTGATGTGGAAAGACCTGATGGATCGCTCCGAGGCGCTGAAAGAGAGCCCGGTGGTGAAGCATCTTCTCGACACCCCACGCGAGCCCTACGAAAGCGATATTCGCTTTGTGGATGCCAAGGATATTGACCGGGAATACACCCCGGCAGATTTGCTGACACCTCTGCCTGCAGATTCTTCCCAAATGTCGGCGATTGCCACCGCCGATCGGGGTAAAGACTTTGTCATCATCGGGCCGCCGGGTACTGGTAAAAGCCAGACGATCGGCAACCTGATTGCCCATATGCTGGGTAAAGGCAAAAAAGTGCTTTTCGTATCCGAGAAGACTGCCGCCCTGGAAGTGGTACATCGTCGCCTGCGGGAAATTGGCCTTGGCCAGTTCTGCCTGGAGCTGCACTCCAACAAAGCGAAGAAAGCCGATGTGCTGGATCAGCTACGTACTTCCTGGAATAGCGCTTCTCAGGCATCGATAAGCGATTGGAAGGCGGAGGGCGAGCGCCTGAAAACCCTGCGTGACCGTTTGAATCGTGTTGTGAATGCCTTACATCAGTGCCACCGGAATGGGCTGACGGCGCACTACGCGATGGGTATCAAAATACGCGATGCAGCGCTCGCCGCTAAGGTAAAGCTAAGCTGGGCCAACGGCGAGGTTCACGACCAAAAACAGCTAGAACATTTACGCGAAATGGCAGCGTTGTTGAGCGTGCAGGCGAATGCCGTGGGCAATCTTGTCGATCACCCGCTAAGCGCCATCACTCATCATGACTGGCGGCCCCAGTGGCAGGAAGAGGTGGTCACTGTTGCCCGTCAGCTCCAAGCCAGCGCCGACAAAATGTCACAGGATTTATCAGCTCTGGAGAAGGCGCTGGGGATTAGCTTGGGTGCGGTAAACTTGGCCAAGCTATCCGCCGTGGCAGAGTGTGGCCAAGTGCTGCTGGATGCCTATCGCCAGCAAGCCTCTTTTGCCCTGGAACCCGATGCACCTGATCGGCTTGATGCGTTGGAAGAAGCGGTCATTCAGCTTAAAACCTATATCGCTACCCAGGAAAAATTGAGCTGCAGTTATGCGCCGCTGGCGTGGCAAACGCTGGATGCCGCGGCGCTTGGCCCAACCTGGGCGGCGGCCAACGAAACCTGGTGGCCGAAAAGCTGGTTCGCCAAGCGCAGTGTCGTCAAGCAGATGCGCGCAGGCGGTGCCCAGGGTACTCCAAACCCAGACAACGATATCCCCGTACTGATGCAGCTGCGCGAAACGGGCGGCCATATTGACCGCCTGGATGGCGTATTGAAGGGGCTACGGGGCTGGGACGCGTATAACTCAGACCCTGAGGCCATGGCCGCCTTGAAGCTATTGGGTTCTCGTGCCCGTGTTGCGGTGGGCAAGCTTGCTGATGACGCGGAGTCGCTGGCGATGCTGCGGGGTAAGATTCGCACGCTGCTCTATGATGCCAACGACCTGCTGGCGCCGGAAGCCCCCGTAGGGCGCGTGATTAATGACTTCAAAGCGACGTTTGAGGCATTTACGGCGCTTAAAATGCAGTTTGAAGCGCTGATCGGCTCAACGCTTGATGAGCGTCTGGATACTCAAGTGCCCGCCTTAGAGGCGTTAAGTGCTCACTGCCAGCAGATTGTCGACCACCATATTTCGCTGAAAGAGTGGTGTGCCTGGATGCGTCGCCGTTCTGAAGCGCTGGATTGCCAGCTTGGCCCGCTGGTAGACGCCATTGAGCAGGGCAGCGTAACAGCGGATGAGGTTGAGGACGTTTTCGAAGCGGCCTACTGTGGCTGGTGGTCTTCAGCAGTGATTGGCGAAGATGAGGTACTGCGCACCTTCTCATCGCCTGAGCATCAAGCCACAATTCAACATTTCCGCGAGCTGGATACCCGCTTCAGCGCGCTGACTGCCCAATACATCGCGGCGAGTTTGTCTGGGGAAATTCCTGATCAGGACGGTATCCAGAAGAGCTCCTCCTGGGGCGTACTGCGCCACGAGCTGCAGAAAAAAATGCGCCATAAGCCGGTGCGGGAGATGATGGAAACCATCCCCGATGCGATTACCACCCTGGCCCCCTGTTTAATGATGTCACCGCTCTCCATCGCTCAGTTCCTCTCTCCAGGGCAGGCGCTGTTTGACGTAGTGATTTTTGATGAAGCCTCGCAGATTACCGTGTGGGATGCGGTCGGTTCTCTGGCACGTGGCAAACAGGTCATCGTGGCGGGCGATCCCAAACAGATGCCGCCGACGAACTTCTTTGGCCGCTCTGATGATGACCCGGATGGGGATGTTGACGGTGAGGGCGATCTTGAGAGTATTCTTGATGAGCTGATGGGCTCTAGTATCCCCCAGCGGGTACTGAATCTGCATTACCGCTCTCGCCGCGAGAGCCTGATTGCGTTCTCCAATAGCCGTTACTACGAAAACTCACTGGTAACCTTTCCAGCCCCGGTGCACCCTGATAAGGGCGTTTCGCTGGTGCGGCCAGAAGGTTTTTATGCCCGAGGCAAAGCACGCCATAACCAAGGGGAAGCGAAGGCCATAGTAGACGAGATCGTGCGGCGGCTAACCTCCGAAGATGAAGCGTTGCGCCGTCAGTCCATTGGGGTGGTGACCTTCAATACCGAGCAGCAGAGCTTGATTGAAGACCTGCTCGATAAAGCCCGCGGGGAAGACCCAAGTGTCGAATGGGCATTCTCCGACGACGAGCTGGAGCCGGTCTTCGTGAAAAACCTGGAGACAGTGCAGGGCGACGAGCGGGACGTGATCTTATTTAGCATCACCTACGGCCCGGATGAAGCCGGTCACGTCACCATGAACTTCGGCCCGCTAAACCGTAACGGTGGTGAGCGTCGATTGAACGTGGCCATGACTCGCGCCCGCTCAGAAATGGTGGTGTTCTCCACTCTGACCCCGGAGCGTATCGATCTATCCCGCACCTCGGCCCGGGCCGTGGCAGACCTCAAGCACTTTTTAGAATATGCCGAGCGCGGTGCTTCAGCACTCGGCGCTGCCGTTCATGGCTCCGTGGGTGACTTTGAATCGCCGTTTGAGGTGGCCGTTGCCAGAGGCCTGCAAGAGAAGGGCTGGATAGTCCATCCGCAAATCGGCGTTTCTGCCTACCGTATCGATATGGGCATTGTTCACCCGGACAAACCCGGTGTTTATTTGGCAGGTATTGAGTGTGATGGCGCCATGTACCACAGCTCAGCCTATGCCCGTGAGCGGGACAAGGTACGCCAGAGCGTATTGGAAGGATTGGGCTGGTCACTGTTTAGAGTCTGGTCAACGGACTGGTGGACAAATCGCGCTAAGGCGCTAGAGCTGTTAGATGCAGCTTTAACGCAGCAGTTGGAAAAGGCGCAAGCAAAAAACTAAGTATTTTAAATTGACGGAATAAGCACCTCACAGAGCACTCCAATCATTGTTGAGCTTATGCTAACTTAGCATCAACAACCTGTGAGGTAGCTTTCCATGTCGATTGAAATCTGGTTCGCCTTTGCTCTTGCGTCCGTGGCCTTGCTCGCTATTCCTGGGCCAACGATTTTGACCGTGGTTAGCTACTCCATTGCCCAAGGCAGGCGCGCTAATATTCCGCTTGTCGCTGCGGTGGCATTGGGTGACTCAACGGCGCTGCTCTTTTCACTGCTTGGCTTGGGAGCGGTGTTAGCCACCTCGGCATTCTGGTTCACCGTGATCAAATGGATCGGTGGTTTATACCTGCTGTATATGGGCATCAAGCTGTTGCGTGCCGGTATTTCGTCGGTGCAGCCGGTAACACCGGCGGTATCAGGTTCGCGCTGGAAGCTCTTTACCAATACCTATCTCGTTACTGCGCTGAACCCGAAGGGCATTATCTTCTTCGTCGCCTTTTTGCCGCAATTCGTCAGCCCGAACGCCGATGCTGGGCAGCAGCTATGGATTCTTGCGGTTACATTCGTGGCCTTGGCAACGCTTAATGCCACGCTCTACGCCGTATTCGCAACGTCAGTGCGCAAGATGCTCGCCTCGCGTCGTGCCCAGCGTCGCTTCAACTTGGCTGGCGGAACGTTACTCTCTTCAGCGGGTATCTGGGCGCTGCTTGCCAAGCGGCCTGTGTAAGTAAAGGGCGGTAAATTGGATGATGGAAATGCTGTGCCTAGCGGGAGACAACGGTGAGTGAAACTCTTCAAGAACTGCTAAGGGAGCTTGAGCGATTTGGCCAACAAAACGATGCCGCCATTTCTGAACCCCCAAGACGAATGCTCAATATCACCCGTGATACGGGGGAGTTTCTATCGGTACTTGTTCAAGCAACCAACGCGCAACGAGTGTTGGAAATTGGCACTTCCAACGGGTACTCCACCTTGTGGCTGGCCCAGGCAGTGCAGAGGATTGGAGGGCACGTTACCACCGTTGAACTTTCCGAATACAAGCTTGCGATGGCCGCGAAAAATTTTGAGCGCTCAGGCCTCTCTGATGTCATTACCCAGCATCCAGGGGAGGCGGGAGGTCTGTTTGAGAGGTTGAAAGATGCCAGTTTCGACCTGATTTTTTTAGACTCAAAACGCTCTGATTATGTGCAATGGTGGCCTAATATCGAGCGAGTTTTACGCAAAGGTGGGCTTCTTGTGGTGGATAACGCCACCTCCCATGCAGGTGAATTGGCTGCTTTCATGGTGCAGGTATCGGCGGATCCCAATTTCACCACGTGCACCGTCCCCGTTGGTAATGGCGAGTTTCTGGCAACGCGGTGTGGGTGATGCCTGGCTTAGCGTTAAAGGCGCCTTAGCTGACCAAGAAAGCGTTAGTCGAATTTTGTTACTCGTTGAACTTAATCCCCTAGAATATAAATGGAATAAACCATGATCAGAGATGCGGTCAAAGGTGATTCGAAAGCCATCGCGCGCATTTATAACCATTACATCGAAAATACCGCTATTTCCTTTGAAGAAAAGCCGGTTTCTGGAGCAGTGATTCAAGCAAGGATAGAAAGCGTGCAGAGCGCAGGCTTACCTTGGATCGTCGTAGTGGAAGGCGACACGGTGATGGGCTACGCCTATGCGACGAAATGGAAGGAGAGAAGCGCCTACCGATTTGCAGTGGAAGCCAGCGTCTACCTTTCCAACCAGGCGCACGGTAGGGGCTTGGGTGCAAAACTGTACGAAACGCTCTTTTCCAAACTCAAAGAGAGTGGCATTCAGACGGTGATTGGCGGCATCACGCTTCCCAACCCAGCCAGTGTTGCGCTACACGAGAAAATGGGGATGAAAAAAGTAGCCCAATTTGAAAAGGTTGGATTCAAGTTCGAACAATGGCATGACGTAGGTTACTGGCAGCTGATTCTGACTACCTGATTGGAACACATGGCATCACCGAAAAATGTTCTTATAAGGGTCGGCACCGTTGCTAATTGAGTATTGAGGTTATAACAAGCGCCATTTCGCATGTGTTGAATGACCGTTTCTAGCCGAATCAAAAACTTTCCTTCATATTAACAACAGGGTCAGATCACGATCCGCTAACGAGCACACGTTAGCCACCAATGTAGCGACAGCACTTAAGCGAGAGGATTGCACCAATGACAGGGACTCATAAACCATCAACGATCGCATTGTTGCGCGATAACCGCGTCAGAGTGGTTTTGGCTATCGCCGTCATTGCGATGGTTTGGGCCGCGGTGGCGCACACCATTGCCGGGACGCGTCAGGACAATTTGCAAGCGCTGGAAACACAGTTGGCTGAAACCGAACGCAAGCATCAGCAAATTCAGGCGCAGATGTCTGAGGTGGAAGCCGCAGAGCTTGATTTGGCAACGCTGCAGCAGAGAATGAACGCCCTTGGGGTTGAGCAAACGGAAGCGGAGGCGGCACTTGCTTCAACGCGCGCCGACATTGCCAATGCCCAAGAAGATTTGACTGCTTTACGCGGTGAGCGTGAAACCCGTGAAGAAGAAATTGAGACGTTTAACGAACAGGCAGAAGAAAGGCAGAGTCAGCTTGAGACGCTGAATCAGGAATACGCCGAGGTAGAGACCAACAAAGAAGAAGCCGAAGCCGCCCGCGATGCTGCTCAACAGGCGCAACAAGAAGCAGAAGAGGCTCGTAGCCAAGCTGAAGCTGACCTTGAAGCGCTAAACACCGAGATCGAAGAGGCCGAAGCTGCTCGCGATGCCGCACAACAGGCGCGTCAAGAAGCTGAGGAGGCCCGCAACCAAGCTGAATCTGACCTCGAAGCGCTGAACACCGAGGTTGAAGAGGCCGAAGCCGCTCGCGATGCCGCGCAACAGGCGCGTCAAGAAACAGAAGAGGCGCGTAGCCAGATTGAAGCAGAGCTTGAAGCGTTAAACAGCGATATCGAAGAGGCCAATACCCAACTTGACGCGGTCGGTGATCAGATAAGCGAATTAGAAGAAACGCGTGATGCGCTCAGCGTTGAAGTCACATCGCTCCGAGTGACGCGCGAACAAGCGCAAATGCCTGAGTGAAAGGTGTGTGAAGAGGAGGGTGTAAATGATTCTGTGTAACCGCCCGCGGGTGCAAGAACTGTTGTGTAAAGATCTCCATGCGTGGCAAGCAGCAGGGCTTAGCCCCCCATCATCTCCTTCAACGTGAGCCCCAAAGCTTTTCGTGACGGCACGTTTGCGCGAGACCATGGTCCGTTACGGCATCTCGCCTGGCCAGCTCCAAGTGAAGTTCACCGAGGGCACGCTCACCGAACGCTCGGATATTGTTCATCAGGAAATTCATGAACTTCACGAGAACTGACTTGGCTGCAGGCGCAAGGCTGCACCGTATCCAAGGTTATCTCCTCGCTTCCCCCTTGAGAGCGAGGATTTCCGGGCGATGTTGCTAAACCCGTAAAGTATTGTGCTTATAAACATGTTCAGTACATTTTATGTGTGCGCCAGTAGAAGCCTGGTCATTTGGAAAGCAAAGCCCATTTCCTGGCGTAAACCGTCATGCGTTGGATGTCATCTGTGCTTTTTGCGTAAGCCAAGTGATGAGGCTGTCCAGTGGCATCGGTTTGGCAAACAGGTAGCCTTGGAAAACCTCGCAGCCTAGTGACATCAAGTAGTCATGCTGTTCTACCGTTTCGATACCTTCGGCAACCACCCTAAGGTCAAGCTCCAGCGCCAAGGTAATAACGCCCTGGCAGATAGCGGCGTTCTTGTCGCTCTTGGCAGCATCCTGCACGAAGCTGCGGTCGATCTTGATCTTGTCGATGGGCAGGTCGCGCAGGTAACTCAGGCTGGAAAAACCGGTGCCGAAGTCGTCGATGGCGGTACTGACCCCCATGCCGCTTAGGGCGTGGAGGATATCGATGGCGCCGTCGGCATCACGCATCAGGATGCCTTCAGTCAGTTCCAGCTCCAGGTGCTCAGGTGCAAGGTGCGTCTCGTTCAGTACATTGCGCAACGTGCTGAGGAAGTTGGGGCGGTGAAACTGGAGGGGCGAGAGGTTGACTGCCATGCGTCCTTTTAACAGGCCTTGTTCGACCAATTGTTGGGCATCTTTGCAGGCCTGCCGCATTACCCAGCGGCTCAGCGGAATGATCTGACCGGTCTCTTCCGCAATGGGAATAAACGTCGCTGGCGAGATAAAGCCCTTGGTCGGGTGGTACCAGCGAACCAACGCCTCTAGTCCGTCGACATCGCCTGCGCGGTTCAGCAGGGGCTGGTAATGCAGGTAGATGGCCGTGCTCAATGGCTTCCTGTAGCTCGCTGCGCAGGGTGACACGCTGACTGAGCTTGCTGTCGAGATCGTCCGTGTACATCTGGTAGGTGTTACGACCTTGCTGCTTGGCTTTGTACATAGCCATGTCTGCGTGCTGAAGCAGTCGCTCGGGCTCATCGAGCCCAGCGCGATTTACGGCGATACCAATGCTGGCCGACACGTGCAGCTCGTGCTCATTGATCCGGTGGGGTTTATTGAGTGCTTCCAACAGCCGGCCGGCCACTTCTTCGGCCTCATCGGGGTGGCTCAAGTCGGGCAGCAGCAGTACGAACTCATCGCCACCCAAGCGGGCGAGCGTATCACTGACCCGCAACCCCTGCTGTAGCTTCTCTGCCACGCTGATCAAGAGCTGATCACCAACGTTGTGGCCGAGCGTATCGTTGATAGGTTTGAACTCGTCCAGGTCAACGAAGAGTACGGCCAACGTTTGGCCATTGCGAGCCGCCAATTCAACATCATGGGCCAGGCGATCACTGAATAGTGCTCGATTGCCAAGGCCGGTCAGAACGTCGTGGGTCGCCTGATAAGCCAGCTGGCTCTCCTGCTCCTTACGCTCGGAGATATCGTTGATAATGCAGATGAAGTGGCTAACCTGTTGGTTGGCATCCTTCACCGGCGACATGAACAGTTGATTCCAAAAAGGAGAGCCGTCGCGACGATAAGTGCGCACGGTGGTGGTCAGGCTAGTGCCGTGCTGGATCGCTGCTTGGATCTGCTTGGTGTCCTCAGTATCCGTTTCAGCACCGCTGAGAAGTAGCGGCGCGTGGCCGATGACTTCTTGCTCTGGGTAACCGGTAATCCGTGTGAACGCGTGGTTCACATAAACCACTTGTTTCTCTTCCGTACGAACGTCAATGATCATGGCGCCGTTGCCGCTCGCCTCAAGGCTTCGCTCCAGAATGAGCAGCCGCTCCTCGGCGGCAACGCGATCGGTGATGTCCTTGGCAATACCGAAGACCCCGCTGACCTCGCCATCAACCACTATGGGCACCATTGTTACTTCCAAATCTTGAGAAGCCCCTTCGCGTACGAAGCGCATGGTATAGCTGCTGGGGAGTCCGTTGATGGCGCGATTGAAAGCGATCTCCGTACGCTCTACATCCTGATTGGAACACGCTGGTTCGCAGACGACTGAGCGGAAGTGCTTTCCCAGTAGGTCGCTTTCCGAGAGTCCCACGATGGCTTCCGTCACCGGATTGAGGCTTTCATAGGTGCCGTCACGGTGATGAGCAAATACCGCATCTGGGTTATGGGTGAACAGGGACCGGAAGCGCTGCTCATTGAGCTGCAAAGCGGTGGCCTGTTGGTTACGGAAGGCGATAAGGGCACGGCTCATGATCAACTGATAAGAGAATACTAACCCCATTAGGCCGAAGATCACTGGCAAAGCGCCGGGCAGGCTGCTCAGCGACAGCGGCCCATCCAGTGCTGTAATCGTGAAGGTTGGCCCGCCGGGCAGCGTCACCTCGCGGGAGGCAAACGCCCTCGGGATAAGGGCTCCGTGCGAACTTTTAGCAGCCAACGTGCCCCACGTTTGGTCGTTTGAGGTATACGTGATGGTAAAGCCACTCGTATCCAGATGACGCTGCAACTGGATGATCTCGGCTAAGTCGATAGCAGCCAGCATGGTGGTCTGCCCCCCATCAAGCGTCACCGCTAGTAGGCCATGGCTGCTACGTTCTGGATCAGGAAAACGCCAGCTGATAGGTAGATGGAATACATTTTGCTGGCGTAGCCAGCCCAGTGTCGCTGGGCCGGTCAGTTGATCCATCATCCATAGTAGGTTTGCGGGTTCGCGGCCCACTCGCCACCGTACTTGGGAGTCATCGCCTAAGTGAACGATGGCCAGCAAGCTTGGCTCGTCACGCATAAACGTTCGCATCTCTACTTCTTGAAGCTCGCGAACGGCACTACGACCCTCGCCTCTTAACGCCATCCAGCGCTCTGTTAGGCGCTCAACCTGTTTTACTCTTGACTCAATTCGCTGCTCCATGCCATCGGCGACATTGTTCACTAGCGTATCGGCAGCGGTGAGGCGGGCGTTGTACTGTACCCAGCTGCTGGCCAGCCAGATCATGATGCTGACCGTGACGCCTAACACACCGACGATAATGGCAGAGCGGGGCAGTGGCAGCGTCGGATAGGTACGCTGATGGGCAATAATCAGTAGAGCCGCGCCCAGCAGAAGGCAGAATAAGCTACCCATGGAGGTGAGGCCTGCCACCGAGACGGGTGGCGTCTGGGTGATCAGTGGATAAGCCAACGTAGCGACGCCGAGGATGATCGACGTCCAGCCGATCAAGCGATAACCTCGCCGAGTGCCCCCCGATGCCGGAGAAAAGAAACAACTCGTTCCCATGATTACCACCAGCAACGCAGGTACCCTGCCCAGGCGTGGCTGTCCGGTGAGCCATGAAAGCCCGTCGTCCGTTCCCGGTGCGAGAAGATCATGGCCAAGGCTATAACCACCCAATACGATCATCAGGCCACCGGCTAAACGTCGCCAGCGTGACTGGTGGCTCAGCAGGGCCAGCAGGCCGACGCTAACCAACAGCACGGCAAGGGTGCCATCAGGGCTCAAACGCCACTGTGGGGGTAGCGGAAGGTGTGCGACGCGGTCTAGCAGCAGGCTGCTGACACTGATCAGCAAACTACTAGTGAGTAGAATCAACAGCCAAGCCTGCATGGCGAGACGACGGTTACTCTGAGCCATCTTTTGTTGTTGTCCTTCGGCTATGGTGAGAAGCATTGTCACAATGGGCGGAAACGCTGGGAGAGGCCTTACTGACGGTCTTTTAGTCTACGGCGGCTAAAAATATTGCGCTGTTATACAGGAGTAAGCCTAGTGCGCAATTAGCGGTAAGTATTATAAAAGGATGTTATTAACGAACGCTTGTATTCATGTAAACAAATGTTTCAGTTAGTGGTTGAGGTGTTTTGTGACAGATAGCCCATTCCCTATGCCACTGTCCCTGCTACTTTTGCTAGCCGACGCTATCCTTATACTTCATGTGTTGTTTGTGGCCTTCGTGGTACTCGGCTTATTCGCAGTATACGCGGGCTATTTTCTGAACTGGCAGTGGGTGCGCAATCGCATTTTCCGCATCGTGCATTTGTGCGCGATTGGCTATGTGGTCGTTCAAGCCTGGTTAGGTGTCGTTTGCCCGTTAACCACCTGGGAAATGGCGCTTAGAGCAGAGGTGGGCGCTGGCACCTATTCGGGGTCATTTATTCAGCACTGGCTGCATAGCCTGCTCTATTTAACGTTGCCGGAGTGGGTGTTTGTGGTGGTTTATACGCTATTCGGCAGCTTGGTGTTGGCCAGTTGGCTGGTGGTGAAGCCGCATAAGCGTGTTCGCTAACTCACTCCAGTTGACTGTTTCGGTTAGTGGGGTAGCTTTACTTAGTGAACCCGAAAGAAATCGCCGCGTTACTCAGGGAGTGTGGGGCTTTGCCATTACAAAAAAAGCGGAACCAGGTGCATTGGTTAACGGGCCAATTTTGCGACGCTGGCAGGGAGTCGATGTATCGCCAGTCTATCCAGGAAAACGTTAGGTTGGAGTTTAGCCGTGCCTTAAGCGTCGCGACCTTAGTCTTTGGTATGTTTGCGATTTCGGATTACTACCTGCTTGGACTCACTAGCGAATTTTATCTGCTGCTTAGCATGCGTGCTGTGGTGGTAAGTCTTTGCCTTCTTATTGCCTTGATTGTTAGGTATGGGCTTGGCCATTCTTATCGCCCCTGGCTCCACGCGTTGCCATTGTGGATATTGGCAACGGGCATCATTTTGATTATTCCTTTACGCCCAGACAGTCTCCCCACCCAAATTACCGCTGTGGTGGTCGCCACTATGGCGTTCTATCTTCTAATTCCCAACCTGCTAACCGTGGTGGTGTTTGCCAGCCTTTACTTAAATATTGGCTTTTTAGTCGCTGCTGTTCTGTTTACGGAGATTGCCCTGATAACGGCGCTTCGCATCGTACTTTTGCTGATTATGGGAATCGTGGTGGGGTTCTTTGCCTTGCTTCGTTTGGAGATTCTTCAGCGCAAGCAGTATGCGTTGCTTCACGAAGAGCGTGATTATAACCACCAGCTGCACGCGGAAATAGCACATCGAAAATCGCTGGAGGCGCAGCTACGAGTGGTCGCAGAGCGGGACGCGTTGACCAGCCTCAATAATCGGGGCCATTTTATGAAACTGGCCGAGGAGCTGTTACAGCGCTCACAGTCAGAAAAGATGCCGTTTAGCCTTTTTATGATCGATGTCGACCATTTCAAGCGTATTAACGATACCTGGGGGCATAGCCACGGGGATTGGGTGCTGATTAAAATCGCAGAGGCTTGCGCAGCGTCGCTGCGTCCATCGGATGTAATAGGGCGTTTTGGTGGGGAGGAGTTTGTAGTGGCCCTGCCGAACACTAACCCAAACGATGCGCAAATCATCGCTGAGCGCTTGAAAAAGAAGGTCGCTGAGCTGCCGTTAAAGGAAGAGATGAGCGAGCTGAGCCCAAGTGTCACCATTGGGGTAGCTGCAACGAATAGTGGTGAGGTCGATCTAGACTCTCTCATCACGCGGGCGGATCAGATGCTTTATGCTGGCAAGCGCGGCGGCAGGAACCAAGTTGTGGTGTGTCGCGATGCTATAAAAGAGGGCGAAGGCGGGGACGCCTATAATCATACTCAATAGGTGATGCGCGTGTACTAAACTTCGTTCAACACCCCTTAATTGTGAGCGAACCCATGCGGCACTTATACCTAATGCGGCACGCCAAGGCCAAACAGCCCAGTGGCGATATGACCGACCACCAACGGCCGTTGCGAAAGCGGGGTAAGCGACAGGCAGCGGCGATGGCGTATGTGCTGCAGCGCTGGCAAGCGTTGGAAGGGGAGATTTACGTCAGTACAGCAGTTCGCACGCGGGAAACCTTCGACGAGATCGCGGTGCAACTGCCTGAACATACTCTGGTCGATCAGGTTCACTTCGATGAAGACCTTTACACTTTCGATGACGCCGGGCTGCAGGCATGGCTCAAAGCGTTACCGGATGAAGCCGAAAGGGTGCTGGTGATTGGGCATAACCCGGCGCTGCATGATCTGGCCCGTTGGCTCGATAACACAGCGCCGCATTCGCTGCCCACCGGTAGCGTGCTGCATTTCACGCTGTCTGGCACTGCCTGGAAAAGCGTGGAGCAGGGCGGAGCTAAATTGACGGAATGCCTGACCCCGGAAGCGGTCAGTTACCCACTTTTCAAGCGCCTTGCCCCCCAACCACCCAAACACAAAAGCGACACTGCCAGCCGAATATGCGCCATGCTGGAGCACCAGTATCAGATGATTCGGGCCTTGGAGCCTGGGGTCATCGCAGGTGTTGATCCTGAGTTTCTGCACCAGTACCGGGTCAATCTGCGCCGCAGCCGGGCAGTGGGTGAATCCGTGCACGCCATTACCCGAGTGCCTGGTTTTAAGAAGATGCTTAAGCGGCTCAAGCATCGCGCCCAGGCCACCAGTGATCTCCGTGATATTGATGTGTTTCTGGAGGATATGGGCAAGACATCACCGCCGCTCTCGTCGGTTACTCGAAAGGGGTTAACGCAGTGGCTGCAGGCTAGCCAGCGGGAACGGCACCAGACGCTGTGCCAGCAGTTAAATGCACCGGAGTACGCTGAAGAGCTTGAGGACTGGCAGCGTTTTATCGCTTCCGATGATGTTGGGAAGACGCTGTCAAAACTCACGCCAAAACGCATCAAGGCGGTACTAGACGAGCGCATCGCACGCCACGATGAGGATCTGGCGGCACTCTCATTGGACGCTCAAGACGCCGAGTTCCATGAACTGCGCAAGGGCGTGAAGCGCATTCGCTATCTGGCTGATCTGAACCTTGAGACTCCTGAGCCGTTCCTGACTGAATTGAAGCACCGCCAGGGCCTGCTCGGGGAGTATCAAGACCTGTGTACCCGTCAAACTTGGTTGGATGCGTTTAGCGCAAGCCCTGATAACGACCCGCAACAACAGCAGGAGTGTACCCAGTGGCGCGCTTCGTTAGAGAAGCCGAAGCTGGCGCTGCGCAAGAAAATAGTGGCGTTGAAACCTTTCTCTAACGTTACAGCTTAACGTAACAAGGTAGCCTTGCCGCCAGTCGTTACGCGATATATGATTCGTATATGATTTATATTCGTTTCATATATTGGGTGGTGTGATGGGTATCGTAAAAATCAATGATCAGCTGCACGAAGATATTCGCAAAGCGAGCTCGGTGATGGTGCGCTCTATCAATGCCCAGGCAGAGTACTGGATAAAAGTGGGCATGCTCGCTGAGGCCAATCCGACCATGACTTTCTCTGAGATTATGCGTGAGCAAATGAAACAAGCCGACGTTGAAGTAAGGAAGGTGGTCGGTGAGTGAGGTAACGCTAAAAAACGAGGAGGCGTTGCGCTTAATGCGGGAAGCCGGCCGGCTACTCGGATTGGTGTTCAGTCATCTCGACCAACGGATAGTGCCCGGCGTATCCACCATGGCTATTAACGATTGGGCCGAGCGTTATATCGTCGATCAACTGGAGGCTCGCCCGGCCAGTAAGGGGCAATACGATTACCAATACGTATTGAATGCCTCAGTGAACCACGTAGTGTGCCATGGCATTCCATCCGACAAGCAAACGCTCAAATCAGGCGATATCGTCAATGTCGATATTACCCTGGAGAAAGACGGCTTTATTGCCGACTCCAGCAAGATGTACCTGATTGGCGATGTCACTCCCTTTGCCAAGCGACTGGTCGATAAAACCTACGAAGCCATGTGGCAAGGGATTCAAGCGGTCAAGCCCGGTGCCACCTTGGGCGACGTGGGTTATGCGATTCAGCAACATGCTGAACAGCATGGCTACTCTGTGGTTCGTGAGTATTGCGGCCACGGCATTGGCCGGGAAATGCATGAAGAGCCGGAGGTGCTGCATTACGGAAAGAAAGGCAGAGGCTTGGCGTTAAAAGAGGGCATGGTGTTTACCATCGAGCCTATGATTAATCAGGGCAGGGCCAAGATAAAAACCAAGCGGGATGGTTGGACGGTGGTCACCAGTGACAAAACATTGTCAGCCCAGTGGGAGCACACGATTGCCGTCACTGCTTCCGGTTTTGAAGTGCTCACCCTTCGGGCTGACGAGCGTATTCCCGCTGAACTCATTCAATCTGGCGAAGATCATTAGGTGCGTTAAGCTGAAAGCACGACTCTCTGCATAGAGAGGCTTTGCTTTTTATGGGTAAGCACTTGAGCAGTAACGTTTGAAAGCCAGACGAAATGGAGGTCAGCGATGGCTAAAAAACCGACAGGCCGCGGAAACGGTAACACACCCACTGGAGAAAACGGGGTGCTTGCCACCGTTTCGTGTAGCACCGAAAAACTTCTGTTAGCGGCTCTGGAACGAGGCGGTAGCTGCCTGGAAACAGGGCGCTTTCTTATCAGCTTTCGTGACGGATGGATGGAAGAGGGTATCAAATCGTTAAAAGCACAGAACTTTCGGGTGGCTGATGCCCGTGACTTTACCGATCAGGCCGTCAGCCTGGAAGACGCGGGGGATGCCGAAGCGATGGTATTTCCCGAGCTAGGCGTGGCACTGGTAGGTGGTGATGCCTTGGAGCAACATGGCATGAGTGTGTTGGATAAGGTGTCAGCGGATAGTCCTATCGAAATCATTGAGCCGGAGTACTTTGCGTTTTCCGAGAGCTCTGATTTTAAAAGCTCTGATTTTAAAAACTCTGGCTCTAAAAACTCTGGTTCTAAAAACTCGGAATACCTCCGCGGCTTCTTGCGGGCAGCGAGCACCATCGCGCGCGACTTGGGTGTCGACCTTGATAGGGAGGACTCCGATGAGGGGGCTGAGTCTGAAGCTCAGCAGTCGACATGGGGGCTAACCCGGTGCAGGGTGCCGCAAAGTAGTTGGAGTGGTGCAGGCATTAAGGTGGCCGTGCTAGATACCGGAATGGATCTTGGCCACCCGGATTTCGCTGGACGGGAGTTCGTTACCCGCTCATTTGTCGGTGAGCCAGTGCAAGATATGAATGGGCACGGTACGCACTGTATCGGCACGGCCTGTGGCCCCCAGGCGCCAAGTGAAAACACCCAGCGTTACGGTATCGCGTATGAAGCTGAGGTCTACGTTGGGAAGGTGCTGACCAACTCGGGCAGCAGTACCGGGGCGGGCGTGCTCGCTGGCTTGAACTGGGCCATTGCCAACCGGTGTGAGGTGATCTCGATGTCGCTTGGCAGCCAGAGCCCGGTGCAGGCCGCCTACACCCATGCGGGTGAAGCGGCGCTGCGTAATGGGTGCCTCATTATCGCCGCGGCGGGGAATTCTGCGACCAATACGGGCGCGCCTGCCAACTCGCCTACGGTGATGTCAGTCGCGTCTCTCGATCCGAACCTGAAACCCTCCAGCTTTTCCAATCATGGCAAGATTGAGATTGCCGCGCCTGGGCGCGATATCTTCTCCTCATGGCCCCGGCCTACTCGGCATAAGGCAATCAGTGGCACCAGCATGGCGGCGCCACACGTGGCAGGCTGCGCAGCCCTTTGGGCACAGTCTGATGACGCATTGCGGGGAAGGAAGCTGTGGCAGCAGCTGGTGGCTTCGGTGCAAGAGCTGCCGTTGCCTGAATTCGGCGTGGGAGCAGGGTTGGTGCAAGCACCTTAATGTGAGCAGATTATCTCTAGGCGGGTATCCCAAGCGGCCCTGCCTAGGGAACAGACTTCGAAGGTAAGATCGATGGCAAATATAGAGCTCTGGATAGTGACGATTTCAAGCGACCAGTCGATTGAGGAAATAGCTACACGCCTTAGTGCAGAAGGGTTAACCATCCGGGATGTTCTTAAGGAGATTGGCTGCATCACCGGATCAGCAGACATTGCCACTGCGGATCGACTGAAGCATATCCAAGGCGTGGTGGATATTGCCCCGGATATTCAGATCGACATGGGGCCGCCGGGCTCTGAAAACACCTGGTAAGCAAAGAGGAAAAGTTGCTATGCGGTATGCAAACGCTTTTAGATATAAACAGTGGGCAAATATTGAACTTCTTTCATTCGGAGAGCGGCAAATTCATTTGCTTCCAGAAAGTGATGCGAATTTCTTTATTCGCATACTGAACCATACTGCCGTTGTAGATAGCATATTTATTAGTCGTATTTCTGGTACTCAAGAGCAGTTTGAGTGTCGGTCATAATCAAATGAATCAAGCAGAGCTATCAGTATAAGTGTTTGAACTTGGTTTTTGCATTGCCGTACTTAAATTGTTTTAGGTGTTACTATTTTTATTACATATCTAATTTCTACTCTAAGGAAGGATCATGGCGCTTACACTCATCATTATCGTGGCGATCATCGCCGCTATTGCGTTTTACGTCATCGGTATCTACAACCGACTTGTGTCGTTGAAAAATCGCTTTGAGAACGCTTTTGCTCAAATTGAAGTGCAACTTAAGCGTCGGCATGACCTGATTCCTAACCTCGTTGAAACTGCCAAAGGGTATCTGAGTCATGAGCGGGAGACGCTGCAATCCGTAATCGAGGCTCGTAATACAGCCGCCGCTGGGCTAAAAGCGGCTGCGGCAAATCCAGGCAGTGCCAAAGCCATGGCAGACCTGAGCGGTGCAGAGGGCGCGCTGACACAGGCGATGGGACGGCTCAATGTGGTCATGGAAGCCTACCCGGATCTAAAAGCCTCAGAAAATATGCAGCAATTGTCAGAAGAGCTAACCAGCACTGAAAACAAAGTGGCCTTTGCGCGGCAGTCCTTTAATGATGCGGTGATGCACTACAACACTTATCGGCAGAGTTTCCCACCGGTAGCAGTGGCGGGCATGTTCGGCCATGGACAGGATGCCTCGTTGTTAGAGTTTGAAGACAGCGCCCAGATTCAAGTGGCGCCGACGGTGTCGTTCTAAGCTCAGGGAAAACGCGACATGGATTTTTTTACCGCGCAGGATCACGCCCGGCGTAAAACCGGGCGTCTGGTCGTTTTGATGGTACTGGCAGTACTTGCCCTGATTGCTGTTACCACGCTGGCAATTACCATCGCGCTGCATCTAATGGGAGAGCAATCTGCTACACAAACCAATCTTTCTGCTCAGGGTATGTGGTCGGCACTCTCGATTGAACTGGTCACTGGCGTTGCTATTGCGGTGTTGGCCGTCGTGGTGCTGGGCGGGCTATTCAAACGCAGTCAGCTAAGGCGTGGTGGCCGGGTAGTGGCAGAAGCCCTTGGTGGACGCGAGATCAACCTTAATACCCGTGATGCTGATGAGCGGCGTATTCTCAATGTGGTTGAAGAGATGGCGATTGCCTCTGGTACGCCAGTGCCCTCCGTGTATGTGCTGGAGGAGGAGAGCATCAATGCCTTCGCCGCCGGTTATCAAACCAATGATGCAGTGATCGGGATTACTCGCGGCACGATCCGAAACCTGACGCGGGATGAACTGCAGGGCGTCGTAGCTCATGAGTTTAGCCATATTCTGCATGGTGACATGCGGTTGAATATGCGCCTGATCAGCATACTGCATGGCATCCTAATCATTGGCTTATTGGGCGGTACACTGCTGCGTAGTATGCGCTTTCGGCGGGTCGGCGGTGGAAAACGCGACAACTCAGGCGCTGTCGTTTTAGCGCTGGGGGCGGCGCTAATGCTGATCGGTTACGCAGGTACCTTCTTTGGTAACTTGATCAAGTCGGCGGTCAGTCGGCAGCGTGAATATCTGGCGGATGCCTCTGCGGTGCAGTTTACCCGTAACCCTAAGGGGATTGGTAATGCGCTGGTTAAAATCGGCTCGCACAGCCAGGGTTCTCACCTGCAAGCGACACAGGCGGCGGAATTCAGCCACCTGTTCTTCGGTCAAGGCGTACGGCAGGGGTTTAGCCAAATGATGGCCACCCATCCGCCACTTAAAGATCGTATCAAGCGGGTCATGCCCGATTGGAATGGCCGCTTCGAAGTCTCTGTCAATGGCAATCAGAACTGGCCCAGCCAGCAAGCCGAGAATGACGCAACAGAACCAGAAGGCAACGGTGAGCGGTCTGAAGCGGAGCCCAGATTCGGCTCGGGAACAGCAACGGGAACGGGGGCAATGGCGGCTGTGTTAACCGGTGCCTCTGCTCAAACTGCCATTAATACCATGGGCCAGCCTGACCAGCGCCATCTTAACCAGGCTAGAGCGACACTAGATGCGCTGCCTGAGCGGATTAAAATCGCCGCCCATGAGCCCCATGCCGCTCGTGCTCTGATCTATTCACTGCTGCTCAGCCAAGATAAGACGATGCGTCAACATCAGCTCAAGGCGTTGCATCAAGTTGCACTGCCAGATGTTTACCGAGCGCTGATGGATTATGGCCCTGAAATGTTGAGGCTGGATGTACAGTTACGCTTGCCTCTAATAGAACTGGCGCTGCCAGCGTTACGGTCGCTCTCGGTGGAGCAGGCCCAGCATTTTCGCCTCTGTATGGAAAGGTTGATCGAGGCGGATGGTCAGGTCAGTCTGTTTGAGTGGACGCTGTATCAGCTATTACTGAGCAACATAGGCCAGCAAGGGAGTGGGCCCGCTAACCTCAAGTTAAACGACCTGCAGCGGGAGTGTCAGCTGCTACTAACGGTGCTTGCAACCGCCGGGCAAGATGACCCGGTTGAGATAAGCGCGGCGCTCAACGCTGCTGAGAGTGAGCTGCCGTTCTCATTGAGGGCCACCGTCGATATAAGTGATATGCGTGCACTCAGCCTAGCGGTTGAGCGCTTGCGGCGTTTAAAGCCGTTGCATAAGCCTGCGCTGTTGCAAGCGATGGCGCGCTGTATTGAGCACAGCGGACGTATTTTGCCTGCCGAAGCCGAACTGTTCCGTGCTATGGCCGATATTCTCGATTGCCCCATGCCGCCACTGTTATCAGATGAGGCATAGACAACAATTCGTGAAACAGGGGAACCTCAACCATGGATGAAACGGAATCTTTGAATCGAGCCATCCATGAGGAGGTCGCGCTATTTGCATACGATACCACTTGGCCAGCTCTATTCGAGAAGGAGCGAGACCGGCTACTAGGATTATTTCCAGATAAATTTCTAGCCATTGAGCACATCGGAAGTACCGCTGTTCCTGGCCTATCGGCCAAGCCGATCATTGATATCCTGGCTGGCGTTGACTCAATATCCCGGGCTGATGACTTATTGGAGCCGTTGTGCCGTGCGAAATATGCTACATCAATGGAGTACAACGCTTCTTTGGTGGGGCGACGTTGGTTAATGCGATGGGCTGAGGGACGTAGGACGCATCATCTGCATCTTATGGTATATGGCAGCGAGGAGTGGCATCGTCGGTTGGATTTTCGCAATAAACTGCGTGCTGATACTGAGCTTTCGCAACGGTATGAGAAAAAGAAGCGCCTGTGGGCAGTAGAGTTTTCTTCAGACCGAGAAGCCTACACGGCTGCGAAGGGAGACTTTATTTGCGAAGCGCTGAGAGGTGGCCCCTAACTAGCGTTCCAGACTTTGAGCCTCTTCATTTATTGGTAGTTGTAAATATATAGGGGATTAACTGTGTTTGAATATTCGCTGTTTCACTGGATGACGTTTTTCTCTGCTGCCGTGCTTTTGAACTTATCGCCGGGGCCAGATATTGCCTACATATTGGGGCAAACATTACGTAGTGGCCGACGGCAAGGGTTTGCCGCTATGTTTGGGATTTGGACAGGAGCGGTGCTGCATGTAGCAATGGCCGCAGTTGGTCTTTCGGCAATTCTGGCGACATCCGCTCTGGCGTTTTCGATTGTTAAATGGGTCGGGGCAGCGTATCTGATCTGGCTGGGTGTCAAAATGCTGCTGTCACGAGGCGATCAATTTATTGCAGCAGAAAAGCAGAGCCCCAAGCGCCTATCCTCGGTTTATTGGCAGGGTATGCTGGTGTCAGCACTAAATCCCAAAGTGGCCGTATTCTTTCTGGCTTTTTTGCCACAATTTATCGTCGAGGGCGCTGGTCCTGCTCAGGCGCAACTTTTATTACATGGCAGCTTGATTATCGTGGTCGCCGCGGTAATAGAACCCCCTTTGGTACTGGCTGGAGCTAAGCTGGGTGCTTTTCTGAAGAGCAAACCGCGCGTTGGTTTATGGATGGATAGAAGCTTAGGGGCACTGTTTGTGGCATTGGGTGCACGGCTGGCAGCGAGTGCTAGGTAGATACTCAAGGCACGGATTTCCCGAGTCAGCGATCTCCGCACCTTAGATGCTGGTTGTTCACATCACATAGCTTTAGGCTGGTTCGGGGCTTGGAGCGTCCTGGAACGCCACCTGCAGTTCACCAACCAGAGACTCAACTTTACCGACTGCCTCGGCAACGGAAGCGGCTAGTAGCTCACCGCCCACTTCCTGGCCTTCGATAGCAATGTAATGAAGGCGGGTAATGCCGATAAACCCTAGCGCCGTGGCCAGGTGGGGTTCCAGGTGGTTCATATGGGCCATTTCTTCTCCTGGTGCCATATTCACGCCGCCTCTAGCTGTGAGCACAACGGCATGCCTTTCTCGGTCTGTAAGCTTGGGTACAAAAGGGTCTATCGGATTGGTGTCATCAAACTCCACCGTTCTGCCGGCCCGCACCACTTGATCAATCCATGCTTTAAGGGCGGCTGGCATACCGAAGTTGTATAGCGGCGTTCCTATCACCACAATATCAGCGGCAATTAACTCATCAACCAAGTGATCGCTTTCTGCTAGCGCCTCCTTCATCCAGGGTTCTAGCCGTTCTTCGGGGGTGAAGGCAGACGCAATCCAGTCGTGGTTAATAATCGACGGCGGGTTCTGACCTATATCACGATAGGTGACCGTATCTTGTGGGCAGCTCAATTGCCATTGATGGACAAACCGATGGGACAGGTGGCGGCTATGGGAACCGTGATTATCGGTTCCCGCAATACCGGGGCGGGCGCTGGCATCTATATGCAGTATATGTGTCATGGTAGCCTCCTTGTGTGAGTTGAACTCATCTATAATTAACAACAGGCTTAGCTTAGTCTTTGTCTTTCAGCCTGAACAAACGATCTTTTCTTGCCGCTATAGATGAGTAGAGCTCATTCATGAACCATCGCCGATTACCCTCTCTTTCGTCGCTTCGCGCTTTTGAAGCGGCTGCCCGCCATGAAAGCGCCAAGCAGGCTGCACAAGAGCTGTCGGTGACTGCCACTGCCATTAGCCACCAAGTCCGAGGGCTCGAAGAGGCGCTGGGCGTTTCGCTATTTTTGCGTAAACCTCGTCAATTGGAGCTGACACCTCAGGGCCGCGAGCTGCAGCAGGTGTTGGAAACAGCCTTTGATAGCATCAGCCATGTCGTCGAACGACTGAGCGCTGTACCTGTCCGCCAAACCGTTACGCTGTCGACAACACCAGCCGTGGCGGTCCGCTGGTTGCTGCCCTGGGTATGCCTGCTACGCGACGCGTATCCCGATATTGATTTGCGCATTCATGCGTCCCATGAGCCGGTTCCTCTGGATGGGGTAACGGCAGACATTGCCATTCGCTATGGCGATGGACGCTGGCCGGGGTTGGTAGCGGAGAAACTTTTTGATAACACCTTTGTCCCGGCCTGTAGCTCGCGCCTTGGCCTGCGTGATGTAGCAGAGCTGCCTCTGCACCCGTTGATTCATTTTCGCCCTCAGGGAGAAGTGTCTGCGCCACTGAATTGGAGCTTCTGGCAGAAATACGCAAAGGTGCCTGGGTTAGATGTTAGTGCTGGGCTGGTGTTTTCTGATGAGACCCACGCGATTTCTGCTGCCGTTGGAGAGCAGGGCGTAGCGCTGATGAGCCGTCAGTTGATTAAGAATGAATTAGAGGAAGGGCGCTTAGTGCAACCGTTCGGCCCGGAATTGGTAGGCAAGCCGTTCTTTTTGGTTTACCCGGAAAGTCGTCAGCATGATCCAACGATTCTGGCTATACGTGAGTGGGTAGTGGCGGTGCCGGGTGGGTTGTGTGCTCAAGCGCACTAACGTGTGGGTATGATGGACTATCAGACAGGACGTATAGGAGCTAAAAGGTGCAAGAAATCAAAGAGATTGTAATCTCTGAGTTTTCAGATTTTAACGATGTGGGTGAGCTCATCATTGTGGTAATCCGGCTACTGCTGGCGGCTATTCTCGGGGGCCTGTTGGGGCTCGAGCGAGAGCAGCGAGGCAAGCCGGCCGGTATACGGACCCATATGCTGGTCTGCATGGGAGCTGCTTTATTCATCTTTATTCCCGAGCAAGCGGGTATTTCTGATTCAGAGATGAGTCGTGTTATTCAGGGGGTCATTGCAGGCATCGGTTTTCTTTGTGCGGGCACTATCATTACTCGAAAAGATGAGCAGGCGACTTCAGGGCTCACTACGGCGGCCGGTATTTGGCTGACTGCCGCCATTGGGGTAGCGGTTGGTCTGGGGCGCGAGCAGACAGCCGTTTTGTGTACGTTGCTGGCCTGGATGGTGCTTTATGTGGTGCCTTTCTTTTCGCGCCCCATCAGCAAGAAAAAAGCTTCCCACTCAGGGCATGATGAAGATAGTTCCGATGTTTAATGGCTTTGATGTAAGGGCGTTGTTATTTATTGGTAGTGCCCCATTTGGATTGAAAGTTACTCCTTGCGATATAGCACCATACCGGCGTGATACAGCACGCCATCTATAAATTCGCCGTCTGCAGTAAAGCCGGTGTCGTCCCAGTATTCGATATAGTTACCCGTCACCTGATACCGCCCTTGGTAAGCGCTTTCACGCTCACCGCGGGCCTCGTCGTAACGATTGTTGGCTAAAAGTTCATGACGAATTCGACCATCTTTAGTGACCCACATTCCAACATACGGGTGGTCTGTCATGGGGGCATTTCCTTCGTTCGGGGTGGTTTGAGCAGAGGTGGCCGCTGGAAAAATAGTGATAATGCCAGCGACCACCAGTGCCCGTGTCCAGTATATGGAAGGCTTGGTTTCTTGCATGTGAAGTCACTCGTGCTTAGGCGCACACCCGGCAACAGCTCGGGCGTGACGCAAGGGGTGTTATTGGCTGGCGGTAGGCCGCACCACGATGTCGCTGGTGTCGACGTCATCGGGCTGGTTAATGGCATGGGCTATGGCTGAAGCGATCGCCTCGGGCTTGAGCGCAATCTGACGGTAAACGTCGATCGCTTTTGCGGTTTCAGCATCGGTGATGCTATGGGCCAGTTCCGATTCCACCACACCTGGGTAGACACAGGTCACGCGTATATTGTCGGTTTCCTGGCGTAGGCCATCGGAAATGGCGCGAACCGCATATTTGGTGGCGCAATAAACGGCGGCGGTGGGCATAACGGTGAGGCCGCCAATAGATGAGATGTTGATCACCTGACCGCTCTTCTGGGCCTGCATCGTCGGCAGAATGGCAGCAATGCCATTGAGTACGCCGCGAATATTAACGTCGATCATGCGGTTCCACTCATCAACCTTGAGCGCCGCTAAAGGGGAGAGTGGCATTACGCCAGCGTTGTTGATGATCACATCAATGCGGCCATGGGTATTGATCGCGAAATCCGCAAACGCCTGCATGTCTTCAAGATTGGTGACATCCAGCGCCTGAAAATCCACTGTGCCACCCTCTGCGCGCAGGGAGTGGGTCAATGCTTCCAGCCGGTCGGTGCGGCGCGCACCAATGATCAAGCGGTGCCCTTGGCCTGCCAGCCAGCGGGCAGTGGCTTCACCGATACCGCTGCTGGCACCGGTTAATAAAACAACTTTAGAAGATGGGGTTGATAACGTCGTCATTGGATAATCCTCTCGGTGGTTGACCTTGAGAAGATTAAGCTGCCACGGCGGGCATCAGTATAGGCGTTCCTATTGCATCATTGCCTAATCCTATTTGATTGTTAATAGCGTGCGGCGCGTTAAGCCACCCAGCATGTATATTACTCTTAAGAGGTGCCCGGCGCGGCGAGTTAATTCCGGTGCGGCATGCATATACAGAGGTGGTTAACATGACATTGAAGAGCGATGCTGAGGTTTACCGTAAGATCGTCGAGTGCTTATACCAACTGGCACCCCACGAAGGCTATACCCAGTCGTTATTGGATGGCGTGCGCTTTATGCGCTCTAACCGCCCACTGCAAAATACCTCGGTGCTTTACGAGCCGAGTATTGTCATTATCTGCCAGGGCCGAAAGCGTGGTTATTTGGGGAATGAGGTCTATATCTACGATGCACAGCATTACTTGGTGTTATCGGTGCCCCTGCCATTTACGTCGGAAACAGAAGCCAGCCCTGAAGAGCCAATGCTGGGGATTGCGATCCGCCTGGATGCATTAGTGATCGCTGAGTTGGTGACGATGCTGGAAACATCGGGAGGGCCGCCATTAGAGGCGCCGCGTGGAATGCTTTCCAGCCCGCTGGAAGCGTCGCTGGCCGATGCAACGTTACGGCTGCTGAGTGCGCTTGCCTCCCCGACGGATGTGCATATACTAGCCCCTTTTATCGTCAGGGAGATCTGCTACCGGGTATTGACGGGAGAGCAGGGGGGCAGTGTTCGAACAGCACTCTCCCACTATGGCCAATTTGGCAAAATCGCTAAGGCGCTCAACCGTATTCATGCCCACTATGCCGATCCGCTGGAAGTCGCCAGCCTGGCCAATGAAGCAGGCATGAGTGCGCCAGCCTTTCACGTTCACTTTAAGGCGGTGACCCAAACCTCGCCTATCCAATACATTAAATCCACCCGTTTGCACCATGCGCGGCTGCTAATGATACGTGACGGGGTAACGGCAGCCGCCGCCGCTAGCCGGGTCGGCTATGAGAGCCCCTCCCAGTTTAGTCGTGAATTTAAGCGTTTTTTTGGCCGCCCGCCAGCAGAGGAAGTGCGCACCATGAAAGCGAGCCTTGATCTATTGCCGCCGACTCACCTGGTCGATATCGCTGTGCCTCACTGACTATAAGTCTAAAAGTACCCCTCAATCGCTACTCATATACCCTTTACTGCGCTTGCCTGGCTTACTCGAGCGGGTTCCCGTACTTTTCCTTTTCGCATAGCTCTTTCTCGGCTTACCCGTGCGTTTCGGAGGGCTACCAGCCTCTCCCTGTGCGGTTTGCAGGCTCTGCCTCAGTTTGGTGGCGTCGCTATGGGTGAGCAGGCCACGTAAGTCGTCCAGTAACGCTTGCTGAAAGGCGCCGGGGTCGTCCTGCTGTTCGGAGATCGCCCGTAGCCGCTGCTCCCATAGCGCGGTGCGCTCCGGTGTGCTTACCGCGCTGGGCAGGGCGGCGATTAACGCGCAGCCGAGCTTGGTGGCGCGCAGGGCTTTTTGCTGGCGAACTAAGTAGCCGCGCTGTACCAGGGTTTCGATAATGCCCGCCCGGGTGGCTTCTGTACCCAGGCCGTCGGTGTCGCGGAGTGTGCGGCGTACGTCCGGATCATCTACGTAGCGGCCAATGTTCATCATGGCCTTGATCAGGCTGGCGTCGGTAAACGGTTCCGGCGGGCGAGTCTCTTTCTCTTCAACGCCTGCGCTAAGTGCCTGGCAGGACTCCCCTTGGGTGAGCGGGGGCAGCGGTGGGGTTTCATCGCGGGTCGTGAAGAGCGGCTTCCAGCCGGGATCGAGAATGCTTTGGCCGCGGGCACGGAAGGCTTCATTCAGCAGCGTAAACTCCGCTTTGACTTCGAAAGTGCGCAGTGGGCGATAGAACTGCGCCATCACATTGCGCACGATCAATCTAAAAACATGGCCTTCGGTGTCAGAAAGCTGACTGAAATCTGCCGGTTTGCCAGTGGGTGCGATCGCATGGTGCGCACCGACCTGTTTATCGTTCCACGCTTTGGAGCGTAGCGTAAAGTCCGACCCATTAAGCCACTGCTGGAGCGCTTGATCGTTTTGGCAAGCGCCAGTCAGGCTGCGTTGAGCTAGCTGGAGATGCTCCTCTGGCAGGTAGCGACAATCGGAGCGCGGGTAGGTGATCAACTTGTGGCGCTCGTAGAGTCGCTGGCAAATATCCAGCACCATCTGCGCGGATAGCCCGTGGCGGCGGGCAGCATCCACCTGCAGCGCGGAAAGTGAATAGGGCAGCGGCGGTGCCTGTCGTTTCTCCTGCTGGTCGAGCTTGGTCAGTTGTCCTGATGCACCGGGTAACTGCGACGCTAGGGCATCCGCGGGCGCGCGATCAATCAAGCGCCCTTGATCATCGAGCGGTTCATGCTCTTTGGGGGCCCACCAGGCGCGCAGTTGGCCCTGGGCGACTTTAAGATCCACCCATAACGGATAAAACGGATGGGGTACAAAGTCGCGGATGGCGTTGTCGCGGCGCACGATCAGCCCCAGCACCGGGGTTTGCACACGGCCTATGGAAAGCACACCATCGTGCCCCGCCTGGCGACCGGTAAGTGTCCAGGCGCGGGTTAGATTGATGCCATACAGCCAGTCAGCACGGGAACGCGCCTGGGCTGCTAGAAAGAGCGGCTGGTACTCAACGTTGGAGCGCAGCTTGGCAAGTGCCCGGCTGACGGCGGGCTTGTTAAGATCACTAATTAGCAGCCGCTGCACCGGGCCGCGATACTTCATGTACTCGATCACTTCCTGCACCAACAGCTGGCCCTCGCGGTCCGGGTCGCCAGCGTGCACGACATCGGTGGCCTGTTTGATCAGTTTGCGAATCACCGCCAGTTGGCCGCGTGCTTTAGAACGAGGCATCAGTTTCCACTGGTGCGGCACAATCGGGAGTCGATCTAAACGCCACTGTTTATCGGCGGGATCGTAGGCCTCCGGCGGCGCTTGCTCTAATAAATGCCCCAGGCACCAAGTGACCGTGGTGTCACCACATACCACTGCGCCATCCTGGCGTCGGCCAGTGTCCGGTAAGGCCTCAGCAATGGCTTGGGCGAGGCTGGGTTTTTCGGCAATTATCAGGCGCATAGCAGCGAAGCCTTCATCGTATCCTTTGATGGTGCCTATGGTAGCAGACGCTTGACTGGCATTGGTGGGTGGGGCAGTAAGGCAGTAGAGTGATGCGATAAGTTGTCAATGCTGTTAGTTTGTACAAAGTTTGTATAGATAATTGTTTGTAGTGAGACTGAGTTGGGTCATCGGGATGGGTTTTTAAGGGGTATAAGCATGCGCGAACGAGGCAGAACACGACGTTTGATGGGGTTGGGCGCACGCACCGGTGGGGCGTTGCTGAAAACCCGCTTAGGCGGTCAGGCAGATTGGCGTGCTTTGGGCGAAGCGCTATTTGAAGGGCTTTCAGAGCTTAAAGGCCCGGCCATGAAGCTTGCGCAAATCATGTCGCAATGGGATGACCTGCTGCCCCCGGATCTTGCCGAGGAGTTAGCTCGCCTGCAGCGCCAAGCCGAACCCATGCCGTGGCCGCGGATTCGAGAAGCGTTGGTACTGCAATATGGCGATATCGACTTCTACTTCAGCAAAATCGAGGAGCGGCCGTTTGCCAGTGCCTCCATGGGTCAGGTGCACCGTGCCACCACCCATGAGGGTGAAACGGTAGTGCTCAAGGTGCAGTATCCGGGCCTTGCCGATGTATTAGAGAGTGATTTGGTTCAGGTGCGGCGCATTATGCGGTTAGGCCGTTGGTTTAAGGTGCCACAGGCGCGGTTGGATGCCCTGTTTGATGAGCTCGCCGAAAGCCTCAGGGGAGAGCTGGATTATCACGCTGAAGCCGATGCCTTGGCCCGTTACCGTGAACGTTACAAAGATGACCCCAGGCTTGTCATTCCCGAGCCGCTGCCTGCGCTTTCCGGGCAACACGTGCTGGCGATGCGCTTTGTCGACGGCACGCCGTTGCGAGAGTTGGCGGATGCCGATGATGCGACGCGCCAGGGCATGGCCCAAACATTAGCTGATTGGATTACTCAGGAGCTATTTACCTACGGCGAACTGCACGCTGACCCCCATGCGGGTAACTTCGCTGCCGATGCCCAAGGGCGACTGGTGATTTACGATTTAGGCGCGGTGATCGCCGTGCCGGAGACGCGCATCAAAGCGATGATGCAGCTGCTTGATGCCACGTTAAAGCATGACCCCATGGGCATGGATGAGGCGCTGATGCAGATGGGCGGTCGCCAAGGGCAGGGCGCGCCGTTAGCGCTCTATCGCGAATCGGCGGAGTGTATCGCGCCACTGTTCGCACCGGGTGAGCAGGATTTCAGCGATGTGCGGGTACATCGTCAGTTACGAGAGCTAACCCCAAAGGTCTGGGCGGCCATGGACCGCCTGCAGCCACCTGCAGATACACTGCTGCTTTCACGCGCGCTCAACGGTCACTACTGGAATCTTGTGCGTTTAGGCGCGCGATTGGATATGAATGAGCGTACGACCCCATTGTTACAACGGGCCCATTAACGATAAACCGATTGCCGCTGCGAGGGCGTCGGCCTTCGTGATAAACTATGCCGCTTTCATTTTAGACATCGATTACGGGTCATCGTAAAACACAGTGGAGACGGCAATGCTGGCGGTATGGGTCGATCAGCTGCTGGGATTTGCCTCCGGGGCACTCTCGGCAATCAGGCAACAAGAACACTATCCGGACTTCATGACCTGGGTGCGCGCCAAAGGGGCGGACTCATTTGCAGGCGATGTGGCAATGGTTCAGGCATTAGCGCCCGTGCTGTGGTCGCAAACGCCGCTGGAGCGGCTTAATTTTACCTGCGAGCCACTCGCTACACCGGGTCGTAATGAGCCTTGCTGGTGCGACTCTGGGCGTAAGTTCAAGCAGTGCTGCTACAAGATTGAGTTTCCCACCGATATCCCTGATCAGATGATGTGGATGCTGTCGCTACGTGAGTGGAAGGGCGCCACCTTGAAAGCGGCGTTAGATAGCCAGCACGCGCCCCCTCAAGCGCTGCTTGAAGCCGGGTTGATCGCCGCTGAAAGCGGTCAAACAGGCCGCGCAATGCAAATTCTTGAATCGCTGTTCGACGGTAGCGATTGGTCACGTCTGCCGGAGCAGGCGGAACCCGCTTTTGAAATCCTGCTGGATATTTATCAAGAGCGCGGGTTCACCCGCAAGCGCGCCGATTTGCTTGACGAGGTGATGGAACGTGGGCCGCTGTTCTTACGCGGCGTTGCCCTTGAACGACTGTGCTTGATGCACCTCGATAACGATGATCTGGATAGCGCTCGCGGGGCATTCGTGAAAGCCCAACAGGCGCTGCCTGACTCGCCTACCTTGGCTTACATTGAAGCCATGCTGCTGCTGCATGAAGGTCATGAACAGGAAGCCAAAGAGCGCGCTAACTTCTGGTATCGCCGCCTGGTTCGCCAAGGCGAGCTGGACGAAGATCAGTTGGAGTTTCTAGCCGCACTGGCGGATAACCCCGGCGCGACGCTGGCTGACCAATTGCTCAGCGCAGAAGAGGATCTCGCTACTCCGCTGGTGGCGCTTCAAGCATTGCTGGCCGCGCTGCCTACCGCGCCCAAAATCGATGTCAGCGCCGATCCTGAAAGTGGCCGATTGCTGTATAACACCAGCGCCCGTGAAGCCACGCTGTTTGCCGGCTGGCATGAGCAGTTTCAAGTACTGGTCGATGAAGATGTCGCGCTGGGTTTTCGTGATGACCCCTGGGGCAACGCCATTGAGTGGATGTCGGCGCTGTGCGCGCATCCTGAGTGGCTAGATGCCCCGCAGGTAGTGCAAGACTTAACGTTGGCACTTACCAGCCGCTTTGGCAGCCTGCCTTGGATGGCGCCAAGCCTGCTGGAGCCACTGGCGCTGCGCCTCTCGCGCTGGTTGGAGCAAGCCCGCGCCGAAGGCGACGGCAACCTGTGTTGGGATGATGCCAACAACGCGATGTTGCTACGTACTGGCTTGGCGCTGGTAGTGGGAATGGAGCGCGGTGCGCGTCAGCACTCCCGTAAGTTGGCCGAAGAGTTACTGTTGATCGATCAGGAAGATAGCTTGGGGCTGCGCGAGCTGGTGCTGGACCAACTACTGCGGGATGACCGCAACGAAGAAGCGCTGGCGCTGGCGGAAGAGAATGACGACGACGGCTCGCTGGTGCTGGGGCTTTTAATGGGTAAAACCCTGGCGCTCTATCGGTTAGAGCAGCGGGAGGCCGCAGAAGCCGCGCTTGGCGATGTGCTGGGCCATAACCGCTACGCGTTAGAGCTGATTTGCGCAGATAGCCCGCGGCCTTCCATGCCTCATCCCGATGGCCAGGTTGACCCCGGCTCACGGGCGGAAGCGTGGCAGTACCGCACCTTGATGCGCGATCAGTGGCGCACTACGCCAGGGGCCTTGGATTGGCTCGAAACACACCGCTAGTCCAAATTTTCTCTTCACTCGTCTAAGCCTTCAAGCCTGTTTAAGCAGGCTTGGGGGTAGGCACTAGCTGCTTGTCTCGGCTGATCCAAATCGCCAGGATAATGGCGGGCAGGCCCAGTAGCGTTGCGATGACAAAGAAGCTTGGGTAGCCCTGTGAGGTAACGACCAAGCCGCCAAACCCGCTCAAAAACTTTCCTGGTAGCGTCATTAGCGATGAGAAAAGCGCGTACTGCGTTGCGGTATAGGCGCGAGATGTGAGGCTGGAAAGGAAGGCGATAAACACCGCGCTGGCTAAACCGTTGGCGAGGTTATCGCCGATAATCGTGACCACCAGCATGGGCAGTTGGTTACCCACCAAGGCAAGCACCGCAAACAGCAAGTTCGTTACCATCACCAACCCCGCGCCGAAGATCAGCAGTGGGCCGATGCCGTAGCGGGCCACGAAAAGTCCGCCTAATATCCCGCCAGTAATACTCATCGCAATGCCAAATATATTGGTCACGTTAGCAATCTCTGCCAGCGAAAAGCCCAGATCGATATATAGCGGATTAGCCATGGAGGCCATGGCCAAATCGCTGATTCTAAACACCGCAATAAACACCAAAATCCACAGCGCTTTTACACCATAGCGGCTGAAGAAGTCAGTGAATGGGCAGACCAATGCCCCAATACTCCAGGCGCCTAAGCGGCGTAAGATTTTTGGTTTGCCGCGGCTGGCGCGAATAAATGCGCGGACTTTGGGTTCATGAATAAGCTGAATAGAGAGCGATGCCCGTTTGGGTTCTGGTCGCAGCAGCACGGTAAGCACGCCAATGCTCATCAGTGCCGCCATGCTCATATACGCCGCATCCCAAGAGGCCGACGCCGCGATATACAGCGCGCCAGCACCCGCGGCCAGAAGCCCACCGCGATAGCCAATAATATAGGTCGAGGCCATGGCGGCCTGAACATCGTCATCGGCAGATTCAATCCGGTAGGCGTCGATGGCGATATCTTGCGTCGCTGAGCCAAACGCTACTAGCAGGGCAAACAGCGCCACCCAACCGAGATTACCCACCGGGCTTAAACCGGCCAGCCCTACCAGTCCGGCGGCAATTGTCCCCTGGGCTAACAGCATCCAGCCGCGGCGTTGACCAAACGCGCGGGTCAATAGCGGTAGCGCTAATCGGTCAACCACCGGTGCCCAGAAAAACTTGATCGAATAGAGCATGCCGATCCAAGCAAAAAAGCCGATGGCCGCGACTTCGACGCCATCACTGCGTAGCCAGGCGGAGAGCGTGGAAAATACCAGCAGAAACGGCAGGCCTGCAGAAAACCCCAAAAACAGCATGGTAATAACGGGCGCACGACAATAAATAGCCAGTGCAGCAAGCCAACTGCGCTGGGGGGTGGGGTTTAACATTAAACGCTACTCCAAGTGGAAAGACGCTGGCAACGGCCAAGTGATAAACTGATGCAGTGTTCGATTACAAAGCCGACAGCTTACCGGAGAGGAGTTTTCCATGTCGATTACGGCGCATCAGGTAGTTACCTTGCACTATGTCCTCAGCGACGTGCTCAACGATGGCAGCAAGCAGGTATTGGATGACTCCCAGGCGCGCAATAAGCCGTTGGAGTACTTGCATGGGCACGACAATATTGTACCTGGGCTAGAAAATGCGTTAGCGGGCCAAACTGTTGGCGCCGAGCTAAGCGTTCAGCTCATGCCTGCGGATGCCTACGGTGTGCGCAACGAGGCGCTGATTCAAGAAGTTAGTCGCGGCTCTTTTGGTAACGCTGAGCTGCAGCCGGGTAGCCGCTTTCAAACCGAAGGTGAAGCTGGGCCACAAATTGTCACCGTGCTGGAAATCAATGGCGATCGAGTTACCGTGGATACCAACCACCCGCTGGCGGGCCGCACGCTGAACTATCAGGTAACGATTCTGGACGTACGCGACGCCACCCGCGCAGAGCTTGCCAAAGGACACCCGTTACCGCCGGGCACCGAGCACAGCAAGGTTGAAGACCGTAAAGTACTATAGCGTGGTAGCGCTGCTATGAACGCCCAAAAATTGACTAGTATCAATTTCCTGTTCAACCGCTTACTCGCGCCACTCGCCACTTGACCTAGATCAGCATTCTCCCGCCGTTGAGTGACTAGTATCAACGCATACATCACGGCGGGAGGATTCACCATGTATTGGGATGACACAATTGTTTTCGGCTTGGCCACCGTCGCGTTAGTGATCGCTTTTATGGTGGGCTGGGTTGGCTTCGTGATTCGCGATCATCTGCGTAAAGATGAGCGCAAAAAGTAGCTTATCCCGTTCATGTAAACCTTGTCAGGGGAGGGGGTTTGCTAACTTAGTAAACTTCCTTTTGCCAGCCCATATTGGGCTGGCTTTTTTTTTGAAATATCAAAATCGGCTGGGTTGAAAGTATAGTGGATCCCATGATTTAGACCACTGGCTTAGATAGAATGCCACGATAATTCTGGAGAAGTAACGTGGCGAGAAAACAGTTCAATAGTGAATTCAAGGCCAAGGTTGCCATGAAGGCAATTCGAGGAGATAAGACAGTGGCTCAGCTGTCCTCACAGTTCGGTGTGCATGCCTCTTCGGCCAGGTATATTCGACCGATATTACTACCTACATCAGAGTAGGCCGAGGGTTCGCCTATCTGGTGGCAGTTATCGACTGGCACAGCCGCCAGGTATTGTCATGGCGGCTGTCGAATACATGGATACGGCGTTTTGCGTCGACGCGCTTGAAGAGGCTCTGGAGCGCTATGGCGCACCAGGCACATTTAAATACCGACCAACGCAGCCAGTTCACTAGCGAGGTGTTTACGGGCGTTCTCAAGGCTCATGACATTCACATCAGCATGGATGGCAAAGACCGAGTGTTGGATAACATTTTTGTTGAGCGGCTTTGGCGCTCAGTTAAGTACGAGGGGGTCTATCTAAAGCAATACCAAACGATGCAGGCAGCACGGGAGGGATTGAGTACCTACTTCGAGTTTTATAACCATGAGCGCCCTCACCAATCGCTCAATGACAAGACACCGGCTGAGGCACATGGAACTAACGTCCAGTGGCCGCAAGCCGCGTGAACAAGCACTTTAACCCCATAGGCATTTTATCTTAATTTAAAAGCATCACTGGTCTTGACGACGGGGTCCACAATGATTTATAGAAATTAGAGACGACACTTGGAGGGCTGAAAACTTAATCTACTAGCCTGATCAGTCGATTATGACGCCTACCGGCTGACTATTTGGGGAATGTCGGAAGAAAGCGAAGTAGCATCAAATGGCACCAATACCCTAAGGGGGAGATGCACAGAGAATTTATTTTGCTATTACCTATAGGCGTCTTGGCCACTAGTAGCAAAAAAATCGGGAAGGCAAAAAATTATGGCTAGTGAAAATAAATTTCCAAAATTTTTTATGTTTTTTCGCATTTTAAAGGCTATCAGCTTTCTGATGCTCGTGGGAGCTACAGGATGTACACATGATGGTTTAATCCATCCGAGCGTGTTGGGGATCGCCGCAGGCGTTGCGTCAGTAAAAAATCCAGATTTTGATCTAGAGGCGTTTAATAGATCAACAGATCAATATTACGGGAGGTCTGGATCTGGGTTGCAACAGGCCAACTCGAACGGTTCCGTCGGCCAACAAAGCGGAAAAGCGCCAATTACTTTTGTTACAGAGCAATGCATATCAATCAGACAAGCAAGACAAGTTCCTGGTGTCGACGAACAAGCACGTGAATTTGTTAATAAATGCAGCTTTCCAGTCATTGTTGCCCACTGTTTTGTGAACCAGAGATCAAGCGATTTCAGGGGCTGTAAAAGCTATAGCCTCACACAAATGGTGAAGAATAGTTACGATGCTATTACCGGCACACGAGTGCATCCGAAAGGCATTTCAACCTATGATTGGAATTACGCGGTAGTACATATTAAGGCTAGTTCGGCTACTAGCTTCTTGGATCCCGACGTCAGTCTGTTTGATAACAATCAGGGAAGCCTGAGGTATGTAGCGTTTCGTTGTCCTACAGGACGCATTGATCATAGAGACTTATGTGCAACATAGAAAATACAGATTACGCGGCTGCTTTATCACTCTTTGTTGCTTTTGTCGTGTCTCCGCGCGCTGGTTACATTTAACAGTTTATAAAACTCATCCAACTCTTCCTAAGAAACCCGCTGTCTGGGGTCTGCTGGCCAATTCAAAGCCTAATGATTGCGCACGACGTTGTAAGTTGCGAAGAATACGTTGATGGTAGCGTTCCTCATAATAGTCAGCACCGGGGTCTTGATAAACTCAGCCATGCCGCAGGACGTTATAAAATAAAACTGCAATTTTCCTTGCTGTCGCAGTGACCTCCTTAGCATTACCTAGTCGACTCGACAAACGGCGGTAGAACGCACCAAGAGCTGTTTGGGAGCGTCCAACCATCGTAGCAGTCAGACGCAGCAAGGCAGCCGCTCGCTTCTTGGTTCGTCGGGTTCTTGACGATAGCACTTTGCCAACAGAGATCTTGCTTCCCGGTGACAACGCTAGCCAGGAGGTAAAGTGCTTGACCATGGTCCAGCGACGCATATCAGTGCCACACTCGCTAATTAGCTTGAGTACCAAATAGGGACCAAGGCCATGGATCTGAGTTAGGTCAATGCCCAGAACCTGATACAGGCCATTGCGTACATCGAATGCAGGTGCATTAGGGTTGGCATCCCGATGTCGAGCGGCAGGCAGCGAGCTTTCCGGCATTGGCGTTGTAAGTGAAAGTCGTTTGAGAGTCGCTTCAATAAACTGATCGCACTCGGCGACATGCTCATGGTAGGTATCGTACAAGGAGAGAGACTGACGCAGCGCTAGTAAATGTTCCTCACGGTAGTGGCCCTCCAAGCTTTGACGAATTGTTTCCTCACTCGTTTTACAGCGCGGTGGCACGGTCGACATGGTTGGTCAGCACGGAGTAGAGGGTTTCGGTATCCTGGGTAGAAACGACGCTCTTAAAGCCGAAGTCTTCGGCGAGGATAGCCAACGTTATTGCTTAATTGTTCGCCGCGCGCATCCAATAACTGCTGCAATACGTTGGTGCCCACTTCTAAGCGTTCGGAGCCTTTTGCAAGAACGTCGTTTTGCGTAGCGCGTAGAAACTCCACACCAGTGGCAAGTTGAGAAACAATCACCACCGTTAGCAGTACCAGCATCAGGCGCGTTCGAAAGCGCATAGCGACCTAAGAAAATGGCGGATCAACATCTTGTAAGCAGTAGGTAATGCCTAACTAGCGTCTCTAAACCGTTGCTGAAGAGGAGACAGCGTTGGCGCTGGAGGTACCGCATTTAGTTCTAATCGGACGTCCAGTTGGTCTGTATCGGTAATGGTGCCTTCCCACTAGACTTGCTGTCTGTCATCGAGACATAGATGCCAAACCCGAACGCGATGCTGGCCAGGCGAGCAGGTAAGGTAAGCATGCCTTCCAAATCCGTTGTCGCTGCATAAGGGGCGTCACTCACCACAATGAATGCCTGCATATGGTCATGGATATTGCATCCCAATACGACGACCCCTTACTGATCAAAATGAACGGGCTTGGGTGTTTCCTGTAGATACAGATTCAAATCAAACGTTTTCGCCGGTGAAAATGAGTAGACGTGGAGGCGTGTGGTGTCCTGATTGGGAAAGGCAACATAACTGCCGGTGGGCACTGTTAGCACTCTGGGATGAAAAGCCGCATCGCGCTGATAAATATTCTGTTCTTGAGGCTGATTTGCTTCAGTGTCGTAGTAAACCTCAACAACGGCGTTTTCAAGCGGTAACCCTTCAGCATTGTGTATCGTTATTTGCGCGGCGTAAGCGGTAGCGTTAAACAGGCTGCTCGCCAGCAAAAACAGCGGGACATATAGGTGCTGGTAAGCCTATAAAAATTTCACTCGAACAAGTGCGTAAGGACATGGCCGAACTGTTGGACCAGTTCTTGGCGGTCGGCCTGATTGAAGCTGCTGAGCAGACTGCTTAACGCTGTGGTGGCTGGCGCCACGTGTCTCGCCACGCTTGCATGACGCGTTCTGGGTACCACGTCTCTCCCAAACTGCCATTATATCGCGCCAACGCACGAGTAAAGTCGCCACTCTCAATGGCTAGGTAGTGCGCCAGAATCGTACAGCCATAGCGTAAATTGCGCGGCGGGTGGGTGAGGTCGTCAATCGGCAACCCTAGCTCGCTGATCCAGAAAGGCATGATTTGCATCAAGCCAACAGCACCCGCTGATGAAATGGCATCGGCTTTGAACGCGCTTTCGACCTGAATTAAGGCTAACACCAAATCCGGTGGCAAACCTGCGAGTCTGGCTTCTTGGTAGATACGCGTGAGCAGCGTTTGACGTTGGGCCGCATCATCAATGAAGCGCGCCAGTGGCGCATCCATTTGCATGCGCCACTGGCGGGCTGCCCACTGCTGTTGAGCGGTTTGATGCTGCTGGTTGGCCGTTTCAAGAGTCGGGCGAAGAGCTGGTGGCAGCGGCTGTGCTGCTAATGGCACAGCGTCTAGCAACAACACGCCAAGCGTTATAGCAACGCTTGGACGTCGTGCCGTCATTAACCACCGCGCCACAAAGCCTAGAGCCCGCCACGCGGTGACAACCTTTGCCGACTTAGCGGGCCTTCTCACGCAAAAAGTCGATAATTTGATCTGCGGGCACCATGGTTGCTTCGCTATCCCGGCGGCCTTTGTACTCCAGCTCGCCATTATCCAAGCCGCGATCTCCAATCACCAACCGATGGGGTACGCCTATCAGTTCCAGGTCGGCAAATTTGACGCCGGGGCGAGTGTCGCGGTCATCTAACAATACGTCGAGACCAGCGGCGCTGAGTGCTTGGTAAAGGCGCTCAGACTCTTCACGGACACGCTGGGACTTGTGCGCATTCATCGGCACTAATGCCACTTGGAAGGGGGCAATGGCGTTAGGCCAGATAATCCCGGATTCGTCGTGGTTCTGCTCAATGGCGGCGGCGACCACGCGGGTCACGCCGATACCGTAGCAGCCCATCCACGGGTGGCTGGTTTTGCCGTTATCGCCCAACACGTTGGCGTTCATGGCCTGGGAATATTTTTGGCCAAGCTGGAAAACGTGACCGACTTCAATACCGCGCTTGATGGAGAGCGTACCTTGGCCATCGGGAGACGGATCGCCTTCAACGACATTGCGTAGATCGGCAATCTCGGGCAGGGCCACATCGCGCTCCCAGTTAATACCGAAGTAGTGCTTGTCATCCACATTGGCACCGGCGCCAAAGTCGCTCATCAATGCCACGCTGCGGTCAATAATGACCGGCATTTTCAGACCGACCGGGCCCAGTGAGCCGGGCCCGGCACCCACCGCTGCACGAATTTCTTCTTCACTGGCCATGGTTAGCGGCGCAGCGACGTTGGCCAAGTTTTCTGCCTTAACTTCGTTGAGCTCATGATCGCCACGAATCAGCAGCGCGATCAGGCCGCCTTCAGCTGCGTGAACCATCAACGTTTTGATGGTTTTTTCAATCGGCAGCTCGAACTGCTTCACCAGGGCAGCGATCGTTTTGGTGTCAGGGGTATCGACCAAGCGCAATTCTTCGCTGGGTTCGGCACGAGTTGCTTGGCTACCAAGCGGAGCAGGGAGCGCCTCGGCTTTCTCCATGTTGGCCGCGTAATCGGAGGAGTTGGAGAACACGATATCGTCTTCACCGGAATCGGCGAGTACGTGGAATTCGTGAGAGCCGGTACCGCCAATCGAGCCGTTGTCGGCGATGACGGGACGAAAGTTAAGCCCTAAACGCGTGAAAATGCGCGTGTAGGCATCGTACATATCCTGATAGGTCTGCTTCAGTGACGCTTCATCCAGGTGGAAGGAGTAGGCGTCCTTCATGATGAACTCACGCGAGCGCATCACCCCAAAGCGTGGACGAATCTCATCGCGGAATTTGGTTTGAATCTGATAGAAATTGACCGGCAGTTGCTTGTAGCTGGCGATCTCTTTACGCACTAGGTCGGTGATGACCTCTTCGTGGGTCGGGCCAACGCAGTAGTCGCGGTCATGGCGATCTTTTAAACGTAACAGCTCAGGGCCGTACTGCTCCCAACGGCCAGACTCTTGCCATAGCTCCGCCGGTTGAACGGCGGGCATCAGTACTTCTTGTGCACCGGCGCGGTTCATCTCTTCGCGCACGATGGCTTCTACTTTACGCAGTGTGCGCAGGCCAAGCGGCAGCCATGTATAAAGCCCTGAGGTTAAACGGCGAATCATCCCGGCGCGTAGCATTAGCTGGTGGCTAATGACTTCGGCGTCGGCCGGGGTTTCTTTCAGAGTGGCAATCAATAATTGGCTGGCGCGCATGGGTTAGAGCATTCCTTAGAGCTTAGAAAATAGCGTTTAGAAGAAAATGTGCTTGGAAGAAGCCATACTCACATTCAGGGCGGTAGCCCCGTTAGCGTTGAATCGGGCCATTGTACGGCCTAGCGGTTAAAGCGGCAAAATAGTGCTTATCGCCAAATTATCTATGCTTTTGGCAGGCTGTGCTAAACTACGTTGGTTTTAGAGCGCGATAGTCGGCAATGAATAGCCATAAAAAAATGCTGCACGACAGCATGTTACGCCGACTATGGTTACTTTTTTGATTGAGGGAATCTTCATGCATCAAGCAGTTCGTCGCTGGTTGACAGGCGCCGTGATTGGCGTTTCAATCGTGTCATTAAGTGGTTGCGGTACATTGTTTCATCCTGAGCGAAAAGGTCAGATGAGTGGCGATATTGATCCGGTTATCGCTATCGCCAATGGGGTAGGGTTACTGTTCTTTATCGTACCTGGGGTGATTGCCTACGCCGTGGATTTCTCTAATGGCACCATCTATCTGCCCGGCCGCAACAGCGCCTCAGTAGATGTTCACCACTTAGACGACGCTATGGATGTGGCTTCCCTGGAAAAAATACTCTCTGAGAAGGCTGGTCAGCCGGTGAGCTTAGAGAGCGAGTTAGTCATGATTGAAGAAATGGGCAGCCTTGATGAAGCGCTGGCCATGGTGCGTATGTCAGGCGTGCTGGACGAGGAAAAGCTTTCCGCGATGTAACGTTTAACGCTGCTCGCTAAAACCCAGCCCGGCTTTCTGCCGGGCTGGGTTTTTTTATGCTGAGTATGCGTTACGCATACTGGGCGGGATTGGGAACGCTGGGAAAACGTGGTGGATATGCTTCCATGTAAGCGTGGCAAGCGCGTAGAACGCGAATATCATCAAACTTGCCGCCAGCGAGTTGGAAGCCAACCGGCAAGCCTTCATTGGTAAACCCGCAGGGTACCGATGCGGCGGGTTGCTGGCTGAGGTTAAAGGGGTAGCTAAACGGCGCCCACTCTTCCCAGTCCTGCATGCCGCTGCCTGGGGGCACTTCCTGATTAATTTCAAACGGACTGACTGCCACCGAGGGTGTCATCAGTAAATGATATTCTTGATTGAAGTGTTCCAGGCGTTGCGTTAATGCCGCGCGGTCGGCCAGGGCACGAAACAGCTCAACGGCTTTCCAGGGCTCTGCTTCGCGGGCATTGGCTACCATGCCGGGATCTAAAAGCGTGCGCTGATGTTGGCTCGTTTGCGACCACTGCTCTAAGGAGGCGGTAAACCATAGCTTGCGAAATGTCTCCAGTGGTGACGAAAAGCCTGGGTTTACCTCGACGATTTCAGCGCCCAACTCCTCCAGTCTCATGGCCGCTTCATGCACGCGCTCGGCAATTTGCGGGTCTACCTTGGCGTAACCAAGATCCGCGGAGTAGCCAATCCGCAGCCCGGTTAATCCTTTGTCCAGGTCGACCCCCCAGCACTCAGGCTGCCCGCGAGTGGCGTAGGGGTCACGATAATCGTAGCGACCTATCACATTCAGCATGCTGACCGCGTCGCGCACGGTACGTGTCAATGGCCCCAGGTGAGAAAGGCTGGGCTCTTTTGCGGGCGGCCATTGAGGTGTCCAGCCGTAGGTGGGCTTGAAGCCAAATACCCCCGTAAACGCCGCGGGAATACGGATCGAACCGCCTGAATCGCCGCCCTGGTGAAGCACGCCCATATTGAGAGCTGCGGCTGCAGCGGCTCCGCCGGAGGAGCCGCCAGGGGTCAAACGGGTATCCCAGGGGTTGGCCGTGGCACCAAAGATACGGTTATCGGTGACCGCTTTCCAGCCGAATTCGGGCGTATTGGTCTTGCCCAGTATCACTGCCCCTGCTTCGCGTAACATGCGGGCCGGAGGCGCATCGGTATCGCATGGCGCGTCGGAGGAGGTCAGTGACCCTTCCCGGCAGGGCATGCCTGCCACCTGAGTCAGGTCCTTCAGCGATACCGGCACCCCATCGATGGGGCTGAGTGGTTTACCTTGCCCCCAGCGCCTTGCCGAGGCTTTTGCCGCTGATTCGGCGCCTTCGGCATCCACGTGAACATAAGCGTTCACGTCTGGGTTGAAGCGCTCGATCCGCTCAAGGGCGGCTCGGGCCGCCTCGAGGGGGGAAGCCTCACGGCTTGCGAACAAGTGAGCTAAGGTCTGGGCATCCAGGCTGCCAAGATCGGTACCGCTCATCGCATACTCCTTACGTCGGCTGGGCTTGGGAAAGGAGTCTAAGGGTAGGCAAGCATTGCCTGCGGTGCAAAAGCAGCAGCCATGCAAAAGCCGCAGCCATTCAGAGTTTAATGGCTCGACGTGGCTTCTTTGGACGCCTGAGCGCGCAGCCAGCTGATCTCCTCGGCCCATATCTCAGGCTCGACGGTTTCCAATATTAAAGGAATGTCGTCAATCCGGGCATCCTGCATGATGGTGGTAAAGGCGGGTAGCCCGATATTGCCTTTGCCCAGGCTATGGTGGCGATCCACACGGCTGGCGAATCCGCTTTTGGCATCGTTCAAATGCATACCACGCAGGTAGTTGAACCCCACCACTTTGCCGAGCTCATCAAGCGTTCCCTGTGTCGCTTCTGTACTGCGCAGGTCATACCCGGCGGCAAAAGCATGGCAGGTATCAATACATACGCCCACGCGGGTTTTATCGTCTACATGCTCAATGATCTCGGCCAGATGCTCAAAGCGCCAGCCCAGGTTGCTGCCTTGCCCCGCGGTGTTTTCAATCACTGCCGTGACACCTTGGGTATGCGTAAGCGCTTCATTAACGGACTCGGCAATACGCTTTAAACAGTCGCTTTCGCTGATCTTGTTTAGATGACTGCCTGGGTGGAAATTGAGCAGTGTCAGGCCGAGCTGTTCGCAGCGCTGCATTTCATCTAAAAAGGCCTCCCGGGATTTGGCTAAGCCTTCCTGCTCTGGGTGGCCCAGATTAATCAGGTAGCTGTCGTGGGGTAAAATTTGCCCAGGCGAAAAAGCGTGTTTAGCACAGGCATCACGAAAGGCTTGAATCGCGTCATCGGTGAGGGGCTTGCCCTTCCACTGGCGCTGGTTTTTGGTGAACAGCGCAAAGGCATCGGCACCGATCTCCACCGCCCGGTGAACGGCTTGATCTGCACCGCCAGCGGCGCTCACGTGGGCTCCCAGGTATTTCACAACGGACTCCTTGTCATTGTTTGAACGTACTCAAGTATATGAATGGATTAATGGCTATCTAGAAAGCGCTTGAACGCAGCGGGTTCGTCGGTAATCACGCCAGCGATACCCCACGCCCAGCGGCTATGGAAGGCGCTGGGGTCATTGGCGGTATAACAAAGGACCTGATAGCCGTCCCGTTGCATGGCCTCGACCTGGGCGCGCTTCAGGCGTGACCAGGACGGGTGCACGCTAAAAGCGTCAATGGCTTCGCACTGTGCTCGCCAAGTTTTGGGTACGCCATTGTACAGCACGCCTAGCGCCAGACGCTCCTTGCCTGCTAACTGGCGGCAGTGGGTCAGGGCCTCGGTATTGAAGGAGGAGATGATCAGCCGTTCGGGGGGCAGGGTGTCCAGCATCTCAGGCAGGGCGCGCTCCACCAACGCGGTGGGGTCGCGCCCTTTGTTGACTTTTATCTCCATGTTGACGCCCATTTCCAGCTCGTTAAGTAGCGCCAGCATTTCTCCCAGACTGGGCATCTTTTCACCTGCAAAGCGATCACCAAACCAGCTGCCCGCATCCAGCGTTTGCGCTGTTGCCCAACTCATTGAGGCCAGGCTGCCGCGCCCGTTCGAGCAGCGCGACACGTCGGCGTCGTGCCAGATGACCGGGGTTCCATCACCGAGCAGTTGCACGTCCAGCTCTACCCAGGTGGCGCCCGCCTGATGGGCGGCGCGCACGGCGGCCAAGGTGTTTTCGGGAGCAGCGGCAGAGTAGCCGCGGTGGGCAATCAGCGAGGGAACTTGAATAGCGGGATGCGTCATGACAGCGCTCTAAGCCTTGGACGATAAAGGAGTGTAGATTCTAGCATGGGGGGATGACAGCGGGATTTCACCGCTAAACAGCATAGGGGTGAAAATAGGCTAGCGTGCTAGCTTGATTTAAACGTCATGACGCGCTTGTATAGCGGCACCTGTTGTCTTGTCTATCTTGTACAAACCCAACAATGAAAGGAAACCCTAATGTCTAAGCGTATCCAATTTGCCCAGACCGGCGGTTCCGAGGTGCTTGAACTGGTCGACGTGACCCCCGCTGAACCCGGTCAGGGCGAAGTGCGTATCGCCAACAAAGCCGTTGGCCTCAATTTTATCGATATCTATTTTCGTACCGGTCTTTATCCTGCCCCCGCGATGCCTTCTGGCCTTGGCACCGAAGGCGCCGGTGTAGTCGATGCTGTCGGCGCTGGCGTGACGCACTTAAGCGTCGGTGATCGCGTCGCTTATGCCCAAGGACCTTTAGGTGCTTATGCAGAACTGCATACGCTGCCAGCGACGAAAGTGGTCAAGCTCCCCGATTTTGTTGATTTCGAGACGGCAGCGGCCAGTATGCTCAAGGGCCTGACCGTGCAATACCTGTTGCGCCAGACCTATGAGCTGAAAGGCGGCGAAACCATTCTGTTCCATGCGGCTGCCGGTGGGGTAGGGTCGATTGCCTGCCAGTGGGCGAAGTCATTAGACGTTAAGCTAATTGGTACCGTCAGTTCCCAGGAAAAAGCGGATCTGGCCATGGCCAATGGTGCCTGGGCGACGATCAATTACAGCGAAGAGAACGTGGTCGAGCGGGTGCGCGAGCTGACTAACGGCGAGATGTGCGATGTGGTGTATGACTCGGTAGGTAAGGATACCTGGGAAATGTCGCTGGACTGCTTGAAGACGCGCGGCTTGATGGTGAGCTTTGGCAACGCTTCGGGCCCGGTGGATGGTGTCAATATCGGCATCCTCAACCAGAAGGGCGCGCTTTACGTGACTCGCCCCAGCCTGAACGGTTACGCCGACACGCGCGAGCGTCTGGAAATGATGTGCCAGGAGTTTTTCGCCATGCTCGAGAGCGGAAAGATCAAGATTGACATCGCCAACCGCTATCCGCTGGCAGAAGCGGGTAAGGCCCAGGACGCCCTACAGAGCCGTAAAACTACCGGCTCGACTATTCTCTTGCCCTAATTCCTAACTACATAAGTACCCTACATACACATCCAACTGACGCATTCGACTCTCATCGCTTGCCACGCTATTGGCAAGCTGGTCAGGGCCGAATGCCACGGTCGGCTATTCAGCGGGCGATGCGTATGCAGGGACTATACCTGTGTATAGTAAACGTCTAATGTGCGTGGAGAATAGCCATGCCTGTGGCGTGGCGTGCATCAATCGTATGCTGCCGTTATCAAACGGTGGCAAGGGAGTAGGAAAAGGATGTCGGCTGAGGACATGAGTGTTGAGAGCTCAGGTGCTGAGGGCTCAGGTGCTGAGAGTCTCAATCTTGAAGCGTTAGGTCTTGAGTGGTTGGCGCTTTCGCCAAGTACATTGGTGTTTATCGTGCTTGGCCTGACGCTGGTTGCGTTCATATGGGGACGCTTTCGCTACGATCTAGTTGCGTTGGCGGCGTTGCTGGGATCGGTCATGCTCGGGCTAGTGCCTGCCGAGAACGCCTTTATGGGTTTCGGCCATCCGGCGGTGATTACAGTGGCCGCCGTGCTAGTACTTAGCCGGGGCTTTGAACGCTCCGGTGTGGTCGATATTATTTCCAATCAAGTGTTAAAAGTGGGTGAAAACCTGCTGCTTCAGCTATTAGTGCTGGTGGGTACCGTCGTGTTGTTATCGGGCATTATGAACAATGTGGGCGCTCTCGCACTGCTGTTACCGGTGGCGATGCGGTTGGCTCGTGAACATAATACCTCGCCCTCTTTACTGCTGATGCCGCTGGCGTTCGGGTCTCTGCTGGGCGGCCTGACAACCTTAATTGGCACACCACCCAATATCATTATCTCCAGCTACCGGCGCGATGTGACGGGTGAAGCGTTCAGCATGTTTAGCTTTTCGCCTGTCGGGATTGCGGTGGCGCTGGTGGGGCTTGTGTTTATTGTGTTGGTGGGCTGGCGCTTGACGCCGAAGCGCAGCGGCCAAGCCTCTACCGATGAAATGTTCGATACCGCCAACTATTTGGTGGAATTGAAAGTAGGTGAAGAGTCGAAAGCCAAAGGCTTAACGTTACAGCAACTGCGTGATGAGCTGGACGAAACCATCCCCGTGTTAGCGGTCGTTCGCGATGATAACCGTCGTGCTGGCTATAACTTCCACGGCGCCTTGGAAGAAGGGGACATTCTGCTGTTGGAAGCAGGTCCCGATGAACTCCAGATGCTGGAAGATAAGGTAGGGCTTAGTGCGATAGCCGAACTGGAAGAAGAGGCGGACGTCCCTGAACACACCGCAAGCGGCGAAGAGGTCGAGAAAGCTGGCACGGGTGAAGCGAAAGATGCGGTACAGGACCGGCAGCCAGTGGATACCGAAGGCTTGCAGCTAATTGAAGCCGTGGTACGTAATGATTCTATGATGATCAATCGCAGCGTGCGTCAGTTACGCCTGAATCACCAGTTTGGCCTGCACCTAGTGGCCGTGGCCCGGGATGGCGGTCGTTTGAAGCAGCGCCTGCGCGATATCCGCTTTAAGAACGGTGATGTGTTGCTGCTGCAGGGCAGTGAGAATGAAATGTCCGACAGTCTGGCCTCCCTTGGTTGCCTGCCATTGGCTAGCCGGGAATTGCACTTGGGGCAGCCGCGCAAGCTGGCCATGTCGATCGCCATTTTTGCCTTAGCCATCATTGCCATGCTGTTCGATCTGCTGCCCGCGGCAGTCGCCATGAGTACCGCTGCTTTGATTTCGCTACTGATTGGCGTATTGCCGTTGCGCGAAGGGTATCAAGCCATCGACGGCCCTGTGATCGTGCTGTTGGCCGCAATGATACCCGTGGGGGAGGCGCTTGAAACCAGTGGCGGTGCCGACCTGATTGCCGATGCACTGCTGCGCTTTGGCAGCGACTGGCCGGTGGTGGTCACCATGGTGGGGCTGTTCCTGCTCTCTATGCTGCTCTCGAATGTGGTCAACAACGCGGCGGCTGCGCTGCTGATGGCGCCGATTGCAGTCAGCTTGGCCAATGGGTTCGATGTCTCGCTCGATCCGTTCTTGATGGTGGTGGCCGTAAGTGCTTCCTGTGCGTTTTTAACTCCCATCGGCCATCAGTCGAATACACTGGTGCTGGGCCCAGGGGGCTATCGGTTCGGTGATTACTGGAAGCTGGGGCTACCGCTTTCGCTGGTAGTACTGGCTGTCGCTATCCCGCTGATTCTGCTGGTATGGCCGCTGTAAAAAACGTCTAACGGTCCGGCCTGTCGGTGTGATGGTAGCGAAGGGGTGGATGAAGGCTATTAGGTTTCGAAAATTTTGCTAACCTATTACGTTCAGAAACCAATAAAAATCGAACAGGCCGGGCTTATGAACCAACAATTTCGTCAGGATGCCATTGTCGAGCTAGTTCGTCAGCACGGCTACATGAGTATCGAACAGCTCACCGACCACTTTGCGGTGACACCGCAGACCATTCGGCGGGATTTGAATACCCTAGCTGATGAAGGCCGTGTGCGCCGTGTGCATGGCGGTGTAGGCATCGAATCCAGTACGGTGAATACCGCCTACAGTACGCGCAAGACGCTTCACCTGGAAGAGAAGGAGCGCATTGCCCGCTGCTTGGCGCAACACATACCCAACCACTCATCGCTGTTCATCAACATCGGTACCAGCAATGAAGTGATTGCCCACGCGTTGCTGGAGCATCAGGGTCTAGAGATCATTACTAACAACCTGAATGTGGCGGCCATTCTTCAGCATAAAGAGGATTTTACCGTGATCATCGCCGGGGGGCAGGTGCGCTCTCGCGATGGCGGTATTATCGGCGAAGCCACCATCGACTTTATCAATCAGTTCAAGGTGGATTACGGCATCATCGGCATCAGTGGCATCGATGAGGATGGCTCACTGCTGGAATTTGACTACCAGGAAGTACGTGTCGCCCAAGCGATTATTGCCAATTCGCGGCGCATCTACCTGGCGGCAGACTACTCCAAATTTCACCGTAACCCGGTGGTGCGGCAGGGCAATCTGGAGCAGTTGGATGCGCTCTTCACCGATCGCAAACCGCCGGAAGCGATCCAGCGCTTGCTGACCCAGCACGATGTAGCGCTGTATATCGCCTAGCCTGGCCGACTTTGTCGCAGTTTCATCCTTGAGCATTTCGAGCGGCTGGAGTAGCCTTAAAACATAATAAAGCGAAAGCAAGTCAACAAAATCGAAAGACAATACAACAAAGCGAACTCGATATGTCCTCTTATATACTCGCCATTGATCAGGGTACCACCAGCTCGCGCGCTATTCTCTTTGACCGCGAAGGTCAGGTGGCGGCCGTCGCTCAGCAGGAATTCACCCAGCACTTCCCTCACGACGGCTGGATCGAGCACAACCCAGAAGATATCTGGGAAACGGTGGTGGCCACCTGCCGAGAAGTGATGGCCAGGGCCGAGATTACGCCAGACCAGATTGCCGGTATCGGCATTACCAACCAGCGTGAAACCACCATCCTGTGGGAACGAAAAACCGGCAAGCCGCTCTATAATGCCATTGTCTGGCAGGATCGCCGCACTTCGGATTTGTGCCAATCGCTGCGGGATAAAGGGCATACCGAGATCGTTCAAGCCAAGACTGGCCTGCTGATCGACCCCTATTTCTCGGCGACCAAGCTTGCCTGGCTGCTGGAGAATGTCGAGAGCGCACGTGAGCGCGCCGAACGGGGGGAACTGGCCTTCGGCACCGTCGACAGCTTTCTAATCTGGCGGTTGACCGGCGGCCAGCAGCACGTCACCGATGCTACCAACGCGTCTCGCACCGCGCTGTTCAATATCCATACCCAGGAGTGGGACGACGAGCTACTGGCACTATTCGATATACCCGCCAATTTACTGCCCGAAGTGAAAGATTCCAGCGATGATTTCGGTACTACCGAGGCGCACTGGCTAGGCGCACCGCTTCCCATCGCAGGGGTAGCCGGGGACCAGCAGGCTGCGTTGGTCGGGCAGGCGTGCTTTCAGCCGGGGATGGGCAAGAGTACCTACGGTACCGGCTGCTTTATGATTGTGAACACCGGTGAGACGCCCTCGCTTTCGCGTAATCGTTTGTTGACCACGATTGGCTACCGGCTTAACGGTAAGCCGACCTATGCGATGGAAGGCAGTATTTTCGTGGCCGGGGCGACGGTGCAGTGGTTGCGCGATGGTCTGAATCTGTTTGCCGATGCATCAGAAACCGAAGCACTGGCCCAGAAGACCCGCAGTGGGCATAGCGTTTATCTGGTGCCAGCTTTTACCGGTTTAGGGGCACCGCACTGGGACCCAAAAGCACGTGGCGCGATTTTTGGTTTAACCCGCGATACCGGTATTGCTGAAATAGTCGCCGCGGGGCTCCAGGCGGTGTGCTACCAAACTCGTGACCTGCAGCACTGCATGAATGACGATATGGAGGCGCCGCCGGGCAATTTACGGGTTGACGGCGGCATGGTGAAAAACAGTTGGGTGATGCAATTTCTTGCCGATATGCTGGGTGTGCAGGTGGATCGCCCCACCATATTGGAAACCACCGCGCTGGGGGCTGCTTATTTAGCGGGTCTGCGCCTGGGCTGGTATCAAACTCTGGAAGAGATCGAACAGCTGTGGCGTTGTGAGAAGAGCTTTAGGCCCACCATGGAAGAAGCCACACGTGAGCAGCTTTACCAGGGTTGGTTGGATGCAGTGTCGAGAGTCCGCTCTACGCCTTAGATAATGACCTGAATTCAACTAATAAGGGCAGCACCCCTACTTAAGCACACTATCTATTCACTCTTTCGATTCTTTATAATGCGGCGGCCAATTAAGCCATTGGCCGCCTTTTTTCGCTTTTAGCGCCCCTCATGAAAGTCTTTAACACCATTAACGCTTATTGAGCGTTTATGTAGTCGAGTTACAACCATGCCTGCGGCCAATGACGCATTGTGAGCTTTCCTGTTGTAGCCCATAGTGAGGTCATGGATCAGGAAGGTGACTCGTTATCCCGAATCACTGAACTAATCCCTGCTACAGAACGATAGCGCTTCAGTATTACCCTAGCGCTAAAGGGCGAAGGTCTTGTAACGCTTGTGACCGTTTCGCAGTTACCGAACTGGGCACTTATCCGGCCCAGCATGAGTAGCAACGTCACCATACGTCGTTAATTAAGATGGCTGCTTTTAAACCGATTGGCGGTTAGGCAGCGGATGACCATACCATGAGGTAGTAATAATGAACTGCATTGAACTGAGCCAACAAGCCAATAGCATCGCCAGCTCCTTCAGCAAGCAAGATCTCGCCAGGTTGGTTGTGGCGCTGAAGGGTAATCGTGAGTCACTGCAACATGCGGTTGAGGTTATCGACACGGTGGATAGTCGTTCAGGCTGCACACTGGAAGAGGCCTGGGATGAAGTGCTCGCGGGAGACTCTCAACTTCGTATTGAAGATGAAGAGTAAAATAAACCAATTGCTTAAATAACCATTAGCCCCCCTTGTTGATATAAGGGGGGCTTTTTAGTTTTATAGACAATTAAGCATTGGCCATGGGTGTAAAAGGCAGTGATGTGTCCCGGTGTTGTTCGAAGTAACTGTTAAAACGCTCTTCCGCGTCGTCGCCAAATAATACCCGACAGGCTTCTTTCAGACCGTTTGAATGGCGCAACTGCTCATGGGGCACAACCAGCGAAACCTTGGCCCGTCGGCGTAGAAAGTCTTCAAGCTGGGTGATCATCTCGTGGTCACGGGCATGCTCAATCTCACAGCGGATATACTCGGTGCCCTCAATTAGAATTTCACCCTGGGCAGGATCCTGGCGGATTTTTTCCAACATCTGAATAGCCTGGTCGGCATAACGCCGCCAGAGCCGTGTGGAGAGCAGCTCAGATGAGGTCTGGGCGGTCATGGCATCCAGGTTCATGCGCTTGGCCTGATCCATAAACTGCTGCTTGACGGGGTTGGGTGGTTCGCCGTACCAGTGGAATTTAGGGTCTGTGAGGGTAACGCCCAACTGGCTGATCTCTTCGGCAATTTCATCACCCACATTCAAGCAATCGGTCAGCTTGCCGCCAAAGATACTGATATGCGCGCTTTCGGCATTGGTGTCGACTACATGCTTGCGCGATAGCTGCAGAAAGTCTCGATCGTTGCCTTGATCATCTTTGATCGCTAATGGCCGTACGCCGCAGCGGGTAGAGATAATGTCGTCCTGGCTCAATGGCTTGGCCAGGGTCAGGCGCTTGTTGATATTTTCCAGCACAAAGGCGATATCGTCAGCGGTGACTTCCACCTCAGGATGCTCCATATGGGTATCGGTAGTCCCGATGCAGGTACGGTTACCCATGGGAATGACAAAAAACAATCGGCCATCGTCAGCAAAAAACGCCAGCACCCGCTGGGAATCCGTTAATTGCGGAACGATGAGGTGAATGCCTTTGGAGTAGAGGTGGTGGTGAGTGGTTTTTTGGCCGGTCAGCTCATTATGCTGATCCACCCACGGGCCGGCCGCATTGATGAGTACCTTGGCGCGTATATCGAAAGTGCTGCCATCCATCACATTGCGTGCCTTGGTCACCCACAGGCCATCCTGGCTCTCGGCGCCGAGTGATTCGACGTAGTTGGCGGCAATCGCACCGTAGTTAAGCGCTTGGCGAACAAAGTTGAAGACAAATCGAGCGTCGTTATCGTGCAGGTAGGCGTCAGAATACTCAAAACCGCCAACGGCCCCCCCAATGTCGATGATTGGCTCTTCCTGCTTGATTTTATTCGGTGAGAGCAGGCGCGGCAGTTTGGTAAAGCCGTTGCCCATCAGCCAGTAAAGCCAGGTGCCCGCCCACAGGTAGCGTGGAGAGTGGCGGAAACCTTTTGAAATAGTGGTCAGGAAACGGATCTCCTGCACCGTGGAAGGGTAACTTTTTATCAGGTGATTGCGGCTTTTGCACAGTTTGCGAACCAGGGCAAAATCCTTGCTTTCCATGTATTTAATGCCTCCCCACACTAAGTTTGAGGAGTGCATGCTGGTGCTGCCAGCGAAGTCGCCGCGGTCAATCAATGCAACTTTTGCGCCTTTGCCAGCCAGTGCTGCTGCGGTGGCAGCGCCATTGATGCCGCCGCCGATAATCAGCGCATCAAAGGTCTCGTTAGGTAGCTTCTCAATGTTTCTATTTCGCAGTTTCATAGCGGATCCAATTAACCAATCAATAGCCCGGTTGCAGTGGGTGTTCTCTCTTTTGCTCTGGCATACCGCCAATGAAACCCTTGGCAGGGCGGGCGACTGCCCGCCCTGCAAGCTTTGACGCGTAGTTTTTCCTAAACTCAACTGATATTAAGCTTAGTTACTCTTGGCGCGTACCGGCGGCCATCCAGGCTTCCATCATTTCATCGTAAGGAACGGTGGTGCCTTGCGGCATTTCGTTATCCAGCTTGGCTTTCGGGGCGCCTTCCTGATCCAGCCAGACCTGTGGATCCTGCTCTTCGTTAAGTACAGGTGCGTAGCTGTCGAAGACGTTAGCGCGGGCCAAACGGTTCATGGTGCTGTCCAGGTCTGCCGCTAGCTTGTCGAGACCTTCCTGGGGTGTGACTTCACCACTCATGACCGGTGCAAGGTTCTGCCACCACAGCGGTGCCATGCGCGGATAGTCAGGTACGTTGGTACCGGTAGGCGTCCAGTTCGACTCGTTGGGGCTGCGGTAAAACTCAACTAAGCCGCCCAGCTTCGGCGCCATCTCGGTCATCTGCTCAGAGAAGATGTCAGACTCACGAATCGGCGTTAAACCGTGCATGAGTTTTTCCAGCGAGGTAGTTTTCGCCACAGTGAACTGGGCAAATAGCCAAGCGGCGGTGCGGCGGTCTTCCGGTGTTGAGTCGAAGAACGTCCATGCGCCCACGTCCTGGTAGCCAACTTTCATACCTTCTTCCCAGTAAGGGCCGGTGGGGGAAGGAGCCATGCGCCACAGCGGATTACCTTCATCATCGGTCACGGCAACCGAGGGGTCGGTCATGTCAGCTGTGAACGCGGTGTACCAGAAGATTTGCTGGGCAATATGGCCTTGCGCGGGCACGGGGCCTGCTTCACCAAAGGTCATGCCCTGCGCTTCTTCAGGTGCGTAGTCGCGTAGCCAATCGACGGCTTTCTGCATCGCAAACACGGAGGCCGGCGAGTTGGTAGCACCGCCACGGCTAACGCTGGCGCCTACCGGCTGGCTATCTTCATTGACGCGGATACCCCAGTCATCCACTGGGTTACCGAAGGGAACCCCTTGGCTGCCCATGCCCGCCATGGAGAGCCAGGAGTCGTGGAAACGCCAACCTAGTGACGGATCACGACGACCGTAATCCATGTGACCGTAAATCTTGGTGCCGTCTATCTCACCCACGTCCTCGGTGAAGAACTTGGCGATATCTTCGTAAGCGGTCCAGTTGGTCGGTACGCCGAGCTCGTAGCCGTAGATTTCCTTAAACTGGGCCATCAGGTCGGGGTCGGTGAACCAGTCATGGCGGAACCAGTAGAGGTTGGCGAACTGCTGGGTCGGGAGCTGGTAGATGCTGCCATCTGGGCCGGTACCATATTGCAGGCCGATGAAGTCATCCAGGTCCAGCGTGGGCAGGGTGTAGTCGGCCCACTCGTTCTCCATCGCTTCAGAGAGGTTGATGGTGGTGCCATAGCGGATATGCGTGCCAATGGAGTCGGTATCATTGACGAAGCCGTCATAGATGCTGTTGCCCGACTGCATCTGGTTCTGCATGGTATCTACGACATCGCCTTCACCAATGATGTTGTGGGTCAGATTGATACCGGTCAGCTCACTAAAGGCTTCCGCTAACACTTCGCTTTCATAAACGTGAGTAGTGAGGCCTTCCGCCACGGTTTGAATGTCCATGTCACGGAAAGGCTCGGCAGCCTTGGCAAACCACATCAGTTCTTCGATCTGCTCTTCACGGCTTAGCGTAGAGTTCTGGAAGTGCTCATCGACCAAGCGTTCAGCAATGGCGCGGGCATCCTCTTCCTGCGCTGACAGCGTACCCGATGCCAGCAGCAAGCTGGCGGCGAGGGTTGTCAGTTTGAACTTAGTCCGTTTGGATTTATTGTCGTGCTTTTGCATGGTGACCTCGTTTTGTTGTGTTCTTCCTTGATGGCTTGGCCGTCCTTGATACCGAATAAACGCTGAATTGCTTTTTCAACAACTTGTTAAGGGCTATCTCAAGAAGCTGTCTCAAGGGCTAGCCCCAGCGCATTAAAACCAGTAGCCATACGGCTGATACTGCTAGTGCAATCCAAATAGATAGTGAGGTGAAACCGATCACTCCCAGGTGGATAAAGGCCGCCGAGAGCAGGCCGATAAATAGCCGGTCTCCGCGAGTGGTGGCAATGGGTAAAAACCCTTTGCGCTCTATGGTGGGCGACAAAATCTCCCAGATTGTCATCCCCGCCAACATGGCAGCGATCGATGAAAAGAATATGGCGGTGGGTACTGTCCATACCATCCAAGACATAGCGAGATCTCCTCAGGTACGGCCCAGGGCAAAGCCCTTGGCAATATGGTTACGGACGAAATAGACCACCAGAATGCCGGGAATAATGGTCAGTACACCGGCGGCGGCCAGGGTGCCCCAGTCAATTCCCGATGCTGTCGAGGTGCGCGTCATGATCATGCCGATGGGCTGGGCGTCGGTGGCGGTCAATGTCCGGGCCAGCAGCAGTTCTACCCAAGAGAACATGAACAGGAAGAACAGCGTGACGCCAATGCCGGAGCGGATCATGGGGATAAAGATCTTGACGAAAAAGCGTGGAAAGCTATAGCCGTCGATATAAGCGGTTTCGTCGATCTCTTTAGGCACGCTGCTCATAAAGCCTTCCAAAATCCAGATGGCCAGCGGGATGTTGAACAGGCAGTGAGCCAGCGCGACAGCAATATGGGTGTCGAACAGACCAACTGAGTAGTAGAGCTGGAAGTAGGGCAGCAGGAAGACGGCGGGGGGAGCCATCAAGTTGGTCAGCAGCCAGAAGAACAGGTGCTTGTCGCCAATAAAGGTGTAGCGGCTAAAGGCGTAGGCGGCGGGTAGCGCGACGCAGATGGTGATGAGCATATTCATCGCCACATAGAGCATCGAGTTGACGTAGCCCATGTACCAGCTTGAATTGGTGAAGATGCCGATGTAGTTATCAAAGGTAAGGTTTTGGGGCCACAGTGTCATGGAGCCCAGAATTTCGCTGTTGGTCTGCAGCGACATGTTGATTAGCCAATAAATGGGCAGGATCATCAGCGCCAGATAAAGGCCAAGCAGGATACGCGAGCGCCAGTGCGCGCGGGCAGTGCGGTTCCGCCGCTTGGCCGGTGAAACCTTGCTAAAAATGCTGTTGTACTTTTCACCGCGCTGGGTGTTTTCGAGTTGATAGCTCATGTTAGGCACCTCCATGCGGCGATTTGTCTTTCTGCATATTCATAATGGTGGTGTAGAACACCCAGCTCACCAGCAGAATGACCAGGAAATAGATCAGCGAGAACGCTGCAGAAGGTCCTAAATCCTGTTGGCCGACCGCCATCGTGGTTAGCGATTGGCTTAAGAAGGTGGTGGCGCTGCCCGGCCCGCCGCCTGTCAGTACAAAGGGTTCGGCGTAGATCATAAAGGAGTGCATAAAGCGCAGCAGCACAGCGATTACCAGCACGTTGGTTAGCTTGGGTAGCTGGATATAGCGGAACACGGCCCATTTTGAGGCACGGTCAATACGCGCTGCCTGATAATAGGCTTCGGGAATCGAACGTAGGCCGCTATAGCACAGCATGGCCACCAGCGGGGTCCAGTGCCATACGTCCATCAGAATGATCGTTACCCAGGCGTCGCCGGCATTGCGGGTGATGTTGTATTCGACGCCTAACTCGCGCAGGCCCCAACCCATCAAGCCAATATCGCCACGAGTAAATATTTGCCAAATACTGCCCACCACGTTCCAAGGAATCAGTAGCGGCAAGGTGATCAGGATCAGCACTGCCGAGGCTTGCCAACCGCGTTTGGGCATAATCAGCGCGATGCCAATCCCAAGGGGGATCTGAATGGCAAGAATAATCAGCGAAAATGAAATCTGGCGCAGAAACGCTGCTTGCAGCGCGTCATCGTTGAGCATGCTTTTAAACCACTCGGTGCCGGTGAAGAAGCTCGCATTCGGACCAAGCACGTCTTGCACCGAGTAGTTGACCACGGTCATCAATGGAATGATGGCGGAGAACGCCACCAGCAACAGCATGGGTAACACCAGTAGCCAGGCTCTGTTATTGGGTACTTTGTTATTCATGGCCAGCCTCCACCAGATATTCATCGATATATAGCGCCACATGGGCAGCATCGAAGTGCGCAAACGCCGCTTCACTCACTGGTGAGTGTCCTTCAGGCAGGCGGGCTTTAAAGGTTTGCTCGTTGAGCTTGAAAGTCAGCAGGGAGTAGGTGCCCAGGTCTTGCACGCTAATTACTTGAATCGGCACGCTGTTGGCTGAAGAGCTTGAGGAAATCGCAATAAACTCAGGGCGAATACCTAGCTTGATATTGGCTGAGCTAGCGTTGGCGACGGCGTGCTTCATGTGCTCGCTAACCGGTAGCGGCTGTGCGCCGAACATCACTTGTCCGTCACGGTGTTCCACGGCCATAAAGTTCATGCCGGGGCTACCAATAAAGTAACCCACAAAGGTATGTGCGGGGTGCTCGAACAGCTCTCTCGGCGTACCGAATTGCACCACCTGACCCTCATACATCACGGCAATTTTATCCGCGAAGGTCGAGGCCTCGAGCTGATCGTGGGTCACGTAGATCATGGTGATGTTAAAGCGCTCGTGAATCTCTTTGAGCTTGCGGCGCAGTTTCCACTTTAGCTGCGGGTCGATCACGGTGAGCGGTTCATCAAACAGGATGGCCGTGACGTCGTCACGTACCAGTCCACGGCCCATGGAAACTTTCTGCTTCTCGTCGGCGGTTAGGTTCTTGGCTTTACGATCCAACAGTGGCGTCAACTCAAGAATGTCGGCGACTTCGAGTACCTTGGGTTTTACCCGGTACTCGGGGGTATTCATATTGCGCAGGGGAAAGGCGAGATTGTCGAACACCGTCATGGTGTCGTAGATCACGGGGAACTGAAAAACCTGGGCAATATTGCGCTCTTCAGGGGGTAGCTCATTGACTCGCTGGCCGTCGAAAAGCACGTCGCCCTCTGAAGGTTCAAGCAGGCCCGAAATAATATTGAGTAGCGTCGATTTACCGCAGCCCGATGGGCCCAGCAGCGCATAGGCGCCACCCTGGTGCCAGACGTGATCCATCTGCCGGATGGCGTAATCCGCCGCGCCCTTGGGCGTTTTTTCGTAGGAGTGCGCCAAGCCTTTTAGTGTGATCTCAGCCATGGGCAGCTCCTCCCTGACGCGCAGGAATATGGACCGTGTGGCCCTGCTTGTCGAAGGCGTAAAGTTGATGGGTGGGGAAGTAGACTTTCAGGGGTTCATTAACACTAAACTGGTGAATGCCCGCTAGGTGCAGCACTAAGGGGAAACGTTCGTGGTGAACATGTAGGAAGGTTTCTGAGCCGCTGATTTCCGCTACATCCACATGGACGTCCAGCGCCAGGTCATCGGCGCGTTGTGGCTGCAGGGTGAGGTGCGAAGCGCGGACACCAAAGTCGTAATCACCCGGTTCAAGGCGCTTTAGCTTGTCGTCACAGGGAAAGTGTAACGTTTGGTCAAAAGTGATTTCGCTGTCGGTCAATTGGCCGGGGACGATATTGATCGGGGGTTCAGAGAACATTTCTGCGCTAAAGCGACCATTCGGTTCGCGATAGACCTGCTCGGTAGGGCCGTATTGAAGAAGCTTACCCTCATGCAGCACCGCTGTGTTACCGCCCAGCGCTAACGCTTCATTGGGTTCGGTGGTGGCATACACCGCAATGCAGTTACGCGCTTTGAACAGATCGCGCAATTCATCGCGTAGCTCTTCACGCAGTTTATAATCCAGGTTGACCAGCGGCTCATCAAACAGAATTAACTCAGCATCCTTCACCAGTGCCCGGCCCATGGCGGTACGCTGCTGTTGGCCGCCGGAGAGTTCCTGTGGGTAGCGTTTGAGCAGGTGTTCGATATGCAGCATTTCAGCAATTTCGCCAACCCGCTTGTCAATTTCGCTTTTAGGCTGTTTGGCCAGCTTAAGCGGTGAGGCAATGTTGTCGTAAACAGTCAGGCTGGGGTAGTTGATAAACTGCTGGTACACCATGGAGACATTGCGTTTTCGCACGGAAACATTCGTTACATCTTTGCCGTCCATGATGATTTTGCCCCGGGTGGGCGGTTCAAGCCCTGCCATTAGGCGCATCAGCGTGGTTTTCCCGGCGAGCGTTCGCCCAAGCAGCACGTTGAAGGAGCCTGGCTCAAGGGCTAGATCAACGCCACTGATATGCGGCACACCGTTAACGATGTGATCGATATTTTGCAAATGTAAGGACATGCCGATCTCGCTAGCGTCATTGTTATTGGAAATAGCGGTTGGAGAGTGCTATTTAAATGCGACTTGTTAGGGCTAATCGCTTTCGTTTACGAAAGGCTAGTTGATCGTTTGCGAACTTGCAACGCGTTTTTGATCCATCGGACTACGCATTTAGGCGTAGAAAGTGAACACAAAAAAGCCGACTCCTGCATGCCAGGAGTCGGCTTTCTTTACAGGTAATGCTTTGAAAAAGAGGTATTACTTAACGTTTTCCTCGGCCTGCTTAGGCGCTGGCGCAGGTGTTTCGTTGTGATCGATCAGCGTGGACTTATTCTTGGCAAAGGCATCGTAGGCGAAATCGTCCACGGTCAGCATTTCCAGAACTTCGGCCTCAAAGGTGCGCATGAACTCCGCATCCTCGGCACTGATCAGGCCTTTTTCCAGGCCAGCCTCAACGCGTGCTTCAGGGTGCAGTGCTGTTTGCGGTAGCTCGCCTTTGGCATAGGCTTTGTTCACCGTGCGGTAAAGCGCCTCAGCGCGATCGTAATCGATCAGCAGGGCGTTGTAGCGCGCCAGCGGGTTACGCTGTTCACCGTCATCCGTGTCCCATGTGTTTTCCAATAGCTTGGTACGTAGGGCACTGTGAGTGGATACACGCCTGGCAATGTCGCGAGCCAAGTCATCGTGAGGTTTATTCCAGCGGCGGCCGGTCGGCATCACCACAGCATTAAGCGTTTTGCCTAGCGCGCGGTTAGGTAGATTGTCGAAAATCTCCACAAACGCCTGTTCGGCACGCTGCAGCAGGAAACGACAGCTGTAATGCAGTAGTGCTTCTTCACCTTCTACTTTACTGCCCGCTTGCCACTGCTTGAGCACCATGGAGGTCAGGTAAAGGTTAGACAGTACATCCCCCAGCCGAGCGGAGATCATTTCGCGTTTCTTGAGCGCTGAGCCCAGGCTTGCCATGGCGGCGTCGGCGCACAGGCCAAAGCCAGCGGAGAGACGGGCAATATCCTGAGCATAGGCCGCTGCCGGGCCATCAAAGGGGACGCTGGCTTTACCGATGCCAAAGCCGAGGGTAAAGGCCCGCGCGGAGTTACCAAAGATCAAGCCTGCATGACCAAAGAAGGCTTTATCGAATGCCTGCATGTCATTGGCGTCTTTTGCGGCCAATTCATCAAGCACGTAAGGGTGGCAGCGAATAGCGCCCTGACCAAAGATCATCAGGTTGCGGGTCATGATATTGGCGCCTTCCACGGTGATGGCGACCGGGTTGGCGCTATAGCCGATACCGAGGTAGTTACGAGGGCCAAGGGTCACCGCCTTGCCGCCGTGTACGTCCATGGCATCGCTAAGCAGCACACGCTGGAACTCGGTCAACTGGCTTTTCAGGATGGCCGAGGGCACCGCAGGCTTTTCGCCATGGTCGATCATGTTGGCAGTTTGATACACGGTGGCCTGGGAGATATAGGCCAATGCCGCCATGCGGGCAAGAGGCTCTTGTACCCCTTCCATTTCGGCCACCGGCACGTTGAACTGGCGACGTACGCGGGTGAAGCCGCCGCTCCAGCCTAGGGCGTAGCGTGCGGTGCCGGTCGCGCCTGAGGGCAGTGTGATGCAGCGACCAATAGACAGGCACTCCACCAGCATCCGCCAGCCTTGGCCGATCATGTCCGGGCCACCAATAATGGTATCCAGCGGTACAAAGACATCTTTACCGATAATCGGGCCGTTCATAAACGGGCTGCCGATGGGGTGGTGACGACGACCGATTTCCATGCCATCGGTATCGCGGGGAATTAACGCCAGCGTAATGCCGCGATCTTCTTCGTCACCGAGCAGCTTTTCCGGGTCAAACAGACGGAAGGCAAGACCAACGACTGTGGCGATGGGCGCCAGCGTGATCCAGCGTTTTTCAAAGTTAAGACGCAGGCCAAGCACTTCTTCACCATTGATAGTCTGTTTGCAGACTACGCCAGTATCAGGCAGCGAGGTGGCATCGGAACCCGCACGGGGGCCGGTGAGGCCAAAGCAGGGGATTTCACGGCCATCGGACAAGCGCGGCAGGTAGTGGTCTTTCTGGTCTTGGGAACCGTATTTAAGCAGCAACTCGCCAGGGCCGAGGGAATTGGGCACACCTACGGTGACCATCAGGGTTTCGTTGGCAGAGAGCTTCTGCAGCACCATGGACTGCGCTTTGGCCGAGAAGCCAAGGCCGCCGTACTCCTTCGGAATAATCATGCCGAAGAAGCCCTCTTTTTTCAGGTAGTCCCACAGCTGCTGGGGCAGGTCGGCGCGCTCTTGGGCGATATCCCAGGCGTTGCACATACCCGCGGCTTTGGCGCACTGATTATCCAGAAAGGCTTGCTCATCGTTGCGCAGGCCATCATCTTTGAAGGCGAGCAGCTTTTCCCACTGGGGTTTGCCCGAAAATAGCTCACCGTCCCAAGAGACGCTGCCCGCTTCCAGGGCCGTACGCTCGGTGGCGGACACTTTGGGGGCGACTTTCTTAAAGGTGGCGAATAGGCGTGGAGTAAGCCACTTGCGACGCAGCGCGGGCAGGCCTGCCACGGCTACTGCCGCAGCGCCAAGAAGCAGCAGGCCACCAATGATTTCCGCGTCAAACAGTAGGCCAACAAGGCCTAATACGCCAAGTACAGCTAGCGCCGCGGGGGCGCCTGCTTCGCGACGCATGACCACGAGCAAGCCGACAATGGCGAGCACGATCAGAAGTAGGGTGAGCATAGGTTATCTCTCTTTTTGCTGGCCACTGTTGCAGGCCGACTGTTGTTAATAAAACGCGAGTAACATGGTTGTTGAGATATTGAGTCGAACACTTGTTTGAATATTGGCAGATGGGGGCTATCACACGCAAGTTTTTAGGCACGTTTGGCGCAGCTTGTTCCTTTAACGTAGCCAAAAAAAACGCCATGGCGGCAAGCCATAGCGTTTGGAGTGGTAAACAGGCTAAATGTTCAAGCGCGTTTGGCCGGTGCACCGTTTGCCACATAGTAGTCAACGCTGGCGCGGGGGAGCGGCTCGTGCCCCTTAATACGGTCGGCGATTTTCTCCGCCAGCATGATGGTGGGCGCATTCAAGTTACCGGTAGGAATCACCGGAAAGAGCGAGGCATCGACCACGCGCAGACCCTCAATGCCATGCACGCGGCCTTGACCATCAGTGACCGCCATCTCGCCTTCGCCCATTCGGCAACTGCCGCAGGGGTGATAGGCGGTTTCTGCGTGCTGTTTAACAAAAGCGTCCAGCTCAGCGTCCGTCTGAACGTTCGGGCCAGGCGCTATTTCACGCCCTCGGTATTTATCAAACGCAGGCTGGGCGACGATGTCACGGGTGAGGCGGATAGCATCACGGAACTCTTGCCAATCTTTTTCTTTGGCCATGTAGTTGAACAGAATGCTGGGTGCCGCGTGTGGATCCGTTGACGTCAGGCGGATACGACCGCGACTTTCTGAGCGCATCGAGCCAACATGGGCTTGGAAACCATGTGCTTCTACCGCGCTTTTGCCGTTATAGCTGATAGCGATGGGCAGAAAGTGGTACTGAAGATTGGGCCACTCCTCTTCATCACGGCTGCGGATAAAGCCACAGGATTCAAACTGGTTGCTGGCGCCCACGCCGGTGCCATTGAATAGCCATTCGGCGCCAATCTTAGGCTGGTTGTACCACTTTAGCGCTGGATAGAGCGAGATAGGTTCTTTGCATTCGTATTGAATGTACATTTCCAGGTGATCCTGGAGATTTTCACCCACGCCGGGCAGGGCATGAACCGTCTCGATATTCAGTTCGTTCAGCAGTTCCGGGTTGCCAATACCTGAACGCTGCAAAATCTGCGGCGAGGCGATGGCGCCGCCACACAGAATTACTTCGCGGCGTACATAGGCCTGCTGTTTTTCACCTTTCTGCTCATAGCGAACGCCCACCGCACGCTTGCCTTCAAACTCAATGACGTCGGTAACGGCATGAGTTTCGATGGTGAGGTTGTGGCGCTGTTTGGCGGTATCCAGGTAGCCTCGAGCCGTAGACGCACGGCGACCTTTGGGCGTGACGAAGCGGTCCATGGGGCCAAAACCCTCTTGCTGGTAGCCGTTAACGTCTTCGGTTTCCGGATAGCCCGCCTGTTTTCCCGCTTCAATAAAGGTGCGGTAAAGCGGATTGTTATCTGCTTTTGGCGTGGTCACGCTCACCGGGCCGTCGCCACCGTGGTAGCTGTTGGCACCGATGTCGCGGGTTTCGCACTTTTTGAAGTAGGGCAGGCAGCTAAGGTAATCCCAATCCTCAAGACCGGGCTGTTTGGCCCAGTTGTCGTAATCGAGCGCATTGCCGCGGATATAGCACATGCCGTTAATCAGCGAGGAGCCGCCCAGACCTTTGCCGCGACCACACTCCATGCGACGACCATCCATATGCGGCTCGGGGTCGGTTTCAAACGCCCAGTTATAGCGCTTGCCCTGTAGCGGAAATGCCAGGGCAGCGGGCATTTGGGTGCGGAAATCGAAGCGATAATCCGGCCCGCCCGCTTCTAACAGCAGTACGCTGACGCTGCTGTCTTCGGTGAGGCGAGTAGCGAGCACGTTGCCCGCCGAGCCTGCACCGATAATGATGTAGTCAAATTCGCGTGGTTGAGACATAGAGTCTCCTTAAGAAATCTTGCTGAGTCGAGGAAGTGAGCCGGTAGGCATAAAAGCGAAGCGTCTTTTTCAGGGATGAAAAAGCCGAGCGCCCATGGATGGGTTCACAGCGTCTTCGTGTTATGCCTACCGGCGGAGCTAGTGCTTAGAGTTAAAACACTGACTCAAAAGGCCCCATCTCGATTTGAACTGACTTGGTTTGGGTATAGTGATTAAGCGTCTCGATACCGTTCTCACGACCAATGCCAGATTCTTTATAGCCGCCTACCGGCATCTCGGAAGGTGACTCACCCCAGGTATTGATCCAGCAGATACCGGCTTCCAATTGATGAATGACGCGGTGGGCGCGATTCAGGCTTTCGCTGAAGACACCAGCGGCAAGGCCGTAAGTGGTGTCATTGGCGCGACGAATGACTTCTGCTTCGTCATCAAAGGCGAGTACCGACATTACTGGGCCGAAGATCTCTTCGCGCACAATGCGCATTTCGTCGGTGCAGTCGGTGAAGATCGTCGGTGCCGCCCAGGCACCATTGGCAAAGCTGCCGGTATTCCACTCGTCGCCACCCACGAGCAGGCGAGCGCCTTGTTCCTTGCCCAGAGCAATATACGAAAGCACTTTCTCTTGATGTTCAAAGCTAACCAGCGGGCCAAAGTTGACGCTGGGATCCATCGGGTCGCCTGCTTTGATGCGCTTGACGCGCTCTATCAGCTTGGCTTCAAAGGCCTCTTTAACGCTGCGTTCAACAAATACCCGCGTGCCGTTGGTGCAGATTTGGCCGCTGGAGTAAAAGTTGGCCATCATGGCGGCGTCTGCGGCGCGGTCAAGGTCGGCATCTGCAAAAACTAGTAGCGGCGATTTGCCGCCTAGTTCCATGGTGACGTCTTTTAGCGTCGAGCTAGCGGCGGCGGCCATGACTTTTTTGCCGGTGCCCGCTTCGCCGGTGAACGAGACTTTGGCGATACCAGTATGCTCAGTGAGCATGGCGCCTACACGGCCATCGCCCTGTACCACGTTAAAGACGCCATTAGGCAGGCCGGCTTCTGTGAAGATTTCCGCCAGTTTCATCACGGTTAGCGGGGTCACTTCGCTGGGCTTGAATACCACTGCGTTGCCTGCCGCCAGCGCCGGTGCGGCTTTCCAGCAAGCAATTTGGATCGGGTAGTTCCAGGCGCCAATGGCGCCAATCACGCCCAGCGGTTCGCGGCGGGTGTAAACAAATGAGCTATCACGCAGAGGGATCTGGCTGCCTTGAATAGCAGGCGCCAAGCCAGCGTAGTACTCCAGCGCATCTGCGCCGGTAACGATATCGACACTGGCGGTTTCGCTGATCGGCTTACCGGTGTTGCGGGTTTCCAGCTCAGCAAGTTCATCATTGCGTTCTCTTAGCAGCGCGACGGCGCGCAGCAGAATACGCGAGCGCTCCATGCCAGTCATCGCGGCCCACTCGCGCTGGCCTCGCTGGGCAGCGGCGACCGCAGTGTCGACATCAGTTTGGCTAGCTTGGCCGATAGTGGCCAGCAGGCTGCCATCAAACGGGTTGGTAACGGTAAAAGTATCGCCTGAGGTGGAGGCTACCTGGCGACCATCAATATAAAGAGGCTGTACGTCTTGAGCGGCCATGTCGGTCTCCTTGAATATAAAAAATTAACTGTTCGTGTGGGATGCAGGCGTTGTACATCCATAATGAGCAAAAAGCTGATCGAGATAAGTGTGCGCAAGAAGGCGGGCTTCGTCAGCATCTAATCCTTCTGGGGTAAGGGCGCCACGTAGCCACAGACCGTCGATCATGGCAGCCAAACCACGCGCTGCGTTGCGGGCTTCTGCGCGGGCCATTACACGTCGAAACTGGTGACATAAGTTGCTGTAAAGACGACGATCATTGACGTTTTGCAGCCGCTGCAGCATAGGTTTATGCATGCTGCTGGCCCAGAACGCTAACCACGTTTTAGCGGCGGGGCCGGTGACCTGAGTGCGGTCAAAGTTACCCTCAATAATGGCGCCAATATGAGCACGGGGAGAGTCGTCTTCCAATGCATGTCGGCGCACCGCAACGGCCCCGGTCAGGTCGGTCAGGATTTGCCGCATTGTCGCTTCCAACAAGCCATCTTTACCGCCAAAGTAGTGACTGATAATGCCCGCTGAAACACCCGCATGACGTGCAATGCGCATGACGGTCGTTTCGGCCAGGCCGACTTCATCAATGGCTGCCATGGTTGCGGTAATTAACTGCTGGCGGCGTATCGGTTCCATTCCCACCTTTGGCACAGCGTTCTCCTAATTCGTTGAATGCCTAACTTGGGTAGATGCTTGAAACCCAGGCGCAGGCATGATTACCTAACCATGATGGCATTTTTTTATTGAACGTTCAATCAATAAAAAGGCGCCGACATTTACACTGGATGCGACCACTGCCACCACTGAGTGTTCGCAGCAGACGTTTAAGGGGAACCACGATCATGAGCAGAACTTCTTCACGCTACGCAGGTGCTTTATTGCTGGCAGCAGGCCTACCGGCGGTGGCTTACGCCGACGAGTGCAGCAGCGTGCGCTTTGCAGAAGTGGGCTGGACGGACATCACCGCGACGACAGCGCTAGCCAGTGAAGTACTTGAAGGGCTTGGTTACGAACCAAGCGTGGATACGGTTTCCGTGCCGATCGCCTACGCAGGCATGCGCAACAATGATTTTGATGTCTTCCTGGGTAATTGGATGCCTTCGATGGCTTCCATCAGCGACCCCTATATCGAGCGTGGCGAGGTTGAGCGCCTGGTGGCTAACCTGGAAGGGGCGAAGTACACCCTCGCAGTGCCCCAGTATGTTTACGACGCTGGCGTGACCTCGGTTAATGATTTAGCGGAGCATGCCGACCAGTTTGATCGCAGCGTGCATGGTATCGAGGCGGGTAACGACGGCAACGAGATGATCGAGCAGATGATCGATGATGACGCTTATGGCCTTGGCGATTGGCAGGTAATCGATTCCAGCGAAGCGGGAATGCTGGCTGAGCTAAGTGCCCGAGTACCTAACGAGCAGTGGATGGTGTTTTTAGGCTGGGAGCCGCACCCCATGAACTCCAACTTCGAGATGGCCTACCTTTCTGATGCCGATGACTATTTTGGCCCAGATTTAGGCGGCGCGACGGTGCACACCAATACCCGTGCGGGCTTTGTGGAGGAGTGCCCAAATGTGGGAACGCTATTGCGCAACATGACGTTTACCCTGGAAATGGAAAACCAACTAATGAGCGCGATCATGGATGATGGCGAAGACCCCCGTGATGCCGCGCGTGATTACTTGAAGGCCAATGATGGCGTGCTTGACGAGTGGTTAGACGGCGTGACCACACGCAACGGCGAGCCTGGTGCTGAAGCCGTGCGTACTGCTATTCAATAAGTCAATTTCGATACGCTTTGTTAACTAGCAGGGCAAGCCGGAATCCGGCTTGCCTTTCATCGTTAAGATAGGCATAATCTGCACCCGTTGATGAGGTAAGGCTACGTAGCTCAGCTGGTTAGAGCACATCACTCATAATGATGGGGTCCCCTGTTCAAATCAGGGCGTAGCCACCACATCAGCATTAGCACACTGACTCAATAACAGAGTGTGCCGTTATGGTGGCCCCTTAGGTCCTCCCGCAACGCTAAACTGCGAACCCCGCCAGGCCCGGAAGGGAGCAACGGTAGTGGTGGCTGCGTGTGCCGGGATGTGGCTTTTGGGGCCGCCTCCATTTTTGTCGTTTCTCCTTCAAAGTGGCACAAACTGTCCTGCTGTTGTCATTTTTTGCCTTTTCTCGTGGCATAACCTACTTTTGTAGTAATAAAACAAAAATAGGTGTACTGCCATGTATACCCGTACCTTGCGTCCTTCTCCCGTCAAGCACATCTATAAATTTGCCAGTCACAAGAATGGCAATGTCCAGACTGTTGAGTCCTCCCTCGAATTTAATGCCTGCTTTCATTTTGAATATGCCAACGAGGTAAGTTCCTTCGTTGCTCAGCCAGAAGGCTTTTATTATCAATTTGAAAACAGGACTTGCTCTTACACACCCGACTTTGAGCTTTTCTGCCGCTCAGGAAAGAAGGTGTTTGTTGAAATAAAGCCACCTCCAGAAGCTTTGAAGCATGATTTCATCCAGCGTTTTACCGCTAAAAAAAAGGCGGTTGAAATGCTGGGCAAAGAGCTAATTCTAGTCACTGATCATCAAATCAGTTCAATTCCAAAACTGAGAAATCTGAAACTAATTAACCGATATGCAGGGCTTTATACTGAGGCGGTATCTCGTAAAAAAATTCACGAATTGATAAAGAAGTCTCATGGTTTAACTATTGCTGATATTTCTGAACTGTGTGGTGCTGACTCAGCTGAGGTCTTGGTTGACGTTATGTGGTTAGTTGCTTCGGGAAAAGTTCTCATAAATATTGATGAAACGTTTGGATATGAATCTCTAATTTGGGTTGGAGGTGGGCAATGAGCATCGAATTTTTTAGTGATGAATTCCCAGGCTTCCAAAGTGGGGAGGCATCCGCAGTTGTAGATAGACAATATCTAAATGCGCCTGAGCGCCTTTCTTATATTTCATTTGATTCCTTAAGCAAAAGCGTACAAGAGGAAGCGTATTATAAGTATAAAGTTATCGTTCTAGTTAATGAGCATCTCCAGGGTGGGTGGACGAAAAAGAATATTGAACCACTTTTAGACTCGTTGTTAGAGCAAGGCCATATTGAAAAAAAGCCATCATGGAGAAGTGTTGCAAGATGGCATAAAAATTACGATCAAGACATTGGGCCAAAATCATTGGTTTCTGCGAAAGGACTAGTGAAAAACGCTGGAAATTCAAAAAGAGATGATGCGGATTTTTATAAAAAAGCTGTGGAAGAAAAGTTTCTCAAAAGAGAGAGGCCGCATGTATCTACCGCTTATTATCACTATTTTAACAATATACTACTATATAACAGGGCGCACCCTGATAATGCTATTGAACCTATTACAAAATCTGCATTTTACAAACGTGTAAAGAAAATTTCTCCCTACGAAGTAGAGGTAGGGCGTTTTGGTAAAGCTGAGGCCGATAAAAATTACCGTGTTGTGAATAAGTTTTCCGCGGCAGAACGTGTGATGGAGCGCGTTGAGATTGATCATACACCTCTCGACTTGATTTTATTAGACGATACATTGCTCATTCCTATAGGAAGGCCGTATTTAACAATCTTAATAGATTGCCATAGTAGGTGTATAATTGGTTTTTATCTTAGCTTTCAGGAGCCAAGTTATAACTCAATAAGAAGCGCAATCATGAACGCGTGTTTAAGTAAAGAAGATGTTGTTGAAAAATATCCAATGATTAAAAAAGATTGGCCGTGTCAAGGTAAAATTGAAACGCTAGTTGTCGATAATGGAGCTGAGTTCTGGTCAAAAAATTTAGAATTTTTCTGCGCATCAGTCGGTATAAACATTGAATTTAACCCTGTGGGTAAACCTTGGAAAAAACCTTTAGTTGAAAGGTTGTTTTCAATTTATAATTCTAAGTTTGTGAAAGAAATACCTGGCACTACTTTTTCTAATGCCCAACAGTTAGCTGGTTATAAACCTGAGAAAGATGCAATCCTTCCGTTTTCCTATTTTATTGAGCTAATGCATATTTGGATAATTGATATTTATAACCAGTCGCCAGATAGCAGGATGACGAGAATACCTGCATTATCTTGGGATATTAGTTGTAAAAAGTATCCTCCTCCTTTATATAGTGGTTTTGAAGAAAAAAAATTTAAAATTGAAGCCTTTCCTACTGAACTGTGTACTCTGCGAAGAGGGGGAATAAGCATTGATAGAATCGATTATACTAATGAAGAGTTGGTGGAGTATCGTAAGATTACCCCACCGCCACCTGGTAGCAAAGTAGTGAAGGTTGTTGTTAAGAGAGATCCAGACGATGTCTCTTACATATATGTTTATTTGGTAGAAAAAAAAGAATATATCAGGGTTTCTGCTGTTGACCCAGATCACTTATATGATGGGCTGAGTGTTTTTCAGCTAAAAGTAAGACGTAAATTACATCGTAATTTTATAAATTCGAAAACTGATTATGTAGGTATTGCGGAAGCTGAAAAATTGATTGACGATAGAGTTTGTGAAATTGCAGAGGAAGTGTCCGCTTCAAAGAAAAAAATTAAAGGAACTAAAAAGGCGGCGGCTTATTTTGGAATATCAAGTGAAAACCCTAGCTCTATCATAGATGGCTTTACTAGTAGGGAAATAAGTGATATCGAGAAAGGAAATAAGTCACACAGTGATGTAAATCCAAATGACGAAGAATGGAAAAGAATTTCTGATGATTTGGAGCCCTACTCATGAATATGTTAATGAGTAACGAAAAATTAGAGCAGCAAATTTATTTCAAGAATTGCTATGTCAAGCATTCGTCTGTTGCAAGAGCCATAAGTTCTTTAGAAATTCTGAAAGCTAATCATGCTCTAGGGGGAGAACAACAGTGTATGTTAATAATAGGAGACCCTGGTTCAGGAAAGAGTAGGCTGGTTCAAGAGTTCCAATCTCAATATCCAGAGTATGTTGAAAATGGCACCGTTATTAAGCCTGTGCTTGTTTCAAGAATTCCAAGTAAACCAGATGTTGAAAGCATGTTGATACAGCTCATGATGGATTTAGGGCAATTCGGAGCTGATACTAGGCGAGAGAGGAGGCGGGAGGCGGGTCTTGCTGAAGCATTAGTTAAGATGTTGAAAAAATGCAAATCTGAAATTATAATAATTAACGAATTTCAGGAGTTAATAGAGTTCAAGTCCGTTGAAGAAAAACAAAGAATAGCTAATATATTAAAGTTGGTAAATGAAAAAGCAGGTATTCCTATAGTTCTTGTCGGTATGCCTTGGGCTGCTGAAATATTAAATGAGCCCCAGTGGGCTTCACGCTTGATGTGCACAATAGAATTGCCTTATTTTAAGTTTTTCAATTTAGAAGACAGAATTGAGTTTACACGTTTTATTAAGGGCTTAGCGTCTAAAATGGGTTTTAAAAAAGCCCCTAGTATTCATGTTGATGAAATTTTGTTCCCTTTGTTTTCTGTTACACGAGGCGAAACAAGGCAAGTGAAAAGAGTGTTAGAGGGCGCGCTTTGTGTGGCATTGTCACAAAATGATAGCACTGTTCGTAGGCAACACTTTTTAGAGGCATGCGATAAATTTTTTTTAGGGGCGGATAACCCTTTTGAGCTTGAGTTAGAAGATGTTCCGATTAGTGAAGTTTCGAAATACTCTTCATATAACCGTTATTCAACTGTGGAATCTGAAACATTTGTTGCGACACAGTTTACTCGTAAAATCCCAACGCGTGAATTATTTTCAAAAAATTAAACAATTATTCAGATGTCTCATTTCGGTAAATAACAATACGGGCACTTCTAAAACAATACCATTGCATTCTTGCTAAGAATCTCTTAGCATATTTTTGTGTCATCTTGCGCTAGCCTAGCGGCTTTCCAAGTAGCGATGGTGTTTTCATGGACAGTCCGCTTCCAGATCGCTTGAGAGCCGCCAGGCAAGCAGCGGGTATGACACAAAGGCAGTTGGGTGAATACCTCGGCATGGAGCCGAATTTGGCGAGTGCGCGTATGACGCAGTATGAAAAGGGGCAGCATGCGCCCAATTTCCAGTTGCTGAAGAGGCTTTCAGAGGCACTAGAGGTGCCCATTCCCTATTTTTTCTGCGAAGACGATACCGTGGCAGAATTGATTCTTGAGTTAGATAAACTCGACCCTGCAGAACGCCAACGTTTGTTGGAACAGCTTAAAAAGGGCAGTGCGCCTAGCGAAAGCTGATCTCGTTACTGATCAGCTGCCTGCAATTCCAATGTAATTGACCTTGATGAGCACCTTTTGACTTCTTTCAGCTACAATTCTGACCTGATCGGCGGTGGTCTGATGGTGCGCGAAAGCCGTGCCGTTGCCGATTTGCTGCTCTCTAATGCTGATGAAAGGCAGTGGCACCAGGCAATCATCGTTGATAACCGCCTCCAGAAGAACCGTCCCGCCACTGCTAAACGTGCAGGTCAAGCTATTCGTAAGCGCTTAGAGAAGCTGGAGCCACCTTTTTGGCAAGCGCTACGTGATGGCGACGACCAGCTCGCCACACAGGTGTCTTTCTGTGCGGCGATGGCACGTAACCTGCTATTGGTGGAGTTTCTTGAAAGTGTTGTCGCCGATGCGTTCTTAACCCAGACGGAGGCGCTTCAGGCCTATCAGTGGGATGAGTTTTTAGCTGAGCGTGCCCACCGCGATGCAGCAATAGCAGGGTGGGCCGAAAGCTCGAAACGTAAAATGGGGCAGGTGGTGTACCGTATGTTGGCCGACGTTGGCGCACTGGCGTCCAGTCGCTCGCGCAAGTTACAGCCCTTGTTGCTGCGTCCAGAAGTAAAAAGCTTGCTTGAAACCTACCAGCACGTCCGCTTGAGTACCTGTTGTCGCTTGCTAAGATAGGTGCCCATAGTACATGCCTGCTTGTCAAAAGCCGTGGCTTCTTCAAAACGCGACTAAGTAGATCTTGCAAGCTATGTAGCTGGCGGCATAGTCTTGCTCAATCAGCCGTTTGCATTAGAAAACCTCTCGCATCCAACATGCTAGACACAGGGACGCATCCGCATGTCACAGAGTGATCAGTACCCACCCCCCAGCGGCTTTAACCACCACGAGGATGACCAGCTTCGGGCGCGTTTGAACCAAGTCGCTGAGAAAATCACGCGTCCCGATTTTTTAGCGGGCCAGGGGTTGGGTAATGAACTGGGCTTCTGGATTTTCGATTACGCCCCAGAGCATGAACTCCAGGTGCGTGCCTACCTGAACTTCCTCCCCTCATTAATGGCACGCCAGCACCCTGATATCAAAATGGCGCAGGTCAATCTGCTGGAAGTGCTAAAGGATTACCTGACTGAGCGCGGCTTCCTGGATAAAGCCATTGCCATGCAAAAAAGCAAAGGCGATGCGGCACTGCTCAAAGCGCTACGTGGGCCGCTGCACATGGACAAGTTCGCCCCATACCTTATCCGACACTCTTTGTCGCATGACCCCGATATTGTGCTGCTTACCGGTGTGGGTAGCCTATGGCCCATGGTGCGTGCGCACAGCTTGTTAAATGCCCTACACGGGCCGCTTGGCCATAAGCCATTGGTACTCTTCTACCCAGGCCGATACGACGGACAAACGATGTCGTTGTTTAAGCAGATCAAAAGCAATAACTACTACCGTGCGTTTGCGCTTGTGCCCTAGCGCAACGGATGACGTCATGCCGTATATTATGTTCGCTTGGTGAGTAGTGGTCTTTGATATCGCTTTACCTCTCAGCCTGAAACACCCAGGGTTCAAACATTTACAGGACAGATATGCACATTCAAGAGCTCTTCCTCAAACCGCTCAGCCGGTCAATCAACGGCGTGGTCAAGGCCGACCAGCGTGACCAGGAAACCGTCTACCAAGAGCTGGATGAGTATGTCGTCACCAACGAGTTAGAAAAGCACTTTCGCGCTTTTTTTGAATCTTACACCACCCCTTTAGATGACCCTTCCATCGCCAACCGCGTGGGCGTTTGGGTCAGCGGCTTTTTTGGGTCGGGTAAATCGCACTTTTTGAAAACGCTTTCTTACCTACTCGCCAACACGGAAGCGTTTGATGCCAGCGGCCAGGCCAAGCGAGCCGCCGACTTTTTTGATGAGCAGAAGCTGATCGATAGCTCTATTCGGGCTGATATCGACAAAGCCGTTCGTGAGCCGGCCCACGTGGTGCTGTTCAACATCGACAGCAAGGCCAGCTCGAACGACGATGGCAACCCCATCCTCAACGTCTTCTTGCGCGTGTTTAACGAGCACCAGGGCTTTAGCTCCGATTACCCGCATATCGCCCACATGGAACGTCACCTGGAAAAACGCGGCGTGTATGAGCGCTTTAAGCAGGCCTTTAACGAAGCCAGCGGCGTGGTGTGGGAAGAGGAGCGAGACGGCTATCAGTTCTACCAGGATGATATTGAGCAAGCGATTGGTGCCGCGCTCGATCTCTCTCCTGAAGCGGCGCATAAATGGTTTGAGGAATCCGAAACCAACTTCAGCGTCTCGGTAGAGAACTTCTGCCACTGGGTAAAAGAGTTTTTGGAGTCGCAGTCAGCGACCCAGCGCATGGTGTTCATGGTCGATGAAGTCGGCCAGTTTATTGGCAGCGACACGCGCTTAATGCTGACCCTGCAAACGCTCACCGAAAACCTCGGCACGATCTGCGGTGGTCGCGCCTGGATCGTCGTGACGTCTCAGGCGGATATGGACGCCGTACTAGGGGAGATGACCGCGTCAAAAGCCAACGATTTCTCCAAGATCGCCGGGCGCTTTAAAACCCGCTTATCGCTCTCAAGCTCCAACTCCGATGAAGTGATCCGCAAGCGCCTATTGGTGAAAACCGACCCAGCACGCGCCGAGCTGGAAGGCGTGTTTGAGGCCAAGGGCTCGATTCTGCGTAACCAGCTGACCTTTGACCGCTCCGGCCCCACGCTGAAAAATATCGAAGGCGTCGAGAGCTTTATCGCCAATTACCCCTTTGTGCCATACCACTTCCAGCTGGTGCAAAAAGTCTTTGAAGAGATCCGCAAGGTAGGGGCGACCGGTGCGCACCTGGCCTACGGCGAGCGCTCCATGCTCGATGCGTTCCACATGGCCGCCAAAGCCGTGCAGGAGAAAACGATTGGCGCACTGGTACCGATGCACTGCTTCTACACAGCAGTAGAGGGCTTTCTCGATACAGCGGTAAAACGCACCATTGATCAGGCCAGCGAAAACCCCGTGTTAGAGGCGTTTGATGTCGAAACCCTGCGCACGCTGTTTATGATCCGCTATGTGGATTTGGTCAAAGGCACGGTCGATAATCTAGTCACACTCTCGCTGACCCAAATCGACGATGACCGTATCGCCATTCGGGAGCAGCTGGAAGCCACCCTGGCACGGTTGGAAAAAGAGAGCCTGATTACCCGCAACGGCGATGAGTACCAGTTCCTCACCAATGAAGAGCGGGACATCACCCGTAAGATCAAAGCCACCGAAGTCACCAGCAGCGACGAAAACAAGGAGCTTTCCAGCCTAATCTTCAAAGACCTGCTTCGCGACCGCACCAAATACCGCTACCCGGTCAACAAAACCGACTACAGCATTGGCCGTTACCTGGATGGCCACACCCTGGATGGCCGCTACCAGAGCCAGCTACGGGTAGAGGTGGTCTCACCGCTCGACGTGGAGTACGTTCAGCTAAGCGAAGCGGGCTGCATTCACAAAAGCGGCGATAACGGCGGGCAGGTGCTCATCAAGCTGCCTGACGACAAGCGCTTTACCGATGAACTGCGCACGCTGCTAAAAACCGATAAGTTTATCCGCCTGAACCTATCGGCCAACGACCACAGCGTGGAGCGCATTCTGGCCGACCGTGGCCGTGAAAACCAAGAGCGCAAAAAGCGCCTGCGGGTGCGTTTAGAAGAGATGCTGCTGGATGCGGATGTCTACGCGCTTGGCCAGAAGCTCGATCTCAGCCGAGGCCAGCTCAACAGCCGTTTAGACGACGCCTGCCGCTACCTGCTGGAAAACACCTACAACAAGCTAAGCCAGCTCACGGTGCTCAGCCCGGAGCCAATGCGCGAGCTGCAGGCCGTATTAACCGCCGATGACCTGGGCACCCAGAACCTGAACCTAGACGGCGAGGAGGGCAACGCCCAAGCGGTGAAAGAGGTAGAGCAGTATATTTCGCTACACGGTGGCGAGCCGGTGCCTTTGAACCCGCTGATTGAGCGCTTTAGCAACCGACCCTTCGGCTGGCCGGAAGGCGAAACGCTGCTGATTCTAGGCCGCCTACATGCCGCTGGGCGCTTAACCTTCCATACCGCTGGCCCCGCGCTGAGCGGTAAAGAGGCGTTTGAGCTACTCAACAACGCCCGCCGCCGCAGTGAAGTGCGCCTCCAGAAAAAGCGCCAAACCGAAGACGCGGTGCTCAACAAAGCCCGCAACCTCACCAAAGAGCTATTCGGCCAGCTAGGCCCCACCAGCGAAAAAGAACTGTTCACCTATTACGTAGACCGCTTATCCCACTGGCGGCGCGAGCTAGAGGCGTATAAAAGCAAAACCGACGTGGGCAACTTCCCTGGACGCAACGCCATTGATAGCTCACTGCGCGAAGTGGAGCGCCTGCTGCGCCTGGACGATAGCTTTGATTTCTTCAAAACCATTGCCAGCCAGCAAGATACGCTGCTCGATGTGGAAGAGGACTACCGCGATCTCAGTGACTTCTTCACCAAGCAGCTGACGACCTGGCAACAGCTAGAGCAGGCGCTTAACCGGTTTGCGGTGAACCGCCTAGAGCTTGAGAAAAACACCCAGGCCCAGCAAGCGCTGGCCGAGTGTGAGCGTATTTACCGCGCCGACGCCCCCTACGCCATGCTCAATAAAGTGGATGGCCTGGTACGCGCGCTGGATGAGATTAACAGCGGCCTGGTGGAGGAAAAACGCCAGCACGCCATTGCCCGTATCGACACGCGCATTGCCAAAGTAAGCGCTGAAATAGCCAAAAGCGGCATTGGCACCGCCGAACTCAGCAACCGATTGCTGCACCCGCTGCAGCAGCTTAAAGCCTCCGTGAATCAGTCGGTCAGCATCGCGCAGATCTACCAGCTGCAAACCGAAACCGCCGTCGAGGAAGAAGAAGCCAGCCTGGAGGCACTGCACAACGCCCAGACTGAAGCCGCCAAGCGGCAGCCGCCTGCGCCTGCGGGAGAGGCCACAACACCAGCGCCCAGATCAGAGAGCCCCAAACCAGCCACACAGACGGCACCACGGGATACAACCTACGGCCCGCACACCGCAACAGCCCCGGCAGCGGTGAATGCCCCCAAACCCGTGGCAAGGGTGCGTGTGAGCGACGTACTCAGCCGCGTGCATAGCGGTGTGTACCTGGAAAGCCAAGCGGAAGTGGATGCCTTTATGGACGAGCTGAGAAAAGAGCTGGAAGGGGCACTTTCAGCGGGCAAACGGGTACAGGTGCGGTAGCGCCTGGATAGGTTGGTTGGCAAAAACAGCAGCGTTGCTAAAAGGAGTGCCGCATGACACATAGCCTTTCTACCCGCGCCGACTATCAGGCCTGGCTGAGCAGCATTAAGCAGCGTGTGCAGTCTGCTCGTATGCGGGCAGCACTAGCGGCGAATGGCGAACTGATCGCACTCTACTACGAACTGGGCGCTCAGATTGTCGAAAGGGAAACCCAGGCACAGTGGGGCAGTGGCTTTATTAACGCTTTCAGCAACGACCTACGCCACGCGTTTCCAGAGGTCGGTGGGTTTTCTCCCAAAAATCTGCGCTACTGCCGAGCTTTCTTCCGGTTTTACTGTGATCCTGCAATTTGGCAACAGGCTGTTGCCAAATTGGCCGACACGCCCTGGGCCGGTATAGATGCCGATCGTGCTGGTTTACTGGTCCAAACGCCCTGGGGGCATAATATCCAGATTTTCAGCAAATGTGCTGACCTAAACGAAGCCGACTTCTACCTCACCCAAACCCTGGAACATGGCTGGAGCCGTGACGTGCTGGCCCTGCAACTCAAGTCGCGGCTGCATGAGCGTACCGGCAAGGCGGTGAGTAACTTTTCCCGCACGTTGCCAGCCCCCCAGTCGGATCTTGCTCAGCAAACGCTCAAAGACCCCTATACCTTCGACTTTATGTCTCTGACCGCGCCTTATAACGAGCGTGACGTAGAGCGTCAGCTCACTCAGCATATCACCCAATTTCTACTGGAATTGGGTAAGGGCTTTGCGTTTATCGGTCGCCAGTACGCCCTCGAAGTAGCTGGTAACGACTACTATCTCGACCTGCTGTTCTATCACGTCACCCTCAAGTGCTACGTGGTCATCGAACTCAAGAACCGACGTTTTATCCCGGAATACGCAGGTAAACTGAACTTTTACCTGTCGGCGGTGGACAGCCTACTCAAGCGCGACGATGACCAACCCACCATTGGCCTGTTGTTGTGTCGGGATAAAAATAACATCGAAGTCGAGTTTGCTCTACGCGACCTGAATAAGCCCATGGGTGTCAGTGAGTACAACCTGGTTGAGACCTTGCCAGACAACCTCAAAGGCTCGCTGCCCACCGTAGAGGAAATTGAACAAGATTTACGGCAGCTACAAGAGGGAATGGATGAATAACTGGCTGGCAATACCGTTTTCCATTAAAAGCAATGGGTCAGTGACCTAGTCACCGACCCAGTAAGCAGCACAGCTAGCGTCAGTCCAGTAGATGGCTAGCAAGCCTAGAACAGTCACGCACAGAAAAACCAGAACACCTCGGCCAAGCCACGCAGGCGGCCCGATAAGGAATTCACCATGTACACCGCCAACATCAAAAAATACGCCCCCAAAGCCCGCGCCCGCTTTATCGACACCATGACGCGCCAGGCGGCCCGTGTGGGCATTAGCCCGGATGGCAAAGGTGGCGCTGTGATTGCCCCCCTGGAGCAAAAGGGCGATGTGTTGGTGATGACCGCCCAGGATGGCCAAACCCACACCGTGCCCGCCCACCTGAAAGGCGCACGGGAAGCGCTGGCCGCGTGGGTGCAGCGCGATGGCTTTACCCAAGCGATAGAGCAGGCCGCCTATAGCTGGTTCAACCGCCTGTGCGCCATTCGCTATATGGAGATTCACGGCTACCTAGACCACGGCCGCCGCGTTTTAAGTGGGGCAGGGGGCGAAGCCGGGCAGCTCCAGATTCTGGAGGAGTGCTTAGAGGTAGATTTACCAGGGCTAGACACCGCCCGCGTGCGCGAACTCAAGCTCGACGGCACCCAGGATGAAACCCTCTACCGCGAGCTGCTGCTGGCCCAATGCCACGCCCTGCATGAGGCCATGCCGTTCCTGTTCGAGCCGCTGGACGACGCCAGCGAGCTGCTGCTGCCCAACAACCTGACCAAAACCGACTCGCTCATCCGTGAGCTGGTCGAAGCGATTCCCGAAGCCGACTGGCAGGATGTAGAAGTGATCGGCTGGCTTTACCAGTTCTACATCAGTGAGAAGAAAGACCAAGTGATCGGTAAGGTGGTGAAAAGCGAAGACATCCCCGCCGCCACTCAGCTGTTCACCCCCAACTGGATTGTGCAATACCTGGTGCAGAACTCGGTAGGCCGCCAGTGGCTGCAAACCTACCCCGCATCAACGCTCAAAGCCGAGATGCCGTACTACATCGAGCCCGCCGAGCAGGAGCCCGAGGTGCAGGCCCAGCTGGACGCCATCACCCCGGCCAGCATCGATCCCGAGAGCATCAAGGTGCTCGACCCCGCCTGTGGCTCCGGCCATATTCTGGTCGAGGCCTACAACGTGCTGAAGGCCATCTATGAAGAGCGCGGCTATCGCTCCCGGGACATCCCCAAGTTGATCCTGGAGAACAACCTGTTCGGCCTGGATATCGACGACCGCGCCGCCCAGCTCGCTGGCTTCGCGCTGCTGATGAAGGCCCGGGAAGACGACCGACGGATCTTCAGCCGTATGGGTGTAAACAAAGTGCGCCTCAACGTGATGGCCCTGCAGAGCACCCAGCACCTGGATGCCAGCGCCCTGTGGCGCGACCTCAACCTTACCGGCGACTGGCACCAGGGCCAGTCCCAGAGCCTGTTCGAGGGCGAGCAGAAGGAGCTCTCCAGCAACGACAACACCTACAAGGCCATCTTCGACCTGATCGAGCGTTTCCAGGACGCCAAGACCTTCGGCTCGCTGATCGAAGTGCCTAACAGCTTCGAAGCCCCGCTCAAGTCCCTGCTGGAAGTACTCACCGAGCTCATCGATAGCGGCGATACCATGCAGAAGACTGCTGCTAAGCAGCTGATGCCGGTTGTGAAGCAGGCGTGGGTACTGGCGCAGCGCTACGATGCGGTGGTTGCCAATCCGCCCTATATGGGCAGTAAGGGGATGAACAAGTCGCTGAAGGATTACGCTAAGAAGGCCTACCCCAATAGCAAGTCGGACCTATTTGCGGTCTTTATTGAGCATGGGTTCACACTGCTTAAGGAATACGCCTTCAACGCGATGGTGACCATGCAAAGTTGGATGTTCCTATCCAGCTACGAAAAGATGCGGCAGTCGCTGCTAGATGATCACACCATCGAAACCATGGTGCACATGGGCAATGGTGTGATGAAAATCGCGTTCGGAACCAATGCAACCATTTTTCGAAATCAGCATATCTCAGGAGTGAAAGGTTCATTTTCATATACTGATGTTAATGATATTGCTGATGACGGGAAGCCATTTGAATTCCCTGTAAAAAACGGACGGCTTAAAATGGTTGCCCCGGATGATTTTAAGAAAATCCCGGGAAGCCCGGTAGCGTATTGGGCGTCCTCCAAGCTTATCGAGGCCTATGAGAAAGGAGTCCTTCTCGGTGATATTTCCTTGCCAAGGCAAGGTTTGGCAACGATGGATAATGACAGATTCACAAGGATGTGGTTCGAGGTTTCATTAGACAAAACCCCGATGAAAGCCGAGAAAGGCAGCGACGTAAAGTGGTTCCCTTATAATAAAGGTGGCGATTTTAGAAAATGGTACGGTAACCAAGAGATGTTGGTGAACTGGAAAGGGGGCGGAGAAGAGATAAAGCACGTTGCAATTAATCGTTACGGCAGTGCATCAAAGCGCGTAGTAAATGAAAGGTATTACTTTGAACCCAGTGTTACCTGGTCAAAAATAGGAAGTGGGATCCCTTCTTTTAGGTATCAGCCTAAAGGAGCTATTTTTGATGTTGCCGGGATGTCTATATTCCCAGAACAGAATGATACATACAAGCTACTGGCACTGCTCAACTCTAATCTATCGTTAAGATTTTTTGAAATATTATCTCCAACTTTAAATCTTGAAGCTGGGCAAATTGCGTCGATCCCAGTCGTCGAGGTCAGCGAGAAGGTGGTTTCTATAGCCAGTCGATCTATCGAGCTAGAAAAAGATGACTGGGATTCGCATGAAATATCTTGGGACTTTTTAGGATTAAAGTTAGCGGGAATAAATGAAGGGCAGTCACTAGTTAATGAATCATTAAATAAGTTGCGAGATGACTGGCTTAAAATGGTTGGAGAGCTGGAGCAGCTTGAGATAGAAAACAACCGCCTTTTTATAGATGCTTATGGTTTACAAGAAGAGATGAGTCCGAAAGCTCCTCTGAAAGGAATTACACTGAACTGCAACCCCCATTATCGCTATGGCGGCAATCGCTCCGAAGAAGAGCTGGAAACTCTGCTCCAGTGCGACACCTTGAAGGAGCTGGTGAGCTACGCCATCGGCTGCATGATGGGCCGCTACTCGCTAGACAAGCTAGGCCTGATGCTCGCCAGCCAAGGCGACACCGTCCGCGACTACCTCGCCCAGGTCCCCGAACCCAGCTTTGCGCCGGATGACAACGCCATCATCCCGCTCACCGATCAGGAGTGGTTTCCCGACGACGCCACCAACCGCTTCCGCGATTTCGTGCGCACCGTCTGGGGCGAAGAGAACCTTCAGGAAAATCTCGATTTCGTCGCCGAAAGCCTTTGTTTGCACGCCATCAAGGTTAAGAAAGGCGAAGCCGCGCTGGAGACTATCCGCCGCTACCTCAGCACCCAGTTCTTCAAAGACCACCTGCGCACCTACAAAAAACGCCCCATCTACTGGCTGTTTTCCTCCGGCAAGCAAAAAGCCTTCGAGTGCCTGGTCTACCTGCACCGCTACAACGAAAGTACCCTGGCCGAGATGCGCACCGACTACGTCATCCCGCTCACCACCAAGCTCGCCAGCTACGTGGAAAAGCTAGAGCAAGACAAAGACGCCAGCACCTCCGCCGCCGAAGCGAAAGCGATTGAGAAAGAGCTAAGCAAGCTCTACAAACAACAAGCCGAACTTAATACCTTCGACGAGAAGCTGCGTCACTATGCCGACCAACGCATCTCGCTGGATCTGGATGATGGGGTGAAGGTGAATTACGGCAAGTTTGGGGATTTGTTGGCGGAAGTGAAGGCCGTGACGGGAGAAAAACCTCAGTAGGTTTTGGCTTAAGACCAGTGGTTAAAGTATAAGGAGAGTCATGGAATGAGTAGTGAAAAACACATATTAAAAGTCAGGGATGATGCATCTCCTATCAAATTTGAAGGTGATCTCTCCGTCGGAAAATTTCAGTGTGAAAACTATTCTGAGACATCTTGGCTGAACTCCAGAGATTTTGGTTACAAGGAGCTTCGGTCTCGTATTGAGCCATGGCTGACATCGTTGTTTCAAACGGAACACCTTTCTCTACTTGCTGGCTCTGGCTTGACCCATGCAATTCATTTCATTGCTGCTGAAAAGCCAGCTGCTGGCATGGACAGTGTTGACTTCATTTTCTCCGATAAAGAGATCAAGAAAGCTGCGCAGGAGTCTGCTGAACGATCTGGGCGAGATCAGGCGAATATCGAAGACCAACTACGTGTAGCAAATGAACTCCTCCGGGGCTTAGAGATTTTGGGGCAAACCAAGAATGCCGAAGCCGTGTCGGCTGATTTGGAAACAATAATTGGTGATTTTGGGATTTCAATCCTTCAAAGTGAGCGGAATATTGCTGAGGCTGGGGAGAGTGAAAGACAAGAGGCATGGAATACTCTCATCACTTTTTTGATGAGCTTTGCCAGCCGGACTGGCGTTCGTGATCGATTAAATATTTTTACTACCAATTACGATCGGCTGATTGAGGCAGGTGCAGAGGTCGCTGGTCTCCATTTGCTCGACAGATTCCTTGGAAACCTGATGCCCGTTTTTAGGTCCTCTCGGCTTGATCTGGACATGCACTACAACCCTCCCGGCATTCGAGGTGAACCAAGATATCTGGAAGGTGTGGCACGTTTTACAAAACTCCATGGCTCCGTGGATTGGATTCAAGCCGAACAGGATATCCGGCGTATCGGGTTACCATTTGGTGCTGAACAGATTAAGCCGTACCTGGATGCGCCTGGTTTGCGGGGTGTAGATGCGAACAAATTGATGATTTATCCCAACTCAGCGAAAGATAGAGAAACGGCTGACTATCCCTACGTTGAGTTATTTCGCGATTTTGCGGCTGCAATCTGCCGGCCAAACAGCACACTTGTGACTTACGGATACAGCTTCGGCGATGAGCATATCAACCGCGTGATTCGCGATATGCTATCTATACCATCAACGCATCTTGTCATCATTTCCCGTGATGACAACCTAGGCCGTATCACCAAGACCTATGACGACCTCGGTCGGTCATCTCAGATTAGTCTGATGGTTGGTCCGGGCCTGGCCGATATACAGAAGCTCACAAAATATTTTCTACCAAAAGCGGCCATCGATAAGACGACATCCAGAATGTCAGAGTTGTTGCGTCAACGTTTCAACTCAGAGCAGCAAACATCAGAGCGTGATGAAGAGGGCGGTAATTCAGGGAGTGAGCAACCATGAGTATGAGCCCTATGGCCTATGCAGACTCTCTCATAATCGGAACCATCGATTTTGTAGCTCCCGATGAGATTAAGGTCTTGCTCAATATCGAGGCTCCGGACAACGTTGCCCTGAACACGGGCACGCCTCGGCCTTTCCCGAGAATAAATGGATACGTTTTGATTCCCAGCGATGAGGGTTACCTCGTTGCCCAAGTCGAATGGATAACAGTCGAGAGATCTCAATTTCCCAAACGCCGGGGCATGCAAGATTTTGGTTTGATCGATCTCCCGTACCCGCTCCGGAAAATGAGCCTGAATCCGATTGGCTCGTTACTCCAGGAAGACGAAGACAAGTTTTCATTTCGACGTGGTGTCGAGGCCTACCCCTCAGTTGGAAGCCCTGTACTGCTTCCCACACAAAATCAACTCAGATCAATTGTCGAGTCAGGAACAAACAAGCATGTGAAGATCGGAGTGAGCCCGTTGGCCGCAAACGCCTCGGTATGCGTTGATCCCGATCGTTTGTTTGGGAGGCACCTTGCCGTTCTTGGTAATACGGGCAGCGGTAAGTCATGTTCCGTAGCAGGGCTCATCCGGTGGTCGCTCCAAGCTGCAAGAAAGGCCCGAGACGGAGGTGACCCGAACGCAAGGTTCATTGTCCTCGACCCAAACGGTGAGTATGCAAACACCTTCAAAGATCTAGGCAACGTTCGTGTTTTTTCTGTGGAGGGCGATGAAGACCAAGAGATTCAGGCGCTTAAGGTTCCCATGTGGTTTTGGAATAGCGAGGAATGGAGCGCGTTTACCCAGGCCAGTCCAAGAGCGCAAAGGCCAACTTTGGTTCAAGCACTCCGCTCAGTAAGAGATGGGTCCTTTGAGGACGATGTGACCCCAAGTAATGAAATGCGGAGATATCTACGAACACTTGTTGGAATCATTCAGCAAGAGAAATCTTCGGGGCGGCCATGGTCAGGTCCGGGTCCGGTTAAGGGCTTTGTGGAGAGGCTTACAACTTGGCAGGACGCTCTCAGAACATCCGAAGACTACTCGGACGATGAGAATGAGTGCATTAGAGGTTTATATGGCTTGATAAGCACGTATCGCGGAACACGGCGTGCTGACTGGCCAGGGCCTTTTACCAAAGCTGAAATAGACGACTTACTAGGTCAAACAAAAGCCGCCCATTCAGCATTTGGTGGCAGCGATACCGATGTTCTTCCAATAGATGCAGATGTCCCACGCGAGTTCACCGGATCGGACTTTCTGAGAAGCCTTGAGGTAAACGCTGAGCAACTTAACGTTTCCGATTACGTGGAAACGATGCTGATGCGAGTGAGAACACTTCTAGGTGATAGTCGGATGAAGTCGGTATCCGGAGAGACAGACGGACTATCTCTGGCTGATTGGTTGAACGACTACATTGGGGCGAGTGATGCAGCCAATGGTTCAATTACAGTGATAGATCTGTCTCTGCTCCCAGTTGAAGTGGTGCATTTGGCGACGGCCGTTATTGCAAGGATGACGCTGGAGGCTTTGCAAAGGTACCGAAAAATTAACCAGGGAAAAATCTTACCCACAGCCTTGGTTATGGAGGAGGCTCATACCTTCATAAAACGTTACAACGCCGATACCGAAAACCAGAGTTCTGCTGCCATTTGCTGCCAAGTCTTCGAGAAGATTGCCAGGGAGGGCAGGAAGTTTGGCCTCGGGCTGGTTCTTTCATCGCAACGCCCCAGTGAGCTTTCACCGACAGTCTTGTCTCAGTGCAATAGTTTCCTCCTCCACCGCATAAGCAACGACAGGGACCAAGAACTGGTTCATCGCTTGGTACCAGACAATCTTCGAGGTCTTTTGAGAGATCTACCGTCACTACCTTCGCGGCATGCAATTTTGATGGGCTGGGCTTCGGAGTTGCCTGTGCTTGTGCAAATGAGAGCCCTTGCAGAATCCGAGCGGCCAACCTCCGATGATCCAGATTTTTGGAATGTTTGGTCTGGGTCTGAAGAGCTTGAGGACGGTAGCTATCAAGATATCCAGCGACCAGTGGATTGGGATTCGATCTCAAGGGACTGGCAGGAACGAAACGATAATGGTGAGAGTAGCCAGAGCTAAAACGGGATGATGGGCTGGCCAGTCCAAAATGGTCAAAGATTAATCTGGTAGCTAAACCATCGTAAGCAAAATCAATATAGTGGAGATACTATGTATCAGACAGGTGGCACCATCTCTTCATTAATTGACCAGGTGAGGAATAATGAATTAATACTCCCAGCGATTCAGAGGGAGTTTGTATGGAGACCTGATCAGATCTGCAACCTGTTCGATAGTCTACTTCAGGGCTACCCGTTTGGCACATTCCTTTTTTGGCGCATACAGCCTGATAATCGTGGGAAGTATCAGTTTTACGATTTTGTGACGCATTATCATCAGCGAGACAATCCTCATTGCCCGCCGCTGAAAGATCTTCCTGCTCGCGAGTTAGTTGCCGTACTGGACGGTCAGCAGCGTATTACAGCTCTGAATATTGGTCTACGAGGGTCTTACAGCCAAAAAATCCATGGCAAGTGGTGGACGAGTCCCGATGCGTTTCCTCTCAAGCGACTTTATATCAACCTACTGGGACAGCCTGAGGACGAAACAGGTAGCCGCTATCAGTTCGAATTCTTAACAGACAAGCAAGCTGGTGACATATCTGAGAGGGATTACTGGTTCCGTGTTGGGCGGATTCTAGAAGAAGACAGAGACGATTTGCACGATGAACTGAATGATGGGTGGGAAGGTGATAGAGAGTCCCTCAAGTCCGCTAGAAGTGTCCTTAGACATCTGATCACCACGATATTAGATAAAGATAAAATTGCTTACTATGAAGAAAAAGAGCAAGACCTTGAACATGTCTTGAATATCTTCATCCGTATGAACAGTGGGGGGACTGTCCTATCATATTCGGACTTGTTGCTGTCCATAGCTGTTGCACAGTGGAACGACCTGGATGCACGAGAGCAAATTCATGCTCTCGTTGACGAAATGAATGAAACAGGGGATGGTTTTTCCTTCAGTAAAGATCTAGTCCTGAAGGCAGGATTGATGCTGTCAGATATTGGCAGTGTTGGCTTCAAAGTCGATAACTTCAATAAAGCTAACATGGCTATCCTTGAGAAGAACTGGCTTGAGATACGAACTGCTCTTCTACTTACGACCAAACTCTTGGCTACTTTTGGATTCAACTCGCAGAACCTGCGTGCAGATAGCGCAATTTTGCCGATTGCCTATTACCTATATATTCGAAAGCTGGATGATGGTTATTTGTCCCGTTCTGAATATGCGAAGGATCGCGAATTTCTGCGCAAGTGGTTTATTAAATCGTTGTTAAAGGCGTCTGGCATTTGGGGTAGTGGTCTTGATACTTTGCTAACCAGCTTGCGCCGAGTGCTTAAGGAGGATAGTGAGGCAGGCTTTCCAGCGGAGAAACTGAGTTCGGTGATGGCGGCCCGCGGTAAGGCACTCCACTTTGTGGACGAGGAAGTCGAAGAGCTGGCCGAGTTGGAGTACGGTGGTAAAAGAACCTTCGCGCTGCTTTCTCTGTTGTTCCCGGGATTCGATTTTTCTCGACATTTTCATGTAGACCACATCTACCCGAAAGGTCTTTTCAGCACAAGCAAACTGAGAAAGGCTGGTGTGCCTGAGGAGAGAGTTGAGTCTTTCAAGGCATGGAGCAATCAGCTTCCTAATCTGCAACTACTGGAAGGAACCATCAATAACGAGAAGCGCCAAAAAATGCCTCTTAAATGGTATGAGGCTGTTTGGCCGGATCCTGACGCGCGTTTGCGTCATCTTCATTCCCAAGGGATTGACCTGCTACCAGACGACATCGCAAATTTTGATGAGTTCTACTTGCAGAGAAAGGCGCTATTAATAGAAAGAATCCGACAAGTAGTTAACAGTTATTAAGCCTAGCAATGTAATTTTGCTATAATTTTATTCAGTATAGATAGGATTCTCTGTGCAGCTCGAACAACTCCAGCAGGGCTTACAACACGCCTTCTTCACCGACCGCCATCGGATTGTGTTCTGGTACGACGCCCCTGGCCATTTTGTGGATTCGCTCAGTGATCTTGCGTTAGAAGGCGTTCAAGTGATCAACATGGCGGGGGAGTCTACCCTGGGTGTCAAGCTTCGCCTGGAGCTGGAAGAGCCGGAAATGCCCACGCTGCTCTACTTTCCCTCTGCCGAGCCAGCCCCAGAAGAGGACTGGCTGCTGGATATCAAGCTGTACTCTGGCCGCTTCTACGCCGACCGCGTTTCGATGATTTTCAACGAGCTGGGCCTAACCCGCCATGTACTGCGCGAGCACTTGGCGCAGCGGCAGGCGTTCTTAGCCAGTCGTAAACGAATCGAAGCGTTGAAGCGTTTGGTCACGCCTTCCCTCAGTGAAGATGAACTGGATCTAGCGATGCTGGCCGTGGTGGTGGGGGCCACGTCTCTTGACGTGGCCACGCTGCTGTTCCACCTGGCTGAAGAAGCGGTAACCCACGAGTTGGGGTTAGAGGCCAACCCAGTGGCGTTGGTTGAGGCCGAGAAGTACGCCTTGGTGCCTGCGCTTGTGCGTGCTTTACAGGCCGAGGTGGGCTATCCCGCCACCCAAGCAGAGCTCAGCGGTGAAGCGTCGCTGAACTTCGGCCAGCTGATGCTACGGCTACTGATTACCGGCTACTGCGAGAGCATTTCTGATATTCCTGACTGGGCGCGTCAGGTGGCCATTCCCTCTGTCAATGCGCGTGCATCCTCTCGGGCGCTATTAACCCGTTGGCGAGATAGCTCGCGCTTTTACCCCGCGTTCGATGTGATCTCCGGGTGGGTGGCGGATGCTCAGCGCATTGATGACAAGCTGCAGGATGTGCCGTTAGAGCAGCTAAGCCATGTGGCGACGTTTGAGGTGGTGGAGAAGCAGATCATTGTCGATCTCTGCCAGGCGATTCCCACGGCGGATGCCCGCGACCTGAAGCTGTTCGACAGCATCATTGTGGCGCGCCTGGACGGTTATTGGGCATCGCGGCATAAAAACGACGTCCGCCGCGAGCGCTACCGGCAGCTGTACGCCGCGCTTACCGCGGCGATTGCGCTGTTTAGTCTGCGTCATCAGCATGCCAAAGGCTTCCATTACGAGAGTGTTGAGGCGCTCTACCACGCTTACCAAACAGACCTCTACCGTTTTGATACCGCCTATCGCCATTACGCGGTGGCCTCTGATACCACCGGCGTTGAGCTGCTTAAAAACCTGGATACCGCCGTTGAGCGCTGTTACGACGAGTGGTTCCTGGGCCAGCTCACCCGTAACTGGAGCGAGCGCGTAGAAGCCGAACAGCGGCTCACCCACTGGAAGCTACCTAACATTTCCAGCCAGCAACACTTCTACCGGGACTGGGTGCAGCCCCAGCTAGGCGCTAGCCGTCAAAAGCGTGTGGTAGTGGTGATTAGCGATGCCTTCCGCTATGAAGCGGCGGAAGAGCTGCGCGAGCGCATTAATGCCAAGCGCTACAGCGAAGCGACGTTAAAAAGCCAGTTGGGTGTGGTGCCCAGCTACACCACCCTGGGGATGGCCTCGCTGTTGCCGCACCGAGAGCTCAGCTATCAGCCGGGCAGCGATACGGTGTTGGTGAACGGCCAATCCACTCAGGGTACGGCGAACCGCAGCAAGTTACTCAAAGCCGCCCTCGGCGGGGAGGCGTTAGCCGTCACCGCCGAGGACGTAAAAGGCTGGAGCCGTGAAGAGGGGCGCGAAAAGATCAAAGGCGTGCAGCTGATGTACGTGTACCACAACGTGGTAGATGCCCGTGGAGATGCCGCCAACACCGAAAGCGAGACGTTCGCGGCGGTGGAGGATGCCATTGATGAGCTGGATCAGCTGACCCGTAAAATCCTCATGCACCTGAATACCAGCACGGTGTTGGTCACCGCTGACCACGGTTTCCTGTTTCAGCGAAGCGCCTTGAATGCTACCGACCGCACGGCGCTGTCAGAAAAGCCAGCGTCGGCCTTCAAAAGCAAAAAGCGCTATGTGCTGGGTGAATCGCTGCCCGATAACCTCAGTGTGTGGCACGGCCATACCCGCGATACCGCAGGCACCACCTGTGACACCCAGTTCTGGATACCCAAAGGCGCGCACCGTTTTCATTTTGTGGGCGGGGCGCGTTTTGTACATGGGGGCATTATGCCCCAGGAAATTGTGGTGCCGGTGCTCACCGTGCAGCAGCTGCGGGGTGAGAAGGTGGAAAAGCGCACCAGTCGCAAGGTGGAAGTCATTTCACCCAAGGCATCGCTGAAGATGGTCAATAACATTCAGCGTTTTGAGCTGCTGCAAACCGAAGCAGTCAGCGAGCGCCTCCGCCCGGTCACGCTGTCGGTGGCGATTTACGCGGGCAGCGAGGTGGTTTCCAGTGAAGAGGTCGTGACCTTCGATAGCGCAAGCGACAATATGAACGAGCGCATGAAGTCGGTGCGCCTCTCGCTATCGGGCACGTCATTCGACCGCAAAAATGACTACTTCCTGGTGCTGCGGGATAAAGACTTGGGCACCGAACGGGAGCGCTACCGGGTGGTGATTGATCTCGCGTTTACGGATGATTTTTTCTAGGCCAGTCATCAGCGGGAACGCTTTTATGTTTGTGCATTGTGCTTTTATTGTCGTTCAGGAGTGACCGCCCACATGGATTTTGACTCAACTTCCGCCACGCAAGTGACTGACGCCCTCCAGGATGCCGATCTGGATACGCTGCTCAACACGCAATTTGCGGGCCGCGTGGTGCGTAAGGATCTCACACAGCGCGTGAAAGAGGGCGCAAACGTGCCCGTGTACGTGCTGGAGTACCTGTTGGGTATGTACTGCGCCTCAGACGATGCGGAGGTGATTGCTAAGGGGCTGGAAAACGTTAAAGCGATTCTGACGGATAACTACGTTCGCCCGGATGAAGCGGAGAAAGTGAAATCCATCGTGCGCGAGCGCGGCAGTTTCAAGGTGATTGATCGGGTCACGGTGCGCCTGAACGAGAAAAAAGACCGCTATGAAGCGGCGTTCAGTAACCTAGGCATCAAAGATGCCGAGATCTCCGCAGGCATTGTCAAAGAGCACGAGAAACTGCTGGTAGGCGGTATTTGGGTGATTGCCACGCTCAGCTATTTTCATGAAGAGGGTCAGTCATCGTCACCGTTTGGCGTCAGCCTGCTCAAGCCAATTCAGATGCCCCACATGAATATGGACGAGCTGTTTGAAGGGCGGCGTGGCTTTACCAATGCTCAATGGCGTGAAGTGCTGATTCGCTCGATTGGTATGGAACCTGCCGAGCTAGACGAAAGCGTTCAATGGCACTTACTGGCCAGGATGATTCCGTTTGTCGAGAACAACTACAACGTCTGCGAGCTAGGGCCACGGGGCACCGGCAAAAGCCATATCTACAAAGAGTGCTCACCCAACAGCATTTTGGTCTCTGGTGGGCAAACCACGGTGGCTAACCTGTTCTACAATATGAGCTCGCGGCGTATTGGCCTGGTGGGCATGTGGGATTTGGTGGCCTTCGATGAAGTGGCCGGTATCTCGTTCAAGGATAAGGATGGGGTGCAGATCATGAAGGATTACATGGCCTCTGGCTCCTTTGCCCGTGGGCGTGAGCAGATGGAGGCCTCAGCCTCGATGGTGTTTGTGGGCAACATCAACCAAAGCGTGGAGTCGCTGGTAAAAACCAGCCACCTGTTGACGCCATTTCCCGATGCCATGATTGATGCTGCCTTCTTTGATCGCTTCCATGCTTATATTCCCGGCTGGGAAATCCCCAAGATGCGGCCCTCGTTCTTTACTCAGCGCTATGGGTTTATTGTTGATTACCTCGCTGAATTCTTCCGTGAGATGCGAAAACGCAGCTTCGCCGATGCCATTGATCGCTACTTCTCGTTGGGTGACAACCTCAACCAGCGTGACGTGATTGCGGTGCGTAAAACCGTGTCGGGCCTGCTGAAGCTGATGTTCCCCCATGGGGAGTATATGAAGGACGATGTACGAGATTGCCTGGAATACGCCATGCAGGTACGCCGCCGCGTGAAAGAACAGCTGAAAAAGATTGGTGGCATGGAGTTTTACGATGTTCATTTCAGCTATATCGACAAAGAAACGCTGGAAGAGCACTTTGTGTCGGTGAAAGAGCAGGGCGGTGGCGGCCTGATTCCAGAAGGCCAGGGCAAGCCTGGCGTGGTGCATACCATTGGTCTCAGCGATAAAGGCATGCCGGGGGTTTATCGCATCGAAATGCAGGTAACCGCAGGCAGCGGCAAGCTGGCCATGTCAGGGCTCTGGAACTCCACCGCCGCCAAAGAGCAGGTCAAAATGGCCTTTGATTACTTCAAGGCCAACGCCAGCCGCATCAGCGGTGCCCGTAAGGTGTTGGAGCATGATTTCCACCTGCATGTGGTCGATCTGCAAAATAGCGGTGTTTTGCGTGACCTCTCTCTCGCCAGCTTGGTCGCGTTCTCCTCTGGCCTGGTAGGTAAACCTACCCAAAGCCAAATGGTGGTGCTGGGCGATATGAGCCTAGGGGGCAGCCTAAAGCCTGTCGAAAGCCTAGCGGAATGCCTGCAGGTTGCTTTTGATGCCGGTGGCAAGCGCGTCACCCTACCCATGAGCAGCGCCATGGATATTCCCACCATCCCCGGAGAGCTGTTCACCAAGTTCCAAACCAGCTTCTATGCCGAACCGATTGATGCAGTGGTCAAAGCGCTTGGGGTGGATTAAGGTTAATGAGTCTATTGCGATGATGTATTCATGCCCTCGCACGCATTACAGGAGGCACTTAGATGGAAAAATCTAATGAGCTCAGTGATGTAGAAGCAAACGGCGGCCCTCTGCAGCGGCTTAAGGGCTCGGTTGGCAAATATGAGAAGCCATTTGAGCCTGTAGGCATTGAGGACTGGGAGGCTATGCAGATGGAAGAGCCTATTCCAGCCACCCGCACAGGTGATGAGCATCCGCCGAGATAGGCACGTATTGCACATGCCATGTTAGTGAGCACATGGTCGGTAGGCGAGGAGTATAGCAATGAAAGTGACTGAAAAAGTAGAAGTCGAAGCCGTCACCGATGTGGTGTGCGATGTCTGCCTAACCACAACACGGGTAGCAGATGAAAATCTTGAGTACGCCACCCTCAAAGCACATTGGGGCTATGGCTCTCAGCACGACGGTGAGCGCTATGAAGTTCACCTGTGCGAAAGCTGTTTTTTCAGCACGTTGGCTTACTTCAAACAAGAACGCCGCGTGCAAAATTTGTTCAGCGAAGATAGCGACAGAGATCAGGCCTTCAATACAGATGACCGCCTGGGGCTAGTGGCGACGGATGACTATTTTGGTGATCATAAATCTTGATAAGTGGTTTTGCTTCGCTTTTGGACTGGCTACAGAGGGCTGCTTAAGGCAGATTTCGACCCTGAGCGGCTCTCTCGGCGAAAGCGGCATGCTGATGCAATCGTATTAAGCAGTCAGCACGATAATCGATGTTATGCTGCTTATTTATATTTTTTTCTTTTGATTTTGATGGGATAAGTCGTAAATGAAAGGGGGAATAATCACTGTTACATTCCTCTGTCAGGCATTAACATCTAGGAGTAAGGTGAGTTTTGGAAAAAATATCTATTAAAGAAATTGAATTACATAGATTCAAACGCTATAGAGAAAAAACAATAGAAGCTCCTGACGGTTTCTGCCTTTTGGCAGGCTCGAATAATTCGGGTAAGTCAACATTTATGCAAGCCTTCGCTTTATGGGAGTTTTGTAAATCAATAATTCAGCTAGAGCAAGGTTTAGACGGCTTGCTAAATGAACATATTGGAAAGAAACAAGGTGTCGGAGTTAATGGTGAGGATTTTCTCCCTCTTAATATACCGTCCTTGAAACACCTGTGGACAAATTTGCGAATTGCTCCCGAAGCTGATAGTAGCGGAAATAAAGAACCTGATGGGTATACACTTTGGTTAGAAGTTAAGTGGAAAAATGAAACGCTGAATAGCGACCGCTACTTAAGATTTTCTTTGTCATTGGCTAATGAAAGGCTATTTATTAAGACTACAAGGTCTAACATTACACAATCAGAGCTACTGCCGAAAGTCGCTTACATCCCACCCTTTGCTGGCATTCTTAACCGTGAGCCATATCACACTAAAGCTATGAGAGCTAGGTTGATTGGCCAAGGGCTAAGTGGCTCGGTGATGAGAAATACGTTGCTCGAACTATACAAAGAAAATCAAAAAGAAAGAGAGCGCCTAAAAGGAGACTTAGATCGAATTCCTAAGCAAGATCTGGAAGATTTGAGAAAGAATGATAGATGGGAGCATCTTCTTGAAGTAATGAGAGAGTTGTTTCAGGTTGAACTTGTAGTTCATGATTTTAATGAAGATTATCACAGCTCTATAAAAGCTGAATATTGGAAGGGTAGCTACAACAAAAATAAAACTAAATTCACAAAGCACACTGGGTTTAATCGTCGAGACATAATGGTTGAAGGTAGTGGGTTTTTGCAGCTGCTGAATGTTTTATCACTTGCCCTTGATCCTTTGTACCATGTTATTTCCCTAGATGAACCTGACGCGCATTTGCACCCTTCATTACAGTTTGATCTTTTAAAAGAGCTAAATATTCTTGCAAGCAAATATGATAAGCAAATTTTGTTTGCCACTCACTCCACGGAACTAATTGCTTCGCAGCCCCCAGAGAGAATTCTCCACTTTGAGAATGGCAAAGTTAATTTGCTTAAGCAAAATTTCCAAAAGATCGCTCTAATAACGGGGCTTGGTTCTGAGTTTTCTCCACAGCTGCATCGGCTTCAGCGTACAAAAAAGGTTGTTTTTGTAGAAAATAGTTCTGACTCAGATTCGTTGAAAAGGATCGCAAATATATTAGGGACTCCTATTTCAGAGGATATAGTTTTTTGGCTATGGCCTGGTAAGCACACGGAAAGACAGCATTTGTTTAACCAATTAAAAAGAGAAATTAGTGGTTTGAAAGGATTAAGTCTTAGGGATAGAGATAATCAAGATTTTAATACTGTAACCCAAAGGCTTGTAGATAAGAGTAATAAAGGTTGCGATAAAGATGGCCTGGCAGCGAGAACTTGGAGGTATCGTTATATTGAAACCTATTTACTATCCTCAAGTGCTATTGCTAGAGCAGCCAAAGTAGAGGAAAAATTTGTAATTGAAGATGCAAGGGCATTTGGCATTGACTTGAGTGCATTTACGACAACTGAAATTTTACCTGGTTTACAAGATTTCTCGTCAAAATCACTCTTGACTGAGGGAAAGGATTGCCTTGTGGTAAAGTATAAAATAAGTAAGTATGATGTTGTTGATAATATGTTTTCATCAGAAATACATCAGGATTTTAAGGAAATTATATCTCAAATTAACGCACTTTAATCTGAGCGTAAAAAACGGCTCTAAGTGAAAACCAACCTCCGTGCCATTTGTGTCTATGGCACGAGCGCCAATTTTGGCACAAATCCCGCTCTGGCTAGTTGGGCCTGAGTCGGGCGTTATGTAAGCCATTTAGGCTAATCGGGTGTTCAGGTGCTAGATGATAGATATCTCAAAACGAATAGAAATAATATCTAAACTTCTCGATGAAGATTCGAGGACTTCTATCGTATACGCCGCGTTAGAGTGCCGATTAACGATAGAAGCGATTTGTTACGAAAGATTTGCAATATCATATGAGTATATCCCTCACGACTTACTAAGAAAGTGGCAACCGCATCATGTCGTTAAGCAAGTTGCAGAGGAAGGCAATGAGCAAGTGACAGAAGGGTTTACAATGTTTATATCAAAATCTCCAACCAATCAGGACAATCCGCCAGTTACATGTGAAGACTATGAGTCTGTCGAATATGTTAGTATTGGCTCACAAGCAGCGCTAGATTTGGGAAAGCTCGGAAAACTTTGGAATGCGCTATCGAATACATCTCTACACGTATCCCTACCACATGCGAAGGGAGAAGAGATCGAAATTTACCGAAATTCAGAAAAAGTCAAAGGTAAAATAGCTGAATCTTTAAATGAATTTAAGAAAATTTTAGATGGAAACCTTCTTAGCAGTGGATTTGGCGAAGAATACTACTTTAACTGCATTGGATGCGACACGAAGCTGAAAAAGAGAGCGAAACTAATAAAGCATGGGGAAATGGTAGTGTGCTTAAATCCAGATTGCCCCGAAAGCTATTACTTTAGTGTTGAAGATGGGGAGATATTTCATATCAGAAGGCTTCTCATCACAACTTGTGCTGATTGCGGCAACTCAATAGAAATTCCAGCTAGATTTGTAGACAAGCTTAAGTTTGGGCAAACGCTAAACGAAGGCTGTTCTGAATGTGGGTACAACAATCAGATTAGATTGATTCCTGGTAGGGCTACTAAACCCGAAGCTGAGGAATAAAATGAAGGTTCACATAACAATCAAAAGCAGTCGTTCGCATAAATGCGTCGCTATTTTGAGCGTTGTATCAGCATCTCCTCAACGTCAGCTTTTGGCCGATAGTTGACGTTAAAAACAGCTGTTTGTTGGTGCCAAAAGCTAAAATTTGCTTGCTTTGAAATATGCAAGCACGTGTAGCAACCTATGAGCAGGCTAGAGAGAGTTTCGGCACACAGTTTGTATATTTCCTAGTAGTGTTCAAAAGCTGTAGGAACGAACAAGGAACGCTAGCGAGCTAAGCGGTAGATCAGAGAAATGTTTTCGCTGAGATGTGTAGTGAATTGTCCATGAGTAACGTCCATCAATGAGAGCGCCGTTATCGCTACCCCAGCTATGGGAAAGCACCAAATACGTATCTTGGCCACAAAGCCACAGTAACCCCATTGTGCGTGTGCCGCGCCCATCGGGGAAACCCGAAACCAAGTCGATTCCCCGCTTAGCCAATGAGTACGACACCTTTGAGCGGTGCATTGCTTATCGAGACCAGCGGGGCAGGGAGGTTTGGGGCGCACGTCGCTGGAAAGAGCTGTTGCTAGTGGATGCACGCTCCGTCGCGCGACATCGTGAACAGCCCGCTGGCCCGATAACGGGCGTTTATCACTACGAACGCCCCACTGGAACAACACTTTGGGTGGCGGCTTGGTATGAGCTGATGCCAGACGGCTCACGCAAAAAATGCAGTGCGCAGTTCAGTTACGGTACGTCTCGCACTCGCTATGCGACCTCAGAAGAGGCGATGCAGGCGGCGATTAAACGGCGGCAAGAGGAAGAAGCACGCTGGTACTGTGTAGTGGGTCAACGTGACCAACGGCGCGTGAATCAATGATGTAAAATCCCATCTTCAAGGAGTTCCGATGGCTTTTCGCTTCCAGCGCCGCATTTCCCTTGCGCCCGGCGTGCGATTGAATATCAGCAAGCGTGGCGTGGGGCTCTCTGTCGGCCCACGCGGTGCGAGTGTGAGCATGGGGCCACGAGGTGCGCATGCACATGCTGGGATCCCTGGGACAGGGCTTGCCTATCGAACGAAGCTTTCCCGTTCTTCCCAGGCCTCAAGACAAAAGCAGGTGGCAACCCCTTCGACCCATGCAACGCTGGAAGAGCGCATCAGGCAAGGCGAGTCTCTGGGGCTACGGCTATCGGTTAATCAAGACGGCAACGTCCGCTACCTACTTGAAGATGGCTCCCCCCTCGACGACAAGGACGTGCGCTGGCTACGTCGTCATGCAAACGACGATATCCGTGCACAGCTCAAAACACTCTGCGATGAATTAAACGCGGATATTATTCGCCTAGGCCGGCTGCACCTCGATACACCTTCCCCTCAATCCCGTGGCTACGCACCACGCCATTTTGCTGAGCGTCCACCTAAACCGCCTAAGTCTGTGTCTCTTCCATGGTGGAAAGCGCTGTGGCCATCGGTACGCCGTCAACATGACGCCGATAACGCACGTCATCAGGCCCAGTTTAATGATGACTACCGTGCCTGGGAGCATCGCAAAGCCGATTTTGAGGCTGCTGAGTTTGCTCGGCAGCAGCGCGAAGAGCAGGGTGTGCTGAGGCAGCGCGATGACATGACACTCACGCTTCAAGAGCGACTGGAGGAGATCGACTGGCCCCGGGAGACGGTGATCGATTTTGATCTAGGCAGCGACGACACCACGATAGCACTGGATATTGACCTGCCATCTGACGATGAGATGCCGGATCGAGAATGGACGATGCCTGTTAAAGCACTCAAGCTTACCCCAAAATCGCTCAGTGCCACACGACAACGGACGCTATACCGCGACCACGTTCACGGCATTGCCTTTCGTGTTCTGGGGGCCGTATTTGTGCGGTTGCCGCACGTTCAAGAAGCGCGAGTGTCTGGGTATCGACAGGTCGTTGATCCCGCCACTGGCGGTACGCGGGATCAGTATCTTTACAGTATCAAGGTCACCCGAGAACAGTGGAACCGTATCCACTTCGATCAGCTGAAACAGGTCGACCCCGTCGCAGCCGTAGAAGCGTTTACGCTGCGCCGTGACATGACCAAAACGGGCATTTTTCGAGACATTGAGCCGTTTAAGCTCATCTAATCTCTAGCCTAGGCATAAGCCCAAGGCTTTTGTGTTGTTTGACCAGGTGTGCTCATTCGATGGTAGTGACAACGGTTAGGCGTGAGCGGCGATGACATTACAGCCTTTGATCATTGAGAAGGCGCGATGAGCTCCATAAGCCAATATTTTTTAGAAAAATTTATGCTTTATGGTGGATAGCTGCTATACGTTTGATAAGGATATCTTAGCAGGTGGTTGCCATGAAATTGCTTGTCCGCCCAAGACCGTTCATTAACGAGTCACTTGAGAGCTACATGCTCCGTCTATCGCAAGAAAATTTCTTTGAATACTATCAGCAGCTTAGTCGAGCGATAAAAGACTGGCTGCAACTGCATGATCATGAAGCGGCAGGGGCGTTCCCAGAAGAGTTAAGCCGTTTGAATGTTTATCACGCGGCTCAGAGTAGTAGTCGACGCATCAGGGCGCTCAAGCTCGTGGAGTCGCTAACAGATAATGAAAAACTTCCGCTACTGCACTTGGCAGTCATGCATTCCAGCGAGAAATTTTGTTCACGCTACAGTAGCGTGTTTTATGCAGGTAGCCATGTACCCAGAGCGCTAGTTCGCCATAAAGGGATACCTGTCTGCCCGGATTGCCTCACTGAAGCCAACTACATCCGGCAAGAATGGCACTGGATGCCCTACGAAGCTTGTATTAATCATGGCAAACAGATGTTACATGAGTGTCCAAAATGCGAAGAGAAATTAAATTACACCCATTCTGAATGTTTGCATACTTGCCGCTGCGGATTTGATCTTCGAAATGCTAACACGGAGCCAGCAGACGAATGGCAGCTTATCGCTAGCCGCCTAGTAGTGGGTGAGCATTCGCCTTTAAGGCATCCTCTGCTAGACATCCGCTCAGTCAGTTTGCGCCTAGCGTGTCTACTGTGGTACCAGCTATACATACATAAAACGTTAGACGCCAGCGATCAGGTTTCCACTCGTACGATTGAACAAGCCATAGAGTATTTCATGCATTGGCCTGAAGTGTTCGCAGAGGAACTAGAAGAACAAGCTGCGCTCTCAGGTGATAAGTTGATATGTGATTATAATAAAACTTCATTTCACGATATTTTTGGCCATATTGTCAGTATCTCTCGTCTCCTTTTAAAGCCTTATCCAGAAAGTGATTTCGTCTTAGCGCCATTGGAGAATTTTTTAGCACGATTGGTTGATCAGAATCCGCAAACACGTGTGACAAACGTCGCAGATCTGCTTATCAGTATGCCGGAAGCCGCGATTTTACTTGGCACGTCGTATGAGCAAGCGTATCGACTTTATGAGGAGGGGTATCTCAAATGCGCGGTCAGATTGAAATCACATGAAAAGCTAGTGAACGGCATAGGGGTGTTTTATTTAAGAGAAATCATAGAGTTGCGTCAATCACGGATGCCGATTGAGACAGGCGCTTACAATAACTATTTACCCGCGTGGTAACGTCATGTCTTTGAATACATTGGTGGAACTCGATGAGCCAAGCCGCTCAGAAGAAATTCGTAAAGCCTTCGCTCCCTACACGCCGCTGCTAGAAGTTTCTGAAAATGTTAGCGTCGCTATTCTAGCACTGCTTAACTTATCACATAAGCGTCAGTTTGCAACCGATTTGTTGAATAAAAAAAGAGCCATTGAAATACTCAAAGATTGGCAACATATAGAAAGCTGTGCGCAGGAAGTACAGTGGCTGCACTCACATAACTTAAAGCATCCTGATGCACGTGTCGCACAGCAAAGAATTTTAGTAAAAGCTGAGAAGCCCTCAAGCAGTGTCATTTCTTCATTTAATAGCGTGAGTCGTTTGGGCTGGTCACACAACTCAGCAGCTGTGAATAAAGCAAAGCTTTTTGGAACTAATTTTATATTTAAGGGTGTAGTTTACTGTTTGGCCACTATTGTTTTAGATAATGACAAGCAATGGCGGAAAGAATTCATGAAACTTGGTATGTCTGATGGTCAATGGGCTTACCTTCAGTCGCTTTTCGATAATTATTTCACTAAAAATTTATTACCCTCTTATGTGGATAGGCATTCAGTGCAAGTTACCTTTCTTTATCAAGGAAAGGATGTCAGTATTACACCTGTCACATCACATTCATTACTGGCCGACATTCAAATTGCTCGACGTAATAAATGTGGGGATTTTTCAACAATAAAACATTGGCACTCTTCAAGTGTTGGAGATTTAGCATCCTCACTTGGAGGTAATATTTCTGCTCTTAGTTACTCCCCTAGATTATTAGCCTGTAGTAAAAATAAAGAAAATGACAGGTCTTCTGGAATATTTTTTGTAGACTTCCATCACAGTTCTTTAAGAAGTAAGTCGTTTATCCTGGCATGTAATGATATTGTTGAAAATAAAAGCTTGTTGATCGGAAAGAAGAGGCGAGATCATAGGCGTTCTGCTATTAAGTTGCTGAGGCAGTCTTTATCTGAATGGCTATCCCCAGTTAGCTATTGGCGAAATGTAGGAGGGGAGGTACCTTCAGACCGGGAAAACAGCACTGCATTCTTTTTGATTTCTGCTCTTGACGAGGATTTACTTGAAATACTACCTGAGGTTAATAAAGAATTGCACAGTATTTTGGTGAGGTATCCCCAAACGCAAAGCTTTGCTTATCATCCAGAGCTATTAATTCCTTTCAAGGCTCAGCTTAAGTCCTTGTTGATTGGGATGAAAATCAAAGAAGATGAAACCATGGCTGAAGAGCCATATCATTACCTTCACTTAAAAAACCTACATGTATTCGATGCGCAGGCGCTATCTTGCCCCTATCTGGTGGGTTTGCCTTCACTGCTGGCAGTATGGGGAACCGTCTATAACTACCAGCTGCGTTTACGAAACATCCTTAAACGGAACATTGTCTTTGAAGGAGTTGCCTGGTTTTTGCGGCAGTATGAGTCCTCCTCGGGTGCCAAGATACCTGCCCCTTATCTGCCTCCAATGAAGCCAGGTGAGGCTCCCAAGCGGCCAGGTCTTATTGATATGCGCTTTTGCGATTTGCGCATGGATTTAGTTATTCGCTATCGACTAGAGGATGGAGGCGATACCCCGCTGGGAAATGACGAATTGACTATGCTTCAGTCTGCGTTCCCTGGTAGGTTTGCAGGGGGGGCTATGCAGCCCCCGCCACTTCATGAAGAGTTGCAGTGGTGCCAAGTATACGCAGATGCGAACAGTTTATTGGCAGCAATATCGCTTCTGCCGGACGAAGGTCGTTGGATTATCGACTCAGAAAAACAGGTGCAAAGCATCGAAAGCTTGGTGGCATGGTTGTCCAAGCATCCCAATCATTTACCTGCTACGAGTGGTTATCAGTTGCTTGAAGGCCCTTGCTATCGGTCTGGTTCGCACAGGGAGCTCCATGCTTATGCTGAGCCTTTGGTAGGTCTAACAGAGACGTTGTCACCGGCAAGCTTAAGGCTCAATGGTAAAGCGTATTTTATTAAAAACGCTTTTTGGAGGTTGAAAATCCAGAACTTGACTATGCTGATGAAAAAAGCATAGGCAGGTCGGCATGATGAACTCCTTCAGACATCTTAGCTATGAGCGCTCTCTCAATCCGGGCAAGGCGGTTTTTTATTACCGGACAGATTCGAGCGAATTTGAGCCGTTGCAAGCGGAAGTGACGCGGTTTCGTGGCCTCAAGGCAACGTTTAGCGATGGCTATATGGCATCCGGGACTGCGCGTGCTAAAGAAACGAGCGACTTGGGCTTTTCTAATCCTATTATGCTTGAAACATGTTATGTACCACCGTTAGTTGATACGGTGTATTGTCGTTTTTCGTTACGCATCATTGCAAACAGCCTAGAACCAAATATCTGTGATAATAGAGAAGCAAGAAAAGCATTGAGAGAGCTTTCTGATGCATATAGAAGTTTGGGAGGATACCATGAGTTAGCAACCCGATATGCTAAAAATATTCTTTCAGCTGAGTGGCTTTGGAGAAATAAAGTTGCAAGAGGAATAGTTGTTGAGGTCTTTACCTCAAATTTAAAAAACTACTGTGTTAAAGACGTACAGTACAAAGAATGGGGTTCTTCTTGGGAAGGTGATGACCTTAAATCATTAGAAGGACTAGCAGCGGAGTTTGAAGAAGCACTATCTTGCCCACAAAAATTTCTTTTTGCTGATGTAACTGCAAAAATTAAAACAGAATTTTGCCAAGAAATCTTTCCCAGTCAATTATTTGTTGAGAAAGATGATAGAGGCAACGGAAGTGCGGCGAGGCAGTTTATGAAAAGCACAATGAGCGATGGTCGTCAAGCAGTTAGCTTTGGTGCTTATAAAGTTGGAGCAGCAATTCAAAAAATTGATGACTGGTGGCTAGATGAAGGTGCTGAATACCCTTTAAGGGTGAGTGAATACGGTGCAGATCGTAGTCGGGTTTTAGCTATGCGTGAGCCGGTTACGAAAAAAGATTTTTACTCGCTGTTGAACGAAATTATAAGACTCACGGAGGAGATGAGTAAAACTCGGCAAGTCAGTTCCAATGCTCACTACGTAATGTCAGTGCTAGTGAAAGGTGGTATGTTCCAAAAAGGAATAAAGAAAGGTGAGAAATGAGATACTTTTTTTATATAAGATATTTAATGCCTTCAGCAAATCATGCATTTTTAGCAGGTAGATGTATTGCTTGCTTACATGGTCTTATGAGCGGCTCTAAGATAAAAAGTTCGGGCATTGGTGTTTCGTTTCCATCATGGGCTACGGACTCAGTAGGGGACTCAATCGCTTTTGTGAGTAAAGATATTAATGGTTTGTCTTACTTATCATCAGTGCGGTATTTTAAGAATATGGCGAACGAAGGATTTATTGAGGTTAGTGATATCAAAATGGTTCCAGCCATATCAGAAGAAGTGAGATTTATTAGAAACCAGCATGTTGCTAAATCTTTCCCAGGTGAAATTAAGAGAAGACTGGTCCGCAGCAAAAAGCGGGCGGAAAAACGCGGCGAGACGTTCATGCCTAGCAGTTCCGTATCAGATCGCTTCGTTGATCACTGCCACGTAATTCCTATTGATAGCCGATCGTCAGGCCAACGATTCCCGCTGTATGTGCAGTATGAGGCGCTTGGTCAAGAAAGCCCGTGCGATAGCTACAATAGCTACGGATTGGCTACAAAACAGATACACTCTGGCTCTGTGCCAAATCTTAAGCAGATTACCTAAATATTTTCAGAATATATATTGTTATATTTTTCAATGGCTTAATTAAGATACGCCAAAAAGGGTATTTTTAGTATTTTGTACTTATCTTGTTGATGCCTATATTCATACTGCTAGCTAGGTCTAGTGAACCGCCGAATAGGCAGCTGAAAAAAGCAGCACGCTTGCCCCGCGAAACTCGCGCAGGTGAACCGCCGAATAGGCAGCTGAAAAAGAAAAGTGTATCTCGTTCATGCTGAGCTGGTGGTGAACCGCCGAATAGGCAGCTGAAAAATCAGGATTGAGCTTGGTGATCGTGGCGCTTCCGTGAACCGCCGAATAGGCAGCTGATATTAGGACTGGAAGACAGCAACGGTAATGATACACACCGCCGCAAGGCAGCAATAGTTCTAAACCCTCCAAGATTTCTTGGAGGGTTTTTTGTGGTGCTAGGTGAAGGCTATTTCTGAAGATGAGTTGGTTTGCTCTTAGAGCACCAGCCGGGGTAATAATGAATACCCACCTTCACGTCACACCGCCACACTCCATAGCGAAGAGTAGACGCCGAACCTGTTTTGCTTCGATATCAGTGCCGCATAGCATGACAGGTGCCTGTCCTCCCAGCGCTTCGTTCGAACTAGACATCCAGTTTATCGTAGCCAGCTTGTTCTCGAATACCTCCATTGCGAGGTGACTTACGGTCGCAACCCTATCAAGACGTTCTGATGCCACGGAGTCCAAATTTTTCCTTTCACGTCTGCGGTGGTGAACTGCTGATATGGATACATTAAACAATGCCTTAACCTGCTTATCCTGTAGCTGAAAGGTCTCTTGCACTGTTAGGAATAATGTTGGTGAGAGGCCTTCCTGGATACTTTGTAAACGCTCAGACTCTTTACACATCGCTTGGACTGTGATGAACCGCCAGAACTCTGCTGTCCGTATTTCACGCTTATTATTCCTCGCTTTATGAGGCGAGATGGGTGGTTCTGGCATAAGTCGCCTCGTCAAGTGGTGGTTATGAAACTTCACATGAAGCGGAGATGGATAACAGCACGGAGCGACTGTTTCTTGTTGAAGTGTAGTCTGTATTCCATGGTTGGTTGTGCTTGCGAACTATGCTTTTAGGTATCGGCACTGGATGGGTCTATGTCGAAGTATGAAGAGAATATAGACATGGTATGGTGCCAGCGACGACACCCCATCTTCAGTAGCACCCGGGTTTAGAGTCTGAAGTTACTTTATCGTTTTTTAACACCAGTTGCTCGGCATAGGCGGAAAGCGTTAATCCTCCCAGTCCTTTCTTCGGTCTTTCCTCGTTGTATTCTCGTCGCCACGCCTCGATGATGGCTCTCGCGTGATACAGGTTGGTGAACCAGAACCAGTGCTCATTTAGACATTCGTCTCTAAAACGGCCATTGAGCGATTCGATGTAGGCGTTTTGATTGGGTTTTACAGGTTCGATTAGAAACAGAGCAGCATGGCGCGCCCGCAGAACTCCTTGCCATTATCCGTACGAATGGCGCTTGGTAGGCCACGTTGTATAGCTAGATGATCCAGAATTCGTGTTAACGACAGCCCATCAATGGCACGGTCAGGCACGATAGCCACGGCTTCATGGGTGGCGTCGTCGACAATGGTGAGGTTCTTTATCACTCTCCCGTCCGCCGTGCGGTCAAACACAAAATCCATTGACCAGACCTGATTGGCGATACCAGGGCGGCCAAGGGACTTGCGTTCAGACGTGGGAACCTTCTTACGCTTGCGCCGTTTTACCTGCAACCGAGCCGCCGCGTAGAGGCGTTCGACGCGCTTGTGATTGACCTGTTCACCAGCCTGACGCAGCTTCAGGTAGATCATACCAGCGCCGTAACGACGCCAAAGCAACAATGCGTTCACGCAATGCCCCATTGCGGTCAGGAGCCGGTTGGTAGCGCAATGCACTGGCACTCATACGGATGGCACGGAGCGCTCGACGCTCACTCAGACCACGTGACGCCAACGTCACCCCATCTTCAGTAGTACCTAGGCTTAGCGATCAAACACAAAATCCATGGATCAAACCTGAGTGACAGTACTCGAGCGACTCAATGGATTTCGCTCAGAAGCGGTGAGTTTCTTGTGTTTAAGGCATTTTACCTGCAACTGAGCCGCAGTGTAGAGACGCTCGACGCGCTTATGATTGTCCTGTTTGCCCGCTTTACGCAGCTTCAAATAAATCATGCCCGCGCCGTAGCGACGATGCCGATGTGCCAAGGAAATGATGCGTTCACGCTATCTCTTGTTATGGTCAAGAGCAGGTTGATAGCGCAATGCACTAGGTTCTGTCTGAAAAGTCGGCGAGCGAAGGTCAGACAAGGCAAAAATCGGCGAAAAGACGGAGTTTACATGTTGTAAATGAGTACTTTGAGCCGATTTTTAACGCCGTATGGCCGAGCGCAGCCAGTTTTCAGACAGAGCCTAGTACTTTTACGAATGACAAGAAGTGCTCGGTGCCCACTCAGGTCACGAGACACTATAAAACGAACCACGTCTTGGCGTGTAAGGGCGTTTACCTTTTTTCTCAGCGCCTCGCGAGTGACCTCTATTTACAGTAGTGACTCGGCGAGCAGTCCCACTTCGGCTTCGCCCAGGAAGATAATAATCTGTTCTTCGCTGAAACGCTTCTTCAGGTCCAATCTCCCTGCCTACAGGATCGGACTCTAAAGGGCGGTCTCAATGAGCAAGTGCAACACCTGACCCATTCGGTATGGTGCTGTCATGACTCACTGCTATCGCCATCTCTCTGCTGAAGACCGAGCCGCTATCATGTTGCTGCGAGCCAGCCATTCGATCCGCGCCATCGCACGCCAATTAGGCCGCGCGCCCAGCACCATCTCCCGGGAGCTGGCACGCCATACGGTCCGTGCTGACAAGCGCTATGACGCCAGTCTCGCCGGGTACCGAGCCGGCCTGACGCGTTGCCAGCCTCGCCGCCGCCCCAAGCTGCATCCCGATAGCGAGCTGTTCGAACTGGTGGTCTACCTGCTGCGCCACTACTGGTCACCCGAGCAGATAGCCCGCACACTGAGACGCATGTTCCCTGATGACACTGACCGCCAGGTCTCACACGAAGCCATCTACAACGCGATCTACGTCATGCCGCGCGGCTCGCTCAAGAAGGAGCTGATTGCCTGCTTGCGACAAGGCAATGGCAAGCGGCGCCCACGCAGCCGTGGCCAGGATCGCCGACAACAGATTCCGGGCCTGGTCAGCATCCACCTGCGACCGCCAGAGATCGAAGATCGCCTAATGCCGGGGCACTGGGAGGGCGACCTGATCATGGGTGCCAATAACCGCTCTGCCGTCGGGACGCTGGTGGAGCGCACCACACGCCTAGTTATCCTGGCAAAACTGGATGGCACCACGGCCACGGCAGCCGCCGTCGGGTTCAGCGACAAGCTCAATGAGGTGCCGCGCTCCCTGCGTCTGTCCATGACCTATGATCAGGGCCGCGAGATGGTGAAACACGCCGAGATCACCCAGAAGACCGGCACGGCGATCTACTTCGCTGACCCCCATAGCCCATGGCAGCGCGGTTCCAACGAGAACACCAATGGCCTGTTGCGGCAGTATCTGCCCAAGGGGACCGATCTCTCGGTCTACAGCCAAGAGGAACTCGATGCCATTGCCGATTCACTGAACACACGGCCTCGCAAGACACTGGATTGGCGAACGCCACTGGAGGTCTATGCCGAGGTGCTCAAGAAATCAGTCGAGGGGCCGTCAACCCTTCAATAGCGTTGCACTTGGAACTTGAGACCGCCAAGTGTAGCGCTACTCAATCAGTGGGTGGCTTCGGGATGAAGCCATTTTTCATTATGATATGACTACGTATTCATTTTTAATACTAAAGTATATTTATATTATAATCAATAGGATACATAAGAATCTGCTGTGGTGATTTGTGGTCATGGTTGAATACGTATTCATTCTATTCTAAAACTTCATTTGGGCTTTAGCTTCAGTACAGAATTTCAGTTATGAGGCCCGTATCACGTAGGTAGAGACTACAACGACAAAATACTCAGCTTTATAGCTGGACCATGTTTAGGAGTGCTTCATGAAACATTTCCTGCCTCTCACATCTTTGGCTGCTGCCATCGCTTTGGCCACTTCAACCCATGCTGCTGCAGGAACAGAGCGTGTTATTAATGTGAGTCTACCGCTCGGCCCTGACTCACAGCAGGGTATTGGGGTTCTTAAATTTGGTGAGGAGCTTGAGCGCCTCTCTGAAGGCCGACTAACCATTGAGCCGCACTACGACAACGCATTGGGTGCCGAACGAGAAGTTGTTGAAGGCATGGGCTTTGGCATTATTGATGCTGGTATTGCTTCCACCGGTCCGATGGGGGGGTTCGTCGATGAATTTATGCTCTTTGATTTACCCTACGTCTTCGAGAATCATAAGCATGCTTATGCCTTTCTAGACAGCGAACATGGCGAAGAGCTCGCTCGGCTGGCCGAGGAAGGCATGAACGTGAAGTTCCTAGCGTGGATGGAGAACGGCTTTCGTCACAACACTAACTCGGTACGTCCAATCGAGAAACCCAGCGATCTGGAAGGTATTAACCACCGCACACAGGAAAGTCGTGTCCAGGTTGATACTTGGGAAGCATTGGGTGCTAACGCGACGCCAATGGCCTGGACCGAGGTTTACACTGCCCTCCAGCAAGGTGTTATGGATAGCCAGGAAAATCCTCTGGCTACCATCTATGACGTTAACTTCTATGAAGTTCAGGACTACCTGAATATAACCCAACACGTCTATTCCCCAGCGCCACTGATGATGGGCCTGGATCTGTTCAATTCCTTCAGCGAAGAAGATCAAGCGATTATTATCGAAGCTGCCCAGATTGCTCTGCCGGTACAACGTGAGGCCAGCCAGGAGCTAGAACAACGTTACCTCGGGCAACTCGAAGAATTGGGCATGACCGTGACCCATCCCGACCTAGCCCCGTTCCGCGAAGCGGTCAAACCTGTCCTTGAAGAGTGGGCCCCTACCGTCGGTGCGGAGCTGGTCGACGCTGCCGTCAATTACAAATATTGAGCCCACAACGTCCGCAGGCAGCACGACTTCCTGCGGGCGCTTTTCCGACGCATGAGGCAGCCATGAAGTCTTATCTACTACTGGCCCACAGAGCCATTGATGAGTTTAACCGTTTGATCGGCTGGATATTGGCCGGGTTGTTGTTAGTGATGACGGTACTCATCTTCTGGCAAGTATTTGCCCGTTTTGTTGTGGGCAGTCCGCTGTTCTTCTCAGATGAAATAGCCCGCTTCTCCATGCTCTGGTTGACCTTTCTAGGAGCCGGATATGCCTATCGTAAGGGCACACTAATTTCTGTAGACATCTTATTGGAACACGCCGGAAAAAAACTGGCGCGCCTGCTGCGAATTGCCATCATCCTGTGTTCCGCTCTCTTCGCCTTTATCTTGATTAAACACGGTTACGACCTTATGGATCGGGTTGCCAGCCAGACTGCACCCAGCACTCGAGTTTCTATGATGTGGCCTTACATGGCCATTCCCGCAGGAGGAGTGGTTATCATGATCAACAGCTTGGGGTTGTTGCTGGATGAGGCGCTCAATATTCACAATCAGCCTAAGCAGGAGGTGAACTGACCATGGCACTGCTCTTGTTCCTACTGCTGATTTCGCTATTCATCATCGGCGTACCCATTGCTCTCTCACTCGGACTAGCTTCTGCCATAACTATTTGGCATGGGGATTTATCGCCAATGCTGATCGTCCCTCAGCAGCTCATCGCTTCGGTGAACTCCTTCCCGTTGATGGCGATACCCTTCTTCATCCTCGCGGGTTCCTTGATGCAGAGCGGTGGTATATCTCGGCGCCTAGTCGACTTTTCCAACACCCTAGTCGGCAGTATGACAGGCGGCTTGGCAATGGTGGCCATCGTCACTTCACTGTTCTTTGCGGCCATCTCAGGATCTGGCGCAGCCACAACCGCCGCTATCGGCTCGATTCTGATACCGGCCATGCTGGCCAAGGGCTACCCTGGAGGCTATACCGCAGCCAACCAAGCTGCCTCCGGCGCCCTCGGCGTCATTATCCCGCCCAGCATCCCGTTGATTCTCTATGGGATTGCTGCAAATGTGTCCGTGGGGGACATGTTCATCGCAGGCATTCTGCCAGGCATCCTAGTGACGCTGACTCTGCTGATCTTTGCCTACTTCTTTGCCAAGGCGAATGGTTTGGCTGGGAGTATCGAAAAGAGTTCTTGGATGGATGTCTTGCGAGCGGGGCGAAAAGCAATCCTGGCAATTCTAATGCCAGTCATCATTTTGGGCGGTATCTACAGTGGCATATTCACGCCGACTGAAGCCGCAGTCATCGCGGTGGCTTACTCTTTCCTGATCGGGTTTGTCATCTATAAAGAAATCAAACCGAGCAGCCTGGTTGATATCCTCAAACAATCGGCTGTTACCAGCGCTATTGTGCTAAGCATCATCGGCGCTGCAGGACTCTATGGGCGTATGCTTCAGCGTCTAAGAGTGCCAGACATGGTGTCCCAATTCGCAATATCGGCTATCGACAGCCCGCTACTGTTTATTATTCTGGCCAATCTTTTGCTGTTGTTTGCAGGAATGTTTATTGAGGCAGCAGCAGCGATCCTGATCTTCGTGCCTATTCTGTTGCCCATTGCGATCAGCTTCGGATTCGATCCTGTTCACTTCGGGATCATAATGGTGGTCAATCTGGCCATGGGAATGTTCACCCCACCGGTTGGCCTCAACCTCTTCGTAGCATCACAGATAGCTAATATTAGTATCGTTCGACTCACCTGGTCCGTACTGCCTTTCGTAGGAATCGTACTTATCAATCTTCTGATTATCAGCCTGCTGCCTTTCCTGTCTACTTGGCTGCCTTCGCTCTAAACCCTTCCAAAGAGAGAAACCATATGACCATTGTAGAAAGCTTAACGCCACGCCATGGCCTTAGAGTACTGATTACCGCTGGTGCCAATGGTATCGGTTTAGCAATCGCTAAGGCCTTCCTGGAAGCGGGCGCGAAAGTGCACGTCTGTGATATCGACACCCATGCCTTGGCTTCGCTGCCGAAGGGCATCTCACACACTATGGCGGATGTTAGCAAAGAAGAAGACGTCAACCGACTGTTCCAAGATGCCGCCTCTCTGGGTGGGCTTGACGTCGTCGTTAATAACGCTGGCATCGCCGGGCCCACTGCAGGGATTGATGAGATCGATAATGACGCCTGGACCCGTACTATCGACATCAATCTCAATGGTCAGTACCGAGTTGCACACCGAGCGGCACCGTTACTGAAGGAAAGCCAGGGGCTGCTGATTAATCTGGCGTCGGTCGCAGGGCGCCTTGGGTTTGCCTATCGAACGCCCTATGCCGCCAGCAAATGGGCTATCGTCGGACTGACTAAGAGCTTGGCAATCGAGCTTGGCCCAGAAGGAGTGAGAGTCAACGCAATCCTACCTGGCATCGTGCGTGGACCGCGTATCGAAAAGGTCATTGAAGACCGTGCGGCCAAGCGTGGAATTAGCTATGCCGAAATGGAACAGGAAAATCTTTCTAAGATATCCATGCGACGCATGGTTGAACCCTCCGACATTGCGTCTATGGCCCTGTTCTTGTCAGCACCTGGTGGTACCAATATTTCAGGCCAAGCGCTGAGTGTCTGCGCCAACGTTGAGTCTTTGTGACTGATATAGGAGCAGCCTCATGACGGCACGTATAGGAATTATCGGCGCAGGCTTGATTGGCCGGGCTTGGGCAATTGTCTTTGCACGAAGCGGGATGTCTGTATGTCTCTATGATGTTGATGCTAGCGCTCTAGGCCAAGTTCAAAGCGGCATTCGGCAATCTCTTGAAGACTTACTTCAGGCTGGCCTAATTAAAGACATTGAGGCTCCGCTATCTCGCATCCAGACAGAAAACGATCTGGCTCATGCTATGAGGGGGGTTGAGTACGTTCAGGAATGTGGGCCAGAAGACATTGATGCCAAACGACGTATCTATTTAGAACTTGAGTCGGTAGTGGCCATAGATACCGTGTTGGCTAGTTCCACTTCAGGAATCGCCGCGTCTCGGTTCACAAACCATCTGAAGCACCCCGAGCGCTGCTTAGTAGCACACCCTGTCAATCCGCCTTACTTGATTCCACTAGTCGAAGTAGCCCCATCACCTGATACTTCGGAAGCAACGGTGAATCGCACCATGCAACTGATGGAACAGGCTCAGCAAACCCCGATTCTGGTTCGGAAAGAAGTCCAAGGTTTCATTCTCAATCGTTTGCAAGGCGCATTGTTGAACGAAGCGTTACGCCTGTTTCGCGATGGCTATGTTTCCGCTGAGGATCTGGATAAGACAGTCAAACACGGACTTGGCCTGCGTTGGTCGTTTATGGGGCCTTTCGAGACCATCGACCTTAATGCGCCTAATGGAATCGTCGATTACGGCCAGCGATATGGACCACTTTACCGCGATGTCGACCGTCAGCGCAGCGATGATGACCCATGGAATACCGAAACCCTGGCTACATTGGGCCAAGAACGCCGGTCACAGCTACCTTCCGAAGGTCTAGCTGAGCGACAAGCCTGGCGAGACCGACGCCTAATGGCGCTGATGGCCCATCAGCGTCATATCAATACTAAATAACTTTTAATTTTAACTAGGAGAAACTTCTGATGGCTAATAAACGTAAAGTCATAATCACCTGTGCCGTAACCGGTGCCATCCATACGCCCTCCATGTCGCCATACCTACCGGTAACACCTGAAGAGATTGCCGAGGCTGGTATCGCTGCTGCTGAGGCAGGCGCTTCCATACTTCACCTTCATGCCCGCGATCCCGATAACGGTAAGCCCACACAAGATCCAGCTGTCTTTGAGCGGTTTCTACCGCGTATCAAGAAAGCTACTGACGCAGTCATCAACCTTACCACTGGTGGCAGCCCGCACATGACCGTTGAGGAACGTATGCGGCCAGCCATGGAGTTTAAGCCTGAGCTTGCCTCTATGAACATGGGGTCGATGAACTTTGGGCTTTTTCCCATGCTCAACCGATATGAGGATCTCAAGCACGATTGGGAGCGTGCCCATCTTGAGAATAGTCGCGATCTAGTGTTCAAGAACACTTTCGCTGATATCGAAAAGGCCATGACTCTTGGTGCAGAGAACGGCACTCGCTTTGAATGTGAATGCTACGATATTGGCCATCTTTACAATTTACGTAATTTGATGGATCGCGGCATTATTAGTGGAAAAGTCTTCGTGCAGAGTGTGTTCGGCATCCTGGGTGGTATTGGCCCTCACCCCGAGGATGTTATGCATATGCGCCGAACCGCCAACCGCTTATTCGGGGATGGCTACGAGTGGTCAGTGCTGGGTGCCGGAGGCAACCAGATGCGGATTGCTGCTCAGGCGGCAGCCATTGGAGGCCATGTTCGCGTCGGTCTTGAAGACTCGCTATGGCTTTCTCCGGGCAAGTTAGCCGAAAGCAACGCAGCACAAGTAGCCAAAGTACGCGAAATTCTCGAAGGCCTTTCCTTTGAAATAGCAACGCCCGACGAAGCACGCGAGATACTTCAACTTAAAGGTGGCGACCAAGTCGGTTTCTAGGGAGATTACTTAATGCCAATATATCGACTCGAAGGTAACGTTCCCGAGATAGCGCCAGGCGCCATGGTGATGGAAGAAGCTACGCTGATCGGGCGGATTCATCTTGCCCACGAAGTCTCTGTCTGGCCTGGCGCAGTGCTACGAGGGGATAATGAACCTATCATCGTCGGGGAGGGCAGCAATTTACAGGATGGCTGTGTTGTACACACAGATCCTGGCTATCCAGTCAATATTGGCCGCCAAGTGACTGTTGGACATTTAGCCATGTTGCATGGTTGTAACATTGGCGATGGCGTGATGGTGGGCATGAACGCAACGTTACTTAACGGTGCGGAGATTGGTGAGCATTGCATCATCGGTGCAGGGGCTCTAGTTACCTCTGGTAAACGGTTTCCACCACGCTCGTTAATTGTAGGTGTGCCCGCTAAAGTGGTCAGGGAGCTAACTGATGAAGAAGTACATGGCGCACTAGATAACAGCAAAAGTTACGTGAAAAAGATTGACCAATATAGGTCACTTGAAAAGCTGTGAAAGTGAGGATGGTAATTCAATGCCTTTGGTTCTGGTGAATAGGGCTGTCTATGACTGGACGGCCCTTTGAGAGCATAATTTATGAAAAGAAAATCCGTAACCTCCCGCGATGTGGCAAAGTTAGCTGGAGTGTCGCAGTCAGCGGTCAGTCGCAGCTTTTCGCCTGACGCCAAGGTGGCGGAGAAAACGCGTAAGAAGGTCATGGCAGCAGCCCGGGAACTTGGGTATCGCCCCAACTCCATTGCGCGTTCGCTGATCACCAGATCAAGCCGGACTATTGCTGTGGTAACTTATAGCCTCGAAAATCCTTTCTACAGCTTTATGTTAGAAAAGGCATCACGCTATTTTCAGCAACAGGGGTACCATCTTCAGCTTTTTTTCGCTCCATCGGATAACGGTTTCGACACAGTAATCGACGATATTATCAGGAGCCAAGTTGAAGGTGTTTTGATGCTGGCTATTACATTGGATAGCACACAAGCCAAGGAGGTGGCGGATTTTGGCATACCCTGCGTTGTTATCAATCGCACCGTCAACTTTGATGGCATTAGCCAAGTCGGCAGTGACAATCATAGTGGAGGCTATTGGGCAGGCCATTACCTTGCTTCACTGGGCCATCGTCGCATTGCCTATATAGCAGGACTACCAAACTCTTCTACTGACCTTCAACGTAAAGCTGGCTTTCTAGAAGGGCTTGCCAAGGATGGATTAACTTGTCACGCAGTAGAAATCGGTAATTATCGTTATGCAGATGCCTGTCATGCGACGAGGCGCCTCTTTGCTAGTTCACCTTCACCCGATGCACTTTTTTGTGCCAATGACCTGATGGCAATTGCGGCTATTGACACATTGCGACATGAATTCGGCCTTTCAGTACCCGAAGACGTTTCGATTATTGGTTTTGACGATGTGCCAATGGCAGCTTGGCCAAGCCATTCTCTTACTACTCTGAAACAACCAGTGGAATTCATGGCGTCAAAGGCTACTGAGCTGCTTATGGCGCAGATCAATCAAGTTGATACTGCACCAGAAAACATTATGCTCCCGGTAACACCAATGTTGCGCAGCAGTACCCGGCGCTCAATACACCATTCGAAGAAGAGCTTAAAGGAACTGAGTGATGCACATCATCGTAGCGCCAGATAGCTATAAGGATTCACTATCGGCTAGAAAAGCAGTGAGCGCGATCGCAAACGGTATTCGTAAGGCAATACCATCTGCGCAATGGGATGAATGCCCAATGGGCGATGGTGGGGAAGGTACTTTAGATGCCTTAATTATGGCTACAGAAGCGGAGCGACGTTGCGAGACGGTGAGTGACTCATTGGGACGACCTCGACTGGCAGAGTGGGGTTGGCACTTCGTTAGCCGTACAGCATATATAGAATTAGCTGAAGCGTGTGGATTGCAGCATCTGACGCCTATGGAACGTACCGCAATGCATAGTTGCACCTACGGTGTGGGAGAGCTGATACTTACTGCTCTTGATGCGGGTGCTGAGAGAATAATACTCATGTTGGGAGGCAGCGCGACCAACGACGCAGGTGCAGGTATGTTGCGGGCTTTGGGTGTAAGATTTCTTGATGATAAAGGCCGACCTTTACCGCCGGGTGGTGCAGCTCTTAGTCATCTAGATCGAATCGATCTAGATGACTTTGATTCGCGTCTGTCTAAGGTGATCGTTGAAACGGCCGTGGATGTAGATAATTCGCTGGTCGGTGATCGCGGCGCCAGTGTTGTGTTCGGTCCTCAAAAAGGTGCAAGTGAAGAAGATATCGTCATACTGGATGCTGCACTTGCGCATTTCGCTGACAAGGTGGCAGAGACTCTGGGAGAAGACTTCCGTGAATTACCCGGCTCAGGAGCAGCCGGAGGAATAGGCTTCGCGGCACGCACTTTTCTCGGAGCAGAGCTGCGTCCAGGTATTGAGCTAGTGATGACCCAGGTGGGGTTTCGACAACGACTTGAGCGTGCCGATTTGGTCATTACCGGCGAGGGAAGGCTAGACGGTCAGAGCATGGCAGGGAAAACTCCTATTGGTATTGCTCGTTGCGCACGGGAAATGGGTGTGCCAGTGGTTGTTTTGGCGGGTAGCCTCGGCGAAGGGTGGCAGTCAGCTTATAACGAAGGCGTCACCGCTGTATTAGCTTTGGTAGATGGGCCTATGAAGCTAGATGAGGCACTTATACGCTGTTCTGAACTGTTGTCAGATCGAAGTGAAAGTGTATTACGTTTATTCCACTAAGTATCTTCACGTATTTGAGTTCTGTTGTGCTAGTTCAACTATGTAATGAATTGATTCTGTTGCAGTGTAGAATAGATACTTTCAAGTTTTCTTGAAAGGGATTGGTATCTGCCCGCTAGCTAGGCACCCCAATCATCAAGCGATGTGGGCCTATTATGGTGAGGGTGGCGAAGGTATTTGCCTAGAACTGACGTTTACTCCAACGATCATGGAGGTGAGCCAATTGTTCCTAGGCTCCGTGATTTACAGTGAACAAGCTCGGGTTCTCAACCGCGCTGAGGATTGGGACGACTTTTCTGGAACTCGACGAGCAGCATCCCGAGGCCACTCTAAAAGAGCTCCATCGGATCAGCACCGAAGTTCCATTTCGCCGCCGCATGGGACTGCGCATGGCCCAGCGTTCCACTTCGATCAAGCATCCTGACTGGGTTCACGAAGATGATATGCGTATGCTCGGGCCGAAAGGGCGAACGTCCTTGCCGATTCTGGGCAAGTACTGACCCGCGTTCACTTCTTGGGTTTCAAGGCACTTAATCGAGTAGCGCCACTACTATTGAAACATTACCCTTATGTCACCTTGATGCAATGAACTTTCGATCATGGTGAGTTGCAAGCTTATGGACGGCCCATAAAGTTCAAACTTATACCTACCAACGGTACAGGATATGCCATCTCTACTGCAGATCTAGCTCGGTCGCCCGAGAGCTGATTTTATACCGCTACCTCTCTCAGCATGGGTGGGCTACTGAGTCGCCTCCCAAAGCTACGCTAAGATGTGGCATTATCAGACGGTGCTAATTAAACGATATTTTTTTAGTGTCTTTTAATTACGTAACTTCACTACTGGAGCATACGGTCGTTTTATTTTATGTCATCTGAAAGTGGAAAATTTATGTCATTTTGTGGTGGAGTTTTTGGTGTAAGTCACTGTTTTTTCGTTTTGGTTATGTCAAATTGAAGTGGAAACGACAATTTTGGCTTTTCTAGTCTGTTGTGATATGAATTCCAGCCAAAATGCCATATTTTCCGGTTTGTCGTGACATAACCTATCTTTGTAGTAATTCTACGAAATGGGGTGGAGTCATTTATAAACACAAGCTCAGCCACCCCCGTGTCAGAAACTCTATAAATTTGTAGCGCAAAATCCATAACAGTAATAACTGTTGACTCGCTGCTCGAATTTTATGCATCCGCTATTTTCTTCATTCTTTAGTTTTACCTAGCTGCATAAACAAGGGTGCTTTGTCCCTGGATTAAATATTAAGTTTGCTAAACCAATAAATATAAAATTATTAAGGTTCCAACTCCTGCAGCTCCTAATGCGTCGAGCGTATCGAACAAATCATTTTCAACCATTTTCAATTCACTGAGAGAAAAATAGCGACCGAGTAACTGTGATATACCATTTGACGTTACACTTAATATGGCGATGGTGATCTCGATGTTTTCTATTCCCGTTAACCACAGCAGAGTCGCTAGTAAAGTAACTAAAACAACGCTGGCTCTAAAGGAAAGCCATTTAGCAGAATGAATAGAGGCGTTGACACCGCCTACCAAGTCCTCCGAGGTTGCCATTTTTTTGGGTAGAAGCCGTCTCCAAAAACCTTGGCTGGAGCCCAATAAATGCGATAAAACCATGTGCATACACCAGAATAGTTGAGCAGAGTGAAAAGCAGCTTGCCATGGAATACTTAACGATCACTTAAGCATTCATTAATTGGCGAGGCTCCGGCACGTTTGGCTAATATCTTTTGCCTGCTGGTAAACGTCCGTTGCTACGTCAAGCAAACCCAACACGCTGTGAAATAAGTTATCGTGCGAGGCGGCTTGATCAGAGACTTGGCGTAAGCAGTCCGTATCAAGCCCTTGCTGCTGTGAAAATGAGTTGGACAGCCACCACACCATAGGCACATGCGTCTGTTCGTCGGGGGCAATAGCGTAGGGAATGCCGTGCAGATAAAGCCCTTTTTCGCCAAGTGATTCACCATGATCCGAGAGATAGATCATCGCCGTTGCGTATTCATCCTGATGCTTTAACGTCTCAATCACCTGATCCAATACGGTGTCGGTATATAGAATGGCGTTGTCGTAGCTATTGGTAATGGCCTCTCTTGAGCACGTGGCTAAATCAGCGCTGTTGCAGGTGGGCACAAAACGCTCATAAGCAGGAGGGTAGCGTTGGTAATAGCTGGGTCCATGGTTGCCTAGCTGATGCAGCACGACCACCTGATCTGCTGAGGTACCGCTAATTTGCGTGGTTAATGCTTGAACCAGTGCTTCATCAAAGCAACGTCCATCTTGACATAAAGACGCATACTCCTCTGGCGAGAGCGCTTTTGTTGTCACTCCGTCGCAGACACCTTTACAGCCTGACTGGTTATCAAGCCAGGTGACCTCTAACCCGGCGTGGGCTAATACGTCCAGCAAGGATTCATGTTGCTGAGCATACGATTTAGCGTAATCGGCACGCCCTGGTAATGAAAACATGCAGGGTAATGAGACTGCTGTGCTTGTACCGCATGAGAAAACATCTGAAAAATTGATAACGTCAGGCTGCAGGGCAAGTTTAGGTGTGGTTTGGCGTTCATAACCATTTAACCCCCAATTCGCCGCCCGTACCGTTTCGCCCACCACGATGACGAGAAGTGTGGGTTTGTCACCCGCTTGTGAGCTGATACTGGCGTCCTCACCCACTGGGGAACGCACCGTATTCGCGGAAGCGTGTTGGCTGGAAAGCGCCTGCGCCATCGAAACAATATAATTACCTGGGGTCACCAAGTAGCGAAGCTCTTTATTGTTGCGCATGAGTGACGATACTTCTTGATAAGATAAAAATAGCGCTAACAGCAATATAACAGCGCTGGCAAGGCAATAAGCCGAGCGACGCAACATTGCCTTCTTCCAGGTTGAAGGTGTGATGTTAACGCGCCAAATCATGACGGTAGGCAAGCCAAAAAAGATTGCCAAATGAATCAGTAAACCAGCTGTGAGAAGTTCCTGTGCTTCGTTAGTGTCCGTTTGAAGCACATTGTCTAGCATGGAGGTGTCAAAATAGGTGCCGTAGTAACTGGTAAAGTAACTGACAAAGGCGGCAATCAGAAACAGCAAGGTTAATAAAGGTTTTACCAGCGTTCGAAAAGCAAGGCTCACGAAGACCAAATAGTTAAGGCAGGTCATCACCAAAAACATATTGGCAAAGGTTAGCCACGCCTGGACGGCAAGAGGGTCATAGCCAGCTAAGGCTTGTTGCCAAAAAGGGACATTGTAAAAAACACTGAATATGACAACGCCCCATAAGACAAGCTGCTCCGTACTTAATGTGGGGCGATAATGCCAAGCGGTGCCTACAATTTTTGAAGGCAATGATAGCAATGGACGCATCGAAAGGCTCTCTATATGAAAAGATTAATGAACGCTGGGGGGTAATAAGAATCTTGAAAGGACAAAGCTTACGGTCCAACAAATCATGACGGTCCAGAGGTCGTGGGAGAGAAAGTGCGCCCCGCGGAACTGTTGAGTGATCCCAAACGTAAGGCCAAGCCCTACACCCAGTGCAAGCCCTGCCCATCGCCAGTGGGGCCGTATGGCGGTAAAAAAGAAGTACAGGGCTATCCACGTATATCCTGCGCTGGCATGCCCGGCGGGAAAGCAGGCGGACGCTGGCACTGAGGGCGGGCGTATGTCGAGCAGGCCAATAAAGCCTCGATCTCCCCCATAGCGAATTAAATCCCAAGGGCATTCCATGCTCACCAGGTGTTTAATCGTCGCAACCAGTAACGCCGAAAGTAGTGTTGCGGAAAAAAGATATAAAAGCGGAGTGCGATACTCTTTGAGACGAGTCACCATGGTGCTTAGTATCAATAGGAGGAGTATGGCTAAACCCATCGCCAGGCTTAGCCATTTACCGCCTTTGTGAAGGATATCCTGAGTAATAAAGGCCTCTTTCCATGCCCAGGTATTACCCTGAAGGCGATATAAAAAGTCGGCTAACGTAAAATCAATGTTTAAAATGCTGAAAACTGACATGGCGAGTAGAAATAAAAACCAAGCGGATGCCAAAGGTTTGAGAACATTTAGTTGAGTAGTACGCATAGCCATACACCCACCGTCATGAAAATGGTCAACATAACGGCGGCAGCCCCCATGTCTTTCGCACGCCCGCTAAGTTCGTTATGTTCTACCTGAATCCGTGAAGCCGGCGCCGACACTTTCCCTATCACCGCCAGCGAGCACTTTTTGATCATTCGCCCCGTGCAAGTTGGCTTTCGCAAGCCCGTTATTGCCAAAACCCACCGTGC
>NZ_JACCDE010000011.1 GCF_013415125.1 Vreelandella glaciei | reverse complement strand
TCTACCACCTGTTTAACGGCTTCGATTTTGAATTCTTCAGTGTAACGGGGATGGCTCATGGATCCTCCTAGGTACCTTTAGTATAAGGCCTAGAGGTGTCTACGAAACCCGGGGCGATTCAGATCTACTATTAAAAGGTTTGGTCGAGCTTGCTCAATTGGTTCCCATATGTGTGCGTCATGAGCTATATATTTTATACCAACAAGAACAACTAAACTTGAGGTAGCAATAATTTCAGAATATCTATTTTGTGTATTCTTAGTCAACTCTCTATTTACAACTACACGCTTTCCCTCTGCATACATAGCTAAAACGGGGCTCAAGTCAGAGTTTTTTGGTCATTACACCAAGTCTCTACTTCATGGGCAGTCGATACAGCTTTAGTCTCTAAACCTTCCACATACGTTCCACAACCTATCATTGTATTCCCTGACATAACCATGCCATTAGGAAGTTGTGGTAGAAAATTAGATGAACCATGTGGCTTCAATAAGTTAATTCCATTATCGCCAGCATTATAATCCACGTTAAAGCCATTCCTAGCTAGGGATTTTTCTATCAATAAATCATAATTTAAAATTGTGATATTTATCTGTTCCATGCAGTTTCGTAGTTTATTAAATAAACGTACATAAGCATTGTCTGGCCTAGTAGAAAATTTTGACAAGTAGCAAGCCAACTCCTTTTGAAGTGGATTAATGAGTCGGCTGTCATCAGCAACGGTAGCCATACCTGCTTTAAATCCATAGGTTCTGAATACTGCTTTTGAATCAGAACTGAGTCTATAAAATGCACCATTCAAGTTTTCAAGATCATTGAATAAGTCATTTCCCAATGGAGGATTTTTTGGTAAGCACCCGCCTGAACCAAAACTTGCTCCCGCACCAAATACTATACTAATCAGAATATTTCTCCCTTGCCAAACCAAAAAGGCACTTAACGCGGCGTTAAGTAGTGAGCAACGCCACAACTGAACCTAACCTACTGTGCCGTAAACACTTAAGCTGATTCAAACCAAAAATGCCGAGCGTTGCGAATCTGCCTTAAACGCTTTGTTATGGCGATTTACTTTAGACTTGCTTGAATGATTAGTAACTCAATTTCATTGTTCGATGTATTAACCAAACCATGGGTGCCAAAACGTTTATTAACGATCATATCTCCTGAAGCCACTTTTCTTTCCTCACCTTCAATGGTCATAGTGCCTTCACCTTTCAAAATGATATACATTTCTTCATCGTCTCCATGAGTATGCTCGCCCATGGAGCTGCCCGGTGGCATGACAACACGAATAGCGAAATCCCAAGCACCATCAAAATCTTTACGCCTGAACGCACGATAGATGTCTATTGATCCTTCTCCATCATGACTATTTTCATCCACTTCTTTATCGCAAGTATAAAAATTACGTATCACCTTTCCCGAACTCCTTTCTGATTGTTTCCCGCAGATCTGCTGAGCGTCATAACAGGTATTCGGCGTCTGGTCGATCATTGCTCCGAAATCCTATGTGAAAATCCTGGATACGCCGCATCTAGATCATCCAGAATCCTGTTTACTAGGTCGGCGGCATCACTGACAGTGTCAGGCAAAGGTTTTTGGTCAGGGTATCTGTGCATCCTATGCAACGGGTTGCCACATGTGGTGAATGATGCTTCCCTCACCGGCCCCCAAGTTCCATGAACATATCCAGAAGTCCAAGAATAGTGAGTGTCGTATTGCTCCTTGCATCCGGACCGCTCACTGAGTTTTCGCAAATCTAAGCCGCTCCAGCTGCCTAGTTCAATATTCAAGAATTCCTCCCAAATATCTTCACCTGCGATTTGTTCAATCCAATCGATATTGATGAATTTGGGGGGCTCCATATCTGCATCAAAGCGTAGTGCATTCAGCTTGGCCTGCCCGGCTCCATAAGCTCGCCACTTCTTCCATAGCGCATCCTCGTCTTTATGAAGGAGATAGTGAAGGCTTACATAGGCTTCAAGTAAAGTTCGTAACCCCAAACGTCCCAAAATTCCAGTGCCGACCCCGACACCCAATAGCTCATCAATCAGCCGGAGCGCGTAAAACGCGATACCAAAGACAGAATCGTGACGCGCATCTACCGATGTTGTGGAATGAGTGCCCTGCCAATGCTCCTCCAATTTTCCTAAGAGATCGGAGATGGCAGTCCGTGTGACTGGTGCGGTCGGAGGATTTACAACAGCATCGTGATTGAGGACAAGGCATGGGGTGTTATGCCAAGTTTCGAGCCAGAACGAATCAGCCCAGGTAGTATCCGGAGGATCCATTGACGCCGGGGCAATCTCCATCGCTCTTATACTGGGCCTCACCGACCTCTGATTGCCGACGTCTGGATATCCAATCCATTCTTCAGCCATTTCACGAGGGACATGAAGCTTGCCAGCAGCAAGCTGCGCCATCAATCGCAGCCACCGGCAATCCGTTGCTTCTTGCGACTGGTGCCACAAGTTTTGGCCTACGGCTGTCATCAGCAATTCAATGTCCGGAGCGAGTTCAGGAATACAGACCATCCAATTAGTAGCAGCTGGCAGATCGTTGAATAGCCTGAGAATTGTCAAGGCCTCAGCTATGGCTGGATGGTCGGTTATACACGCGATGAGCTCAGTTCGAAGTGCAACATCCATCTTTGAGATGCCAGTGTGGGTTAGGTCGGAGAGTTCCTCACTTCGCTCATGGTTCCCGATGAAATTAATGATCCGTCGAAACTGGAAAATGGCAAAGTCTTGATCGTCTATGGCCCGGACAGTGACGGCCCAAATCATTTCCGGCATTCGCTCGTTTGTCCATGAGGAAAACACAACTTTGCCCTCCATCTTTGCGAATGGCGGAAGTAGTTGTTTTCCGACGCGCGTATGACCGGAGATTGGTGTCCGGTTTTTACCACTGCGTGATTTCTTTCTACGGTTCTTGCTCTTGGGCATAGCACTAAGACTCCGAACGCCGCCATAATTTGCCGCTTGAAGCGCAGCGTAAGACGGTCAAATTGATGGCTTTGTGTACGCCCAGCATGGGCATGAACTGATGAGGTGAAAGTCCTCTGTAGGAAGATCACCGTTTGCCGCGCTGAATCAGCTTAGTAAACGACAACTACTAGCGAACGGCAAGGGCAAGGCCGTGAGGCCTTGTCGGGAGGAAGCCGCTAGCAAAACTGCGAGCTGATGAACAAGAACATCATATGAGGCGTAGGATGGAGGCGAGTTGGCACAAGACAACGAAGCCAGGTGATCTAACGGCCACCGTAAATGATGCAGTTGCGCAGTGAAAGTTCATGTCCTTATCTGGGGAGATCTGCTTAACCAGCGATCGGTCAGCTAACCAGTCAGGCTCTGGTCTATAAGTGCCTGGGCTTCTCAGTCTCATCAACTGAGAAGAGCAAACCGATGAAAACCGATAGCGCGAACTAGGGCAACCCTGCTCGTGATTAAGCAGAAGTCAGCAGAAGGCATAGTAGCCAAACGCCTGCCGTAATGGGCAGGACAGGGTGAAGGCCTGAACATTCAGAGAAAGGAGGAGCCTTGTCACACTTGAGTACGCGAATGCCGACCGGCAATGACACGACTCAGCGTGCTGAATCGAAGCCAGCCTTTAGCAACAGTCTATTCGAGCAGTTTCTATTGCCTGCTAATTTGCAGCTGGCATGGAAACAGGTTCGAGCCAATAAAGGAGCCGCTGGGGTGGACGGGATGACGATTGAGGCATTCCCGGCCTGGGTGAAATCCGATGAGTGGGACACGGTAAAAGACTAGCTTCTTAGCGGTCGCTACTACCCACAACCAGTTAGGCGTGTTGAGATCGATAAACCCGATGGCGGCAAGCGATTGCTGGGTATTCCAACGGTGATTGATCGAGTCTTACAACAAGCCATTGCTCAGGTGCTCCCTCCGGTCTTCGACCCGACCTTCTCACCCAATAGCTTTGGGTTCAGGCCGGGCAGAAATGGACACCAGGCGGTTAAGCAGGTGCAACAGATCATCAAGCAGAAACGGCGTATTGCCGTGGATGTCGATCTGTCCAAGTTCTTTGATCGAGGAATCATGATCTGTTGATGTCATTACTGAGCCGCAAGGTTCACGATAAGCGACTGAAGCAACTGATCGCTCGGTATCTTCGAGCTGGGGTTATCGATAACCAGCTCTTCCAGGAGACAAGAGAAGGTGTTCCTCAAGGCGGGCCTCTGTCCCCTTTGCTGGCCAACATCATGCTCGATCCTCTGGACAAAGAACTGGAAAAGCGCGGCCATCCCTTTGCACGCTATGCTGATGAGTTCATCATTCTGGTCAAAAGCCAACGTGCTGGGGAAAGGGTGCTGAAAAGCATTACCCGCTTTATTGAAAACCGCTTGTCGCTGGTGATCCACACCGACAAAAGCCAGGTGGTGAGTGTCAATGAAAGCAAGTTTCTGGGCTTCACGTTCAAGAACGGGCGAATCAAATGGCATCCGGAAACCCTGCTGAAATTTAAGCAGAGAATTCGGCAGCTCACCAACCGAAACTGGGGCGTCAGCATGAGATACCAGCTCTTTAAGACCAGCCAGTACATTGCAGGCTGGATCAATTACTTTGCCATCGCCAACTGTTATCAAGAGTGTTACGAGCTTGATCACTGGATACGCCGACGAGTCGGTATGGCCTACTGGCGGCAATGGCGGAAACCCCGCACCAAGGTAAGAAACTTAATCAGTCTGGGCGTTCGGGTGCAGGCCGCCGTTGCCTGTGGTATCACCAGTAAAGGCCCTTGGCGTAGCTCCAAAACACCGGGTATCAACCAAGCACTATCGGATGAATACCTGAAGAAAGCCGGTTTGGTGTCACTGCGCGATGGATGGATCAAGCTTCACTACTGAGTGAAACGCCCTGTGCGGATCCGCATGCAGGGTGTTGTGGGGGCTGGGGGCTAGAAACCCCCGGCTACCCGATTATGTGCTGCTCACTAATTCTGAAACTCCTGATTTTTGGAGAACATACTCAACACCGTCATTTACATCAATCGATTGAGCGCCAAACATCATATCTTGCCCTTCTAATGGGTAGTATCCTTCGTATTCATATCCATCATTGTTAGCGACAGCTCCACGAATGTGCATTTTGAGTTTTGAATTTAAATCATCTATACCTGGAAGATCACCCTGCGCCGCTGCATCAATGTATCTATTGATTTCGTTATTACATCTTTCGATTGCTTTGCCAACCAAAAAGGTGTTTGCCCCAAAATCTATAACCCAGCCATGATGTGATTCATATATGCGTTTTGCGTGATTTGGAGCACGAACAGGATTTCCTGACGAATGCGTATGCCACCAAGCGCTTTTTCTTACGAATTCTTTTGCATAATCTAGCGGAACTGTTTCAGTTCTAACTAGCCATGGTCTTACAGAGCGGATTCTTTGAGCAATAACCTGATGCTTCTTTGCCAATTTCTCTCTTAACTGAATCAATTCCTCTAATAACTTTTCATCAAGTTCGGCCGACAAAAATGTTTTTTTACAACTAACGCATGCTCTGGCCCGTCGAAACCACGAAATATCTTGATGATCAGTTCTATACCATCTCTGTGCTTTTGGCTCTCCGAGTGCGGTTGGAGACATTGCTTTGCAAACGCTGAACTCTTTGCAATTTGGGCAGTATATCTTGGTTCCACCTTTAGCCACTCAAGCCTCCCGTTTTATTGCACATAACGAGGCTGTAGAAAAACCCGTTTTCGAGCCGTTTCCACCGCCTGTTGTCCTTTTTCATTTACCCAGCCGGTCACCTGGCTGAGTAAGCTTAATATCGGCATTTAGCCACTTGAGCGCCCAGCTAAAGCTTGCTGAAGACGGCCGTTTATTCTTAGAAAGCAACTTATCCCACTCTAAGCCCTTCATGACGCGGCTAAGTTACCGTAATTCGCTAACTTCTCAATATTGTGCACTAAGCAATAGAGCTGCCACTGACCTTGCACTTTTTTCTTACCCCGAAGGCTGAAGCGGTTCAGTCTTTTCGTTGTGCCAATGTTGCCAAAGACGGGTTCCACGACTGACATACGATGTCTGTAAATTTCTTTGCCCTTGGGGCTATCAACTAGGAGCTTCATCCAGTCGGTGTAATTGGGTAAGCATTTGTTCTCAATAATAAAAGATACTTGTCGCCCCGCGCCGTTGCGATGGTCGGCCGAGCTCAGGTTCTGCATGCATCGGTATTTCTTTGGGCAGTGCCGACATTGCAACAAACGCCCTTCAAAGTGTACCCGGATCTTGCCATTGTCTGTGTCTCGTTGCCCGCGATAGGACAGCTTTTCACCGGTAGGGCAGATACACGTTAGGTTTACAGGATCAAACTGGAACGCGCTGGCGGGCGTCGGCTGTCGCCAGCCTTTGTCCGGCAGGTTCTGATGGCGCTTGCCGTATTTGTCTTTCTGGTCGGCGAATTTCGGATCTCGGCTGCGGAACTGGTTATCGGGGATGTAGCCGTTGATCTGCTGTTCGTGCAGATACTTCATATTGGGTTTACTCGTCTCATCCATGAGACTCGCCCTTCGGGCCAGCCTGCGGCTGGTCAAATTTATTCCCTATAAATTTGTCATTGGCAAAGCCAGTATCGGCGGTCACGATGGTGCCTTTCTGGTAGATTTTTTCCGCAATGCCCAGTTTCTTAAAACGGGCTTCGACCGTTTCCAGTACGGGCTGCAAGGTGTGATGTTCCTGGCCTTCGCCGAAGGCCTGAGCGTCAATGACGATCTGGTGCTTTTTATCCTATCCACCGTGGCGACGCCGTTATAGCCCTGGATCGTGCCCTTGCTGGCGGTCATTTTGGCACTTTCGTTATCGGTCAGATTGCGCTTCACTTCCTTGATTCGCTTCCCCCGGCCCATCCTTGGGCTGTGCGTCTTTAGGAAAAGATCTACTTTATTCATGGCGGCATCTAGCGAGAGAATCGTCTTGGCCCGTCGGATATCCCTATCCAGATCGGCTTCCGTCTCAGCCTCATCACGCGCGTAGTGCTCCAGTAGGTGATGCCGAATCAGGCCTCTCAGCTTCTCTCGCTTCTCACCCAATTCTTTAAACGTGCCAGACCACTCTTTGGAGGCATCGGAGGACATCTTGCAGCCATCAATCGCAAAGAGTTCGTTGCCCAGTAAGCCTTGTTCGTGGCACACCAGCAGCACTTGTTCGAATAGCGCTTCGATCTCATCAGCATGGCGACTAACGAAGCTTGCCAGTGTGGTGAAATGAGGCACGGTATCGCAGGAAAGGGCTTTGAAAATGATGTTGGTCTCACACACCACTGCATCTCGCGGCTGGAGGTGATGCCTTTGGAGTAGGCAAACAGGATGTTCTTCAACAGGATGGCCGGATCGTAGGCCAGCCGACCTGTCGCGTCGTTACGGTACTTGGGATGGAAAACTGATAAGTCGAGTTTATGCTCGATCAGGTAATGCACTGCGTGCTCAAAGGTGCCGGGTTGGAGTTGATCTTAGTAGTTGATCACCACCATGGCATTTTGATCGTGGTTATAAGGATTGAAGCGCGGTGTGCTGACCACTCCTCATCTGTTTTTCCCGATCCTACCAAGCTTAGGCGTCAAAAGGATTTTCTACAGCCTCAACGCCCGCAGCATGCGCGGCTTTGGAATGTAGGCGAAGCCACAATGGAAAAGCCATCGCCATGCCAGCGATTGTTAAGCAACATAGAGGGTAACCACGACCCCTGCGACAAAAAACAACAAACTTATTAGTGCAGACCTTATTAACGACTTCGAACTCTCAGCTCGGAGCTCTCCTCGCAGCGTTTGAGCTACCGCTTCAACCTCTTCCCCTTTAAGGGTGGCAAGCTTCTCGAACCTTTCAACGTCAGCCTGCAATTTGGTTGCCATCGAATGGCGCTGCTGAATCTCGCTCTCGATTTCGTTTGTGAGCGCGATAGATTCTTTTAGAGCCTTGGATAGTCTTTCGATTCGCTCGCCAGTCGTTTCCCCTCGCTTTTCTTTGATTTTTCGCTCAACTTTAATCTTCAAATACTCCATCCCCACAGCAAAAGCACCAGCTGCCAAGACCATTGGGAGAAGAGCAAAAAACAATGCTGAGGTTGGAAACGAACTCATCTCTATCCTTACTGCTTAACGCCTGGGCTCAGCCGCCGGTTTGGAGCAACAGCGGAAAGCCGGTCGGCTGCAGCCCTTGGTTATACCTAAGACGGCGACTTACCTTGCTGCTTGTTGCACTCCTCAAGCAGCTTCTTTCTGAGGCTTTTTTCGACCTTAGCTTCAAACGTTTTGCCAACAGAGGTGTGTATTTGCAACCGCAACCAACACAGATTCCACCTTGGATGTGGACGTAGCGAATTGTGCGAAAACCTCTCTATCCAGTTATCCTTCACATCCAACGATAGAAGCCATTTAGCCTCCTCTCCATCATCAATCTTGACCGGAATGCCACTGGAATACATATCCTTTTGCACGGTTTGTACAGCGTGCCGTTTCTTAAAGAGGCCAACCTTCCAGCCTACATTCGTTACTGTTGCGACGCGATGGCCCGTGTTAATAACCTGGATATAAAGAAATTCCGGAAACTTTTCTTTCGGACCATTGCCTTGCTCAACAGTTATCCGATGACCTGCAGTCGCCTCAAGCTTTAGTGGGCGATCAGATCTCGCCAAGTAGAGCGAGACGGAAACAGCAGCAAATGTTCCGACCGCAGATAGCCAAGGAGCGAATGTGTTAATAAATTTCCAAGTTTCTATTTCCATCTAAAGCCCGATAACATAGGTATAACAGATATTAGACGGCGCGTCCTATGATTGGATGAACGCGCCAGCATGTTTACTTAGTAAATGTAGCCTACCTTTTGTGCAAAACACATGATCTTAAATTAATATTAATTAGGCTAAATTTGCAGAATTCGCATTCTTGCGCATTTTTCAAATCCTAATAATACTGTATGCATATCCACTATCAGGAGACAGACACCAAATGGATATGCAAAGCAGGCCTCCGAAAATAATGGATCGTGTGAAAGCTGTTATGCGGGTAAAGCGCTATAGCCCACGTACTGAAAAAACATACTGTTACTGGATACGTTACTTCATTCGTTATCATGGGGTGCGTCACCCTGCCAGTATGGGCCCTTCTGAAGTGCAGGCCTTTCTGGAGCACCTTGCCGTAGAGCGATATGTGGCTGCCGCTAAACAAAACCAAGCGCTTAATGCTTTAGTATTTCTGTATCGCCATATCCTTGATATGCCATTAGGAGATATTGGCACCTTTTCACGAGCTAAACGCCCGCGTCGATTACCTGTCGTACTTTCTCACGAAGAGGTTATGCGCGTATTAAATCAATTGTCTGGGCCTATGAATTTGATGGCAACCCTGATGTATGGCTCATTACCCGCTGTCTGTCTTCCCGCGTTAGAGGCGCAAATTGGAGTCGGCTGAACGGCAACTTGCCTCTCGGCTGGCACGTGGTCGCATACAAGTAACTTTACCTCATGCTCTGGATCGTAAGTACCCAAACGCAGGTATTTCCCTAGATTGGCAATGGCTGTTTCCTACCAGCCGCCCATGCTGTGATGATGCCGGGAACGCCGTTCTTCATCATATTCATTCATCGGCTGTGCAGAAGGCCGTGAAGCAGGCAATGAAATCTGCATCATTGCCACGTCCAGGCTCTTGCCATACCTTACGGCACAGTTTCGCCACCCAATTACTAAGCCAAGGCACGGACATTCGCACAGTACAAGAATTGCTAGGCCACAAAAGTATCGAGACAAAGCCAATTTATACACATGTAATAGGGAAGGAATTTGCCGGTGTGCGCAGCCCTTTAAGCTAGTCAAAAGAAAAGCACGCTACCGCCCCGGTGCATCTGGGCTGCGTTAAAACGCTCCGTTTGTGACCGTGTTTGGCTAATTAATCATACTTTATTCACAAACCCACCTCAGGTCACGTGTCGAGGCGAGAAAGTGCGTTGTATTTAAGTTGAAAAAATTACTTGGTTTTTGTTCGGCTTCGTTTCGCGATGCTCCCGCGGGTGCCTCATTTGCTCGTTCCTCGCATATTCGTTACCACGCGCGACAAGGTTGCTTTCTTACATTTCAGCATCACCGCCAGCATTGCGGCTTAATCTTCGCGCGCTGAAGCTCCCTCCCACAATGTTGAGGGCTGAGACGCTGTTGCTGCTGGCCTTCCTCCGCAAATCCGATTAGCCTGCTAATTCACTATTAAGGGTTTGGCATGCAAGAGACGATTCCTCGGCAGCGCTTGGCGGGCGTGCTGATTCTGCTTGGTTTGATCGCGCAAATTATTGGGTTTACTGGCGGGTTGAGCACTGCGCATGCGGTGAGCTATTTGCTGTGGGCGGCGGTTGTGCTGCTTTGGCGGGATATTCCAAAGCGCTCGCGCATTCAGGCGGGCGTATTGATTGCGCTGGGCGCGGGCATGCTGCTGGTGGCGCGGTTTGTTTATGGCGCTGAGGTGGATTGGCCCGCCATGCTGCAGGGCAATTCGTTTGTAGCGGCGATGCTGGTGGGCGTTAGCTTTATCTCGCTGATTGGTAAGCAAGGCACTAAAGGTGCGTCGGGTAAGCGTGTGACCGGTGCCAGTGGCGTGATGAGTACCTGGTTAGGCGTTCACTTCCTGGGTACGATTTTAAATCTGTCTACCGTGTTTATGGTGGGCGATAAGCTGGCCCGGCGAGGACCGCTGACGACACCGCAGCTGTTGGCGCTTAACCGGGGGCTCTCCAGCGCCGCACTCTGGTCACCGTTTTTTGCTTCGATGGGTGTGGTGATCGCGCTAGTGCCCGAGGTTGAGTATGCACAAATCGCTATAGTGGGCTTTCCTATAGCGATGCTCTCGGGGCTGTTAACCACGCTGGAGTTGCGGCGTCGGTTTGATCTTAGCGAGGTGGATGGCTATTCACTGGCGCCACGTAGCCTGTTGATGCCAGTGGGGATGGCCGCGCTGGTGATGCTGTTTCACTTTGTGCTAACCCCTACCCTCACTATTGTCAGCATTATCACCTTTCTGCTGCCTAGCGTTGCCGTACTGAGCAACTTGCATCAGGGGCCACGCTTTACCCTACGGCGAATTCGTCAACACACCACCACGCGCTTACCCGCCATGCGCGGGGAGATTTCGCTGTTTTTAGCCGCGGGTCTTTTGACGATTGGCCTTTCGACACTGGTCACGGCTGCCGCGGGCAGCGACTGGACGCTGTTCACTCGCTTTGGCACAACCCAGGCGATGATCAGTTTTGCGGCCATTACGCTAAGCGCGTTGGCGGGCCTACACCCGATTATTGGCGTGTCGGTGTTGGCGTCGATACTTAATCTGCAAAACGGGGAGCAGACGCTGTTTGCGTTTGTGGCATTAAGCTCGTGGGCGGTAGGCACCAGCGTGGGGCCGCTTTCCGGCATCAATCTTTCCCTGCAGGGGCGCTACGGGGTAAGCGGTTATCGCATGATGAAAAATAACCTGCTGTATGCGGCGGTGATGAGCCTGCTTTCGCTGGGGGCGATCGCAGGCTTCAGTTTACTGGTGGCCTAGGGAATCAGGTTTCAATGATTTTATTGGGGAACCGGTAGAAGTAACGATGGCCACACTGATGGCAAGGTTCCAGGCGTGAAACGGTGGGTAGCATTACCTGTGCATCGCAGTGGGTGCAGGCCATTAAACCGGGCGCGGCCATTTCGCCTTCGCAGTAGTCGGCGCGGGCGGCTTCCAGGTCTTCCTCAAAGCGTTCGCGCTCCACCACGCTGCGGTCGGCAATCGAAAGCAGCGATTCCGCCACGCGGCGGGAAAGCCCGTCAATGTCGATACCTAGCCAGCTAGCTACCTGCTTGCCGGTATCCGCCATAAAGTAGCGCATATCTTTAAGATCGCGCTCTACCCAGGCGCGCAGCAGCGCTAGCTCGTCTTTGGTGTACTCTTCAAGCTCCGATTCAAACTCGACCGCGTCGTCCAGATCCTTCTGTAATTTTTCCCAGGTTAGCTCGTTAGCGCCCCCCTGCATCCGCTCTAGCAAGCGTTCGTAGCCTTCGCGTAGGCGATTGTCATTCTGTTGTTCACTCATGGTGCCTCTCCTTTTGTCGACACATGCGGTTTCCTATCATCGGCTTACCGTTCAAGGATACACCCGCATAGGATACAATCGACCTCACTTATCTGACAGATGTCATCTCACATTCACTTTGCGCCCCTTTTGGGCGAATACGCCAAGGCATTAATAAACCGATGGACGCACACTACAGCCCTCGTGATATCGAACGTGACGCCCAGCAGTACTGGGACAAACATCAGTGCTTTAAAGCCGTAGAGGACGCGAACCGCGAGAAGTACTACTGCCTCTCCATGTTCCCCTATCCCAGCGGTAAGCTGCATATGGGCCATGTGCGTAACTATACTATCGGCGACGTGGTGTCGCGTTACCAGCGTATGCAGGGCAAAAATGTCATGCAGCCCATGGGCTGGGATGCTTTCGGTATGCCCGCGGAAAACGCGGCGATCCAGAACCAGGTACCGCCCGCCAAGTGGACGTACCAAAACATCGACTACATGCGCAATCAGTTGAAGGCACTGGGCTTTGCTTACGACTGGAGCCGTGAATTCGCCACCTGCGATACCAGCTACTACCGCTGGGAGCAGTGGTTCTTCACCAAGCTGGTCGAAAAAGGCTTGGTGTATAAGAAGATGTCGACGGTCAATTGGGACCCGGTGGATCAAACCGTCCTCGCTAATGAGCAGGTGATCGACGGCCGCGGCTGGCGCTCCGGTGCGCTGGTTGAGCGCAAAGAGATCCCGCTGTGGTTCTTGAAGATTACCGATTACGCCGATGAATTGCTGGCGGACCTGGATAAGGTGGAGTGGCCCGAGCAGGTCAAAACCATGCAGCGCAACTGGATTGGCAAATCCCGTGGCGTTGAGCTCACTTTTGATATCAAATCGAAAGACGGCAGTGACTGCGATCCGCTGGCGGTGTACACCACGCGCCCGGATACGCTGTTAGGCGTGACCTATGTCGCGGTTGCCGCAGGCCACCCGCTGGCCAAGCAGGCGGCTGAGCAGAACAGCGAGCTGGCAGCCTTCTGCGATGAGTGTGCCAAAGGCGGCACCTCTGAAGCCGAAATGGCCACCAAAGAGAAAAAAGGCATGCTCACTGGCCATAAGGCACTTCATCCGCTAACCGGTGATGAAGTGCCCGTTTACGTGGCTAACTTCGTGCTGATGGAGTTTGGTACCGGTGCGGTGATGGCGGTACCCGGCCACGACCAGCGCGACTGGGAGTTTGCCACCAAGTACGGCATCGCCATCAAACCGGTTATCGCCGACGAAAGCGGCCAACCCGCCGATGTTTCGGAAGCAGCTTATGCCGAATACGGCACGGTAGTGAATTCGGGTGAGTTTGATGGGCTCGGCTTTGAGCAGGCTTTTGATGCCATCGCCGCTAAATTGGCCGAACTTGGCCGTGGTGAAGTCAAAACCAACTACCGCCTGCGCGATTGGGGCGTTGCCCGTCAGCGCTACTGGGGCGCGCCGATTCCAGTCAAATACGGTCCGGAAGGTCAAACCGTACCACTGACCGATGACGAACTACCGGTCTCACTGCCGATGGAAGTCACCGTTGATGCCTCTGGCTCTCCGCTGAAGAAAATGCCTGCGTTCTCTGATCTGGGCGATGGCTGGACCCGTGAAACCGACACCTTCGACACTTTTATGGAGTCGTCCTGGTACTACGCGCGCTTCTGCTGTGCCGATAACACTGAAGCCATGCTGGACGAGCGCGCCAATTACTGGCTGCCGGTTGACCTCTACATTGGTGGTATCGAGCACGCCATTCTCCACCTGCTGTATGCCCGCTTCTTCCACAAACTGATGCGCGATTTCGGCTTGGTCGATTCCGATGAGCCGTTCCAGCAGCTGCTGACCCAAGGCATGGTGATCGCGGAAACCTTCTATCGCCCTACCGATAACGGCGGCAAGCAGTGGTTTAACCCCGCCGATGTGGAAGTGAGGCGCGATGAGAAAGGCCGCCCGCTCAGCGCTATTTTGATGAGCGACGGCGAGCCGGTAGAGATGGGCGGCATCGAGAAGATGTCCAAATCGAAAAACAACGGCGTTGATCCGCAGTCGATGATCGACAAGTTCGGTGCCGATACCGTGCGCCTGTTTATGATGTTTGCGGCACCGCCCGAGCAGTCGTTGGAGTGGTCAGATTCAGGCGTAGAGGGCGCCCACCGTTTCTTGAAGCGCTTGTGGCGTCAGGTCAATGAGCACTTGGCGGCTGGTGCGCCAGGGCCGCTCAACATTGACACGCTCAACGATGACCAGAAGGCCCTGCGGCGTAAAACCCACGAGACCATCAAGAAGGCCAGCGACGACATTGGTCGCCGCACTACCTTCAATACGGCGATCGCAGCGGTCATGGAGCTTTCCAACGCGATCGGCAAGTTCGACGACACCTCTGAACTTGGTTTAGCGGTTAGCCGTGAAGCGCTGGAAGCCGGTGTATTGCTGCTTTCGCCGATTACCCCGCACATGTGCCACAGCCTGTGGGAAGCACTCGGCCATACAGGCCCGGCCATTGAAGCGACTTGGCCTGCCGTGGATGAAACGGCCCTAACCCGCGATAGCATTGAGCTGGTGGTGCAAGTCAACGGTAAACTGCGCGCACGCCTTGACGTGCCCGCAAGCGCCGATAAGGCATCTATCGAAAAACTCGCCATGGAACACGAAAACGTGCAGCGCTATCTTGAAGGTAACACCGTGCGTAAAGTGATCGTGGTACCCGGCAAATTGGTCAACATCGTGGTGAGCGGATGAAGAGACGTACATTTCTAACCGCCAGCATCGCCGCCTCGGCGGCGGTGTTGCTCAGCGGCTGTGGGTTTCATCTACGTGGCCAAGCATCGCTGCCTACCCTGCCAACCCTGGCCTTAGAGGGCGACACCAATAGTGCCGTCGCTCAGCAGGTCGCCTCACGCCTTCAACAGCTAGGCACCCAGGTTGCCTCTGATGCACCCTGGCGGGTTACCCTTGGCACGCCTGCATTAACCGAGCGTCGCTTGGGTGGCGATGGCCGGGCAAGCCGCGAACACGAGCTAACCCTCAGCATTCGCCTCTCGGTACAGGAGCGAGCGTCTAATGCCTATCACATCAACAATGAAACGCTATCGACGGATACCCGCATTCGGGTCAGCGATGACGACCTGCTCAACCGCGAAACGCTAATGATGGAAGCTGAACAAACGCTTGCGCGCCAGCTGTCTCAGCGGATCATCGAGCGCCTTACTTACGTTGAGGGCATGCAGTGAAGGTATTTGCTGATCAGCTCCCCGCTGCGTTGGCAAAAAAGCTTCCCCGCGTGGTGATCGTAGCCGGTGATGAACCCTTACAGCATCGCGACGCCTGCGATGCGGTAAGAGCCGCAGCTCGCCAGGCGGGTGTTGAAGAGCGCGAAGTACTCGATGTCGAGCCCAACTTTGCGTGGGGTCGGTTGATGGAAATGTCCAGCAACCTCTCATTGTTTGCGACCAGCAAGCTAATGGAACTGCGCTTGGGCAACCACAAACTAGGACAAGAAGGTAGCAAAGCGCTAGCGCAGTACGCTGAAACACTGGATAACAGCGATGACATCTTGCTTATCAGTATGGGCAAAATAGATGCCAAGCAGCAGAAAAGTGCCTGGTTCAAAACGCTGGATAAGCAAGGCTTATTCGTGCCGGTCTGGCCTGTCGATGTTTCCCGGTTGGGTTACTGGCTGCGGGATCGCGCGTCACTCCACGGCTTACAAATTGACCTTGATGCAGCTCGCCTGCTGGGTGAGCGCACCGAGGGTAACCTGCTGGCCGCTGACCAGGAGCTACAGAAACTCGCGCTGATTCACCCGCAGGGCACGCGCTTGAACGTCGAGAGCATTGCCCAAGGCGTTGAAGACAGCACACGCTTTGATGTTTTCAATTTGGCCGATGCCTGCCTAAAAGGCGAACCTAGCCGCGCATCGCGTATCGTCAATGGATTGCGTAGTGAAGGGGTCGAGGCCCCCATCGTGCTTTGGGCACTTACCCGGGAGCTGCGCATTCTCCTCTCGCTACACCAGCATCTGGATCAAGGCCAAAGCTTTGAACATGCCTGTAAAAGCCAGAAGCCGATGATTTTTGATAAGCGTCGTCCAGCCTACCAAAAAGCGATTGGCCGCTTGCCAATGAAGCGCCTGCATAAATTACTGTTAATGTCGCAGCGGCTCGATTTAGCCGTTAAAGGTGCTGCAACAGTACCGCTGTGGCCAGGCCTACATGATCTGGCAATGACTATAGCCGGTGGTCGTGGGCTACTTTCTGAATCCGCCTGGACCTATCGCATTAGTGCAAATAATTAGCACTTTGCATATTAAGCTTAAAAATCAAACCATTTGTTTCTATACTCATTCCACACCCCCCGACTAGTCTATAAGGAAGAAGACGATGAAAACATTGCGTGCATACCTCTCCACCCTGCTAATTGCGGCGCTTGTTATTACCAGCCTGCCCGTTGCAGCGGCTCCTACTGAACCTCAATCCATTGATTTAGTCTCTACCCAATCTGTTTTGTCAGCTGATCATGCTGGCGCTGACCGTGAGCGCATTAACGAGATCCTGGCCCGCGCCGATGTGCAGGATCAACTGCTAAAACAGGGTGTTGACCTGGACGAAGTAGATGCCCGCGTTGCTGCCTTAAGCGATTCTGAAGTAAAGCAAATGGCTGACCAGCTCGAGATGATGCCTGCCGGTGCCGGTGGTGGCGTTATCGGCGCCCTCTTTGCCGTCTTTATCATTCTGTTGATTACCGATATCCTCGGCCTGACCGACGTTTATCCGTTTACGCGTTGATAGGCAGCTCATGACCACTAAGTTTTTGAATAGCATGTCTTTGAATGACACGTTTTTGAATAGCATGCTTTCTAACGCCCGCTTCGCGGGCGTTTTTATTATGCTGCTACTGCTGAGCGGCTGCGCACGAAACCCGGTACTGCTACAGAGTACCTACCAAGCACTACCTCCCCATGCAGAAATCACCAGCGTACCGTTTTACGCCCAAACGGAGTTTCAGTGCGGCCCTGCCACCCTGGCGATGGTGCTCAACCATCAGGATGTCGAAACAGACGTTGAGCAACTAATCCCCCAGGTGTTCTTGCCTGAACGCGATGGCAGCGTACAACCAGAAATGCTGGCGACTGTGCGACGTTATGATCAACTCGCTTATCCCATTCGAGGCACCCTGGATGCGCTGTTAGGCCATTTGGCAGCAGGCGACCCGGTGGTGGTGATGCAAAATTTATCGCTCCCTATTTACCCGATGTGGCACTACGCGGTGGCCATTGGCTACGACCTGCCTAGTGAAACGCTTATTCTGCGCAGTGGCGAAATTGAACGCCATACGATGTCGTTTAGTCGTTTCGACGCCACCTGGGCGCGCACTGAACGCTGGGGATTTGTCGTTGCAGAGCCGGGTACGCTGCCCGCTGGTATTACTGCCCGCAACGCACTTGAAGCCATTAGTGCTTACGAAGAGTCCCACGGGCCCCGCGCAACGCTTTCAAGCTGGCAAGCGTTTGAAGCGCACCATCCTGCTAATGCAATAGGACAGTTTGCCCTGGGCAACGCATTTTACGCGGATCAGCAACCCGACAACGCACGCACAGCGTTTGAGCGAGCAACCGAGCTTGATAGAAAAATGGGCGCTGCATGGCTCAACTTGGGGATTATATTGCTTCAGCAAGATAAACCACTAAAAGCCCATTCAGCGCTTACCCAGGCTGCTGCGAGTGAAGGGGAATGGCAAGAACGGGCAAAACAACTACTAGATAGAATTTGAGACATGAGGCGTTTATTTGGGAGTGCGTTTTGCACTCCCATGCGCAAAACGATTCAAAAAACCCTGTTTAAACCGTTCTGCGCTGCTACACGGTACGCTTCTGCCATCGTGGGATAGTTAAACGTCGTATTCACAAAGTAGTTAAGTGTATTGGCCTCACCCTCTTGCTGCATGATTGCTTGGCCGATATGCAGAATCTCAGATGCCTGATCACCAAAACAGTGAATCCCGAGTATTTCCAGGGTGTCCTGATGGAAAAGTATTTTAAGCATCCCCACGGTATCACCGGTGATCTGTGCTCGGGCAGTATCTTTGAAAAAGGCTTTGCCTACTTCGTAGGGCACTTTTGCTTCGGTTAACTCACGCTCATTCGGGCCAAACGAGCTAATTTCAGGGATGGTATAAATCCCGGTGGGTACATCACTGACAAAGCGATACTCTTTATCGAGCAGCTCGTTGCATGAATTAAGGCCTTGATCGTAGGCGGCACTCGCCAAACTTGGCCAACCGATAACATCGCCTGCTGCATAAATATGGGGCACCTCGGTACGGTAGTGCTCATCAACACTTAGCTGGCCCCGGCCATTGGCATTCAAGCCAATGTTCTCAAGCCCAAGGCTATCGGTATTACCCGTACGTCCGTTGGCCCATAAAAAAGCATCCGCGCGGATTTTCTTGCCTGACTTGAGGCGCACTATGACGCCCGATTCATCGCCCTCAACACTCTCATACTCTTCATTATGGCGGACCAATACACCGTGCTTACGCAGGTGATAGGAGAGCGCATCGCTGATTTCATCATCCAAAAACGATAGCAGGCTGTCTCGGTTATTGATGAGATCAACCTTGACGCCTAATCCCGAAAAAATCGACGCGTATTCACAGCCAATGACCCCTGCCCCGAAAATCACTAGTGTGCGTGGCGTATGCGAAAGGCTTAAAATGGTGTCGGAGCAGTAAATACGCGGATGGCGGAAATTAATATTCGCCGGGCGATAGGGACGCGAACCGGTGGCAATGACAATTTTCTTGGCCACCAACTCTTCCATGCCTTCCTGGCGGTCACGAACCACCAGCGTGTGCTCATCCTTAAAACGAGCGACGCCATGAAACAGGTCGATACGATTACGCGCATAAAACGTAGTGCGCATCTCGACCTGCTTGTCGATGGTGCCTCTTGAGCGCTCCATCACTTTCGGGAAAGAAAACCAGCGCGGCTCACCGATATCGCGGAACATACGGTTAGTGTTGAACGCCATGATCTGTTTGACCTGATGGCGCAACGCTTTGGAAGGAATAGTACCCCAGTGAGTACAGTTACCACCTACCTGCGCCTGCTTCTCAATAATCGCCACTCGCTTGCCATGCTTTGCAGCGTTGATGGCAGCACTTTCACCAGCAGGGCCCGTACCGATCACCACGACATCGTAATTATGAACCGCCATGCTCTCTGCGTCTCCTTGCTATATTTGATCAATCATCGTCCCGTTGCATACAGCGCAGTTTTGCTAGCGACGTGTAGCGTCATAGCCCAAATCGGCACCACGACTCTCGTCGCTCCGGCGGCGCGCGCCACCGCGCTTGCGGTTCTCTTCTTCACACACCTCATCTTTGCCGCCGCAGATATCGCAGCCATCCTTCATACCGATTTGATTCAAACCACCGCATGAACCAGCGATCGGTTTGCGGCCCATAATGACGCCAACGGCCATCGCACCCATAATCAGCGCCATAAAACCGAATACCAGTAGCCAAATCGTCATATCAACCTCCCAGCATTACATTGCCTTGCTTTTAAATTATTAGCCTTACCTGACGACAACAGTCGTCGTGATAAGTGCCTCACGGTCATCCATCGTTAAAGTGATTATACCTTAGCAAAGCCTCTCTTATCAGCGCGGTGATAAGTCATTCCTTTCACAAGGGTTTATAAACAAACGGGGCCAGCCAAAAGGCCAGCCCCGCTTACAGCAACTATCAGCTCTAGGCAGACAGTTTAGCCACCGAAATCATCCAACAGGATATTTTCCGGCTCAACGCCCATATCAAGCAGCAGCTTGATAACTGAGGCGTTCATCATCGGCGGTCCACACATGTAGTACTCGCAATCTTCAGGCGCTGGGTGATCCTTCAGATAGTTTTCGTACAGCACGTTATGGATAAAGCCTGTCGGCCCTTCCCAGTTATCTTCCGGCTGTGGATCAGAAAGCGCCAAGTGCCACTCAAAGTTCGGGAACTCTTCGGCTAACTGATCGTACTCTTCGTTGTAGAAGGTTTCACGCCAGGAGCGCGCACCGTACCAGAAGGTGATCTTGCGTTCAGACTTCAAGCGCTTCAGCTGATCAAAGATATGACTACGCATTGGCGCCATACCCGCACCACCACCGATAAAGATCATTTCGGCGTCAGTATCGCGAGCAAAGAACTCACCGAACGGCCCCATCACTGTCACCTTGTCGCCTTCTTTAAGATTGAAGACATAGGTCGACATCAGGCCGGGCGGATGATTAGTGCCGGGAGGCGGTGTGGCGATACGGATGTTGAACTTGAGGATACCCTTCTCATCCGGGTAGTTCGCCATGGAGTAGGCGCGAATCACTTCCTCGTTGTTCTTGTGGGAAATTTTGAACATATCAAATTTTTCCCAGTCACCCCGGTACTCCTCTTCAATATCAAAATCAGAGAATTTGACATCATAAGGGGGAGCAACGAGCTGGACGTAGCCACCGGCGCGGAAGGCAACTTCTTCGCCTTCAGGCAGTTTCAGATTCAGCTCTTTGATAAAGGTAGCAACGTTGGGATTGGCAATAACTTCACATTCCCACTTCTTCACCCCAAACACTTCTTCAGGCACTTCGACTTTCATGTCCTGCTTCACAGGTACCTGACAAGAGAGGCGCCAGCCCTCTTTCTTCTCACGCATAGTGAAGTGCGACTCTTCAGTCGGCAGAATAGAGCCACCGCCCTCTTCTACACGGCACTTACACTGGGCACAAGAACCACCGCCACCACAGGCGGAAGAGAGGAAAATACCGTTAGCAGCAAGTGTATTAAGCAGCTTGCCACCGGCCTGGGTTTTCAAAGTGTGTTCGGGGTCGCCGTTGACCTCAATGGTCACGTCCCCGCTACTCACAAGCTTGCTGCGCGCTGCCAGAATGATCGCCGTCAAGCTAATAACGATGACCGTGAACATGACAACACCGAGCAAGATGACTGTTGTATCAACCATGTCGGTTTCCTATTGCTGGAGGTTTCTATTACCCAGCGGTGTTTGCCACCGCTGGGAAAAACCGGCTCCGATTAAAGCTGAATGCCCGAGAAGGACATAAAGCCCAACGACATTAGCCCCACGGTGATGAAAGTAATGCCCAGCCCTTGAAGGCCACTCGGCACATCGCTGTACTTCAGCCTTTCACGGATACCCGCCAGGGCGGCAATGGCCAACGCCCAGCCGGTGCCTGCACCGAAGCCATAGACCACGGCCTCACCAAAGTTATAGCTACGCTCTACCATGAACAGTACGCCACCCAGGATGGCGCAGTTAACGGTAATCAGCGGCAGGAATACCCCCAGCGCGTTGTAGAGCGACGGCACGTACTTATCAAGGAACATTTCCATGATTTGTACCAACGCCGCAATGACACCGATGTAGGAGAGCAACCCAAGGAAGGAGAGATCAATGTTTTCAGCACCACTGATACCAGTCCACGTTAGCGCACCTTCTTGTAGCAAGTAGGTGAATACTAAGTTGTTAACCGGCACCGTTACGGTTAATACAACGATTACCGCGATACCCAGGCCAATCGCTGAGGAGACTTTTTTGGACACTGCCAAGAAAGTACACATCCCCAGGAAGAACGCCAGTGCCATGTTTTCAACAAACACCGAAGCAACAAAAAGACTCAGATAATGTTCCATGTTACACGGCCTCCTTGGGCTTGGTGTTTTCCTTCATTTTGAACTCATTCTCTTCTACCTGTTCCGGGTTAACGGCACGCATCACCCAGATTAGTAGACCAATAATAAAGAACGCTGAAGGCGGCAATAACAGCAAGCCATTGGGAACGTACCAACCACCGTTTTGAACGGTCTGAAGGATAGTGATCCCAAAAATGCTGCCTGAACCGAGTAGCTCACGGAAGAAGCCAACCACCATAAGTACGAAACCATACCCAAGGCCGTTGCCAATACCGTCTAAAAATGACATGCCCGGCGTGTTGGACATCGCAAAACCTTCTGCACGTCCCATGACGATACAGTTAGTAATGATCAAGCCAACGAATACGGAAAGCTGCTTAGACATCTCATAGGCATACGCCTTCAAAATCTGATCTACCACGATTACCAGCGAGGCAATAATGGTCATCTGCACGATGATACGAATCGAGGAAGGAATATGATTCCTAATCAACGATACGAACAGGTTAGAAAACGACGTTACAAAAATAACCGCCAATGCCATCACCAGCGACACACTCATGCTGGTCGTTACCGCTAGTGCCGAACAAATCCCCAGGATCTGCAGCGCAATAGGGTTGTTATGGAAAATCGGCGCTGTTAAAACACCTTTTGCATTTACGTCCGCCATGATCAGGCCCCCTCAACGTCTTCGAAGTCGGTATCGGTCTCTTCGGCGTCTTCCGGCTCAGTACCGCTGCGGAATTTAGCCAAATAGGGACCGAAAGCTTCTTCGCTTAACCAGAACTGCAGCATGTTAGTCACGCCGTTACTGGTTAGCGTAGCACCAGATAGTGCGTCTACTTCGTATTCGTCGCTAGCACCGCCCTTGGTCAGGTGAATTTCCGGTGAGAGGTCGCCCTCTTCATCGTAAATTTTCTTACCTTCCCACTGAGCCTGCCAGCGAGGATTGTTTACTTCAGCACCCAGGCCTGGCGTTTCACTGTGCTCGTAGTAGGTGATACTGACAATCGTATTGCCATCACCCTCTACCGCCAGGAAGCCGCGCATTAAGCCCCACAGGCCTTGACCACGAATGGGGAGTACGATCTGTTCCGGATCATCTTCGCCACCAATCAAGTATACGGTGGCGTAGTTTTCGACCCGCGATAGACCTGCGATGTCCTGGTCACCGGATAGCGTGCGACCCGACGCAGGATCACGGGCAGCTTCAAAGCTATCGTAGGTATCAGGATCAAACTCATCAGAATACTCACCGGTATCCAGGTCAACGACCCGAGCGGTGATCTCTTCGCTAAACACCTCTTCAACGTCCATACCTGGCTCGTAAAGCTTGGCAACGTTTAAGATATTGGTTTTACGGTCGAGTTCCTGATTAAGCTGCTGCATGGGACGCAACGCGACCGCCGCTGTCGAGACAATGACGGAGCACACGATACAGAGTGCAAACGCCACAATCAGGACTTTTTTGATGGAGTTGTTACCTTGTGCCATTAGGCAGTCTCCTCGGCCGGTACGCCGGTTCGCTTAACGCGACGCTTGATGTTGGCCTGGACGAAGAAATGGTCAATCAGCGGTGCAAACAGGTTAGCAAATAAGATAGCCAACATGATGCCTTCCGGGAAAGCCGGGTTCACAACGCGAATCAATACGGTCATCACACCAATCAGCGCACCAAATATCAAACGGCCTTGGTTGGTCATCGATGCTGACACCGGGTCAGTAGCCATGAACACCATACCGAAAGCAAAACCACCGATTACCAGGTGCCAGTACCACGGCATGGCAAACATCGCATTGGAGTCGGAGCCGATGAAATTAAAGAGCGTGCTGGTAGCCACCATGCCCAAAAATACGCCAAGCATGATTCGCCACGAGGCAATCCGCGTCCACAGCAGCACTGCAGCACCAATAAAGATCGCCAGCGTCGATACCTCACCCACAGAACCGGGGATGAAGCCAATGAAGGCGTCCCACCAGCTGAAAGTATCCGTTAACGCGGTCATACCCTCTTGGAACGCCAGTGATAGCGCAGTAGCACCGGTGTAACCGTCAGCGGCAACCCATACAGCGTCACCGGAAATCTGCGCGGGGTAGGCAAAATAAAGAAATGCACGGCCAGTCAGCGCGGGGTTCAAGAAGTTCTTACCCGTACCACCGAAGATCTCTTTACCGATTACCACACCAAAGGTGATACCCAGCGCAACTTGCCACAACGGAATGGTCGCGGGCAGTATCAATGCGAATAGCACTGAGGTAACGAAGAACCCTTCGTTAACTTCGTGACCACGCTTGATGGCAAACAACACTTCCCAGAAACCACCCACCACAAAGGTGACTAAGTAGATTGGCAAGAAGTAAGTCGCGCCGAGGACAAAGTTAGCCCATAAGCTGCTGGCATCATGACCTGACGCCAATGTCATCATAATCGCTTCGCGCCAGCCACCCATTGATGCGTAGCCTGCATCGATAGCCGTGTTTGCTTGCCAGCCTGCGTTCCACATACCAAAGAACATTGCTGGGAAGGTACACAGCCACACGGTGATCATGATGCGCTTCAGGTCGATACCGTCACGCACGTGGGCGGTGGTTTTAGCAACGCTTGGCGGTGAGTAAAAAATGGTATCTACCGCTTCAAAGAGCGGATAGAACTTTTCGTACTTTCCGCCTTTGTGGAAATGCGGCTCGATATTTTGGAGTGTTTGTTGAATACCCATCATCAGGCCTCTTTCTCGATCATGGTGAGATTGTCACGCAGGATGGGGCCATATTCGTATTTGCCGGGGCAAACGTACGTACACAGCGCCAGATCCTCTTCGTCCAGCTCCAAACACCCAAGCTGCATGGCAACCTCAATGTCGCCCACGATCAGCGAACGCAGTAACTGAGTTGGCATAATATCCAGCGGCATCACCGTTTCATATGAGCCAACGGGCACCATCGCGCGCTCTGAACCATTGGTTGATGTGGTGGGTGCGTAGTTACGCAAGCCTTTAATTCTGGAAAGATAGATCCCCAGGACAGAATGTCGATCTACGCCCAGTGATAGCCACCCAAGTAAGATGCGCTTATTACCTTCTTCAATCAGACTAATTTGATTGCTAAAGCGTCCCAGATAGGTAAGTTTGCCTTCCGCGGTAAAGCCAGAAAATACAGAACCAGAAATAACACGGGTGTCATCAGGTTTGATGACTTCTTCTGTCAGGAGTTCATCCGTGCTAGCGCCGATGCGGGTACGTACCAAACGAGGGTTTTCAGCACGCGGGCCACCAATGGCAACCACGCGGCTCATATCCAACTTCCCTTCGACAAAGAACTTACCGAACGCGATAACGTCCTGATAGCCGATGTGCCACACCTGTTTATGCAGGGCGACGGGAGAAAGGTAATGAATATGAGTGCCCACTAGTCCGGCTGGGTGCGGCCCGGTAAAGCTTTCGGTTTTGACACCTTCCACCTCACCGCCAGGAATTGAGGCATTTTCCCCTGTACAAAGAAAGACGTTGCCCTCGGTCAGGCGCGCTAACACCTTGAGGCCATCTTCAAATGCTTGCGGCTGCTCATTAATGATCAGTGCAGGGTCAGGGCTTAAAGGATGGGTATCTACGGCTGTTACAAAAATATCGGCCGGGGTGCTATCGATTGCCGGTGTGCGCGAGAAAGGACGCGTGCGTAGCGCCGTCCAGAGTCCCGACTCCACCAGTTGGTCAACAACGACCTGGCGTTCAAGCTGCGTTAAGGCATTACGGTCATGAGCAGCGAATTCAACCGCTTCCTCAGTCTCGTCGACTTTGATCACAACAGATAGTAAACGACGTTTTTCGCCACGGTTTATTGCAAGCACTTCACCGGCAGCGGGCGCTGTATAGCGCACACCATCAATTTTCTTGTCGGTGAAGAGCAATTGGCCTAGTTTGACCTTATCCCCTTCCTGGACTTCCATCGTCGGCTTCATGCCAACGTAGTCGGTACCCAGGATTGCCACGTGGCGCACAGGCCGCGCATCTTCAATACGCTGCTCGGGCGCTCCCGCGATGGGGAGATCCAGGCCTTTTTTGACTTCGATCATAGTCTCGCCCAGTTGTTGGATCGGATATACGAAGGTATGGGGTTCGAATGCTTATTTTCTGCTCAGCGAATTGTTGTTTTCTGCTCAGATTGTTACCAGTCCGGCCCAAGCAGCACTTGAACCACCCCGAAAAATCCATCGTATTATAAAGATAAGCGCGTCCAATGACCACATCCCTGATGATCTCCAAAAGTGCTATATACATTGGCTGAAAGAAGACATAGCGACAAAAAAACGCCACCCGAAGGTGGCGCTGCATCATTATTTCGCCTGATAGCCCCGCGGAGAGGCTAATTTAGCAATATTATTGTTTAGCTATTTAGCGCGGCAGCTTTAAGAACCGCACATTAGACATCTGTTGTAGAATACGCACGACTTGACAGCTATAGCCAAATTCGTTGTCGTACCACAGATAGACAACCGCATGATGACCGTTGGCGATAGTCGCTTTGGCATCAACAATGCCAGCATGGCGATTGCCTACAAAGTCCGACGAGACCACTTCTGCTGAGTCAACGAAGTCAATTTGCTTTTGGTAAGCAGAATCAATCGACATGCGACGCAAGTAGTCGTTTAGCGCAGCCGCATCAGTCGTTTTGTCCAGTGTCAGGTTAAGAATGGCCATAGAGACATTAGGGATCGGCACGCGAATCGCGTTACCGGTTAGCTTACCCTCAAGCTCGGGCAGTGCTTTGGAGACAGCTTTAGCCGCGCCCGTCTCGGTTAACACCATGTTCAACGCCGCGCTGCGGCCACGACGGTCGCCTTTGTGGTAGTTATCAATTAGGTTTTGATCATTCGTGTAAGCATGCACGGTCTCAACATGACCGTTTACCACACCATACTCATCGTTAAGCACCTTCAACACCGGCACGATCGCATTAGTGGTACACGACGCGGCAGAGACAATAAGATCATTGTCGCCAATCGACTCGTGATTAATACCGTAAACGATATTTTTAATATCGCCTTTACCCGGCGCGGTCAGCAGCGCTTTGGCAGCACCTTTGCATTTCAAGTGCTGGCCCAGGCCCTCTTCATCGCGCCAAATACCGGTATTATCAACAATCACGGCGTTGTTGATGTCGTAGGTGGTGTAGTCAATCTCACTCGGTGAATCGGCATAGATAACCTGAATGACATTGCCATTTACGGTTAGCGTGCGCGCCTCAGCATCGACCATGATGGTGCCGTCAAAAGGTCCATGAACGGAATCGCGGCGTAGCAAACTAGCGCGTTTTTCAAGGTCTTTAGCCACATCGCCACGGCCACGAACCACAATAGCGCGCAACCGCAGCAAGTTGCCGCCACCGGCTTTCTCAACCATCACCCGGGCTAGTAACCGACCAATACGACCAAAACCATAAAGCACTACATCTTGCGGCTCACCGGTGCTGGCGCCAGGCTGATAACCATCAATAATTTCATGCAGCTCTTTGCGCAGAAAGGCTTCAACATCGCCCCCGCCCTGGCGCTTAAACATTACCCCCAACTTGCCCACATCGACATGCGCAGGGCCAAGATTTAACTCAACCATGCTTTTAAGAATCGGATAGGTATTTTCAACAGAGAGTTCGGTCCCCTCCAGTTTGCGTACAAAGCGGTGGTCTTTGAGAATACGGATGACCGACCGTTTGATGAGCGAGCGCCCGAACATGGTGGCAACAACATTATTCTGACGATAGAGCTGCCCTACTAACGGGATCATCTGCTCCGCCAAGGCTTCGTTGCCTTGCCATTCTTGAAAAACGTTTTCGAGCGCTTGCTGACTCACGTGCGGCCTCATCAGGTAGTGGAAACAGAAAGTGGAAACGGGGTCGTAAACCAATAATTTAGTTTATTATCCGGGGCAAGCGCAGTCGTCGCAATGAAAGGATAGTCGCACAACATGTAGGGGTATTACAGAAACGCCAATCTCACTACAAAACTACTTTCATAACACATTAACCCACTACCTTAAGCCGCGGCACTCTAACTGAAACGGGTGATCGTGTATGATCTGTTTTCCGTTTCAGCGCAAAACGATATCTTGCTTATGCCGACTTTCTCTCTGCTCCCCCCCCCCCAGCCTCAAGGGACTCGCGATACGCTCTACTGGTTATCGCCACCGGGCAGCGCGACTGCCCTGGCTCTTTCACGCGTGGCCCAGCACGCCCCGCTATTGGTGATCACCCCCAATACGGCCAGTGCGCAGCGTCTGGAGCAAGACCTCTACTTTTATAGCGACGTTCCGGTACTTCCTTTCCCCGATTGGGAAACGCTGCCCTACGACAGCTTTTCACCCCATCAGGACATCGTCTCGGCGCGGCTACGCACTCTGCGCCAGCTTCAGGATGGGGTACGCGGCATTGTATTGGTGCCAATCAATACGCTGATGCAACGCTTACCACCGGTCGAATATATTGCCGGGCGGGTAATGACACTCAAAACTGGCGAGCGATTAAATCGCGAAGCGTTCCGAGAATCACTTTCGCGAGCGGGTTATCGCGCCGTGGAGACGGTGTATGAACCCGGCGAATACGCCATGCGTGGGGCATTGATCGACCTATTTGCAATGGGCATGGATGAACCGATTCGCATCGATCTGTTTGACGACGAGATCGACACGCTGCGTCACTTCGACCCCGGCAGCCAGCGCTCAACCGATAAACTTGAGTCGCTAGAGTTGCTGCCCGCCCACGAGTACTCATTGAGCCGAAGTGCCATCGCCTGCTTTCGTGAGCAGTTTGAAACCCTCTTTGATGTCGATCCGCGCCAGTGCCCCCTCTATAACGATGCATTAAAGGGCATTCCTTCACCGGGTCTGGAGCACTATCTACCGCTGTTTTTCGAGCAGACCGCTTCGCTGTTTGAACACCTGACCGACGATACCCGGGTAGCCCTACTGCCTGGCGTTTTTGATGCCGCCGAGCAGCACTGGCAATCCATTGACGCCCGCTACGTTAACCTGGGCGTCGACCCGACCCGACCACTGCTGCCTCCTCACCGAGCGTTTTTCCCGGTCAGTGATGTTTTTGCGGCTATAAAAGCACGCCCGCGCATTGAGCTCACTGAGGATAGCGAACAGCGCCATGCGTATCTGCCAGAAGCAGCACCGCTGCCTACACTCTCTATCAATGCCCGCGCTAAGCAGCCGCTGGGCGAACTGACTACATTTTTGAAGTCGCATGCTAAAACCCGAGTGCTGTTTGTCGCGGAATCACGAGGCCGCCGCGAAGCGCTGGAAGAGATATTGGCGCCGCTTAAGCTCTCGCTCCCGCATACCGATAGCTTTCACGACTTTCTCGCCAGTGATCACACCTATGCCATTACCGAAGGCTTGGTGGACAGCGGCCTGTGGCTGAACAACCCAAGCGTTGCGGTGATCAGTGAAACAGAGCTGTTTGGCGATGTGGTACGTCAAAGCCGTCGGCGCGAAAAAGCCACCGATGATAACGAGCTAGCGGTTCGTCACTTGTCAGAGCTGCGCGAAGGCGCGCCGGTGGTTCACCAAGCCCATGGCGTTGGGCGCTATTTAGGTCTGGAAACGCTGGAGGCCGGCGGTCAGGCCAATGAGTTTTTAGCACTCTCCTACGCCGATGGCGCTAAACTTTATGTGCCCGTCGACAGCCTGCACATGATTTCACGCTACAGCGGTGCCGGTGACGAACTGGCGCCGCTGCATAAATTGGGTTCCGATCAGTGGGAAAAAGCCCGCCGCAAAGCCGCTGAGAAGATTCGTGACACTGCCGCCGAACTTTTGGATGTTTACGCTCGCAGGGAAGCTCAACAGGGCGTGGTCTACGAAGCGCCAGGCGAGGAGTATGTGCGTTTTGCGAGTAACTTCCCATTCGAAGAAACGCCCGACCAGCATGCGGCCATTGAAGCGGTAATCAGCGACATGACGTCGCCGCAGCCCATGGATCGCGTGGTATGTGGTGACGTAGGCTTCGGCAAAACTGAAGTGGCCATGCGCGCGGCATTTATCGCCGTGCAATCAGGTCGCCAAGTAGTGGTCCTGGTGCCTACCACGCTGCTGGCGCGCCAGCATTTCGAGAATTTCCGCGACCGTTTTGCCGACACCGCCGTCAATATTGGCTTGATCTCTCGCTTCACCAGCGGCAAAGAGGTTACCCAAACATTAGAGAGTGTTAAAAACGGCCAAACCGATATCGTGATTGGCACCCATAAACTGCTCTCTAAAAGCGTTGAGCTACCCAAAATGGGACTCCTTATCATTGATGAGGAGCACCGCTTTGGGGTAGCGCAAAAAGAGAAACTCAAAACGCTGCGCGCTGAAGTCGATATTTTGACCCTGACCGCGACGCCTATTCCGCGCACGCTGAATATGGCCATGAGCGGTATCCGCGATTTGTCGATTATCGCTACGCCACCCGCACGACGCCTGTCGGTCAAAACGTTTGTTCAGCAACATGATGCCAGTATCATTAAAGAAGCCCTACTGCGCGAGATACTGCGTGGCGGGCAGGTGTATGTGCTGCATAACGAAGTCAAAACCATCGAAAACAGTGCCGAAAAAATTCGTGAGCTGATTCCTGAAGCGCGGGTGGCAGTTGCCCACGGCCAACTGCCTGAGCGCAGCCTCGAACGCATCATGTCGGACTTCTATCATCGCCGTTTTAACGTGCTGGTATGCTCGACCATTATTGAAACTGGTATTGATGTGCCTAGCGCCAATACTATTATTATCGAACGCGCCGATAAATTTGGCTTGGCACAGCTTCACCAGTTACGGGGCCGTGTTGGCCGTAGCCACCACCAGGCTTATGCTTACCTGCTGACACCGCCCCCTAAAGCGATGACCCGTGATGCCATCAAACGCCTGGAAGCCATTAGCGCTTCGGACGATCTAGGTGCTGGTTTCACCCTGGCCAGCCACGACATGGAGATTCGCGGAGCAGGCGAGCTACTGGGGGATGAACAGAGCGGCCAGATGGAAACCATTGGCTATACACTTTACATGGAGATGCTTGACCGGGCAGTGAAGGCCATTCGTGCGGGCAAAACACCCAATATCGACGCGCCCTTCAATACCGGCGTGGAAATCAACCTCAACCTGCCCGCGCTGATTCCAAGTGATTATATTCATGATGTTCAGCAGCGCCTGGTGATGTACAAGCGGATTGCCAACACCCAGAGCGATAGCGAACTTACAGAGTTACAGGTTGAGCTAATTGACCGCTTTGGCTTGCTGCCCAATCCGTTGAAAAACCTGATTCGCCAGACCAAGCTGCGCCACCGTGCCGAGCAATTAGGCATCAGCAAAATCGAGGCTGGCGAGAGCCGCGGTAGAGTACTGTTTGATAGCAGCACCCAGGTGGATCCCTTAACCCTGGTGACCCTCATTCAGACGTCACCAAAGCACTTCCGTTTAGAGGGCTCTGACACCTTACGATTTGAATTATCAATGGAAAACGTCGACCAACGCTTTCAACAGCTTGAAAACCTACTTAGTACGCTTAATCAAAAAGTAGCGGCGGCGTGACGCTTGGGGCAAACTTGCCAGTAGCCATGCCCTAGTTAACCCACCTTGTGGATTAACATCAGTGACCCAACGACGCGCATCAGCAGTAAATTAACATATTAGGAATGACCATGAACATTCGCGACACCTTTACCCTCTGGGGCCCCACCAGCTTGGCAGTACTACTAGCCGCGAGCTTGGCGAGCCCTGCTTTTGCGCAATCGGCTGACGAGCAAACAGAAAACCCAGTACAAGAACAGTCAGAAGAGCCGACCCAAGAGCAAGCACAGGAAATCAGCATCGATGCTGTGGACAGCGCCGCCCAGGTTGCTGACCAGGACGAGCTGCCCCGTGGCCACTTCCGCCTACCTGAAAAAGGCGATGTCATCGGGGAGCGCTACACCGTCGTTGTCGAAGACCCCAAGCAGACGCTGATCGATATCGCCCGACGCCACAACATTGGCTATGAAGAGATGCGTATGGCCAACCCGGATGTCAGTCTCTGGGTACCCGGCGCAGGTACCGAGGTGGTGATCCCCGCTCAGTACATTCTGCCACCCGCGCCGCGGGAAGGCGTTGTCATTAACCTGTCAGAGCTTCGCCTCTACTACTACCCTGCAGACAAGCCCGGCATTGTCGAAACTTACCCGGTCAGCGTAGGGCGTGAAGAGTTCGCCACTCCCGTGGGCATTACTCGCACCACGGTTAAGGTTAAAGACCCCGCTTGGGCACCGCCATCGTCGATGCGTCGCGAAGCAGCTGAACGAGGTGAGCCGGCACCGTCGGTAGTTCCACCCGGCCCACAGAACCCGCTTGGCGAGCATGCGATTCTACTCGCCATGCCGAGCTACCTGATTCATGGCACCAACCGCCCTGATGGCGTCGGTATGCGCGTCAGCCGAGGCTGTATTCGCATGTACCCGGAAGATATCAAATCGCTCTATGAGCGCTTACCCAGCGGCACTCAGGTCAACCTAATGGATGCACCGTTTAAAGCGGGCTTTGCAGCCGATGGCACCTTGTTTGTCCAGTCTTTCCCGCAGCTGGAAGAGAACGTAGAAGGCTTTGAGCCACTGCTTAATGCCCTTGAACGCGTAACAGCGCTAACTACTGATAGGGACGTTGAAATAGACGCGGATCAGATTCAGCGCGCCGTAGAAGCTCCTGACGGCCAATTTATCGCCCTATATGGCCCTCAGGCTCCCGAGCCAGAACCGGAGCCTGTTGAGCTGATTGACGAGCTTGAGCTCAGCGCCGCCACTGACCCCGATAAAGACGCGTGACCAACCACCTGGCAACAAAAAACCCCGCCAAGGCGGGGTTTTTTGCGTAGCTAGTATCAAAAACTGCTGTTCTGACGCCTCTGCTTACGGCGCCTTGCTTACTACAGAATATTAATTAACTAACTACAGCTTTCATCCAGCAGCTGCTGAGAGAGCCTAGTGACACCCTCGGCAGCCCAAGCAGAATTACTTCTGCATGGAACGCTGGAACATGCGGTTCATTTCTTCACGGTTCTGCTCAGACATCTGCAGAGCAGCCTGCGCATCGCGCTGGGCTTGGTTTGCAGTGTTCATAGCCTGTGAAGCCATGCTGCGTGCTTCTGCAGCGTCAGCTTGTGCAGATTCTGCAGTCATGCGAACTTCTTCCAGCGCGCTGGTAGAAGCACAACCTGCAAGAATTGCCAGAGAAGCGGCAGCAGCAGTCATCTTCAGAGTAGTTTTCAAAGTCATAATGTTCTCCTTGAGTCGTCCTTGGGTACTACATTAAGGGTATGACAAAAATAAGGCTACGCATTTTACTAACGTACTTAGCTTAAATTTGTCTACCTGCGGTGCAGGTTCTTTACAGTGACTTGTTTTGCGATGCTCGCAAGTCAAACGCTGTTTTATAATAGACTACAGCGGTTGTCTATAGCCACTTGTTTAAAACCTCGAACTTCCTTCAACGGCATTAGCTTAACGGATCACTACACGGGTGCCAACACCCACTAGCGATGCCAAGCGATCAATTTGCTCGTTGGTAACGGCGACACACCCTTGAGTCCAATGATAGCGACCATGAATATCGGGGTCCGCGCTACCCAAGCCATGAATCCCAATCGCCCCACCCAGGGCAGTATTTTGCGGTGGATGACCGTTACGTCGGTAGTAGTCGAAGTAATCTTCATAATCGGTTTGGGAATAAATCCCTTTTTCAAGCGCCATGCGTGCATGGGCTGGCGTTGGGAAATCAATCCCCATAAAGGTACGCCACTGGCTTTCGTAATTAAAACGATTGATACGAAACTCACCCTTAGGAGTCACGTTATCGCCACGAACACGCTGAGTCTTCGCCCCTGCACGCCCTAGGGATATGGGTGCATAGCGCTCTACAAGCGCATTACCACGGAACACACTGAGTGTAGCCTCTTGATCATCAATCAGTACCCACAGCTCATTGCTATGGCGCGGCATATGGGCGCGCGTTAGCACTGTTTCGATAAGGTCAGAGGGAGCAGCCTGGCTAGGTGCAGTGACAGCAGCGCTAGCAACCGCTGGCAAGCTCAGCGCCATAGCTAAAAACCGACGGCGATTGATTAAAAACATGGCAGCTCTCGAAACATAGTAGCCTGTGGTTGACCAACTAAACGCATAGAATGGCTGTTATACCTTATTCCCGCATCCGCCGTTAGTAATTTCGTCATAGTGCCGCTTTGGGTCGTCCCGACGCGATGATGCATTCGGCAGTGGCACATACTCATTAAACGCCCTGTAACTCTTCCATACTCGCCATCATGTGGCGTATTTCAGAATTATGCCCTTCCGCTAGCGAATCAAAGAACTCTGCTTCGGGTTCAATTCTCGAACGTGCGGCACGATGCTTATACAACGCCTGCAAACGCTCATGGGCAGTTGTGGCTGTTTTCATGGCATCTTCTATAGAGCCTGTAACGGTTTGCTCCGCAATTTGATCCAGTTCTGGTGGCTCAGGGAATTCGCTCGACTCGTCGAACCACGTCTCCAGCACCTCAGAATGATCCATACCATCATGGAACAAGTCTTCAAGACCCGTTTTCATCTTCAATTCACGGCTGGCGAGATAATCTAATCCCATTTTTAAGCGTTCATTGTCGGCTTTATCAGCGGCCTCGCTGTATTGACGCGCCATTCGCGCGTGAAAGCCTGCCGCCCATTCGACTAAATCTTTAACTTGGTTATAGCGCATCATGATCTCCTTTTCGTGGTGCTTACTTGACCAGCGGGTAAAATCGAGCCTTTTACCACTCCAGGCTGGTTTCACGCAGAGCAGCTATTTCGCGCTTCGCCGCCTGAAGGTTATCCAGCAATTGCTGAGGCAAACTCGCTTGACTATCCACCTTAATCATAGCGGGATTATGAGTAGTACGCCGCGCAGCACCTTCATCGCTATGTAGGCGTTCAAGCTGGCCCGTCAGCCAATTCAACCAACTTTCCGGCTGAGCGTTTAAGTCGCGCAAGCGCTGTAGCTCTGCCAAAGCTGGGCCTTGCTGAGATAACAATACACGCCAGCGATGCTCTGGCAAGCGAGCGTGCTCAGTGACTTCACGTAAAAGCGACTCTAACGCCAGCTCAAAGAGCGCCAACGCGCTCTCCTCCAGTGCCATCTGCCGCGCGGGGGCATGCTCATCCTCCCCTGCGGGTATAATAGCTAACAGCTCCGCTTGGTAGAGCAACTGATTGGTTCGCGAGCGTGCATTCACTTGCGCTTATCCTCCACGTGCCATTTACCAGCCTCAAACATGGCCTTCCAGCCAGTGGCTTTGCCCTCTTCGTCAGTCATCACAAACTGCTCTTTCGTCTTACGCGAATAACGGATTTGAGCGGGGCGACCATCGGGGTCTTCGCTAGGCGCTTTGAGAATAAAATGGTACTTCTCAGGCAGCTCTTCGGCATGCGCTTTCAGCTCTTTCACCAGCGGCGGCCGCGTTTCGCGATTTTTAGGAAATTTGCTCGCCGCCAAAAATAGGCCACTCGCGCCATCGCGCAGCACGTAATGGTCGTCCACTTTTTGACACGCCAGCTCCGGCATCGGGATTGGATCCATTTTTGGCGGTGCCACTTCGCCGCTCTTTAATAATTTGCGAGTGTTTTTACACTCGCTATTGGTGCAGCCAAAATACTTACCGAAGCGACCTGATTTCAACTGCATCTCAGCGCCACACTTATCGCACTCAATCACAGGCCCTTCATAGCCCTTAATCTTGAATTTTCCGCTCTCCACCTCATACCCATCACAATCAGGGCTGTTGCCACAAATGTGCAATTTACGCGTTTCATCAATCAGGTAGTTGTCCATCGCCGTGCCACACTTGGTGCAGCGACGCTTAGCACGCAGCGCATTAGTTTCAGCCTCTTCGCCCGCGTCTTCCGCTACCGCTTCTTCACCTGGGATCAGATCGATGGTGGTCTTGCAGCGCTCTTTTGGCGGCAAATTGTAGCCGCTACAGCCCAGGAACACGCCTGTTGAAGCGGTGCGAATTTGCATATGGCGGCCACATTTCGGACAGTCAATATTGGTGGGCACCGGCTGATTGGGCCGCATACCATCTTCGCTCTCCGCCTTGGCTAGCTCTTCACGAAACTCGCCGTAGAAATCATCTAGCAAAGCCTGCCAGTTACGCTCGCCTTCGGCGACTTCATCAAGACTATCTTCCATGCGCGCAGTGAACGAGAAATCCATCAAATCAGGGAAGGACTCTTTCAGCCGCTCGGTCACGATATCGCCAAGCTTCTCGGCATAAAAGCGGCGGTTTTCAAGCTTCACATAGCCGCGATCCTGGATCGTAGAGATAATCGATGCATAGGTAGAAGGACGACCAATCCCCTGCTTCTCAAGCTCTTTCACCAGGCTTGCTTCGGTGTAACGCGGTGCAGGCTTGGTAAAGTGCTGCTGAGGATCGAGTGCCTCCAACCCCATCGGCGTGCCTTTAGGCAAGTCAGGCAGGCTCTGATCTTCATTTTTACCGCTGGGCTTCATCACCCGTGTATAACCATCAAATTTAAGCACGCGTCCTTTAGCACGCAGCTCATACCCATCAACCTCGACGCTAAGCGTGCTGGACAGGTACTCAGCAGGCGTCATTTGGCAAGCCACAAACTGGCGCCAGATCAGCTCGTAAAGGCGCTCTGCATCGCGCTCCATGCCGGACAGGTCTGATGCTTTGCGTTCAACGCTGGAGGGACGAATCGCTTCGTGGGCTTCTTGAGCACTCTCTTTACTGCTGTAACGATTAGGCGCTTCAGGCAGATAGCGTTCGCCAAACTCTTCGCCGATATAACTGCGCACGCCTTCCACTGCATCTTTTGAAAGATTGGTGGAGTCAGTACGCATATAGGTAATATAGCCCGCTTCATACAGACGCTGGGCCATGGTCATGGTCTTCTTAACAGAAAATCCTAACCGGCCACTCGCGGCCTGCTGTAGCGTAGAGGTAATAAAGGGCGCTGTCGGCTTGGAACTGGTGGGCTTGTCTTCCCGCGAAGTAATCGCAAGTTTGGCTTTTCTAAGCTGCTCAATACGCGCCAGGGTGTCTCTTTCAGAGGTAGGCTTAAAGGCTTTGCCATCCTGACGAACCAGAGCAAAACGCACCAGCTCACCTTCGGGAGAAGCCAAATCCGCGTGCACATCCCAAAACTCTTCAGGAATAAAGGCACGAATTTCGCGCTCGCGCTCAACAATTAGACGCACCGCGACGGACTGTACACGGCCAGCCGAAAGCCCACGCGCCACTTTAGCCCACAGCAAAGGTGAAAGCATAAAGCCCACCACGCGATCCAGGAAACGCCTAGCTTGCTGTGCTTCCACCCGAGGGATATTTAGCGCGCCCGGCGCTTTGAACGCGTCCTGAATGGCATTTTTGGTGATTTCATTAAACACCACGCGCTTATAGCGGCTGTCGTCTCCACCGATAGTCTCACGCAGGTGCCAGGCAATGGCTTCCCCTTCGCGATCCAAATCCGTTGCGAGATAGACAGCGTCAGCTTTCTCAGCCAGCTTCTTTAGCTCGGCAACGACTTTCTCTTTTCCGGGCAACACCTCATAGCGGGCTTCCCAGCCGTTGTTAGGGTCAATCCCCATCCGCCGAATTAGCTGATCTTGGCTCTTACGCTTCTTATATTCCACCTTCTCTTCCGCCGACATCTTGCGTGTCGCTGCGGCCTGGCGTGCGCGCTCCTTAGGGTCGGAGGCTGCCTTACCTGAGCCGCTGGTCGGCAGGTCACGAATGTGACCCACGCTCGACTTCACGATGAAATCGTTGCCGAGATATTTGTTAATCGTCTTCGCTTTAGCTGGCGACTCGACGATGACCAGTGACTTGCCCATAGTGCTCCACTTTCCTAATGCACGGGCTGTCTAGCACGTGCTCTAAATTCGGTGCCGTATCGCCGGGATGAAACAGCCCATTAACAAAGATACGGATGAAAAAATGCGCCTACCCTACCCCAGCCCTTGGCTAAGCGCCAGTAGCAACCAAGCCGTAGGAAGAATCCGTAGATTTCAGACAAAGAGTAGCTAGACACTAGACTGCCACTGGCATTACGGCAACCCAAAAGGCACACAGACAAACAAAGCGCCCCCACCATATAGGCGGGGGCGCTGTGAGCTAACATACTGTTTTAGCGTTTTTCAGATGGCTTATTACCTTCGTTAGCGCTGTCAGATTTCACTGTTGACTTGGTGCTTTCCTCATCGGCTGCAGAGGGTTTAGTGGCTTTTCCCTCTGCTTTGTCAGGCGCAGCCGAGGGCTCAACAGAAGTTAGCTTAGCTGCTTTTGGCTTAGCTTCTTCTGCATTAGCTTTTGCCTGACTAGCTCCTTCCGATGTAACAGCTTTACCAACCACGCCAGTCGTAGCCGTTTGTGACTTTGTAGATGTTTTCGCCTTTGCCTTGGCAGCGTTAGGAGTAGCAGGTGCTTCCTTTTTGCTAGGCCGCGCCTGATCAAAAAGCGCCTTTATCTGAACAAAGCGATTTGCAGCATGCTCCGAAAGCTCGCCACTGGCGGCAAACACGTGCTCAAGATGGCTAATATAACTATCGATATCGTCGTTGCTATTACCCTTGAGCAAAATAGGCAGTGCATTCAGCGCTTGCTTACGATCCAGCTTCAAGATAAAGAACTGCTCGCGCACTAGGCGTTTAAATTCACTCAGCTCTATGCCTGGCTCAAGCTCGGCACGGGAGGCGCGTAACCGCTTAAAGTTACGCTCATCCGTGGCTGGAGCACCGCCGAGCACGTAGATCAGCGAGCGCATCACCGCTTCGTGCGCACCGCCGTGGGTAATCTTCTCGCGCAGCGCTTCCTGACGCTGCTCCATGAAGCGGTGGTGCTCGGGCTCAGCCCCGGGGCGGCGGCGATGCACATGGGCATCGCCATAAAGGCCTACGGCGGCCTGCAACAGCGGCTGGCCATAAATATCCATAAACATTTTTTCGGTGCTACTATCGCGTAAGTCGCGCACCGCATTGAGGCTTGCAACCAACTGGTCAGAGCCCATGGTTTCAAGTGCTTTAAAAAGATTATCTTGAGACACAGGGTGACGATTTTTACGCACCGCTTCTGCCATTACCGGTAACGGCACGGAAAGCGGGTTACGGTCGGAAAGCAGTTTGTAGCCCAGCCGGATCGGGTGCATACGACGAATAAAGCGGGCAGCTTCCGGCGTCATAATAGCTTTTAGCCAGGGCTGCATAAAAATCCGATACAGCCCCAAATTAATTTCTGATATACGCGCCACGGTGGCAAAGCGACGATCATCCTCAGGCTTGTGCATCACTGCCTGATCTAACTCTTCAAAGTTACGCGGCATAAATTCGAGCAGATAATCACGCTCGAACAGCTCGGCATCTTCGCCCTTTTCCGCCGGGGATATGGAGGTTTCGTACAGCCCAGGCGGGAGTACGTCGATGTAATCCATATTGGCAGTGAATTCGGTATGCTCTTTGCGCGACACGCTACCCGAAACAAATATACCTAGGTGGCCGGTAGTATCATGCTGGCAATAGACGATAGTTTGCTCGTTGGCGATGATGTCATCTGTGTTTTCATATAAATCACGAATCCAGCCCAACGCTTGCGGCGGCGGGGTAATATCGTCCCCACGAGAACAGAACACCACGATCGGTGAGCGCACATTCCGTAGGTCGATTCGGCGCCCATCACGAGTCACCAACTGCGCGGTAGAAAGTCGATTGCCCACAAACAGATTATCGACAATATATTGAATTTCTTCACCGCCCAACAGGACGTGACCGCCCCACCAGCGTTCAAAGTCGAGGTATCGGCCCGCTTCTGTATCGATGTTATCGTAAAGGTGATACTGTTTTTTCCAGTACGTATTAGCCGGGTTGAGGCGCTCAAAATTCTGCACCAACCACGCCCCGTCAAACAGGCCATTGCCAATGTCGCTAGTGAGTGCCGTAATCCAACTACCCCCGGTCATACCGCCCGTATAACGCATTGGGGCTTTACCATGCTCGCCCGCCCAATAAGAAAGCGGCGCACCGGCAATAAGGATCGGCCCAAACACATCTGGCTCTAGTGCGGCCGCCATCATGATTTGCCAGCCTGCTTGGCAATTGCCCACCACCATTGGCTTTTCGGTGGTTTCGGGGTGAAGCTCAATTACATGGCGTAGAAATGCAATTTCTGAATCAACTACGTCCTCGACGGTTTGACCCGGCTCAGGAAATGGTAAAAAACCAATAAAGTAGCAGGGATGTCCCGCTTTTAGCGCCACCCCCAACTCGCTGTCTGGCTTAAAGCCACCAATCCCTGGCCCATGCCCCGCTCGCGGGTCGATCACTACAAAAGGACGTTTTTGTAGGTCAGTTTCAGTCCCTTCATGGGGCAGTACGCGCAGCAGTTCATAGTTAGTTGGCCGCGGTAGCGTCCGCCCATCCAGCAGCACTTCGGTATCAAACCCCAACACACTGGGCTTGGTTTGCTCCATATGTTCAAGGTACTGATTACCACGCTCGCGCATAACGTCCAGGTACAAAACGCTACGCTCCATGCTATCGCGCCAGTAACCGAAGGCCGCCCGTCCAAACCCAAATGGGTCGAATAAGGAAGCGATCGGTTCACTACTTGGCAACGCTGTGGAGCCATTTTGTTGCTTTAGCCAGGCGTCAGTAAAAGCGCTGGTGGTTAGCAAAGGATTGGCGAGAAAGTTCATAGGTTCTCCCATGGGGTTGATGCGCCGGCATCAAACCGGGCAGCAATGAGGATGCTGCAATGCAATATAGTTTAGGCCACTACATGCGCGACGTCGATCTTTACCCCTAATATTTACGACCAAAGGGCGACATAACGCTCTTTCAGCAGCGCCAAAGATTCAGTGTTAGCATGCGTTGCGCTGGCGATAAAGCCTGTATTGGGCATTAGTCCTAGCGACATTAAAGAGTGTTCACTACGAGGTTGCTATGTCATCCCCTACTCTGCTCAATCGCCTTACATTTCGGCAACTACAGGTCTTCCAGGCGGTGCACCGGCAACGCTCTTATTCTCGCGCAGCTGAGCAGCTAGGGCTTACCCAGCCCGCGGTGAGCGCACAAATACGCCAGCTTGAGCTGGCGTTGGGGCAGCCACTTTTTAACTACGCGGGCAAAACGCTCCACACGCTTCCCGCCGCAGATACGCTCGCCCATTCGACACGAGAAATTTTTGGTCAGCTTTCACGCCTGGAAATGAACCTATCGGACATTAACGGCAAAATAAGCGGTGAACTTAATATTGCGGCAGTATCCTCGGCGCAATATGTCGTACCTTACTTACTCGCCCGTTTCCGCGCTCACTACCCAGAGGTGCACGTTCGCTTAAAGGTATGCAATCGCAGCCAAGCCCTAGAGCGGTTGACTGAGCAGCAGGATGATCTCGTTATTATGGCGATGGTGCCAGAGGATGATCGCTTAGTAGTGATGCCGATTCTTGATAATGAATTGATCGCGGTGGTCTGGCCGGAACACCCCCTACTCTCTATGCCGGAGCCCTCTCTGGCAGACTTCGCACGCCACTACGTGTTAATGCGTGAGCCGGGTTCTGGCGTGCGCAATGCCTTTGAACAAATGGCCGCCAATCAGCAGGTCGCCCTTCCCCACTGTATTGAGCTGGGCACCAATGAAGCCATTAAAGGCGGAGTAATGGCCCACTTAGGCGTTGCCGTTCTCCCCCGCTTGGCGGTACAGCTTGAGCTTGAACAAGGGTTACTTTTTGAGCTTGGGCTTCCCGATTTCCCGATCCACCGCTCCTGGTGCACGGTTTATGCGCGGGAACGTTTTCCCACACCGGTGGCAGAGCTTTTCTTAAGCTTTATCCGTGAGCACTTACCCGATTATCGCCGCCACTTTCAAGCGCCCTCAAGCCCGTTACCGAGCCACGGCGTCGCTTGCCTGCCAATGCTTGCGCCCTAGGGCCATGCGGTGTCCTGTTGACAGTGAGATATGTTACATTAGTAGCTATTAGCACGATGAAATATCGGATGCACTTCGTATTAATTAATCAGGTATCAATTGGCAGGTCTTGTAAGGGCTTAACGCCTGCTAACGTACTCGGCCTACCGCACAAAAGAGAGGCTCTGTCCCTATGAGCAATATCCCTCCGCAACGCGTGTCTAGCGGTGAAAAATTCCGTAATGAACATGGCATGACGGTGATCAAGGATGGCATGAAGCAGCGCAAAGCGCAGGCAGAAGCCCCTTCTCTTGAACGCAAGCCCAAGTGGCTGCGCGCACAGATCCCTGGGGGGGAGCGTTTTGAAGCGGTCAAAAAGAACGTTGCTACCCATCGACTAAGCACCGTTTGTGCTGAATCTCATTGCCCCAATATGGGCGAGTGCTGGAGCAACGGCACGGCGACTATCATGCTTATGGGATCAGTATGCACCCGCGCTTGTCGATTCTGCGCGGTAGATACCGGCAACCCACAAGGCTGGCTCGATCACGAAGAACCTGAAAACACCGCGAAGTCAGTGGAGTTAATGGGCCTTCGTTACATCGTGCTCACCTCGGTAGACCGTGACGATCTCGACGATGGCGGTGCATCGCACTATGCCAACTGTATTAGTGCCATTAAAGCGCGCACACCTGAAGTAGTCGTGGAAGCCTTAACGCCTGACTTCGATGGCGAGCTGAGTGCTATTGAGCGCGTTGTTGATTCTGGGTTACAAGTATTTGCCCAAAACGTGGAAACCGTTGAACGATTAACAGGCCGTGTACGTGATCGGCGAGCGGGTTATCGTAAAACGCTTGATGTGCTTGCCCATGCCAAGCGCTACCGTCCTGACATCATCACCAAAACCAGCTTAATGCTGGGATTGGGCGAAACTGACGAAGAGATCTTGCAGACTTTTGATGATCTGCGTGAAATCGGTGTCGATATCGTCACGCTTGGTCAATATTTGCGCCCAACCAAAAATCACTTGGCGGTTGAGCGCTGGGTAACGCCAGAAGAGTTTGACCGCTACCGTGTGATCGGTTTGGAGAAGGGCTTTATGGAAGTGCCTTCTGGCCCGCTGGTGCGTTCCAGCTATCGCGCTGATCGCGTGTTTGAAAAGAATAACCTTGGGCTCGCCTCACCCGCTGCAATTCCTGGTCAGGAACAAGAAGCGAATCCCAATATTATTCCAGCACTAAACGTAGGATAAGACTAACTCCAGCGCTATACAAAGCTTGTTGAAACAGGGAGCCAGAGGCTCCCTTTTTACAGTGGCGAGCTATCTACACGGACCAGCTCGCGATTTAGCCGTTTGGCTAGCGCTTTCGCCAACTGCTCCCCGACCTGATGGTCGCTTGGCAGCGATGCAACGTCGGCCAACCTCACCATAGGCATGCCTGCATAGCCGCAGGGGTTAATCCGCAAAAAAGGCGTTAAGTCACCATCGACATTTAGCGCTACGCCATGAAAGCTTGCCCCACGCCGGATACGCAAGCCCAACGAAGCAATTTTAGCTTCACCTGCGTCGGTCATTACATACACACCGGGCGCATCAGGCCGCGCACGCGCGCTTACCCCGTAACTGCTTAACACATCAATCACCGCATTCTCCAATGCAGTGACTAAATCGCGTACGCCAATTTTTCCACGCCGCACATCCAATAACGGATATAGCACCACCTGACCAGGCCCGTGATAGGTAACCTGTCCTCCCCTATCCGTATGCACTACCGGAATATCGCCGGGCAAAAGCAAATGCTCTGGCTTGCCTGCCTGTCCTTGAGTAAACACAGGATCGTGCTCGACCAACCAGAACTGATCAGGGGTATTAGCATCGCGGGTATCAGTCAGTGAGCGCATCGCCTCCCAAACAGGAAAATAGGGTTGGCGCCCTAAGTGATGCAGCTTAATTGGCTCGGCGTCGCTCACGCTTACACCACCATATGGACACGGCCGGTGGCTTTGAGCGCTTCAAACAGCTCTTTAATGTGCTGCTCTCCGGTCGCTCTAATCACCACACGAACCGATTGGAAACGACCATTACGGCTATCAACTACCTGCATGGTCGTGGCGTCGAAATCAGGCGCATGGCGCACAATGACCTGGCACACACAGGCAGGAAAGTCTTCGGCGGCATCGCCGACGACTTTTAACGAGTAATCACAGGGAAAAGTGATTTTAGGCGGCTCTTGAACCGCCGGTTGGCGCAAATCACGCAGCCCCTGTGGCGTACCTTTTTTCATAGCAACCCCATCATTGCAAAAAACAAAACCAACGGCTCAAGCCTAATCAATATTTAGTCGGTAAAGTTGCTGATTAGGCCACTAAAGAAGCGCTGCACCTGATCAAACAAACGCTTGAAAAGACCGCCCTCTTCAATGTTTTCCAGGGCCACCAAGCGACGCTCACCGACCACCTCGTCGCCCAGATGAACTTCAAGGGTGCCGACCTCATCACCAATAGCAATCGGGGCCTGAAGATCCGGATTTAGATTAAGGCGCGCACGCAGCTCTTCATTACGGTTACGCGGCAAGGTCATAAAGACCTCTTCATCGACACCCACGCGTAATTCGTTAATATCACCGCCCCACACACGCGGCGTTGCCAGCACGGCACCACGTTCGTAAAGCTTCATGGTCTCAAAAAAGCGGAAACCATAGCTGAGCAGCTTTTGCGTTTCCTGAGCACGAGCTTCATCAGAGGTGGTGCCCATCACAACCGAAATCAAGCGCATATCGTCACGCTTAGCCGATGAAACTAGGCAGAAACCCGCCTCAGTGGTCCAACCGGTTTTTAAGCCGTCGACAGAAGGATCACGCCACAGCAAGCGGTTACGGTTGGGCTGGTCGATGCCGCCATAAGAGAAGGTACGCTGGGAGTAAATTTCATAATGATCGGGATAATCATTAATAATGTGCTGCGATAAGCGTGCCATATCATGGGCAGTTGAGTAGTGTTGCTCACCCGGCAAGCCCGTGGCATTTTGGAAGTTTGTATTATTCATTCCCAGCCGAGTGGCATGTTGGTTCATCAGATCCGCGAAGGGCGTTTCTCCACCCGCTAAATGCTCAGCCATGGCGACACTGGCATCGTTACCCGACACAATAATGATTCCATGAAGAAGGTCATCTACCGAAACTTGATCACCCACCTCGATAAACATTTTTGAGCCGCCGGTACGCCACGCATTCTCACTAATATTAATCATGTCAGTCAGATTGATAGTACCGCGATCAAGCTCACGCTCAACTAAATAGGCCGTCATCAGCTTGGTCAAACTCGCTGGTGGGAGACGCTCATCAGAATTATGCTCCGCCAAGATGCGGCCACTGTTGGCATCCATGAGTATCCACGAACTTGCCGCTAACTGGGGAGCCGCAGGAATAATGGTTTGCGGCTGCGGTATTACCGGCTGAGGAACTTGCTGTGCACTGGCAGACACAGCAACCGTCGCCATTGCAGCAAAAAGGCACAGGCGTGCAGAGCGACCAATGGATGTAAACACGTTCATAACGTCAGTCTCACTTACTTGAAAGCTTACTTGTAAAGCTTTTTTTAAAAACAAGGCGGCGCGTAAAGCGCGCCACAAGAAATAAATAGGATGCTAATTATCGCACAACAAAGACCTGGGGGAACCCCGCTTGGCGCAGTGTTTCGCGCGCCTGTGTCTCTTGCCCCGGACTAATCGGACCTACTTGCACACGGTAGACGTCAGCATCACTCATAATACGCACGTTGTGAGGCTGCTCCCCCTGTAAACGCTGCTGTAACTGATGAGCACCTTCCGGGTTACCAAGTGCAGCAATCTGAAGGTAAACGGCGTCACCTGTCCCGCCTTGGCTTGGCGATTGCTGAGATACCGATTCTCGTGAGGGCGCAGCAGGTGCTGAAGCAGTAGGCACTGAGGAATTAGATACTGAAACATTAGACGCCATTTGCCGGGCAACAACCGACGGAACGTTTGAAGCAACTTGTCCCGGCTCCTGAGCGCTTGCTTGTTGGGAAGAACCACTCCCCCCTCGACCACGCTCGGCTAGCCACTGTTCGGGGTTGATCGCTTCAACCTTAACGGAGCCGGTGCCATGGTCGAGAAAACCCAATCGTGCCGCTGCCGCATACGAGAGATCTATTTCACGGTCACTATGAAACGGGCCGCGGTCATTTACCCTGACAATCACTGATTGCCCATTATCCAAGTTGGTTACCCGGGCAAACGTGGGTAAGGGCAGCGAGCGATGCGCTGCCGACATTTTATACATGTCGTAAATTTCGCCATTTGAGGTCGCATAGCCGTGGAATTTTTCACCATACCAAGAGGCCGTACCACGTTTTTCGTAACCTGTGGCATCGGACAGCACATGGTAGGTTTTTCCCCACACCTCATAGGTTGAGCGGTTGCCACCTTGAGAGGGCTGCTCAATGCGCGGCTCTGCATCGGGCACTTTGGTAACATCCGGCGGCTCAAGTGGGTAGGCATCTCCACTCATGGCGTAACGTCCGTCACTCGTAGCGGCCGACGAACCGGGGGCTGCTGCTTGATTGGCCGAGCTAGGCACATCAATACGCTGGGTATCATTGCTAGCACAGCCACTGACCAGCGCCAGCAAGGCGATTACCCCACCAGCACGCCTGGTTATCGTCAGTTTGCTATTCATGCCTCGTCCTCATGCAGCTTATCGTGCAATGCGGCGATCTCTTCTGCCAACTCGGCTACAGCCATGGCATACAGGTGACTATGGTTATAGCGAGTAATCACATAAAAATTATACTCGCCAAACCGATAGTGAATCTCGCCATCAGCGAACTCAAGTGCCAATGGCACGACCAACAATTCACTATCAAGAGACTCATTAGGCGTCAGCCCATGCGCAGCAAGTTGGGCAACACTCACTGCAGGCGTCGATGTTTGGTTAAACGAGAGCTCCTGTAATAGCTCCCTAGGCAATTCGTCTGGCCCAGTGGCCTGGTGATAAATATCAGCCCCTGGTTTCCAGTTATGCTCGGCAAAGTAATTAGCGACACTACCAATCGCATCGACTGGGTTTTCCCACAGATCGCGGCGGCCATCGTCATCAAAATCTACTGCATAGGCTTGGTAACTGGTGGGGATAAACTGCGGATAGCCCATGGCACCTGCATAAGAGCCACGTAGCCTAGCTGGGTCAACCTGCTGCTCGTACGCTATACGTAAAAATGCTGCCAGCTCACCGCGAAAAAAAGCGCCTCTCACTGGGTGATGAAACGCCAGCGTCGCCAGCGAATCCAATACACGGTGCTGGCCTTTATGACGGCCGTAGTATGTTTCAACGCCAATAATAGCGGTAATTATTTCAGCGGGAACACCATAGGTACTTTCGGCTCGCGCCAAGGCGTCAGCATGCTCATCAATAAATTCAACGCCCTCCTCAATGCGCTGCTGGGTCATGAAAATAGCGCGATACTCATGCCACTTTAAACGTCGCTCGGCGGCCCCTTCCATAGCGTCCAGTACACTTTGAGTATAATTAGCCTGTCCGAGCGCCTCTTCTAGCCACGCTTGCGGCACCCCTTGCTCAACTAACTCTTCCATCAGCGCTTGGCTGTCAGCATTTTGCCGAGGTGCAAAGTGCTGTGGTACAGCTTGCTGTTCCCCCTCAGAAGGCTCATCCGCAATTGTTATGGGCGTTACCCAGCACATCATGGCTGCCAAAAAATAGCGGCTCGTCTTCCCTTGAACCTTGTTCATTAACTCTCCACTCCTGAGCTCTTTATCCCAGAACGATTAATTCCAGAACCATCTATTCCTGAGTTCTCCATTGCCGAGTAACACAGGCGTCTGAACTATATGTTTGGGTTGGGCAACTTTGCTAGCGCGACAGCAGCCGACGATGAGCATGTATGGACATGAGAATACCGAAACCCGCCAACAAGGTCACGCTTGAGGTGCCGCCAAAGCTAACCAACGGTAGCGGCACACCAACGACAGGCAGAATGCCACTCACCATGCCCATATTGACAAATACATAGATAAAAAAGGTGAGGATGATACTGCCGGCGACTAAGCGGCCAAAGGTATCCTGAGCAGCGCTAGCCATCCATACACCACGACTCACGATTAATAGATACAGGCACAAAAGCACTAGCATACCCACTAAACCAAACTCTTCGCCTAAAACGGCAATAATAAAATCCGTATGTCGTTCGGGTAAAAACTCTAACTGGGACTGGGTACCCTGCAGCCACCCTTTCCCCCACAATCCACCGCTACCTATGGCGGTGGTTGACTGAATGATGTTCCAACCAGAGCCCAGCGGGTCGCTTTCAGGGTTCAAAAAAGTCAACACGCGCTGACGCTGGTAGTTATGCATATTCATCCATAACACCGGCACCCCGGCAGCCCCCAACGCCGTAATAAATCCGATCAAGCGCCACGACAAACCTGCCAGCAGAACCACGATAAGAGCAGCACTGGCTACCAGCAATGAGGTTCCCAAGTCAGGCTGAATAGCCGTCAGCACGACGGGTACGCCAATGATAACCCCACACACCAGTATATCGCGCAGACGCGGCGGCAATTCACAGCGATTAAGATAGGCCGCCACCATTAACGGGGCCGCCAGTTTCATCATTTCCGAGGGTTGAAAGCGTATGACGCCAGGAATGACCAACCAGCGTTTAGCGCCCATACCCACATCACCGAATACATCAACGGCAACCAGCATGGCAACCCCGATGCCATAGGCTAGCGGAGCGAAGCGCAAAAAAGTTGAAGGTGAAAACTGGGCAATGATCACCATTACCACCAGAGCGATGCAAAACCGTACGCTCTGAGCAATCACGGCATCAATGGATTGCCCAGAAGCGCTATAAAGAACGATTAAACCACTGCCCATCAATACCAGTAGCAAGCCAAGCAGCCAGGGATCTAGATGGATTCGCTCCCAAATACTTTTACGCCGGGCGATGCCGCTTTCGGGCGGGCGAACAGGGTAACCACGCATAGAGCGCGCTAGATAATGCCAAGGCATGGGTTAGTTACCCTCCACATTGGCGTTATCTTCCTCTAACACTTCGCGTACTTCTTCTACGTCCGGCGCTTCATCCTCAAGTAACCAGGCATCCGTCATAGCACGCGCCAAATGAGCCGCGTGTGTACTGCCACCGCCTGCATTTTCAACAATAACGGAGACCGCAATCTTGGGGTTTTCAATTGGCGCAAAAGCGATAAACAGCGCGTGATCACGCAGCCGCTCCGCTAATTCATCAGCGTTATAGCGTTGGTCCTGGCCCAGCGAAAACACCTGTGCCGTGCCTGACTTACCGCCCATGCGATACTCAAGGCCCACTCCAGTTCGACGCGCTGTCCCTTCGGTGCCACTAATCACCTTTTCCATACCGCTGAATACTCGATTCCACCAGTTATCATTGGCTAACTGAATGTCATCCAAGGTATCGGGCAGGTCGAGGGGGACGGGGGTATCGCCAATCCGACGTGCCAAACGCGGCTTCACCCAGTGGCCGCGATTGGCCAGTGTTGCAGTGGCACTGGCTAACTGCAAAGGCGTCACCTGCCAGTAGCCTTGCCCAATCCCCACGGAAAGGGTCTCACCGGGATACCAGGGCTGATTAAAGCGGCCTCGTTTCCAGTCACGCGAAGGCATTAAGGCGCCGCTTTCTCCTTGCACGTCATGGGCGACACGCTGACCAAAGCCAAAATTACTCATCTGCTTATGAAGATTATCGATACCCAAATCATGGGCTAGGGTGTAGTAGTAAGTATTATTGGAAACCGCCAGTGAGCGTTCCATATCCACTCGCCCATGTCCCCAGCGCAACCAGTTACGGTAACGACGAGAATCATTGGGTAACTGGTAATAGCCGGGGTCATTAATGGTGCTATCGGGGGTAATAACCCCCTCTACCAGACCGGCCAGTGCCAGAAAAGGCTTGATGGTCGAGCCGGGGGGATAGTGACCACGGGTAGCGCGATTAAAGAGCGGTAAATCGAGATCCTCCTGCAAACCGCGATAAGAAGCCACATCAATGCCAGTGACAAACTGATTACTGTCGAACCCCGGTGTCGACACCATAGCAAGAATCTCACCTGTGGCTGGCGCGATAGCCACGATAGAGCCGCGACGACCATCTAACAATTCATAAGCTAGCATCTGGAGTGACTTATCCAGCGTTAATGTTAAATTCTCGCCGGGTACCGGGTCAGTGCGCCCTAGCTCTCGTAATACTCTTCCGCGGGCGTTCGTTTCCACTTTGCGTAAACCCGCCTCACCATGAAGCTCTTCTTCGTAAAAACGTTCAATACCGGTTTTACCGATAAAGTGAGTACCCGCGTAACGTCCTGCATCCAGCGTTTCCATCTCTTCAACATTAATACGGCCAACGTAACCTAACGCATGGGCCATTATTTCGGCATCAGGATAAAACCGCAGCGGCTGTGCCTCTATCTCCACCCCTGGCAGTCGGTGGCGGTTAACTGCCAAACGGGCAATTTGGTCTTCGCTTAGATCACTGGTAAGCAACGCTGGCTGGAAAGGTCTTTGACGCTGGCGTGAACGCACGTTAAACGCCTCAATCTCTTCTTCAGGTAGCTCAAGAAGCTCTACCAGCAGCGCCAGCGTTTCATCCAGATTATCGACGCGCTCGCGGACGAGGGTCAGGTTATAGGTGGGACGGTTTTCGGCTAACAGTACGCCATTACGATCATAGATTAACCCCCGATTAGGCGGCAGCGGTTCGACGCGAACCCGGTTATTTTCAGAGCGCGTGCTATACATATCGTGCTGGACGATCTGTAAATAAATTAGCCGCCCCGTTAGCAAGCAGGCAAGGGTCAACACCACCAACACGGCGAGCAGCGCTCTAACACGAAAAATACGCAGTTCTTGCTCGGAGTTTTTTAGCGTGTTGGGGCGCTTGAGCATGGCAACGAAGACTCTCAAATCAAACAAAGGGCGCAACAGGGCACAAACAGTAATGGCTTACCATTCAGCCGTTAACGGTGATAAGGGTGACCCACTAATAGTGTCCAGGCACGGTAGAGTTGCTCGGCCAACATAATTCGTACCAGTGGATGTGGCAGCGTCAGTGGAGAGATTGACCAGGTTTTGTCGGCCGCGGCTGAGAGCGAAGGCTCAAGCCCGTCTGGCCCACCTACAAGTAAAGCAATATCCCGCCCAGCCATGCGCCAAGCGTCAGCTTCTTGTGCCAGCTGCTCGGTGGTCCATGGTTTACCTTTCACTTCCAGTGCTACCACGTATTCGTCGCCACGCAACTTATCGCGAATACGCTGCGCCTCCTGGGCGCGCGCTTTTGCGATATCTGCATTTTTGCCACGTTGGCCGAGGGTAATTTCTTCGATCTCGAGATTGAAATCTCTCGGCAGCCGCTTACGGTAAGTCTCCACGCCCTCTTCTACCCACCCAGGCATTTTGCTTCCCACCGCCAACAGCCGGATCTTCATGACATGCTGGCTCGCTCTTGGAAACGCTCAAGCGATTCACCAATTGCACCTGAATCACTCGGTAGATCTGCCCACAGTCGCTCTAAGTCATAGAGAGTACGCGCTTCAGGCATCATGACGTGAACCACTACGTCGCCCAGATCAACCAGTACCCAATCAGCGTTATCGCCACCTTCGACGCCCAACGGCCCAAGCCCTGCAGCCTTGGCTTTTTCCACTACATTTTGTGCCAAAGCGGCGACATGACGGGTCGACGTACCGCTGGCTATCAACATGAGGTCGGTGACCTCGGTTAATTTGGCGACATCCAACTGCGTTATGTCGCGTGCTTTCAGTTCTTCTAACGCGTCAACCGCTAGATTTTTCAATGTATCGATGTGCATGACTCCTAAAGACAACCTCATGGGGTAATCGGTCAATAAAGCCGGCCATTGTAACGGCTTATTTGATGACTGCCAGCGCTATTCACACTGTTGGTAAAGTCCATGGTGTGCAATAGCCTGTTCAACGGCAGGTGGCACTAAATAGCGCACGCTTTTACCCGCTTCAAGGCGTTGGCGAATATAGGTCGCCGAAATGGCCATCAGCGACGGCAGCTCTAGGGATAAGTAGCCTCCACACGGCTGCTGCATCAGTGTATCTACGCTATCGACTGCGCGATGCTCTACCAGTTCCATTAATGACGGTGGCAACGAATCGCTATACCCAGGACGAGCAATGACGACGAGATGAGCAAAATCAAATATACGCGCCGGTTGATACCATTGGGCCAGTCGCAAAAAGGCATCGAAACCGATAGCCATTATCAACCGCGCCTGCTCGCCATACTCTGCGCGCAGTTCAGCAAGCGTATCAGCGCTATAGGAAGGCCCTGCGCGCTGAAGTTCGCGATCATCCGCTACCAAGCCTAGCGTATCGCCAATGCCCGCTTTTAATAGCGCCAACCGCTGGTGTGCGGGCACTTGAGGCTGACCACGTAATGGCGGCTGTTGAGCCGGGATCATGTGTAGTCGATCAAGTGAAAGCGCTTCATGCAGCTCAACGGCACTACGCAAATGGCCCAAATGAACGGGGTCAAAAGTGCCGCCTAACATACCGATACGTTGCACACACTGACTCATACCACCACCTTACTCACGCACCTGGCCATCACCGAATACCACATATTTCTGGGTCGTTAACCCCTCCAAACCGACCGGCCCTCGAGCGTGCAGTTTGTCAGTCGAAATCCCAATTTCAGCGCCCAGGCCATATTCAAAACCGTCGGCAAAGCGAGTAGAAGCGTTAACGATCACCGAGCTGGAATCGACTTCCGCCATAAAACGTCGGGCAAGTGAATAATCTTGGGTCACAATCGCATCGGTATGGTGGGAGCCGTACTGCTCAATATGCGCCATTGCTTCATCAATACCATCAACGACCTTAATGGCCAGCACCGGCGCCAAATACTCGGCATACCAATCCGCTTCCTCTGCCGCCACGGCCTGTGGCAGCAGCGCCCGGGTACGTTGGCAGCCACGCAGTTCGACCTGATGTTCGGCATAGGCACGGGCTAGCTCAGGCAATAGCAGCTCAGCAATCGGCGCATCGACCAGTAAGGTTTCCATCGTATTACAGGTACCGTAGCGGTGTGTTTTCGCATTGACGGCGATAGCTAACGCTTTGGCAGGGTCAGCGGTGGTATCGATATAAACATGACAAACACCGTCAAGATGCTTGATGACCGGTACGCGCGACTCACGGGTAATACGTTCAATCAACGACTTTCCACCGCGCGGGATAATGACATCAACATATTCTGGCATGCTAATCATAGTGCCCACGGCCGCACGATCCGTGGTCGCTACCACCTGAACGCTACCGGCTGGCAGACCTACATCAGCAAGCCCTGCTTGAATACAGGCACTGATAGCAGCATTAGACTCACTGGCTTCAGAACCGCCACGTAAAATACAGGCATTCCCCGACTTAAGACATAAGCTGGCAGCTTCCAGCGTCACATTAGGGCGCGACTCATAAATAATGCCGATAACGCCCAATGGCACGCGCATTTTTCCAACTTGTATACCACTGGGCCGATAGCGCATATCACTCATTTCGCCCACAGGATCCGGCAAGCTCGCCACTTGGTTTAACCCCTCGATCATGGCATCAACACGTGAATCGCTGAGGGCTAAGCGGTCCAACAGCGCGCTATCCAATCCGTTCTGACGGCCACGTTGTAAATCCTCAGCATTGGCTTCTAGAATACGATCACGCGCTTCTGCCATACGCTGCGCCATTGCCATCAGAGCACGATTTTTCAATCCCGTATCTGCCCGGCGAAGCTCGCCTGCTGCGCGGCGTGCTGCCTGACCTAAGGCTTTGACATAGGCGGGCACATCTCCGGCAGACAAGTGCTGATGGGCCTCTTCTTGGAACGGTGTTGAAACGCTCATACTGTCTCCCGCGTGCTAAGGTGAATAGTGCCCCAAACAGTACCAGGGTAACGTGTGCAATGGCTAAGAAACCAATCTACTCATAGTCATTGGCTGACGTAAGCGCTCAGCCGCTTTCATGTTTGTGCTTATGTTACGCCATTTCGACGTTATACTGAGGATGATTAAGGCGCTAATATGTGTCGCGTACGCTGTTCATAAATACGCTCACCCACTTGCTCAGATATTTCTGGTTATTCAGGACGAATAATAAGTCACCATGCAAAGCAAGTACAAAATACGCCTACTACGTGCCAATCTTTTAGCGGCAGCCATTGTTTTGGCACTATGGACGCCCGCTACGCCGCCCGCTGCAGCACTCGTACTGTGGCTTTCAGTCGGCTGGCTATGTATTACCGCTTTAATGCTCGACTTCAGTCACCGACGTTCGCGAGGATTGCCGTGGCAGCTTGTACCGGGCGCGCTGCTGGTCGCGTTAATTGCGGCGGCTCCTGAACGGCACAGCATTTTGATTTGGGCCTGTGCCGCCATGCTGATGCTGCCACAAAATAATTGGGTGGCGGCATTTAATCTCAGCGCCGCATTGGTTAGCTCTGTCATGGTGGCTCCCCAGCTGGAAAAGCCTGAATTTATCCTGTTGCTCTGTTGCTTGCTGGTGCTTGGCTTGCTGGCCCTCTCCAGAGCACAGCAGCTTATTGATATGAACGGCTCTATTCGCCAACGCTTACGCTTGATTCCAGGGCTCAATTTATGGGCGGGTGAACAACTACTGCGCGACATTACCCGCGAACAAACGCGCTGTGAGCGTGAAGGCATTCATGCAGAAGTATTTATACTGCACGTCAAACGTCATCAACTTTGGCCAGCAGCACAAAAACTTTGTGAATTAACGCATGATTTCGAGAACGTATACCGTTTAAGCAGCACGGCGCTGGTCACTTTGATTTTGGCGCGCTCACCAAAAGAGGCCGCCCAACGACGCAGCTTGCTACTTGCAGACCTCCCCGACAACATCACCAGTGAATACCTTAAGTTAATTGATATCGAACCGAGCACGCTATCGGTGTTTGAGATGAGTAAGTTACCGGATGAGCGGGTGCGGGAGACGATATGATTGAACACCAAATTCCCAAGCGATTAATGACGCTTGCCTACGCCGCTAGTGTTGCGCTGATGGTCGGCTATGCCCTTTGGCTATATGCCATGGGCGACTACCGCGACCTGCTTATTCCTACCTTTATGATCCTGCTGCTCATGTCAGCGCTACTCATGCATATCGGGCAAGGACTGAAAAGCTATCTGCCACGCATCATATTGCTTTGTTGCACTTACTCGGTGGTACTTAGCGCTTTTTACTACCACCCTGGGGCATCGCCCATTTGGCTTGGCCTGCCCGTTACCGCCACTTTTTTATTGTTACCGTTGTGGGCTGCGTTACTGATCAATATCGCTATTGGCCCCTTATGGTGGCTGCTTCCCTCCGTCGCCGCTGCGCCACCCGCGATTATTGTCGGCTATGCCGCCTTAACGTTACTCCTTGCGCTACCTCGTTGGGAACACGCCCGTCGCCGTGCTTTGCTTCGGGCTACCGACCCAAACGATAGCGACTGCAACGCCTATCACATTGATACACTGAAAGAGCGCTTAAATAGCGAATTTCAGCGTGCGGCCATGCTCAATCAACAGCTAGCGGTGCTAGTAGTGCACTTGCCACAGCTGGATATGGCCGCAGAGCAATTTGGCCATCGCGCCCGAACGGCTCTATTAGGCGCACTATGTAGCGAAGTGAATAGCCACTGCCGTGACCATGATGTCCTGGGCCGCGCCGATAACGCTACGTTTTGGCTGGTTCTGCCAGACACCAGTGAAAGCGGCGCACTATTGGTTCGCGAGCGCTTACAGCGAGCTCTTTCTGAGCGCGTGCTGGTGGAAACTGGCCAGCTTGAAGCGCGTATTGCGGCCTGCTTACCCAGTCGGGCAGAAAGCTTCGAGCGCTATTTAAAGCGCCTGGAAGCACGCGGCACGTCACTCGCCAACGTTTAATTTATTGTTAGCCCCCCTCATTTATCGCCGGAGAAGTATGTGCCGCTAGCCGATATGCTCCACTCATTAACGCCATCGCCCCTACTACTACTTTGCTTGGTGCTGGTCATTTCATTAGTGGAATCGCTTGCGCTGGTGGGCTTGCTCGTACCGGGCGTGGTGTTAATTACCTCAGCGGCTTCTATGGCGGGACATCAGGATATTACCTTGGCATGGCTGATCGTTGCCGCCTTTATAGGAGCTGTTATAGGTGACGGCATCAGCTTTTTGCTCGGCTACAGGCATCGCGAGCAAGTTACCCAGCGTTGGCCACTGTCTCAGCATCCCGAGTGGCTGGGAAGAGGGTCACGCTTCTTTGAGCGCTACGGTATATGGTCGGTTTTTATCGGCCGCTTTGTAGGCCCGGTGAGACCCATTATTCCCCTGGTGGCAGGCATGATGCAGATGCCGCCGCGCACGTTTATTTGGGCCAACCTAACCTCGGCGGCGCTGTGGGCACCTGCTTATATTCTGCCCGGCTACTTACTTGGCCGCACTTGGCAGCACCATTTGAATCTACCCCCAGGCCTTGAAGCCGCGTTACTGGTGCTGGCCGTTATTATTGTCGCTCTCGCGGTTATTTTTTCATGGGGCCGCCATCAAGCCACACGGAATGGGCGACTTTACCGGATGATTGCCGGTACTGCTCGCCGGCTGCCACTGCTACGGCGTCCCTGGCTAGCAATGAGCCAATCTGGAGATGTCCCATTAGCCTCCCTGCTGCTGTTAGTCATAGCACTTGGTAGCCTCTCGGGCTGGACGCTAATGGTTATCGGTGAAAACGGCCCACTGGATATGGATATTTTTATTCATCGGCTGTTTACAGGGCTGCACGGCGATATTGCTTACAGCGTAGGGAATATTTTTGCGAAAATTGGCGACACCTTTGGCATTATCGCGTTCGCCCTGCCGTGGGCGGCGTGGTTACTGTTAGGCAAACGCTGGGACGCCCTACGGCACTGGGGCGGTGCCTTTGCAGGGGTCGCATTGCTTAACATTATTGGCAAAGGGTTGTTTGGACGCGCCCGCCCTGACACACCGGACTACCTGATGGGCTCTTTTTCCTACCCAAGCGCGCATACATCCACCGCTGTGGTGCTATTTGGTCTGACAGCAGCGTTTATAGCAGCCGAAATGCCTCGCCATAAGCGCTTTTTAGCCTATTGGTGTGCACTTGCGCTTGCACTGCCTATGGCATTATCGAGACTGGTGGTGGGTGTGCACTGGTTTAGCGACTTGGTGGGGGGCGCACTGTTAGGCTTAGTTGTCTGCGCACTGACCCTGCTGCATTGGCAGCAGCAGCCTCGGCCAAGCCTGCAGCCATGCCCCTGGCCTCTACTCAGCGTGGCATCGCTGGTACTTCTCAGCGCCCGCGTCGGTTTTTTGCCGCCGGTTTAAAGCACTAACACCGTTTTGATCAGCCAAGAGCAAGCCAGAGCCCAACCCCTATCATCAACGTGCCAGCGATACGGTTCAGTAAGCGCACATTGCCGCTCTTGCCGAGCACATTACGTAGCGTTTTACCCCCAGTGGCGTAGACCAGCATGCTAGCGAACTCGATGGTTAAAATAACCGCAATCAGCAAGCTGAGCTGGCCTGGCAATGGGCGGTTACTGTCTAAAAAAGGCGGCAGCAGCACCATAAAAAACGCCCACCCCTTGGGGTTTGCTACCGCGGTCACAAAGCCTTGCGTCGCTAGCTGTAGCCGACTGGCTGGTGGGCCAGCATCCAACTCGCTAGGTATTGCCATTCGTCCGCGGGAACGCCACATCATAATGCCCAAATAGCCTAAATAGGCGCCGCCCACCCATTTGAACAGCACAAACAGCTCTGGCTGGCGTAACATTAGCGCCGCCACCCCAGCACCCGCCGCTGCCGCTACCAAGCCGACGCCGAGCAGCTCGCCAATCATCATCCACAGCGTACGCTTAACGCCTTGGGTCATGCCCAGCACCATGGCGAGCGTCATACACATGCCGGGGGTAAGCGAGACAAACAAAAACGTTGGTACAAAAACCGAGAGCGTCGCCCACGACATCATAGATTAGTTATCCTTAGTTAATGAGGGGTTAGCAGTGCTTTCCACCTCACCCCAGCGAGGCACCAGCGAATGCTCGATTCCCAACTGGTTTAGGATACGCGCCACAATAAAATCGATTAGATCCTCAATACTTTGTGGGCGATGATAAAACCCTGGCGCCGCTGGCAAGATAACCACGCCCAAGCGGCTTAATGCCAACATGTGCTCAAGATGAATAGGGGAAAACGGGCTTTCACGAGGCACTAACACCAGCGTACGGCGCTCCTTAATCGCGACATCGGCCGCCCGCTCGATCAGATTATTGCTTGCTCCCGTCGCAACGGCCGAAAGTGTCCCCGTTGAGCACGGGCACACCACCATTGCCGATGGCGCACCGGAGCCTGAAGCCACTGGCGCCATCCAGTCTTCGCGGCCGAAGCAACGAATCTGCCCCGGCTGGGCACCACTGCGCTCACTTAACGCCTGAGCTAACCGCTGAGGCTGCGCGGGCAGTTCGATATCCGTTTCGGTGGCAATCACCATGTGTGCAGCTTTGGAAATCATCACCCACACTTCATGCCCCGCTGCGACCAGCACATCAATCAGACGTAATCCGTACTGCGCCCCAGAGGCACCGGTAAGTGCGACGGTAATGGGCTTTTTAAATAGCGATTCAGTTTGATTGGTCACACATGCCCCTCGCTGGCGGCGGCTTTTTGGGCAGTCGTCAAAGCGGCCAGCAAGCGCTCATGCACGCCCTCAAAACCACCATTAGACATCACTACAATACGGTCCAATGGTGACGCTTGCGTGACCACCGCTGTCACCAATTTATCAATGTCATTATGCAGTTGCGCACGCGCCCCCTGACTGGCTACCAGCTCCTCCATTGACCAATCCAGCCCAACGGGCTGAAACCAAAACACGCTATCAGCGTCAGCCACGCTCTCGATCAAACGTTCGCGCAGTGCGCCCAAGCGCATCGTGTTGGAGCGCGGCTCAATGACCGCCAGCAGTCGCCCCTTGGTGGTCGCCGCGCGTAACCCTTTAAGCGTGGCGGCAATCGCCGTGGGGTGGTGGGCAAAATCATCAATGACCTGAATACCATTGATTTCACCGCGCACTTCCTGCCGCCTTCTAGGGGTTTCAAAACGCGCCAGCGCCGCACAACCACGGACTAAATCAACCCCACACACGTTGGCTGCCGCCAACGCTGCCAACGCATTGCGGGCATTATGCTCACCGGTAAGCGCCCATTCAACGACACCATCTTCGTCTTGGCCGTTTTGATCCTGGCCAGGCTCGCCACCACAATGAAGCACCTGGAAACGGCTAGCATCGTCACGCTCAAGGGTAAGCTGCCACTCACTCGTGGCTTGGTCACCAAAATGGGCGACCGGGGTCCAAGCGCCCTGGGCAAGCACACGTTCAAGAGCAGGCTGCTCATCAGCCACTAAGAGTAGGCCTTGGCTGGGCACGGTACGCACTAAATGATGGAACTGGCGCTCAATCGCGGCCAGATCAGGGAATATATCCGCATGATCAAACTCAAGGTTATTGAGTATCGCGATATGCGGCCGGTAATGAACGAACTTGGACCGCTTATCGAAGAAGGCCGTGTCGTACTCGTCAGCTTCGACTACAAACGGTGCCCGCGGATCGCCTAAACGCGCCGAGACACCAAAATTACGCGGTACACCGCCGATCAAAAACCCTGGGGTTAATCCGCCGCTTTCCAATAACCACGCCAATATACTCGCAGTGGTCGTCTTTCCATGGGTGCCTGCTACCGCAATCACTCGTCGACCAGGCAATACGTGCTCTGCCAACCACTGCGCGCCGGAGGTATATGGCAGGCCACTATTAAGCAGTGCTTCCACCTCTTCATTACCGCGTGACATCGCGTTACCGACTATCACAAGGTCGGGCGCAATGCCCGGTGCTAGCGAGAGGTGATCCGCGTGGTAACCCTCTTTCAAAACAATACCCGCTTCAGCAAGTTGGGTACTCATGGGCGGGTATACATGCTGGTCAGAGCCACTTACCTGATGACCCAACTCACGCGCCAGCAGCGCCAGGCTTCCCATAAAGGTGCCGCAGATACCAATAATATGCAGATGCATGGCATTCGCCCCGTTATTCGCCAATAAACTATTCGCAAAGACGTTTAATTAAAAAGCCAAAATATGGCGTAAAAATAGCCAAATAGCCTAGCATGCTGACTCAATTTGCTCATCTACTCATCGCTATAAACTGTGATTAACGGGTTCAAAACACCCTTCAAGTGACAAATCCTTTCAGTTGTTGCAGGATGCGGCCACTGTTTATCAATGTTAACGATCACTCTCTTACCACTCGGCACGCTGATATAAGCCTAACCATCAGCAAAAGGAGCCATTAGATGCGCATTTTAATTCGCTATTTTTTTCGTGGCGTTCGCTTAGTGCTTGCCCCGTTTATGCTGATTTCTGAAAAGCTCTCTACGCCTAAGTCAGTTGAACGCTCGCCTGAAGAGCAAGCCACTATTGATCAGACATGCCAGCGGCTGGCCCTGTATCAATTCCGCACCTGCCCGTTTTGCATCAAGGTACGCAAAGAGATAGCGCGGCTGGGATTGAACATTGAACTGCGCGATGTCCAGCTTGACCCTGACCATAAGCAGGCGCTCTTGGAGGGCGGGGGGAAAGTTAAAGTGCCCTGCCTCAGAATTATCCATGACGATGGCCGGGAAGAGTGGATGTACGAATCTGACACAATCAATGCTTGGTTACATAAGCAGTTTGACTAACTAAAGACGCTATACCGTCATGTATTACCCGAAACAGGCAGATGTAGGTTTCGGGTATCAAAACTCGATTTTTTGCGCCTCCACATCAAACGCCACATCAATCTCAATGGTTTCTTCCTGACTCGGAGGCTCATCTAGCTGTATTTGTAGCGCCAGCACGCCCTGTATCTTGCCAGCCACGTGAACTCGTTGACTCGCCCACTCATAGTGCGTCAGCGTTACCTCTACATCGCCACCTTCAGAAGTGTAGAGCGGCGGTGAGGTCGAGTCCCCCAGCGGGTGTAATACCACGGCACTGACCAGCTGCCCTTCGCCGCTTATCGTCAGGCTAATAGACAGCGCTTCTTGAGTCTCCCAGGCCTCATCATCAACAAACCCTGTGATATCGATAGTGATATGGTCACCTGACTCAATAAATGACGCATTTGAGTCATTGCCATGGCTCAAAATAAACCATTCGCGTAACTCACCATCTAACGAGCCTTTAATCTGAGCCGCCGTTTCCGAGCTGTGTGGTAAATCATGCTCAGAGCCCTGCTCTGCATTGGAGTCAGGCGTTGATTCAACGGCGACAGCGAAGGTGGGAAGGTACCAAGCCATGGCTGCCACGACGATTTTTTTCCACATACGGCTTCTCCGCCTATTCGGGCTTAACTTTTCTCTTACTACTTTCGTCTAATCACAGACACGCAATGTGCCGCTCCTAGCCACGTCATGTAGCAGATGAATGATGCCTGTCATTATTTCGATTGTATGACGCAACAGGCAGTCTCTATGTTGTTAGCCTATGTTCTTAAGATAGCTTACAAGCTGACCGTGTCTGTTTTACGGGTATTTCCGCTCTTTAGCGAGGGAAAGCATCTGTAAAACGAACAATAAACAATGACCCAAGGGAACAATTATGACGTTCAAGAAAACCCTACTGGCTTCTGTTATTGGTGCAGTGGTTGCAGGTACGACATTGCTGCCGATGACGGCAAGTGCTGAAACCCTTCGTATTGGTTACTCTGCCGACCCTGAAACGCTCGATTTACATGAACAACTCTCGGGTGGCGTGCTGCGTTTCTCTCACCTCGCGTTCGATCCGCTCGTACGCTGGACCAAAGACTTCCAGTTTGAGCCGCGCTTAGCCACCGAGTGGGAACAAGTAGACGAAACCACTATGCGCATGACACTGCGCGAAGGCGTTACCTTCCACTCTGGTAACGAATTCACCGCTAAAGATGTGGTATGGACTATTGAACGCCTGAAAGAGAGCCCTGATTACCGCGCTATTTTTGAACCGGTTGCCAGTGCCGAAGCGGTTGACGACTACACCGTTGAGATCGTTACCACTGAACCCTACCCACTGTTGCTCAACCTTGCTACGTACATCTTCCCGTTGGATAGCGAGTTCTATACGGGTGAAACCGACGACGGTAGCGACAAAGCTGAAATCGTCAAAGCGGGCAACTCCTTCGCTTCACGCAACGTTTCAGGCACTGGCCCGTTCATTGTGACTGACCGTCGCCAAGGCGTTCGGGTTGATTTCGAACGTTTCGAAGATTACTGGGACACTGAGAGCGAAGGCAACGTATCCAACATCGTCATGACGCCTATCGCTGAAAACGCCTCTCGCGTTGCGGCACTGCTTTCTGGCGGCGTTGACTTTATTGATGCCGTTCCGCCTAACGATTTAGACCGTGTTCGTGAAGCAGATGGCGTCAATCTGATTGAGATCGACGGTACCCGCATCATTGGCTTCCAAATGAACGAAGAGCGCGTAGAAGCCTTCCAAGATGCCCGCGTTCGCCAAGCGGTTGATCTGGCTATTAATCAGGAAGGCATTGCTGACCGTTTGATGCGTGGGTTTGCTAACCCGGCTGGGCAGTTCTCGCCAGAGGGTTACTCAGGCCACAACCCTGATTTAACGCCACGCTACGATATCGAACGCGCCAAAGAGCTAATGGCAGAAGCGGGATATGAAGAGGGCTTCAGCGTTGAAATGATCGCCCCCAACAACCGCTACGTGAACGATGCCCAGATCGCCCAGGCAGTGGCCAACATGCTGGCGCAAATCAACATTAAAGTTGATCTACGCACCATGCCGCTTGCCCAGTACTGGCCTGAGTACGATACCCGTGAATCCGATATGGCAATGATCGGCTGGCACGCCGATACGGAAGACAGCGCTAACTTCTTCCAGTACCTCACCTTCTGTATCGATGAAGAAACCGGCGCGGGTCAGTACAACTACGGCAGTTACTGCAACGAAGAGATTGATGCACTAGTAACCGAAGCGGATAGCGAAACGGATCTGGAAAAACGCAACGAAATGCTGCGTGAAGCCGAAGCCATGCTTTACGAAGACGTCGGTTTCATCATGCTGCACTGGCAGAACCTTGCCTACGCCGCGGCGGATGGTGTTGAGGTTGAGCCGGTGGTGAACGCTATCGACTTCCCTTACCTGGGTGACTTGGTCGTTAAAAGCAGCGACGACTAATCTTTTCCATCGCTTATTAATTGCATAGCGCCAAAAGAGTCACTGCAATATTAACTGCCTGTATGCTTCGCTCCCTAAGCGGTTAGGGAGCGAAGCCTTTTGTTTGGCGGCTCGAACCTGCAAGCACTTTGAATAACCATGCCCCTACTTTCTTTGATGAATCCTTCACATAGGTGGCGTACGCCATGATTGCCTTTTTAATCAAGCGGCTGATGCACGCGATTTTGGTGATGTTTGTCATCAGCGTGCTGGCCTTCGCCATTCAGGACAACCTGGGTGACCCCGTACAGCAGATGGTCGGCCAGTCAGTGCCAGAAAGCGAACGCGAAGAAATTCGTGAGCGTTTAGGCCTGAATGACCCCTTTCTGGTGCAATACGCGCGCTTTGCTAGAAATGCCGTTCAAGGTGATTTTGGCTACTCGTATTTTTACCGCGAACCGGCCTTAGAAGTCATTGCTCGCCACTTACCCGCCACCCTGGAGCTGGTATTTGCGGCGACACTGATAATTGTACTGTTTTCAGTACCTATCGGGGTCTACAGCGCGATCAAACCACGATCGCCGATTTCGCGACTATTCATGGGTGTATCAATCATCGGTATTTCAATCCCCGTGTTTCTTACCGCGATCGTGCTTATTCAAATTTTCGCGATTGGCGTTACCGTGACGCTATTCCCAGAAAGCACCGGCTGGGGCGCTTGGCTAAACGCTTTTTTCTCTACCGAAGGCAATATGCCCTCCTTTGGCCGTGGTTATGATCTGGTGAATGTGGTGGGTAATTGGGATACCAATTTAGCCACCTGGAACGGCTTACAGCATCTAGTATTACCGGCCGTCTCATTGGCCTCTATCATGCTGCCGCTTTTTATTCGCCTTATCCGCGCCGAAATGATGGAAGTCCTGCAGTCGGAGTACGTTAAGTACGCCCGCGCCAAGGGTATCTCTATGCGCCGCGTGTATTTTGTTCACGCGCTTAAAAACACCATGCTACCGGTGATTACCGTGGGCGGTGTACAGATTGGCACCATGGTGGCTTACACCATTTTAACCGAGACCGTTTTCCAATGGCCGGGCATGGGTCTGATGTTTTTGGATGCGATCAACCGCGCTGATATTCCGCTAATCGTGACCTACCTGATGATTGTCGGCGTTATTTTTGTCGTCACCAATACGATTGTGGATCTGATCTACGGTCTGGTGAACCCCACCGTTAAACTGACTGGGAAGCCCGCATGAGCACCACAAGTAATTCTTCACAAGCGAGCGCTTCACCCGGCCGCTGGGAGCGCGTGCGCGACTCCTATATGTGGTACAGCTTCAAGCGTGACCGCACCGCCCAGCTCTGCCTGGCCGTGTTTATTTGCATGGTTATCGCTGCCTTTGCCTCACCGCTAATAGCGCCAACCAATCCTTACGACCTTGCTCAGATTGACATCATGTCATCTGAACTGCCGCCCTTCTGGATTGACGGCGCCGATGATCGCTATGCCTTGGGCACCGATGCCCAAGGCCGTGATTTATGGTCAATTGTGCTGTACGGCACACGCGTCTCGCTACTGATCGGCTTTGGCGCGGTCATTTTGCAAGCGCTGCTAGGGGTCACTTTCGGCCTGATGGCGGGCTATCTTGGCGGGCGTGTCGACACCATTTTGATGCGGCTGGCGGATATTCAGCTCTCCTTCTCGACGCTAATGGTCGCTATCGTAGTAGGCGCTTTGGTCAAAGCGACCATGGGCAGCGCCTTCTATAGCCAATACGCAGTGATGATGCTGATCCTGATTATCGGACTGGCCGAATGGCCGCAGTATGCCCGCACCGTACGCGCCTCGGTGCTGGCAGAGAAAAACAAAGAGTACGTGGACGCCGCCCGTGTAATGGGCCTGCGCAGCAAGCGCATTATGTTCCGCCACGTGCTGCCCAACACCATGTCGCCGATCTTCGTTATCTCGACCGTACAGATTGCCAACGCGATTATTTCAGAAGCGGCACTGTCGTTTCTGGGCCTGGGGATGCCGGAAACACACCCCTCATTAGGCTCGTTGATTAAATCAGGCTTTGACTATATTCAGTCCGGCTCCTGGTGGATCACCTTAATTCCTGGTGCGGTACTTGTCGTGCTGGTGCTGTCGATCAATCTACTCGGTGACTGGCTGCGCGATGTCATGAACCCACGACTTTACAAAGGCTGAGGACACCATGGCACTACTTGAAGTCAATAATCTTGATGTCCGCTTTGCGCTGCGCCAGGGTGAAGTCCACGCCTTGCGGGACATTAGTTTCAGCCTTGAGCGCGGTGAGCGTTTGGGCATTGTCGGTGAATCTGGCGCAGGTAAATCTGTCGCGGCTTTTTCGTTGCTTAACTTAATTTCCAAGCCAGGCTTTATTGCGGGCGGCACCGTCAACTTTGACGGCCAAGTGCTCAACCATATGTCTGAGCGCGGCCTGCGCAAAGTGCGCGGCAATCGCATCTCGATGATCTTCCAAGACCCAATGATGACGCTCAACCCGGTGCTCTCCATTGGCGAGCAAATGGTTGAGTGTTTGAAAGCGCACCGGCGTATTTCCTCCAAAGAAGCCCGCGCGATTGCCTTGGATAAGCTGCAACAGGTGCAAATTCCCTCACCGGAAACGCGTTTGGATCAGTATCCTCACGAGCTATCCGGTGGTATGCGTCAGCGGATTATTATCGCCATTGCGCTGCTGCTCGACCCCGATATTATTATCGCCGACGAGCCCACTACGGCGCTTGATGTAACGATACAGGCCGAAATCATGGCGCTGCTGCTGGATCTTTGTGAACAGCACAACGTAGGCCTGATTCTCATTACCCACGACCTGGGCGTGGTCAGCCAGGTCACCCAACGCATGCTGGTGATGTACGCGGGCCGGGTGATTGAGCAAGGGCCGACACGGGAAATCATTAATGATCCGCAACATCCCTATACCCAAGGGCTAATCAACGCCTTGCCGCAGATGGCAACGCCGGGTGAAAAGCTCAATCAGATTCGTGGCAGTATGCCATCGCTTTCTAACCTGCCAAGCGGCTGCGCGTTTCACCCGCGCTGCGATTTTATCAATCGCGCCGATGGCCAGCCCCGCCCCGCCTGCACCCAGCAAGTGCCCGAATTTGTCGAGTCCGGCAATTGCCGCGTGGCGTGCCATATGGTGGCTGAAATGCTTGAAGATCGCCGTTTGAAGGAGGAAACCTCATGAGTGCGCACGCTGAGGCCATGACGGAAAACCCTATGCCTACTCCTCGTCAGAACGAAGAGAGTGCTGATTCGTTGCTGCAGATCCGCGATTTGAAAAAGCGCTTCTCTCTCTCGGGTGATTTCCTTGATCAGCTGCGCTTTAAAGGCGGCAAGCTGGTGCGGCATCAAGAGTATGTTCATGCTATTAACGGCGTAAATCTGGACATCAAACGCGGAGAAGCACTGTGTGTAGTGGGCGAATCCGGCTGCGGTAAGTCCACCGTAGCGCGTACGGTGATGGGGCTTTTGACACCCTCTGAAGGCGAGATTCGCTACGATGGCCAACGTATCGATAATTTAAGCTCGCGTCAGTTACTGCCGTATCGCAAGCGGATGCAGATGATTTTCCAGAACCCTTATGCATCGCTCAACCCACGCATGACCATTCAGCAAACCCTGGAAGAACCGCTGCGCCTGCACCACCCTGACTGGAAGCGGCCAAAAATCCTCGAAAAGGTTGAAGAAGTAATGCACTCAGTGGGTATCGATCCCGACTGGGGCAAGCGTTTTGGCCACGAGTTCTCGGGTGGTCAACGTCAGCGTATCGCGATTGCCCGTGCCCTGGCCGTGGACCCTGAATTCATCGTCGCCGATGAGCCTATTTCTGCCCTCGACGTCTCGATTCAAGCCCAGGTGCTCAACCTGCTAATGGAAGCTCAGCAAGAGCGCAACCTGACCTACCTGTTCATCACTCACGATTTAGCCGTGGTCGAGCATTTTGGCACCCGTGTGGCGGTGATGTACTTGGGTACAGTGTGTGAAATTGCCACGACGGCCACGCTGTTTGAAAAGCCGCGCCATCCTTACACTCAGGCGCTGCTCTCGGCGATCCCACGCTTAAAGGATGACCGCCCTCAGCATATTCGCCTATCCGGTGAAGTGCCGACCCCGGTTAATTTGCCCAGCGGCTGCGTGTTTCATGGCCGCTGCCCGCATGCCAATTCACGCTGTAAGCAAGAGATTCCCCTTTTGCAAACACAGGATGACGGAACCCGTGTCGCATGCCACGCTGTTGAAGAGGGACGCCTATGAGTAGGCTCCCCGTTAAAATACAGCGAGCCAAGGCGCTGAGAGGTAGAGCATGGAAATTCGCTGGCTAGAAGATTTTATTGCCCTGGCCAGAACGCGGCACTTCTCCCGCGCAGCAGATGATCAACACGTTACCCAGCCCACCTTCTCCCGGCGAATTAAGTTGCTTGAAGAGGAGATGGGCGTAACGCTGATTAATCGTCAAACACTACCCCTCTCGCTCACGCCCGCTGGTGAGGAGTTTTTAACCCTGTGTGAACAGGTGACCGAGCGAGTGCGGCTTACGCGAGACCGAGTGCGTGAAATCAATGCTGGTCAGCAGCGGCGTATTATGGTGGCGGCGCCGCAGAGCCTGTTGCCGCATTTTTTGCCTGAATGGCTTGCCTCTACAGGCTGGCAAGACCGCGTACAGCCCTATTTGCGGGCTACCGGCTGGGTCGCTAACGACTATTTTCAAGCGTTAGCGCGGGCCGAGTGCGACCTTGCCATCTGCTACTGGCCGATTGGGCGCTGCGATCTGGATATTGATACCAGTGCCTGCACCTACCGGGTCATCGGTCATGAAAGATTAATACCGGTGACTGGGTTAAATGCAGAGGGAGAGCCCTGTGCGTTGCTACCAGGGTCGCGCCATCAGCCAGCACCGTGGCTTGCTTACCCAAAGCGCGGCTTGCTTGGCTCAGCGGTTAAAGCCCATTTGGCTAGGTTGCCACAGAGCACTTACTTAACGGCGCAGAGCGAAAACCTCTACGCGGCGGGTATTAAAGAGCTGGTGCTGCTTGGCTACGGCATGAGCTGGTTGCCTGAGCGCAACGTGGCCGCAGAGCTTGCTCAAGGTAAGCTGGTAAGAGCAGGCGATAGCCGTTGGGATGTGCCTATGGAACTACGGCTCTATCGCCATCAAAGCCACCACCACGCTGAACTCGACGGTTTCTGGAGTGAACTCGCCACTCCACGCACTTGAAGCCGTCTTTGAGAAAGCTTACTTGAGAAAGGACACGGTTTGCATGTCGAGCACTCTTTTTAACTTGCAACTCGATCACATAGCCCACCTTCAGCGTGCCTATGCGCCGATGTTGAGCGAACATGGATTTGATAGCCTAGCGATTTACAGTGGTCATGCCAGCGTGCATTTTGCTGATGATCATACGCCCCCCTTTCAGACTTACGGCCATTTCATGCACTGGGTGGGCTTAGCCGATGTACAGCATAGCTGGCTGATTATTCAGCCAGAAAAGCGCCCACAGCTCTACTTGTATGCGCCCGCCGATTTTTGGCATTTACCCACTCATCTTCCCGAAGAGCCTTGGGTGGCCGCCTTCGATGTTCACTTTTGCAGCGACAAAATCACGCCACCCTTGATCGGTAATGCTGCCATTATCGGTGATACTGACCAACTCGCAGCCAGTCATCAGCAGACGATGCAAGCCGAACGTCAGCCTGAGCAGCTGGTGAATTCACTGAATGAATTACGGCTATTTAAAACGCCTTATGAGATCGCCTGTATCCGTGAAGCCAACCGCCTAGCGATAGCGGGCCATCAAGCAGCGCAAGCAGCGTTTATTGGCGCCTCCGGTGAATTGGATATTCAATTGGCTTACTTAGGTGCCAGTCGTCAGCGCGAATCGAACGTACCTTACCAAAACATCATCGGCTTAAATCAGCACGCGGGTGTATTGCATTACCAGCATTACGACCTGAACGCGCCTAAACGGCGTTACAGCCTGCTAGTAGATGCGGGTCGTCGCTTTCGGGGTTACTGCGCTGATATTACTCGCGCCTACGCTGGCCCCGATGCACCCGTTGCGTTTGGCGAACTGGTCACAGCTATGCATGATTTAAAAGATGAGCTTGTGAAAGGCGTTGCACCAGGCGTTAGCTTTATTGCCCTACATGAGCAAATGCATCAACAGCTAGCTGAGATATTGGTGGCCCACGGTCTATTCAAAGGCACCGCAGATCAAGCGGTTGCCGAGGGCGTTACGCGGCTATTCTGCCCTCATGGACTGGGCCACTCGCTGGGCCTTCAAGTGCATGATGTTGCCGGGTTACGTCACTCGGATGGGACACCCGCCCCTGCGCCAGAGCAGCACCCAGCGCTACGGCTTACGCGCACTCTGCGCCCTGGCATGGTCGTTACCATTGAACCCGGGCTCTATTTTATCGCCATGCTGCTCGACCCGTTGCGCAACACCTCACTGCCCGTTAACTGGCGGCTGGTCGACCAACTCTCATCCTGTGGCGGTATTCGTATCGAAGATAACGTAGCAGTGACAGAGAGCGGTTTTGATAACTTAACGCCATAAGCCCTCTATAACTTTTTTTGCATCGTCTTGCTAATCGCCTCTCTACAACGCACTACGCCCGGCTCAAAGCCGGGCGTAGTGCTATTTCAGAAGGCTTAGCAAAGCTAAAATCTAGGCAAAGCTTAGAAGCGGTAAGTAACACCACCGCCAATGGTGACGGGTTCGATGTCAACTTCACCACCGACGTTGATATCTGCGTTCACGTCAGCGTAGCTTGCGTAACCATTGAGCATAATATTATCAGTCACGGCCAGATCAACCCCTACTTGCCCAATAGCGCCGTAGCTTTCATCAACGTTCACACCACTCGGCTCGCCAGAGAAGCGTGTGTAGTTAAGGCCAGCACCAACGTAAGGCTGTACACGTGAATCCAAGCCACCCATCGGGTAGTAATTCACAAGTAGATTAACAGGCAGACGATCAACACTACCCACATCGCCTAAAGCAGAGGTGTTCAGATCGTGCTCGAACTTCTCAGAGCTGTTGAGTTCAACGCCAACCTTATCAGTAAACAGGTAACCTGCACCAAAGGTGAAGCCGCGAGCGCTCTGCACGTTCAGTGAATCACCATTCAGATTGCCATTACCTGACCCCGTATCCGTTTGGGCAACACCACCACGAACGAATACATCGCCAGCGTTATAAGCGAGAGCCGCTTGGCTTGCCAGTGCGAAACCGGCAGCGATTACAGCAGCAGAAATCAGTTTCATATTACTCATAAGGGTCGTCCTCTATGCAGCGCGCAGTTCCTTGCGCTTGCGGATTGCGGTAGTTGCTATCCAACTTTCCTATACAGAGTGTAGTATACGAACACTGTTTCCAAATGTCTTGTGAAATATTGTTATAAGAAAGTGCGCCCTGATAGTTTTTCTATTTATAAAACTCGGTCATAAAGCTCAAACATGAAACTAAGACATAAAATACAGGCATAAAAAAAGTCCCCCGAAGGGGACCCAGGTGGAGCACGCCAGCTCACTCGGTGTGTTGCTACCAGGTGGTAACAACGTGGATGAAGAAGGCAGAGAAGCTAGATAGTGAATGGTGCCTCTCTATTCAATCACCCTTTGCCATATATATTGCGATCTGCGTGCCACTTTTTAAAAAATAACCATAAAACAACAGCTTAATATAATACCACTTGATTCGCATTGATCTTTCTCGCACTGCAACAAATAAAGTGCACCACCATTGCGCAATTTTCAGCCTTTGTGCATCACAAAGAATCATGTGAGTTCGTTAGCGCTTAAAAATCCTCAAGATAGTGGCTAGGGTGTCACGATAATTTTCACTTGGGCTTTGTCGTTTAGCAGCGCCTCAAAGCCCTCCTCCACGATATCCGCCAGTGGAATACGCTGGGTCACCATGTCCTCGGCGCGGAAGTAGCCTCGCTGCATCAGTGCCATTACCGCGGGGTAAACATGGCGATAGGCAATAATGCCCTTCATGGTGCGCTCTTGGATGACTAGGTCGTTAGGCTGAAAGCTGGCCTCTCCTTCCCAAATACTCACCACCACCACTTCACCCCCTTCGTGGGTGCTATGCAGCGCCTGATTCAGCACGGCAGGAATGCCAGTGACTTCAAACGCCACGTCTACCCCGCCACCACTCAAGACTTGTAGCTTCGCAACCGCATCCTCCTGTTGCGGGTCAACCACAATAGCCCCTAACGCTTCGGCTTTGGCTTTCCGTGAAGGCGCGACCTCAACGGCATATATTTGAGCAGCGCCTGCGGCCTTGAGAGCCTCAATCGTCATCAAGCCAATCGGCCCAGCGCCAAATACTACCGCGCTATCCCCCGCTTTCAGGCAGCTTTGGCGCACCGCATGCAACGCTACCGCCGCAGGCTCGACCAGCGCGCCTTGCTCGTAGCTAAGATCATCCGGCAGCTTATGCACCATATGTTCACCCATGACGGTGAACTCCGAAAAGCCACCGCCCCCGCCAGAGAGGCCATGAAAGCCCAATAGCGGTGTTAAGTTATAGCGCTCCATTAAGTAGGCGCCATCCTTATTGGGTGAGAGAATCGGCTCAATGGCCACGCGGTCGCCTACCTTCACCCGCGTGACTTTCTCGCCGACCTCGACCACTTCCCCAGCGAACTCATGGCCCATGATGATCGGCGCCTGCTCGCCACTGATCGGGTGCGGCTTACCTACCGGAATAAAAATCGGCCCGGCAGCATACTCATGTAAATCACTGCCGCAAATACCACAGGCAGCCACTTTCACCTTCACTTCATGGGAGTCGCTGATAGTGGGAACCGGCACTTGCTCAACGCGTAAATCTTTTGCTGCATACCAAACCGCGGCCTGCATCGTTTGCTGACTGATGGACTGACTCATGGGTTACCCTTCCTTGTTAAGACGTGTGGTGAACCGGCTGCAGCCCATAGACAGGCGTTTCCAGCCCCTCCATGCGTGCCTTTAACTGCAGCGCTAAATAGTGTGAGTAGTGCCGCGACTGGTGCAGGTTGCCGCCGTGGAACCACAGCGCCTCCTGCTGGGTAGGTTTCCACATATTGCGCAGCTCGCCCTCCCAAGGGCCGGGGTCTTTGGTGGTGTCAGAGCCCAAGCCCCAGCACTTGCCCACTTTATCCGCCACTTCCTGGGAGATAAGCCGCGCCGCCCAGCCATTCATGGAGCCATAACCGGTGGCGTAGACGATCAAATCTGCTTCTAGCTCGCTGCCATCGGTGAGTGTGATGGAGTGAGGGTTGATACGCTCGATCCCTACGCCGCTGCGCAGTTTTATATCGCCACTGGCGACCAGATCACAGGCGCCCACATCGATGTAGTAACCCGAGCCCCGGCGCAGGTACTTCAAGAACAACCCAGACTCATCATCACCGAAGTCGAGTAGAAAGCCTGCGTCTTCCAGCTTCTGATAGAACTCGGCGTCGCGCTGTTTGATTGCCTCAAACGCCGGACGCTGAAAGTCCGGCAGCACCTTGTAGGGGATCGAGGCAAAAATCAGATCAGCCTTCTCGTGGGTTAAGCCATTGGCCACGGCCTCTTCGGAGTAGAGCGGCCCCAGCACTTCCTCCATCAAAGAGTCCGACTTCACGATATGGGTGGATGAACGCTGCAGCATGGTCACATCGGCATCGTGCTCCCAGAGTGCCGCGGCAATATCATGGGCCGAGTTATTCGAGCCCACAATCACACACTTTTTACCCGCATAAGCATCCGGCCCTGGGTGCTGGCTAGAGTGCTGCTGCTCACCTGCAAAGCTTTCCGCGCCGGGAAATGTCGGCACATTGGGCATACCCGACATCCCGGTGGCCATTACCAGCTGTTTCGGGCGTAGCGTGATCTCTTCGCCGTTGCGCTTAACGTTAACCACCCACTCGCCTGCGGCGTCGTCATAGCGTGCATTCTGACACTCAGTGGAGCTCCAATAATTGAGCTCCATCACCTTTGTGTACATTTCCAGCCAATCGCCCACCTTGTCTTTCGGTGCAAACACCGGCCAGTTCTCCGGGAAGGGAATATAGGGTAGGTGGTCGTACCACACCGGGTCGTGCAGGCAGAGAGATTTATAGCGCTTGCGCCAGGAGTCACCGGCTCGCTCGTTGCGCTCGATAATAATGGTCGGCACGCCCATCTGCTTCAGCCGCGCGCCCAAACCAATACCGCCCTGGCCGCCGCCAATAACAACGCAATACGGCTGCTGCGTGTAGCCAAGCTCTGCCTCTTCGCGCTCCTGTGACTCTAACCAGGTTTCACGCTGCTTATTGGCCCCGTGCTCGGCCCCTTTTGGGCGGTTGTGGTTACGCGGCTCGGGAAAGTCGTGCAGTGACTGCATGGTGGTTAACAGCGTCCAACATTTGCCGTCTTTAAGGCGCAAGTAGCCTTTGCCGCTGGCGACCGCTGTCTCAAAGGTAAACCACGCCTCACTGGTGTCGCCGTTCTGGGCAGCTTCGCCTTCTAGCTGCCAGTTCGAAGGACGCACGTTCTCCAGGGTGGCATTGAGCATGGCCTGAATAGCGTCTTTTCCCTCACAGGTTTTTAAATTCCAGGTAAAGGTTACAAAGTCGCGCCAGTAACACTCCTCATTAAATAGCGACAAAACACGCTGAATATCCTGGCCTTGCAGCGCTTTATCAAAATCACTCAGCCACCCTTGGACAATAGCCGTGGCGGTTTGCTGGGTTTGTGCCGATATTTCGGACATAGCGAGTACTCCATCGTTTGTTATTGTTAAATTGCTGTTGAGACACCCAACTCTAAGCACCCGCCGTGCCAATCATTTCATATAAACCACAAGCATCTGAAAAATATAAACAATTCTAAAAAAGCAGATATCTATTAGGCGTCGCACAAGGCGTACACCTGTCACGTCTAGTTGTAAACGACGTTACAGGTGTAACGCACGACTAACGGCGTAATAGCGCTGCGTTGACACCCACGCCAGAGCGCATAGGCTGGAAGGACAATAACAAGCCCCACGGTGAACCACGCCATGCCTACTCCATCGCCCCGGCCTGCACGGCTGCCATCCGTCCAGCGCCAACATATCGAGCATATTTTCCAGCTCGGCGAAGGCCTGGAAGTTCCGCAGCTACCGGCCCAGCAAACCATTCGACGCTCCTGGCTGCGCTGCCTAAACGAGTACCAGCTCGATCCCACCCAGCCACGCCCAGCCCGGGTGGTGCCTCAACAAATCCTGATCGAGCACCGGGAATCCGTGGATGAACTACTGCACGTGGCAAGAGCCGGGGTTGACCAGCTTTATCAGCAAATTGCGCAACTAGGCTACGTGCTACTGCTCACCGACCACCGCGGGATAACCGTCGAGTTTCGTGGCGACCCCAACCAAGACCAGCAATTGCGCAAAGCGGGCCTTTATCTCGGTGCCGACTGGGACGAACGCTTCGCGGGTACCTGTGCCGTGGGCACCTGCCTGCACGACCGCCAAGCGATTATTTGCCACCGCCAGGAGCACTTCGACGCCTCGCATATTTCGCTTACCTGTACTGCCGCGCCCATCGCCGACCCCCAGGGCAACGTCATGGCCGTGCTGGATATCTCCGCGCTGCAATCGCCTACCCAGCATGAGAGCCAAAATTTTAGCCTTTCGCTGGTGACGCTCTACGCACGAATGATCGAGGACGCCTATTTTCTCCAGCGCTACCGTGACTGCCTAATGGTGCGCCTGGATACCTCGCGAGAGTTTGTGCATGTAAATGGACGCGGACTCATCGCTATTGAAGAGAACGGGCAAGTGATTGCTGCCAACGCAGTGGGTCGTGATCTGATAAGTGAACACCAGCGCCGTTGGCCACCCTGGTCAGCCCATCACACCCCAATGCTGGGGGAGCTATTCGAGTGCGAGATCGCCGATGTGCTCAGCATTAATAGCGCCACCGACGATCAACTGCGTGCTTTTCGCGCCAGGGTCGACAACACGATTTACTTTATTAGCCTGCTGGAGCCGCGCCGTCCTCGACTTGCTCAGCAAGCGCAATCGCTCCCCTCCAGCCTGCCGGAAGCACTGGTACGCCTCGGTGCCGACGACCCAGCCATGCGCAAAGTGCAGAAGCTGGCTGAGCGGCTGCGCAACGAAGCCAGCGTCAATGTACTGATTAGCGGTGAAACCGGCACCGGCAAAGAGGTCGTTGCCCGTGCCCTGCATGACAGCGGCAACCGATCTAAAGGCCCCTTTATCGCGGTAAACTGTGCCGCCATTCCCGAAGCGCTGATCGAAAGCGAGCTGTTTGGTTACGAGCCCGGCGCCTTTACCGGCGGGCGCGCCAAAGGTATGCGCGGGCTGATCCCCCAGGCCCACGGCGGCACACTGTTTTTAGATGAAATCGGCGATATGCCGCTGGCCCTGCAAACCCGCTTGCTGCGCGTGCTGGCAGAACGGGAAGTCATGCCACTGGGTGCCAATACGCCCGAGAAGGTCGATATTCGGGTGATTACCGCCACTCATCGCAATATCGATGCGATGATCCAGCAAGGTGAGTTCCGCGAAGATCTCTATTACCGCCTTAACGGGGCCCAACTGCGCCTGCCCGCGCTACGCGACCGCGCCGATAAGCTCTACGTTATCCGCCGTGTATTTGACGACATCATCCAAGAGCGAGCCTCCAACCAATCACCGCGCCTGCGGGCCGATGCCATCAGCGCCCTGCTCGCCTATGCCTGGCCCGGTAATATCCGCCAGCTAAAGAATGCGCTGGCCTTTGCACTGGCCACCTCAGAAAGCGACGAAATCACCGTACATGACCTACCCGAGCAGTGCCTAAGCCAGCGCATCACGCAGCAGGCAACTTTCCAGCCTGCAGACGCTGGTCGCGACACTGATCACACATTGCTGGAAATGCTCAAGGAGCAGCACTGGAACATTAGCGCGGTAGCCCGCGCTCTCGGGGTTTCGCGGCCTACCGTGTACCGGCAAATGCAGCGCCAAGGCATAGTGCCGCCAAATTGGCAGGGCTAAGCGCAAATGTGTTAATCCGCTAGTTGGCCTTGGGGTTTACCCTCACGTACACTTGTTTGAACTCGTTTATCCATTTATAAACCCGCTTTCGACAAGCCGAGGCTCTCCCATGGCGTTTGACTCCACTTCTTCCTATATCGCAACCAATGCGCTTAAGCAGGCGGTGAATGCTGCCGTGGTGCTCGAACGACCGCTATTGATCAAAGGCGAGCCGGGCACCGGCAAAACCCTGCTGGCCGAAGAACTGGCCGAGTCTCTTGATACCCAGTTGATTACCTGGCATATCAAATCCAGCACCAAGGCGGCCCAGGGTTTATACGAGTACGATGCCGTCAGCCGCCTGCGTGACTCTCAGCTAGGCGTTGAAGGTGTAGAGAATGTCGCTAACTACATCAAGCCCGGCAAGCTGTGGGAAGCCTTTACCGCCAACGAGCGCGTGGTGTTATTGATCGACGAGATCGACAAGGCCGATATCGAATTTCCCAACGACCTGCTCCAAGAGCTGGATCGTATGGAGTTTCACGTTTACGAAACTGGCGAAACCATCCGCGCCGAGCAGCGCCCGATTATCATCATCACCTCGAATAATGAAAAAGAGCTGCCGGATGCGTTCCTGCGCCGCTGTTTTTTCCACTACATCGAGTTCCCCGACCGCGAGACCATGCAGGCGATTGTCGATGTGCACTTCCCGGATATCGCCTCCCGGCTTGTCAGCGAAGCCCTAGAGGTATTTTTCGAGCTGCGTAAAGCGCCAGGCCTTAAGAAAAAGCCGTCAACGTCTGAACTGGTCGATTGGCTCAAGCTACTGATGGCTGACGATATTGCTCAAGAAGCGCTCTACAACCGCGACCCGGCCAAAGCGCTGCCGCCGATGGCCGGCGCCCTGGTCAAAAACGAGCAGGACACCCAGTTGCTCGAGCGCTTGGCGTTTATGATCCGTCGTCAGAAAGGCACAGGCCGCTAAGCCATGTTTATCGGCCTGTTTGAGACGTTAAAGCGCGCGGGCGTTCCGGTATCGCTGCGCGAGCTGCTGGATCTTCACGCCGTGGTGGAACGCGGCGTGGTGTTCGCCGACATGGAGGCCTTCTATCAGGTGGCCCGCACGGTGATGGTCAAAGACGAGCGCCACTTTGACCGCTTTGATCGTGCCTTCGCCGCCTGGTTTAAAGGCCTCGAGGACATGGACGCCGCTATTGAAGCGCTAATCCCCGATGACTGGCTGCGACGGGAGTTTGAGAAGCAGCTGACCGACGAAGAGAAAGCCAAGATTGAATCTCTGGGTGGCCTTGAAGAACTCATCGAAACGTTTAAAAAACGCCTGGAGGAGCAAAAAGAGCGCCACGCGGGGGGCAATAAATGGATCGGCACCGGTGGCACTAGCCCTTTCGGGGCCTACGGCTACAACCCAGAGGGCATTCGTATTGGTCAGGATGGCTCGCGCCACCGCCGCGCCACCAAGGTCTGGGACGAGCGACGCTTTCGGGATTACGATGATTCGCTGGAGCTAGGCACCCGCAATATCAAGATGGCGCTGCGGCGGCTGCGCAAGTTTGCCCGCCAGGGCGCGCAGGACGAGTTCGATGTGGATAGTACCATCCGCGAAACCGCCAAAGATGCCGGGCTACTCAACGTGCAGATGCGCCCAGAGCGCCATAACGCGGTGAAGGTGCTGCTGTTTTTGGATGTGGGCGGCTCGATGGATGACCATATTCGCGTCTGCGAAGAACTGTTCTCTGCCGCCCGCTCAGAGTTCAAGCATCTGGAGCACTACTACTTCCATAACTGCCTTTACGAAGGGGTTTGGCGAAACAATATGCGTCGGGGTAACGAGCGGATCCCGACCATGGATGTATTGCACACCTACGGTGCGGATTACCAGGTAGTGATTGTCGGCGATGCGGCCATGTCGCCCTATGAGGTCACCCACCCAGGCGGCAGCGTAGAGCACTTTAACGACGAAGCGGGCGGCGTGTGGCTTAAGCGTTTATGCGAAACGTTTCCTCGCCTGGCGTGGCTTAACCCGATGCCGCCCCGGGCCTGGGAGTACACCTACTCGACTGCGCTCATTCGTGAGATTATCGAAGACCGTATGTACCCCATGACCATGGAGGGCCTGGAAACCGCCATGCGCGAGCTAGCAAAGAAGTAGTCTAATTATCCGGCCATGCGCGTTAGCACGTCGTGGTGAGTCAGCTTGCGATGCAAAATGGCCATCACGATGTGCCCTACGATCAGCGCCAGCAGTGTCCAGCCCAGCTCACCGTGGAGCAAACCGCCGAGATCCGTCATCCAGGTGATCTCCTCGCCCTCAAAACCTGACATCAGCGTAATGCCAAACACCTCAAGCGAACGGCCCGAACCGTACTGGCGAATAAGTGCAATCGTCGGAATCGCGATCATCAAGCCGTAGAGTGCAAGATGGCCAGCTTTGCCATAACGCTCACCGATGGCGGGCGACGCGACGCATTGGCTAACGCCCATATCGTTCTCAGTACGACTAAGGTCAGTAGCAATACACCCACTGGGTAATGGGTTCCCCAGAAGAACGCTTCAAAGGGTGTGTCCGGAAAAAGCCAGTGCGCCGTGGCACTCGTAAACTGCCAAGCAAACAGTAGCGCCATCCCCCAATGCAACAAGCGGCTAATCGCACCGTAACGTTGACTGTTATCCATTATCGGTGATGCCATGCAGCTTCTCCCTTCTTTTAATAAGCTAGTCGTGATGCTTATTTTATCGGGGCAACACGTAAATAACATGGCAACAACGTGCAACTTGGTTGCACAAACTGGAACGCAGCGTTCCCAAGGGCTGTTAAAGCGACTGCGGAAAATCGTTTAAACCCTTCAAAAAGGCCTGCTTGGCAGCCTCAAACGTCTTAGGGTCATGCTTAAAGCGACGCAGAATAAGCGCTTCATCCAACACCAGGGTAGGCGCCAATTCGCGAATACTCTTGGCAGGATGGCGAGCGCCCAAGCCAATACGCTTTCCATCCACCCCGCCGAACCAGCGCTTAATGCCACTTTTTTTATAGAACGCTTCTTGTTCGGCGTTATCCACTTCGACACGTAGCGGGGCTTTCAAAGTAAGTTCGCTGATCAAACGCTGCTTGGAATCTGCTTGGTCAAGCGCGCAGGCGTGAGTCACCGTCATGCCCTCGCCCTCCTCGTCCAGCACTAGCAGCGCCAGCGCTTGGGGTTTACCCTGGCCGTCAACGGCAGCAAACAGCCGCGCTGCTTCTTGCGGAAAAAACACACTGCAGGTGCCGGTGAACACGACCAGCGGCGTAAGACCCGCCTCTTGTCCGTAAACCTCAGCGCATAATCGCGCCAGACAGGCGTTGCGCTGGGCCTCTGCGTTAACGTGTACGACCTTCATTTGAATCATCCTCACCGACTAAAAACCCGCAAGCCTAGAGCAAACATCACCGTTTTGACAGCGCGACGTGCCTCACCACAACGTCCATTCATTTTTACTGATACTGAACACTACTGTTAACAATCTGTCGAAGAGAATTGTAAGCGTGAACATCACTTAGAAGGAGCTAGTATGCCCACCTTTATGAATGACCCTACCATGCCCACACCAAGCTTTCCCGGTAGCCACATGGTAGTCGATGATCACTATGTGTTTATTTCAGGACTGACCGTTGACGATTTCTCTAACGGCCACGCAGTCAAAGGCGACGTTAAAGAAGAGACCCGCCTTGTGATGCGCGCGCTATCGCGCATGCTTGAAATGGAAGGCGGCAGCTTAGCGGACATAGTGCGGGTGGATATCCACCTCACGGATCTACACGCTATCCAAGACATGGACAGTGTTTACGCGGAGTACTTTGAACCTGGACGCTACCCTGCCCGCACCTGCACCGAATCCCCTAACCTCTACGGTGGAAGCAGTATTGAAATCACTGTGATGGCGAAGCGCCAGCCTCAATCAGCGCAATAACCGCTTCAATATCGACGTGGGCTTCCAGCATATCGGCCAAGCGATCAAGCTCACGCTCTCGGTGAGCTTGATAGTCGCTCTGTTCACCGTTAACCAAACCTAACTGTTTCAGCAGTGCCTGGCAGCCATCGGGATGGTCAAACAAGCCATGCAGGTAGGTGCCCAGTATCTGGCCGTCATCGCTAATGGCACCTTCCGGGCGGCCATCCACAGTAAATAAGGGGGAATTCAAGGCAGCCCCTTCGCTCACACCATTATGGATTTCATAGCCGGTGACTGTCGCGCCTTCAGTAAACGTTACGCCGCTCACGTTTCGCAGCTGTTTGCCCGCCACCATACGCGTTTTGAGCGGCAGCAACCCCAATCCTGTCACCTTTCCCGGCTGGCCCTCCAGCCCATCAGGGTCATCCACCCACTCGCCCAGCATTTGAAAGCCACCGCAAATACCTAACACCTTACCGCCGTAGCGCAGGTGGCGCTGAATGGCTTTATCCCAGCCCTGGCCCCGTAACCAGGTAAGATCGCTGGCAGTGCTTTTACTACCAGGCAGAATAATCACATCAGCAGCAGGAATCGGCTGCTCGGGCCCCACAAAGGTTAGCGCCACCTGAGGGTGCAAGCGCAGCGGGTCGAAGTCGGTGTGGTTACTGATACGTGGCAGCGCTGGCACGACGATATTAAGCACTTTGCTCTGCTTCTCGGCCTGGATCACCCCAATGCTATCTTCAGAGTCGAGTACCAGCCCTTGCAGATAGGGCAGCGTGCCCAGTACCGGTTTACCAGTCCGCGCTTCCAACCACTCAAGTCCCGGTTCCAGCAGCGCAATATCACCTCGAAAGCGGTTGATAATAAAGCCTTTGGTACGCGCCTGTTCGCTCTCGCTCAATAGCGCCAACGTACCTACCAATTGGGCGAATACCCCACCTCGATCAATATCCCCCACCAGCAGCACTGGGCAATCAGCCGCTTCGGCAAAGCCCATATTAGCGATATCGCCCTCGCGCAGGTTGATCTCAGCGGGGCTGCCAGCGCCTTCAGCAATAATCACGTCAAAACGACTTTCTAACGCTTGCCACGCGGCCATTACGCTCTCTTGAGCGGTACGTTTGAAAGCGTGGTAATCCAGCGCGTCCATATGGCCATGTACCTTGCCACGTAAAATCACCTGGGCGCCGCGATCGGTTTCCGGCTTTAGCAGTACCGGATTCATATCGCTGTGGGGTGCTAAATAGCAGGCTTGTGCTTGTAAGGCCGTAGAGCGTCCAATCTCGCCGCCGTCCTCAGTCACGGCGCTATTCAGCGCCATATTCTGGGGTTTAAAGGGCGCCACTGATATCCCACGCCTTGCCAGCGCGCGGCAAAGGGCTGCCACAACGGTGCTTTTACCCGCATCCGAGGTGGTGCCTTGAATCATCAGTGTGGCCATAAAGAGTCTCGCCCAGGTGAACAAGGTCGAGACTGTAGCGGGAGGTGATAAACGGCGCAATGTGTCTATCCGTTTCCAGACATATCGATCATCGTACGACCACTATCTAGCTCTACCCATGCCCTTTTCCGTTTTACGACACTAATCGGTTAATTGATTAAGACACGCGTTATAAACCGCCAACTCATCAGCCGAAAAACAGCAGAATGTCACCGACTCAACGCTTGGGTACTTCTTCAACACCGTTTTAACCGTTGAGACGGCTATCGCCGCGGCCTGCTGGATGGGAAAACGGTACACGCCGGTGCTGATACTTGGGAAAGCCACTGTGTCAGCATTCACGGTAGCCGCCAACGCTAAAGACTGCCGATAGCAGGAGGCAAGCAGTGCCTCCTCGCCTTGTTCTCCGCCCTTCCACACCGGGCCAACCGTATGGATGACATAGCGGGCCGGTAACTCAAAACCATCCGTCAGCTTGGCTTCTCCTGTCGCGCAGCCGCCTAGCTCCTTGCAGGCTGTCAGCAGTTCAGGCCCCGCAGCGCGATGGATAGCGCCGTCAACACCGCCACCCCCAAGTAGTGAGGTATTCGCGGCGTTCACAACTGCATCGACCTTCAGGCGTGTTATATCCGCTTGAATGGCGTTGATGTTCATAAAAATTTCCTTCTTTACTTCATCTTTACTTCGCGACTGCGTTAGAGAGAAAGTTCTACTTCAGGGGTTGAAGCACTCAATTGCGACAGCTCCCAGGCTTGCACCATCCGCTTTTTCTCAACACCCCACCGGTAGCCACCAAGCGCACCGCTTTGCTGAATCACCCGGTGGCAGGGAATCCACAGCGCGATCGGGTTAGCGCCTACGGCATTACCTACTGCACGGGAGGATTTTGGCGTGCCTAATGCCCTAGCGATATGCGAGTAACTGGCCAGCTGGCCTTCGGGAATAGTGAGTAGTGCCCGCCACACGGCAATTTGAAAATTGGTGCCCGTCACGTGCAATGACAAAGCAGCCGGCGCCTCTTCTGACTTGGCAAAAATCGCCTCCACCGCATAGCGCGTGGCAACTCGGTTAGGGTGGAAGGTGCTGCGCGGCCACTCCATGGCTAGCTTTGTCAGCAGTTCTTCTTCACTGGTGGTATCGATAAAGCCCATGCGACAAATACCACGGGGCGTCATTGCCACAAACATGCTGCCAAGAGGCGTTTCATGAACCCCATAAGTAATCTCAACGCCCTCACCCTGGCGCTTATACTCCCCAGGCGTAACGGCCTCTAGCTGAACAAAGTGATCATAAAGCCGTGAGCCGCCGCTGAGCCCCAGGGTATGAGCAATATCCAGCAACGAAGTAGAGGAGTGCATCAACTGTTTACCCCGCTCCAGCGTTAGCGCCTGTAAAAATCGTTTAGGGCTAATCCCCACATAACGACAAAACAGCCGCTGGAAATGGAAGGCACTAATATGAACGTGAGCGGCCACTGTTTCCAAATCAGGCTGCTCAGTGGCATTGGCAACCATGTAGGTCATGGCCTTTTCGATACGCGCATAATCGTTCATGTTTATCTCTCTAGCCGTTTCAGGCTAATTATGGGCTTATCATGGCAGCCTAAGCGCTCAAGGCCCCGTTGCCGACCCGTATCTTGCTCAATGCATAGTGGGCAAATACCTATTGTTTTAGCGTTATTATTTCGGTGATGCAAAAAAGACAATCTACTTGTTTTCCGCTAGGGTGAGGCCCCGCCTCTATTGACAGTGCACACTAAGCCCATGCAAGACTTAATTGATGACATTGCCGCAGCCATGGCGAAAGCAGAGGAACGTGGCAAGGTCGCAGACTATATTCCCGAACTTGGCCATGTTGACCCACAACAATTTGCCATTTCGCTCGCCACCGTCGATGGCCAAGTATATTCGGCGGGCTGCGCGACCACCCCCTTCTCAATCCAAAGCATTTCCAAAGTTTTTACGCTGACGATCGCGCTAGGCCAGATGGGCGACTCACTTTGGACAAAAGTGGGCCGTGAACCCTCGGGCGACCCCTTCAACTCTATCGTGCAGCTTGAACACGAAAGCGGCAAACCGCGTAACCCGTTTATCAATGCCGGTGCCATTGCGGTGGTTGATGCGATCATGATGGGCCATGAACCCAAAGAGACGCTGGGTGAAATTCTCAGCTTCGTGCGCTATATCGCCGATGACGACAGCATTTGCTTTGACCATGCGGTAGCCGCCTCAGAAATGGCACACCGTGACCGTAATGCTTCATTAGCGCATTTCATGAAAGCCTTTGGTCACCTTCGCCACGACGTCGATAAGGTGCTAGGCACCTACTTTCATCAGTGTGCTATTGCGATGAGCTGTGAGCAGCTCGCTCATGCTGGCCTGTTCCTGGCTTCGGATGGCGTCAATAAACCCAGCAACATTCGGGTCGTCGCCCCTCAGCGGGCACGGCGTATCAATTCACTGATGATGATGTGTGGGCACTACGACGCCTCAGGGGAGTTCGCCTTTCGGGTGGGCCTGCCCGGCAAAAGTGGTGTGGGCGGCGGCATACTGGCCATCGCCCCAGGCCACGGCGCCATTGCCGTTTGGTCACCAGGATTAGACGCCTACGGCAACAGCTTGCTAGGCACCCAGGCGCTTGAAATGTTTGTGCAGCGCACTGGCTGGTCGGTGTTTGGGCATTAAAAGCAAAGAGTTAAAGGCAATGGTTTAATCATTCACCTCAATTTTGTTCAATACCGCCAACAGGAACCATTACAAACTCCTTGCACTACCAAGGAGAATGACAATGAGCGCTACACTACTGCTGCCTACACTTCTGCCCATGACTGCATTTGCTCTTGCTGCGTCTATTTCGCCGGGGCCGGTCAACATCGTTTGTTTGAGTAGCGGTACGCATTACCCTATCGCTAAAGGGCTTGTTTTTGTAACCGGCGCCACGCTGGGTTTTGTCGCACTGTTTTTAGCCATCGGCGCTGGCCTTTACTCCCTGCTGAGTGTGGTGCCACTGCTGGAAACGTTTTTACGCTGGGCAGGCATTCTGTTTTTACTCTATCTCAGCTATCAACTTTTACAGCACGATGGGCGCTTGCAGGAGCGAGCCGGCGTCAAAGCCCCAGGGTTTATGACAGGCGCCATGATGCAGTGGCTCAACCCCAAGGCGTGGCTGGCGTCTGCCGCTGGCATTGGTGCCTACACCAGTGCTGATGCCCCCTATCAGCTATGGCTGTTTGCCGGTCTCTATTTGCCTATTTGTTGGATATCGCTAGCCAGTTGGGTATACGCAGGCGCTTTTCTGAAACCCTATGTTCATCGTCCTATCATCTTACTAACGGTTAACCGCGCACTCGCTATCTGCCTGGCGGCTAGCGCTATTGTCTTACTGGTTGAGTAGCGGGTAGCGGTACTGGTTGGGTGTCGCTCCTACCAGCCGCTTAAACGTTCTTTGAAAGTGTGGCTGATCATTAAAGCCAGTGTTCATAGCTGCTTGAACAATAGGCTGCCCGTGCTTTAGCGCTATCTGTCCCTTCTGGATCCGCTGGTTAATCAGGTAGGCATGAGGCGTTAGTCCGAAGTGCTGTTTGAAGGCGCGAATCAGGTGCCCAGCGCTATAGCCCGACTGCTGACATAGCCGCTCAAGCGATATATCGGAAGCATAATTGGCACGTAAATAAGCCGCGACATTCTCTAGCGTGCTGGGCGCTTGAGGCAATGCGGCGGGGGATTCTTGAGCAAGCACTTGCAGCGTGGCAGACAAGCACTCGACTAACGCCGTTTGCTTATCGCCAATGTCGCGTTGTTCGTCCAGCAAACAAGCGGCCATATCGCAGTACCCGGCATAAAGCGCTGGCTGGGTAATGACGGCGGTAGCGATATCTTGCCAGTACGGCGTATTCAACAGGCCCAGTTGGTAACGCAATTCACTCAGCCACTCGGTATCGACGTAGAGCATCATGTACGCCCAGGGCTGGTTCTCGACGGGGTTGCAGGCATGCACCCAATGGGGATTCATCATAACGATATCTCCCGCACTAATCTGATGTGTCGCATCGCGATAGCAAAAGGTGCTTTGACCAGAGGTAACCGCCCCCAGCGACCAATGCGTATGGCTATGAGGTGCATAGCAAACTTGTCGCGCGTCGCTGATCTTGCGCAGTTCCACATATGGCATCCGTATATCGCGCCAAAAGACAGGTGTCGATGTATTAGATGTGGTAGCTGACGACTTGTTAATTGACAAAGGTGCACTCATGGTTTGCTCGTATTAATAAAAATAGCGACTCGTCTTTTTTGCAGAAACTACACTGGACAATAGCACAGCACACGCACAGTATGGGCCGCCAAAAAGCTCGAGATGAACTAGTTTGCATAGGAATTCGCAACGCCATATCAAGTCAGGAGGACACCATGGCTAATAGTATGAAAAACCCCGATCACCGTGATGCGATTACGCTTTTCGCCCGCATGGGCTACGCCTCCCGCGGCATCGTTTATGTGTTAGTGGGTGGCCTTGCCGCGCTGGCAGCCTTTGGCCAAGGTGGCCAAACAGAAGGCAGCCGCGGTGCATTAGAAAGAGTCCTCACCGCCCCCTTTGGAAAAATACTATTAGGTGTCATCGCAGTGGGTTTGGTTGGCTACGCCATGTGGCGCACCATTCAAGCGGTCAAAGACGCCGACCATCACGGCAACGGTGCTAAAGGCTTAGCTATTCGTGCAGGCTTATTAGCGAGTGCGATTACCCATACGCTATTGGCCTTTTTTGCCGCCACGCTCATCTTCCAATTTACGGGCTCTTCCGGGGGGTCAGGCGGTGGCTCACAGGGCGTGGCAGGCTGGTTGATGCAGCAGCCTTTTGGCCGTTGGCTGGTAGGGGCCGTTGGCTTGGTCATGATTGGTGTCGGCATCTCCCATGCCTTCAAGGGTTATAAGGCCAAATTTGACAAGCACTTTGCGATGCCACCCCAAACCCAAAAGTGGGCTTATCCCATCTGCCGTTTTGGCTTAGTCATTCGCGGGATTGTATTTGTCATCGTAGGTAGTTTCTTTCTGATTGCCGCTTATCAGTTTAACCCTGACCAAGCAGGCGGTACGGCTGAAGTATTTAGTGCGCTGCGCAGCCAAGCATACGGTCAATGGTTGCTGGCCATTGTCGCTATCGGGCTCTTCGCGTTTGGCCTATACAGCCTATTAGCGGCTATTTATCGCCGCATTAATCCAGAGATGTAGCGCCCCCTAATGGCCAATACAACGCGAACCAAGCAGTGGTTTGAGCGTATTAACGGCTCAAAGAACATGCTGTGGTTACTCGGCACCCTCTCCTTTTTGGAAACGATTATCCTGCCCATTCCGCTTGAGCTGGTGCTGATCCCGCTGATGGCAGCCAACAAACAACGTATCTGGCTTTTAGCGACGGTCACTACCGCAGGTTGCTTAATTGCATCGCTGGTCGGCTATGGCGTTGGCATGCTGCTTTTTCAGTCGATAGGTACTTGGTTTATTGAATTCATGGGCATGGAACAGAGCTATCAGTCGTTCCAAACCTTCTTCGATCAGTATGGTTTTGCCGCGATTTTAGCCATTGGTATTCTGCCCATTCCCTTTCAGGTCGCGATGATTACCGCAGGCCTTTCCGGCTACCCAGTCCTACTCTTCGCGCTAGCGGCGTTAATTGCCCGCGGCCTGCGTTACTTCGGCCTCGCCTGGCTCGTTCACCGCTTTGGCAGCCGAGTGCTGCTGTTATGGAAGCAACAAGCCCTAGTAACCAGCCTAGTGGCGGGTGTAGTGGTGCTGGCGGTGGCGCTGGGAATGCAGGCTTTGGCGGGGCTGATTGCTTAACCGGCGGTTGAAATATCCAGCCCCACCTTAGCAATGCGCGTTTGGCATTGGCTTACGCATCATCCTGCGTCTTACCAGGCGTTGCTGCCGTATGCTTGGCCTTCATATCTTTGAAGGCCTCCATGATGTCCATGGGTAGCGGGAACACAATCGTCGAGGCGTTTTTGTTGCTCATGTCGCTCATGGTTTGCAGGTAGCGAAGCTGTAGCGCGGCAGAATTCTCCTGCATGACGTTAGCGGCCTCCACCAGCTTTTTAGACGCCTGAAGCTCCCCTTCGGCGTGTATCACCTTGGCGCGACGCTCGCGCTCCGCTTCGGCTTGGCGGGCAATGGCGCGAATCATGCTCTCATCCAAATCCACATGCTTGATTTCAACATTGGCCACTTTGATACCCCAGGCTTCGGTTTGGGTATCAATGATTTCCTGGATATCGTCGTTGAGTTTATCCCGCTCGGAAAGCATCTCATCCAGGTCATGCTTGCCCAGCACGGAGCGCAGCGTGGTCTGCGCCAACTGGCTGGTCGCCTGGGTGAAATTCTCGACTTGAATGATCGCCTTTTCAGGGTCGACAACGCGGAAGTAAAGCACCGCGTTGACCTTGACGGTGACGTTATCCCGGGAAATGACATCCTGCTCCGGTACGTCCATGGTGATTACACGTAAATCCACCACTTCCATCTTCTGAATGGCAGGAATCACAATGACCAACCCTGGCCCCTTCACTTTCTGGTAACGGCCCAGAAAGAACACCACGCCACGCTTATATTCCGGCAGTATACGAATGGAGGCAGCGATCAACATCACCACCAGCACCACAGGGACTAAATACGAAATAATCATTGGGCACCTCGTTTTGCAGATAGCTCGTTTTGCAGATGGTTCGTTATGGGGAAAAGCACGTCATCGTCGCAGGCATCACCGGGGCGTCACATGTACCGTCAAGCCCTCAAGGCGCACCACTTCAAGCTCATCACCCTGTTTAACGGACGCATCGCTCACCGCGTTCCAGCGCTCGCCATGCAGACGCACATGGCCGTTAGTCTCAAAATCCTCCAGCGCCACTGCCGTTGCACCAATCAGTTGCTCCGCACCGCTGTGCACCGGACGCCGCCGCAGCGTTGCAAAGCGCGTTAACGTCCATAGCATCAAGCCGCCAAAAATCAGGGCTACACCGCCAATCAGCGGTAACGAAATGGCCAAGTGTTCGGCATCCATCAGCATCACCGACCCCAACACAAAGGCGATAATGCCGCCCGCCCCCATCACCCCGAAACTAGGCATGAACGCCTCGCCTACCATCAGCGCCATTCCCACCACCATCAGTGCCAGGCCCGCATAGTTAATGGGCAGAACCTGAAAAGCGAACAGCGCCAGCAGCAGGGAGATCACCCCAATGGTGCCGGGAAAGAGGCTGCCGGGGCTGGAAAGCTCGAAAATCAGCCCGTAAAAGCCGATGATCATCAGGAAATAGGCAACGTTGGGATTGGTGATCAGCGAGAGCAGTTGAGTACGCCAGTCCGGGTCGTAACGTTCAATGGCAAGTTCCGTCGTCGCCAATGACTCCTCGCCGCGCTCCATCACCACTGTCATACCGTCAAGCTGAGCCAGCAGGTCTTTAATATCGCGCGCCACCACATCAATGACATTTTGCTCCAGGGCATCACTCTCGGTGAGATTGACCGCATCGCGCACTGCCTCTTCCGCCCAGTCGGCATTGCGGCCGTGGCGCTCCGCCAGGCTGCGGATAAAACTCACCGCGTCTTCAATTACCTTGCGCTCCATGGCGCTGCCATCTTGCTCGCCTTCAGACCCCTCGCCCGCCTCATCACCACCAGTCAGCCCGCCGCCGCCCATTTGCACCGGTGTCGCAGAGCCCAAATGGGTAGAAGGCGCCATGGCCGCTACGTGGCTGCCGTAAAGCAGATAGGTGCCTGCGCTGGCTGCCCGCGCGCCACTGGGAGAAACGTACATCACTACCGGTAGGTCTGAATTAAGCATTTCCCGAATCATATCGCGCGTGGTATCAACCAATCCGCCAGGGGTATCCAGCTCAACAATCACCACTTCGCTGCCCTGCTCTCGGGCTTTACGAAGACCACGCTCAAAATAATCCTTGGTCGCAGGGCCGATAGCGCCTTCAATATTGAGGATTAAAGCGCTGGGCGAAGTTTGTGCCCTGGCCTGCCACGTGAGCGACAGCGCCGCCATCAGTAATCCCGCCACCAATAGCCACAGCCAGTGCGATTTGTGAGGAAGGGAGTGCATATCCGCTCCAGCAGCTATCAATACGCTCAAGGGTATCTATTCAACGTAGCACCCGCAGTGAGCTTCGTCATGAACAACGTGATAGCGGGCGGTTAAGCGTAATAACGCCTAACCGCAGGAGGCTATGCTAAGCAACAGCGATGGCTGGAAGGACGTTCGAGGAGGTTGGCTGGGAGTTGGTTAGTTGACGTAATAGCCGCTTACCTTCCAATCGCCCCCTTCTAGGTGAGGCGTGATAGTTTCGGTAATCTGAGGCTTTTTTTCAAAACGGGTCTGGAACGTAAACACCGCATAATCACCAAAAGGCGCGCCGGGCATAGACGTTTCACGGATAACACGTATTCGCCGCCTGGACTCAACCGCCCCAAAATCACGCCGGGCAGAGTTGAGGATGCCTCCCACGCTTGTTCATACTCACCGCTGTCGATGGCTTCAAGCCACGCCAGTGCTGCCGCTTCAGCCGCATCGGTGTGCGAATGCGCGTTCGTGGTGAGCAAGAGAAGCAAGGTAGCAATGATAAAGGTCACTGTTTTGGACATAGCAAACTCTTGTGGCAGCCAGGGTTAATTGTGCGTCTTAAGTCATTATCGGAAGCTGGGGAAATTTCTTTAGCGTTAATCCCGCCTAGCGGCGACTAATGATAGAAAGGGATTCACCTGTCGTGGTCCGCGCTTCTCAAACCCCACCTGCTCGTTTACTATGCGCCACCCAACCTATCCAGCCCTCACCTTTAGGCGACCATGTCCGTCAACGCCCTCTATACCGACCTTTCCGGCTACTACGATTTGATGTGCGTAGACATCGACTACCAAGCACAAAGTAACGCCATTCGACGGCTGCATCAGCTTTTCGGTAACGACGGCACCGCCCATCTGGATTTAGCCTGCGGCACCGGCCCCCACGTGCGCCATTTTATTGATTCTGGTTACACCAGTGGCGGGCTGGATATCAATCAGCCGATGCTGGATATCGCCGCTTCACGCTGCCCAGAAGCCCAGTTCACCTTGCAAGACATGAGCACGTTCGACGTTAGCGAACCTGTCGATTTAATCACCTGCTTTTTATACTCGATCCATTACAGCGACGGGGTTGAGAAGCTAGATGCGTGTATTTCTAGCGCGCACCGCGCGCTCAAGTCTGGCGGAATTTTCTGTTTTAACGCGGTCGATAAAGACAAAATCGATAACGGTTTATCGGTTAAGCACAGCGCCAAACAAGCAGACGATATATTCACGTTCCGCTCAGGGTGGCACTACAGTGGGCACGGTGAAAGGCAGGCGTTAAGGCTCAGCATTGAAAAGACCAGCGCCGGGGCCACCCAAGTATGGAACGACGAACACTCCATGGTGGCGGTGAGCTTTGTAGAGCTAACCGCCCTGCTAACGCCTTACTTTGAGGTGCATGTGTTTGAGCATAACTACGAGACCATCACCCCGTGGGATACTGTTTCGGGCAATGCGATTTTTGTCTGTGTGAAGCGTTAACGCTTGAAAGCGCATCGGCGTTAACCTTCTGCCCTAACGATTCAGGCTTCTGAATCTGAATCATTAGAACTGGGCCGTAGTTGGCGCTGAACGCCGAGTAAAAAGTTACGCAGCACCTGATCTTTGCACTCACGATAATTCTTGTGGCTTGGCTTACGGAAAAAAGCGCTTAACTCATGATTGCTTATACGGAAGCCTGCCAGCTCAAAAATAGCCAGAATATCGTCAGCCTTCAGGTTTAAGGCAATGCGCAGTTTCTGGAACACCATGTTGTTGTTCAACTGCGTCTCTGGCGCGGGCTGCGGGCCTTCGCGCTTGCCACGCTTGAAGCTGATAAAGCCGTTCAGAAACGCCGCCAGCTCTCTGTTTTTCATCGTTACAAAGGCGTCGTCTTCATCCTTTTTCAACCAGGCAGTGACCTGCTCTTGAGCCACGCTGACTTCTGCCAAGGTGAAAATATCCACGATGGTGCTGTCTTTTAAATCAAAGGTGTAACGTATGCGGCGAAAAATATCATTATTGGTCAAAATAGTGTCCCTAGTCTTAGGCAAACCCAGCACAATCAGGCGTTATGTGCATCTACGTCTATCATCAATATCACTAACATCAGCAGCTTAACAACTAACCTGATGTCAGCTTTCCAAGCAGCTCATCAATTTCGTCTTTAAGCTCGCCATCTTCAATCTTGTTGGCAGTGACTTGGGCCTTTTTAAGATTGTTGATCGCCGCATCAGTTTGACCAAGCTCAACCTGCAGCTTCGCCATGGAGAACGCGATGGATGACATATGGTCTTTCGAGTTAACTGCAACGGCCTTTTCAAAGGCTTTTTCGTAGACTGCCAGCGCCTCATCCAGCTCTTCCGTGAAGTCAGCCAACGTTTCCCACTGCTCAGGGTGATCCTTATCGGTGTTTTCGTTCTCGGTGCAGATCGCTTCCAACTGCGCATAAAGCGCGTCAAACGCCTCTCTATCCTCTTTATCAGCAGCCTTCATGAGTTTTTCAGCGAGTTCGTAAACCGCTTTGTATATTTTGGTGTTAATCATGAACGACTACCTTTTCTCTATTAAAAACAGTAACAAGTAAAAACCTGCTAAAAATCAACGTTTATGGAACCGCCCACTCGCGTGGCCGGTGACATTATACCCTTTGAGGATAGCGCTACGGGCGTTCATTTTTCGGTTTTTGTAGCAAGACCAGACCGGTGACCGCTATTAACAGTAATGCTCCATGATGAATTCAGGTTGACCCGTTTGCTCATCAATCTGCTCACCGATTGAAATGAACCCATGCTGTTTATAGAAGCTGATACTGGGCGTATTCTGACTATAAACACTGAGCTGCAAACACGACCTTCTGCTCTTGGCATCATCCATCAACGCTGATCCTATCCCTTGGCCCTGAAGGCTGGGTAACACAAAAACGGCTGCCAACGTACTTCCATAGAGGCAGTAAAACCCTGCTATCTGCTCATCCGCTTCATAGACAAAGGTCTCCGATGCAGGAATGTATACATCACGCATTTCGCTAACTTTGGACTGCCAATATTCTGACCCAGCAAAGGAGTGAGCTTTAATCGAGGCTGAAAGCCAGATATCCAAAATGTGCTCAATATCCGCCTCTCGGTATTCACGAATCATCTAGATGTTCCTAATCAGGGTCATCGGCGCCAAAGGCGTTACAGAAAAGCTGCCGAGCCCTGGGATAGGTTTGCACCGGTACCAGGGCTAGGCAGCTTCATAAAATAAGGCGGAAATGCTTTGCCTTCCTTAAGGTAAATCTGATTCTTCAAGAAAATGAAGTATTTTCCTTCCATTTCTACCGAAAGCAAAAAGGGATTTTACCAGATTATTCAACAATATTTTTAGGCGCGGAAAATCTCAATTGTTCACCGGTCAGCACCCCGTAGAGCGCTGACCTGCTTATTACTGGGCATCGCGGTTTAAATTTCGCTCAGCCGGGATGTCGCTCAGATACTCGACAAACTCCACTTCAAACCCAGCGGGGTCGACAAAATAGACATTTTTGCGAAACGGCTCCGTCGCGCCGGGTTTGGCGATGGCATAACCTGCGTTATTTAACCTAGCCACAACGGCATCCAGGTTATCAGTCACATAGGCAAAATGGGCCAGTCCTACGCTGTGGCCTTTCAGATCGCGGTTCTCCCCTTCGCCATGATTGCTTAACGCCAAGTAATGTTCGTCGTCCCCGAAGTGTATCCATTTACGTGGTTTGCCATACCACTCGCCATGGCCTTCATCGCGCACCCTCCAGTGTGGAAATACGGTGCGGTAAAAATCCAGCATGGCATTCATATCATCAACGACCAGATTCACGTGTTCCAAGTACATAAGAGTCTCCTTGCGTTAAGTGAAATGGCAGGATAAAACCTCAACTTCACTTGAGGTAAAGCAGTTTTTGCGAAAAAATAGCAAAAAAGATTAAGGCATGGGATAGGTAATGGCAGAAACAATCTGGAGTGTCGGTAAGGTCGCTAAGCGTTGCGGTATTAAGGTCAGTACCCTGCACTTTTACGAGCAACAAGGTTTGATCCAAAGCTGGCGCAATGCGGGCAACCAGCGCCGCTATAAACCGGAAGTACTAAGACGGATTTCGGTGATTAAAGCCGCACAGAAAGTTGGCGTTAGCTTGGAAGAGATCAAACAAGCTTTTGAATCACTGCCCAATAACCGCACGCCGACGGTGGAAGACTGGCAACAGCTTTCAAAAAATTGGCAGCAAATGCTTGATGGCCGTATAGCTTACCTGCAAAAGCTGCGTGATAACCTGGCAGGCTGTATCGGCTGCGGATGTCTGAGCATGACCAGTTGCCCACTTTATAACCCGGATGACAAGCTGGCTGAGCTCGGTAGCGGGCCAGTGCTTTTGGATCAGGCTGAGCAGCGGGCTGGGTTGGATCGATTGACCAGTTAACATTCACAAACCGCCTGATGATGGTTGATGTTAGAATTGTGACGCCAAGGATTGGCTTCTAGCGCCTCAATCCGCCTCCGCTTCAGAGGTCGGCTGCTTTTACCTTATACTGCCTCATCTTTTATTTTCGACACACCTTACGACAATCTGTCAGGGCGCCTTATGCCATTTGCAAAACTGGGGTTATCTACTCCACTTGTTCAAGCGATTACCGAACTAGGTTACCAAACGCCAACGCCCATTCAGGAACAAGCGATTCCTGCCATTCTTTCGGGTAACGACTTAATCGCCACCGCACAAACAGGCACAGGCAAAACCGCCGCCTTTGTTCTGCCTCTATTAGAACGATTCAGCAACGCGGGGACGTTACGGGGAAAACGCATACGTGCGCTGATTCTCGTGCCCACCCGTGAGTTAGCGGTTCAGGTCGAAGCCAACGTGGCTCAATACGCTAAACACACGCACTTAACCTCCATGGCGATGTATGGCGGTGTGGATACGGAAGCTCAAAAAGCGCGCCTAATCGAAGGCGTCGATATTCTGGTCGCCACGCCGGGCAGATTGCTCGATTTGGCCCATCAGCGTGCGCTGCACTTTGATGAACTTAAAGTCATGGTATTGGACGAAGCGGACAGAATGGTCGACATGGGTTTTGCCGACGATATCCATAAAATCATAGAACGCTTACCTGAAAACCGTCAGAACCTGCTGTTTTCGGCCACCATCACAGACGACGTACGGGCGCTGGCCTACGATTTCTCCGATAGCAAGATGACCGATCTGGCGGCTGAAATATCCATTTCTCCCAACGTTCGCGCCGCCGCTAATGTCAAACAATGGCTAATTACAGTCGACAAAGACACTAAGTCCGCCTTGTTGAGCCACTTAATTAACGAACAACAGTGGGATCAGGCGCTTATTTTTACCGAGAAAAAACACAATGCGGCCAAGCTTGTTGCTCAGCTGGAAAAACGCGGCATCACAGCGGACTCCATTCATGGCGATAGAAGCCAAGCCATGCGCGAAAAGATTTTGGCCCAGTTCAAATCTGGCGAGCTAAAGTACTTGGTCGCCACGGGAGTTGCCGCGCGAGGTTTGGATATTGATGAATTGAGCCGGGTGGTGAATTACGATTTACCTTTTAAGCCAGAAGAGTACATCCACCGCATTGGCCGAACCGGCCGCGCGGGCACCTCAGGTGAAGCCATCTCGTTGGTAGACATGAGTGACTTTAAAAACCTTTGTGCCATTGAAAGACGTTTAAAAAGTATTATTGAGCGCAAAGAGATTGCTGGCTTTCCGGTTCGCAAAGCAGTACCTGAATCAAACTTGAACTACAGTAAACAAAATAATCGTTAAAAATTACCCAAGAAGCTCACCTTTTAAAAAGATGAGCTTCTTTTATTACCGATATTTTACAAATCTGGTAAAAACGCATCTAATAGCTCGGCATTAGTGGGATATTTATCCAATAACGCAAGCAACTTCTGCGCGCCTTCTACTGGCTTAAGCGTTGTCAAACCTCTACGCAACGTTCTTACTTTTTCAATATCTTTTGCATCAATCAAAAGCTCTTCTCGACGAGTACTGCTTTTGGCAATATCAATCGCAGGGAAAATTCGTTGATTGGCCACATCCCGGGATAACACCAGTTCCATATTGCCCGTGCCCTTGAACTCCTCGAAAATCACCTGATCCATACGGCTTCCCGTATCCACCAGCACGGTGGCCAGAATGGTGAGCGATCCGCCGTTTTCGATCTTTCTCGCGGCGCCAAACAGTTTTCGGGGTATTTCCATCGCTCGGGAATCCAGCCCACCCGACATCGTACGGCCATTGCCTCGCTGCTCGGCATTATGGACGCGCGAGAGTCTAGTCAAAGAATCGATCACAATCATCACATTATGACCTTCGCCTGCTTGCTTACGAGCCTTCTCAAGAAGCTTATCGGCCATATGCACATGGTGTGTGTAGCTCTCGTCTGAAGACGATGCATGTACTTCTGCCGACACACTGCGCTTAAAATCGGTCACTTCTTCCGGGCGCTCATCAATCAGTAAGGCATAAAGCTTTATGTCAGGATGCGCGTCTGCCACGGCCTGACAAATATGTTTTAACATCGTCGTTTTGCCAGAGCCCGGCGGCGCCACAATCAACCCTCGTTGACCCATCCCAATGGGCGTAATCAAATCCATCGCCCGCACATTACGCTCTTGAGAGCCAGGCTCTAAATAAATGCGTGGGGAAGGATGGATGGCGACGCCATTTAAAAAACGTTTTTCTGGATCATTAGGGAATTGATCTTCAATTTCGTCGGTGTGTTTGGCATCTACCTGTTTTTTCGACTTCAAACCTAGTATTTTTCTCGCCATATTATCGATGTATCGCCTTGAATAACCTGGATTAATAGAATACTGAATTTATAAGAACAACTGCATCATAGGCCAACTGGCTGGTCGCACCGCTGCGCTACTTGGCATGGAAAACGGATAAGCCTAACTGGTACTCAAAGGTACCGGGGTGGAGCTGATCTTAATAGTTGAGCACAACCATCGCGTTCTAATCGTGGTTATAGAACTTGAAGCGCGGCATGCTGGCGCTTCTCTTCTTTCTTCTCGATCCGACCAAAACTTAGGCGTCAGCGTAGTTTTTCTACAGGTTCAACGCTAGCCATCACCGGCGGGGGTTTAGCGCAGTGGAAGCCCTGTCCGTGTGCATGTCCTTGTTCAGCTAGCCACCCTTTTTCCCCCAGATCCTATTTAGCCCTCAGCATCTTGTCCTGTAATTCCAAAGCCTGCGCAACTTGTCGATCCGACATCGACTTGAGAAGAGTTGAGAATTGCTGTCGGACCTCCGTATCAGACAGGATCAGGCGAGAGTTGTATTGCCAGTCGTACTCAAGCAAAGTTAGCAAGGCGTATTCCAGATGATAGAAGTCGCGCCAGTGCCAATCTTCAAATTGATGTGATATCTCCGCAAGTTTCCGCACTCCTTCACGCAGGTAGTCGACCGCCGACGGGTATGTCAGGAAACGCGCGAAGGCACTGGTGGCCTCGGGATGTGGAAAGAATTCTTTCGTCCATTGTTCGAATTCGGGCTTCATCTTAGCAACATACGATCGATACTTTTCTTTCTCAAAGTACCCGTGGCCGAAGCTACTGAACCCCATCAAATGGCGAAATAATTCGTCATCTGATCGATGGTTCCGCACATCGGTTTGTCTCCAGTTTTGTTTCGTCCACGCGAAGGCGATCATTTCCTTCCATTCTCTAAAGAAAGCGGATTCGCACCCTTCAACTTGCAATCCGTGAATGAACCAAGCTGAGATAAACGAATCCACCCAATGCACTCGCTCCAGTCCGAATGACAGGATTGGTTCCCATAGCTGTCGAGCAGAACACATTTGCGCGATCTTTGGAATCACTCCGGCAACGAGGTCGAATATCCAAGTGCTCAACTGTCCTGGGAAAGCGAAGAATGTGTTGTCGTCGTCATCATCGAATAGAGCTTCGTCGATCCCGCCGAGAGGACGCAAGATGCCTAGTAGGAGAGTTTCAAGAGTTGTGATCCATCCCGCCAGCTCGTTGGGATCAATCGCGTCTTCCGTTCTTTCGAGCCAGCAAAAGCCGGCTCGCAATTGCATAGGCTCAAACCCGTAACCGCGTTTGATCCGACTTGCAATCGAAGCTTCAACCTCTTCGGAGCTGGGCTCGTCGTATGAGATCGCGTGTTGCTGGCGAACCATCTCAAAGATTGTTTCAGTGGCATCTTCAGCGATCTCGCAAAGGTTTGGGATTTCTGCTGGCAACGATGACTTTGTAAATTGGTCGACCAATTTGTTGAAATGTTTGTCGATGTCATAATCAATATCTGGGCAGTCCCAAAAGCTATTTCCGCCGTGCGTTACCGTGTCGACGTTGCGTATTCCTGAGGAAACAAGAATCAGACGTTGCAAGCGTCGGAAATCATCACCAAGAGACTCTCGTTCATCAAACGCGAAAGTCATCAGATCCTGAATGACGCTATAGTTAAATGCCAAAGCAAAATATGCGCAGAGACTTCTGATTCCCTCGTGAGTAGGATCCTCAGCAAGCATTTGTGGAATCAGCATTGCAGCAAAATTATCCCAGTGATAATTGCTGACGGACTCAGCAACGTGGAACTGAGGATGCGGGGGGCGGTTATTCAGAACGTTGATGAGTTTTTCGACACACCATTTCTCGCGTTCCGGGTCAGCATCAATCCAATCTTGATGCAAGATCGCCAGGACCGCGATTCCACCAACAATTGCGTCTTCGGGTCTGTCCCCGCGACTGCGAGCCTGTTCAGCGTCTTCGGCGATACCTTGCAGACGTGTCCAAAAGGCTTGCAGCTCGGAAGGTTCCATTCTCTTTCTCTCGTCAATCTTTTTTCGACATGTCAACGGAAAAGTGAGAACCGCCATGTGTTTCTCGTTCACTTCGCGAACTTCAGCGAGTCTTTGCGTCCGTTCCTCCGGCTCAACAAAGTCAATCGCGATTCCGTTTTCGCATTTCCGCATCTGCCAATTGCTTTCGTCAAATCGTAAAGCGATGCTCTCAAGAAAATCGGCCTCATCCGACTCTCCTTGGTTCTGAAGCTCTTCAGCCCATTGGGCCTGTGCCTCAATCAGAATTGAGCGTGCATCTCCATCGCTAAGGAGTTGTTGAAACAGTACGTCGCCGAGAGTTGTCTTTCGATGCTCAAGAGTGTGCCATTCTCGAACCAAATTCCAAATCGACTCTCCCCATCGCGTCCACTGCATCATTGTCATACCGAGTAACGATTCGAGTTGCTGTAATCTATAGTTCTCCTCCCAAACCTGAAGCTGCCACACCGGAACCAATGCACGTAGTTCATTATTGAAGAGTTTTGGCGACTTACGACCGACTGCCGCCAATACACCCAACAGCGCTGTACTCCGCGACGTGCTCAATATCTGCTGGACAGCGGGCGCGATTGATTCTTCGTGTTCCAGACATAAATAAAGCCATCTCTCCAGCGCCATCAGCGCCGGCACAACTACGTTTGGAGAACGAGCTGAATCGCGATACCAATAGTACGCCTCACTAGAACCGAAAAACTCGACGTCTTTGCCATCAACTGAAACATGAATTGATGGAGGTGGCTCGTCTCGGTTGTCGATCCAACGATCCGTTACAAAATTTAGTAGGGCAACGATCGTTTCTATCCCTTTCTCTCTGCTGGTACGTAGAAATGACAAGAATGGGCCGAGGAAATACATTGGCGGCGACCAATCAGGTTCGGCGTCAACGTGAAGGAATTCATCGAGTACGCTATCAAAAGAATCGCGATACTGTGGCAAAGGCTCTCGAATCAGAAGAGCGAGCAACACTTCCTTGCCGATCTCGGGACGTGCTGTGAACAAGTACTGAAGCGGATTGCTACCAGCTAAGAAGCCGTCATGGACGCTGTGGTTTACGCGGCGAAGTGGCCCATCGGGCCATGGATCTGCCAGCGGGCCGCGCGGTCCCAATAGGGCCGCAACACCATCCTCGTCCTCGGTTTTCAGCTCGTCTGATCCATCTTCCTCATCGACTGCGAAAAGTGTATTCTCACGTCGCTCAACGAGAGCAAGTGCAAGTTCAGAAACCTCAATCGGGTAAACGGATGCAGCGGTCAACAAACGTGAAAACACGCTCTCGCACAAATCGCTTTCCGTCCGCCAATCCTGCGATCGGATTTCGGCAATGATGTGTTGGGCCGCGTCGAGCAATATTTGCCCAGCTTCAGCACGAAGAGGCCAGTTTTCTCCCGAATACCTCAGCCAAAGGTCTGCCATTTGGGTCACTTGATCCGGCGCAATTGGAATCGCTTCGGTACTTTTCTCAGACAAGACTCGCAACATGGGGAGCCAGAGAGGCCAGAAAGGAATTCGCCGCTGTGCGGCAAGTCCCAGCTCGCTCGCATACAAAGGGTCGGGTAGCGTTGCTACATACAGGAACCGAGTCAGAAGACGGTTAAATAGTTTTCCTTTACTTGCCACTAGCGTTGGCCACACTTGTCCGATCAAAGTTTCAGCATTTCCCGCAAACGTAACTGATTCCAAGACCAAATCGCTTTCGACTTTGTATTGATCGTCCGGCGACAACTTAAAAATGAGCTGTTCCCAATGTTCGACTTGTGATTCGTTTTCGAGTAATCGTAAACCGAACAGGCGAATCGCACGGTGCCAACGGGGATTCAGTGAATACTCTGCTGCGAGGCGCGCAATTTCCTCTTGCCGACTCAACAGAAAACGGGTTCGCGCCCAATCCCCCAAAAGATCGTGTTCAAACCCGAGTCTTTCATCGCGGCTCCAGATGACCTGATCGGCTATCAAATTCTGCGAAAGCTGACATTCGCTGTTGTCGAAATCGCCGACCGGAACGGCTGCCAAGAAGTCATTCGCTTCTGCGCACGCCAACTTTTGCATGAAGCGCGAACGTGCCGTGCCGTCCGGGCCATTTTGGATGTGCTGCGTCCAGTACCATTCGAGGATGTCAGTCTCGCCGACCCAAGTCATGGTTTCTGTACCCACACCAGCGTTCGACAAAACCAAATCGAGCATTTTTAAATTTGAGAACAGGCTTGCCAAATGTGGACGCAATAACATTGGCGAAATTGTGGGGAATGCTTCAACGATCTGATCGCGATGGCGTTTGAATTGAAACTCGACCATTTCGACCGCGACGTTGAGTCCTTCGCTGTATTCTCGCTTAAGTTCGAAAAGTGTGCGTTCCCACGAATCGATGACACAAGTGAACACGAAAGACCATGCAGTTGAATTTGTGTTCGATCTCGACCGCCGCAGCAACACGGCTAAATTAGATAGCCCCCCTTGGGTAAGCCGCTCGACACCGTCGACAACTATAAAGCCCGCTTGTCCAATCGACTGTTCAACTAGTTCCGGAAAAGAATAGGTAAGACCTAGATCGGCAAACTGTAAAGATATTGAAGTAGCATTGAGATCTGCGGGTGTGAGCCAAACAACATGGCCATGAGAAGCTGCTTTAAAAGCGAGTTGTTTTGCCAGTACCGTTTTCCCAGAACCGCTAGCACCGACTAATGCAGTAATCGGCTTCTTACACTTCGGAAACTCCGCTTGGTCTCGTATAAGTTCAACGCTACCGGCCAGTCGATCTCTCACACGTTCAGTACGTATTGTGAAATCGGCCGAAATCTTGGCCCAATCAGAAACATAGTTAGGAAACTCTTTCAGAGCGAATTGACGACGCAGTCGATTCGCCAAATCTGCTCGTGTCAAATCTCCGCCTGACGTAGCCAATTCCCTCGCAAGTTGCTTCAGTTGAGTCCACAAAGAAATGGCCTGCAGCTGCCCGCCACTCCGGAGCAATTCCATGCATCGAAGGATGCACTTGTTTTCATCCTCAGAAGGCTCGCTTCCAAAATCGAATTGGAAGTGTCGTAGCCGCTTTAGTAGTTCAGTGGTGTCTGCTGGAGTTTTGGCAGTATCAATTGCCAGCGGACAGTGAAGACTGGCGAAAATGGATCGCTCGATGTCATTTGAATAGTTGGCGGTTTCAAGTCTTGCTGCAAAATGAGAAGAGTCCGCTTCGATTGCCTTTGTCAGCAATCCATCCCATGCCGTCTTCACCTCCAGCTCAATGGTTGACGTCACGAGCGAAAGATAATCCGAACTCAAGTCAAATTGCTGCGTTTCTACATGAAGCAGTTGCTCCCATACGGCCTCTCTAAAGTCTGCCGGAAAGCCAGATACCGTGATCTGCGTATTGCTTTTTACGGAAGCCGCAAGTGCACACATACTACCATCTGACCGCCGAAGCATGAGCACTAGGTCGTCGAGAAACCAGCCATCCACGCGTTTCTGAAATCGAACTGCCTCAACTTGCCCGTCTTCAGCGCTCAGGGGGTAATCACCAGCAAGCATCTTCAGCAGAAACGACGCCGATACCTTATCCTCAAATGTGTATCCACCACCTGCAGTCTGCTTTGGTGTAGCTACGTTTCTTGCCACATTTTTCCCTCGTCTGCTATCGGAACGGCTTTAGGGCAACTTGAGCTAGTGTTCGTTTGGTTGGTCGCTTTCCTCATTGGTTGTTTCCGAACGCCTAAGTTCAGGTGCATTTGAGGCGCCGTCCGCTTCTGCGGCAGCAAAAGTGGGCGGTGGATCGAATGTCACCTGCAGCGATTTGTTATGTGTCTCTGGCAGGGAGCTAGCCAGCCTATGCTCTAACAGAAAACTATGACATCGGCACAAGTTGACCTCCCATCAGCATTCCAAAGCTGTACCTGACATGTGGGTGCCTGCGTTGGTCTGGCGCGAGCTCCATGACGTGAACGGGGAAGCCGGCAGCTTGGCCTACGTTTCGGGCACCCAAGAAGACCACCATAAGCTCGACGACATTTACCAATGATTTGATGCTGCTATCGAAGAATTCCGCAACCTGAGATTTGGGCATCGAATCCTTAGGATAAATGACCTCGATAGTGGGAGGAACCAACATATTATTTCGGTCAATGCTGAAATCGACGACAACGAGACGCTGTTCCGGACGAGGATGCTCAACGCAGTTGCGAGCGTTTCTGATCAATTTTAGGAATCCTATCGAATCCGCCAGAAATTGAGAAAAGTTGTCCAAGCCTTCAGGTCCCGATTCGATCTTTTTCTTCAGGCTATCCCAACCACCTGAGCCCACATCTGGATAGAATAGCTGAACGGTTTTGAATAGCTCTCTCAGTGCATGGTCGGTACGCTGGAGATATTCATTGCAGCTGGCCTCAACATTGCCGACTGAAGGCAGGACAAACGACCTGTCGTGATGGATCTGTGGATCTACTGAACCTAACGCTTCAGACTCCAATTCATTGTGCCTTCGAATTATCTGCTGTGCTCCGGCAATGTCTTGCGCGATACGCAGAACCAGATCAAAAGCTCGCCGCCCGGCATCTGCATCAAAACAAGAACTCATGAACAGCTGGCGAGCTGTGAGAACCACCGCACCCACCCACGAATCTGCAGCACCAAAAGGAAGAACTCTCTGAATTGTATTCGGCACAGAGGGATTGCTGCGCTCCGGATCAATCTGATCAGCAAGAGCAATTTCGTAGATCCCGTGATCCTTTACTACCAAGAGCCGGTCGCCCGTAGAAATCATCTCCCGAATTGGCGTTTCGTCGTCTGACGTGTTGATTTTCAATGAACCAGCACTATCGCGTAGACGGTCGATAGGACGTTGCTTATCAGACGTACGTTTCATAGGGTCGGACACCCCCCCTCATAAAGACACACAACAGTGATTAGACTGCGCGTCCTAGTACTGAACAAACGCGTTGCTCTATTCAACATTCTTATCACGCGCGCCGAAACACCTCTTACCATCTGATACTTAATAAAATTAAAAATAATTTATCAGTAAATCCTAAATTCACGTACGCACTCGCTTTGCTGAGCTAATCATACTGTATTCATAAAACTGGCTTAGGTCACGTGGCTTTGCAGAGCATCGTGCTGGAGCAGGCTTTGGGCAGCTAACGCTGCCTTCGCGCCGGGCCGCCGCTGCGAATGCCTTTTGGCTTGCTCCTAGCCAAGCGTTACGCCACGCTACGAGTATGCAATCCTTTGATTTTATGGGGTTCACACTCGCAATAGTGACCTAGCACTCTATTGGGCTGGATTGTTTATGTGGGGGGGGGGCGGCATCGCGCGCTGAAGCGCCCGCCCACAACACCAAGTCAACACCACTAATGCTGTGGTTGGGTTTGTGGGAGGCGCTTTGGGTTTATGCTTTGAGGACGTAGCGTAGGGTTTCGACTACTTGTTCTGTGGTGCTGAACTAGGCATGGGCTCCGGCATCGACTGCTTTGAGCGAACAAATAAGATCTTCGCAATGCAGGGTGATGTAAGGCTTGGCCACCGCCGCGCCGTTTATTTCCACTCAAGCTTAAGGTCTTTATGTGACTGGGCGCAGTCGCGCAGATAAAGATTGATCAAGCTCTGATAGGGAAGGTCTTTTTCTTCCGCCAGATGCTTGAAATACGCGATGGTATCTTCATCCAGCCGAATCGTGACCTGCTTTTTAAGCTTCTTGGCGTATGGGTTTTTGACTGACTCTGCAAAATCGTAATGTTCACGCATGTCTGTACCCTTCGTAAGTTTTTCGCTCTCGTTTATTCGCCTTGCGCGCTGAGATAATTCGGATTGTTTCTCCGTCTCTAACGCAGTGGCACACCACCAGTAAACGGGAATGAATGCTCGTTCCAAGGAGTATGAACCGATCCTCCTCTTCAGAATGATCGGGATCCGATATAAGTCGGCCAAACTCGTCCGTGAAGGCAGTCTTTGCCTCTTTAAAAGAAACGCCATGCTTCTTGCAGTTAGCGGCGTCCTTATTGGGATCCCACTCAAAGGTAAGATAGCTCATGCATTATATTGTAGTTACATTGTATGTATTAGCAAGACACGGGGAGTTGCTGGTTCACAAGACCTAACTGCCGTGGGCTGAAATTCCGCCCATCAAAAAATCCCCTCTGCCTTCCCCCTCACCCTTTACACCTCTCGCCTAAAGCTCAATCCCCTTCTGAGCTTTAATGCCCTGATCTTTAAAAGCATGCTTGACCACTTTCATTTCAGTGACGGTGTCGGCAAGGTCGATGAGCTGTTGTGGGGCGTAGCGGCCGGTGACGACGGCGTGCTGCATTGCTGGGCGGGCTTGCAGGTCGTCGAGTACTTGATCGAGGTCTAGGTACTCGTAGCGCAGGGCGATGTTGAGTTCGTCGAGCAGGACCAGGTGGTAGCTTTCATCCTGAAGCATGCGTTTGGCTTCTGCCCAGGCGGCGTTGGCGGCGGCGACATCGCGCTCGCGGTCTTGGGTGTCCCAGGTGTAGCCCTGCCCCATTACGTGGTAATCCACGTTGGGTAGGTTGCGGAAGAACGCTTCTTCGCCGGTACTAAACGCGCCTTTAATAAACTGCACCACGCCCACTTTCATACCGTGGCCTAGGGCGCGGGCGAGCATGCCAAAACCGGAGCTGCTTTTGCCCTTACCGGGGCCGGTGAGCACTAGCAGCACGCCCTGCTCTTTATCGGCGCGGGCGATGCGCTCGTTCATGATTTTCTGCTTGGCCGCCATGCGCTGGGCATGGCGTTCGGGGGTTTTGGCATTCTCGCGCATGGGGTGTCCTCGTTAATGAAGCTCTTTATCAAGCTCTCTACTACATTCAGGCTTTTAGTACGTAGCGCAATGTCTCAACCACTTGATCGGTCGTGGTGCACCAGGCTTGGGCTTGCGCGTCGACTTCTTTCAGCGGGTGAACGATGTCTTCGCTGTGCAGCGTGATGTAAGGCTTGGCCAAGGCGGCGCAGTAGCCTGCATCGAATGCGGCGTTCCACTGCTTGTACTGCTCGCCAAAACGAACGACAACGAGGTCGGCCTGCTCAATCATGGTGCGGGTGCGAATGGCGTTGACCTTGGATGACTGGTGATCACGCCAGAAGCCATCATCCGGTTTACCCAGGTGGTCCCCGGCGGCATCAGAGGCTGCGTGGTCCGTTACCGGCGCGGTGAACACGATATCCAGGCCTGCTGCATCAGCGCCGCGCTGAATCTCTTCGCGCCAGTTAGTGTGAATCTCGCCGGAAAGGTAGACGTAAAAGCTCATGGTGTTCTCCTGCTGAGTTGCATTCAGTTATGAAAGGCTCACAGCATAGCGCAGATCAATTTTATGGAAAAATCTTCCACATATTTCGTTAACCGTTATTGATGCTGATTGGCTGCCCAGTAAAAATATCCGCGACCAGCTTGGGCGCAGAGGGGAAGTAGCCGTGGAAGTAGCTTGCCACCAGCCCGCCTTCGCGATAAATCGGTTCGGCTTCGCTACCGGCCAGTTTGCGGGTGCGTGCTAGCGGCGTCATTGCGGTTTCAAGTAACGAGTGGTGATAGGTATGGCCGCGTAGCTCGCCTGCCCCGGCGTGTAGGCTTTGCAATCCTAGCGCGGTGAGTTTACCGGCCATTTTCGCGGTGCCGTTAAGAAGCCCTAGCATGGCGTGGCATTCACCTTCGCCATCCACCAACTGCTCAACGCAGGCCATCAGGCCGCCGCACTCTGCAAGTATCGGTTTGCCCGCGCGGTGATGGGCGCGAATCGCTTCTAACATGCTGTGATTAGCGCTCAATTGAGCCGCGTTAAGCTCCGGGTAGCCGCCCGGCAACCAGAGCGCGTCGCACTCGGGTAACTGGTGATCAGTAAGCGGTGAAAAGAAGCTGACCTCTGCGCCCATTGCGCGCAGCACGTCTACATTGGCGCGGTAGATAAACGCAAAGGCGTCGTCTCGGGCAATCGCAATGCGCACGCCAGTAAGGTAATCCGGTACCGGCGTTGGAGATTCCGCGCTAAGCGTGACCAGCTTGGGCAACCGGCCTAAGCCCGCCTCTTTCAACACCTCGGCGGCGGCATCCAACTGCGCATCCAGGCCGCTCAATTCGCTGGCCTGCACTAAGCCCAAATGACGATCGGGAATTTTCATTGCCTCATTGCGGGGAATGGCCCCCAGCAGCGCAATGCCTTCCGGCATGCTATCGGCAAGTAGCTTACCGTGGCCGGGGCTGCCGACGCGGTTGGCGATTACTTCGTGAATGGCAAGATCGGGATGGTAGTTGGCCAGGCCTTGAGCCACGGCGCCAAAGGTTTGCGCCATGCCCCAGGCATCAATCACCGGCAGCGCGGGAATGCCTGCCAAGATTGCCAAATCAGCGCTGGAAGGCGAGCCATCAAATAACCCCATGGAGCCTTCGACCAGAATCACATCTGCTTCCTGGGCGGCTTCGGCTAAGCGCCAGCGGCACTCCTCTTCGCCGGTCATCCAGGGGTGAAGCTGATACACCGGCTGACCGGAGGCCACTTCCTGAATCATGGGGTCAAGGTAATCGGGGCCGTGCTTGAACACACGCACGCTAAGCCCGGCATTGCGATGAAGCCGTGCCAGCGCCGCGGTGACCATCGATTTCCCCTGGCCGGAGCCGGGTGCGCTGATTAACGCCGCGTGTGCTTTGCCCTGAAACATAACGATCCTTTTAACTGTTAGTGGTTAGCCATTTTCATGCGATCAGGGCTGAGTGTCGGCGGGTCGAACCTTTCTTTGCTAAGGTGAAGGTCTTCGTTTGATTCTATGTTCCGCTTCGTTTCACCAACCGGGGTTACCGCATGCGTCTTCTGTTTACTGGCGGCAGTGGCAAAGCTGGCCGCCATGCCACTGCTTATCTTCGCGATCAAGGTCATCGAGTCACCAATCTGGATTGGGTGACGTCTGACGTGCCCGGCATCACTACTCTGAAAACCGACCTGACCGATGCTGGCCAGGTATTCAATGCATGCCAGGCCTACGCCGGGTTCGATGAGCTTGAGCCAGGCACCGGCGTGCCGCGTTACGATGCCATTGTTCATTTCGCCTCCATACCAGCCATTCTGCACCGGCCGGATAATGAGACCTACCGCATCAATACGCTAAGCACTTACAACGTGTTGGATGCCGCCACCAAACTGAGCATTCCCAAGGTGATCTTCGCTTCCAGCGAGACCACCTACGGCGTCTGTTTCGCCGATGGCGAGAAGAAACCGGACTACCTCCCCGTTGATGAAGAGCATCCCACCGTGCCTCAAGATAGCTACGCCATGAGCAAGGTGGTCAACGAAGTGACCGCGCGCTCCTTCCAGGCGCGTTCAGGCATCGACATCTACGGCCTGCGCATCAACAACGTTATCGAGCCCCACGAGTACCGTCAGAATTTTCCAGCCTACCTGGATGACCCCGCCCAGCGCCGCCGCAACATTTTCGCTTACATCGACGCCCGCGACCTGGGCCAGATGGTCGATTGCTGCCTGAAAACGGATGGCCTGGGCTATCAAGTGTTCAACGTTGCTAATGACGATCTGTCGGTTGGCCTAACCAACGCCCAAGTGATTGAGCGCTTCTACACCGGCGTGCCCATCAAGCGCGAAATGGGCGAATTCGAGACCTTCTACAGCATCGAAAAAGCCCGCCGCCTGGTCGGCTTCGCACCCCGCCACGCCTGGCGAGATGAGCTGGAGCAGTAAGCACTACTCTTTTATCGGCACAAACACCGGCGCGCCATCCACCTCTACCACCGCTAGCTTTTGGCGGTAGAGGCTTTCTAACGCACTGGGCACCAGCATGCTATCCCGCGGGCCCCAGCACGCCTCGCCGTTGGGATACAGCAGCAGCACATGGTCGCACCAGCGGGCAGCAAGGTTTAGGTCATGCAAACACATGATGACCGCCTGCCCCTGGGCGGCCTGATCTGCCATTAGCGCCATCACGGCACTCTGATGATGTAGATCCAAATGGTTAGTCGGTTCATCCGCCAGCCACACATTGGGTGCCTGGGTGAGAACGGTGGCAATCGCCACCCGCTGGCGCTCGCCGCCGGAAAGCGTGCTCACCAAGCGGTCACCCAGGTGTGCTACATCCATACGTTCCAAGGCGGCTTCCGCGCGGGCGTAGTCATCGGCGCCCTCCATCTGCCAAGGCGAAAGATAGGGGTGACGACCAATCAGCGCGGTTTCCAGCACGGTCGCGGGAAAGCCATCCTGGCGGTCTTGAAACACCAACCCCAATCGCTGAGCGACGTGGCGGTGGCGCAGTTGACCAAGCGCTAAATCGTTAAGCTCTACGCTGCCTGAACGCGGCGCCTGAAGCCCAGCCAGGGTGTGTAATAGCGTCGTTTTACCCGCGCCGTTAGGCCCTAACACGCCCCACACTTGCCCTGGCTCGATGGTTATATTTAGCGACGTACCGCCTTCGCGGCCGGGCACATCGATGATGAGATCGCGGGTAGCCAGTACGCTCATCAGCGGCTCCGGTAGAGCAGAAACAGGAAGGTGGGTACGCCCAATAACGCAGTGATCACCCCAACGGGGAGCTGTTCCGGGGCGATCATGGTACGCGCCAAGGTATCGGCTAACACCAACAGCGTGCCGCCCGCCAGTGCGCAGGCGGGCAGTATCAGCCGTTGATCGTTACCTAACAGCAGACGCAGCATATGCGGCACCACTAAACCCACAAACCCAATGCTGCCAGCCGTGGTGACTGCAGCGGCGGTCAGTAAGCTAGCGGTAACATAGATGCACCACTCAAGCGGCCGAACCGCCACGCCCAGCGCGGCGGCTTGCTGCGGGCCTCGGGCCAACACATTCAGGCTACGTCCAAGCGGAATCAACACCACGCAGGTGGCTAGTAACAGCAGTAGCGGCGGCCAGGGGGTGCGCGCATAGGAGAGATCGCCCATCAGCCAGTAGAGCATGCCCGGCAGGCGCTCTGCGGGGCTTAACGCCAGCATTAGCGTAATCACTGCGCCCCACCCCGCGGCAACGACGACGCCGGTGAGCAGCAGCCGCGAAGGCGTCCAGCCGCCGCTGCCGTGGGCCAAGCCGAAGACTAAAAACGTCGAAAATAGTGCACCGCTAAACGCCGAGCTTGAAATCGCCAGCCCGCCGAGCCCACCGAGCATGGCCGCCAGTGCACCTATGGAGGCACCGCCTGAAAGGCCCAGCACGTAAGGGTCCGCAAGAGGGTTACGCAGAAGCACCTGCATTAGCGCACCGGCTACCGCCAACAAACCGCCCACGGCAAACGCCGAGAGCGCCCTGGGCAAGCGCAGCTCCATCACCATAGTGCGCGCCAAAGCATCGCCTTCGCCCTGCAACAAGTCCCAAATTTGCGCAGGAGAAATCTTAGCGCTGCCGACGCCAAGCGCTAAGAGTAGCGCTGCCAACGCCGCTAGTAATAGCAGGCTAAGCGGGAGACCCAGGCGCGCTAGCATTAGCTGCGCTCACGTTTTTGGCGGGCGATGTCGAGCTTTTCACAGAGGAGTTGTGTGCCTTCCATCAGGCGCGGCGTGGGCCGCTGAATGAGCGAGGGCGGCACAAAGAAGAGATTATCTTCCGCAACCGCCTTCAAGTTGGCGTACTGCTCCCAGTGGGTCAGCCAGTGGCGGTTCTCTTCGCCCATACCCCCGGCCACAATCGCTTCAGGATTGGCTGCCAGTACCGCTTCATCGTCGATTCGCGGCACAAGGCGCGTTTGCTCGCCAAACACATTTTGACCGCCGCAAATATCGACCACTTGGCCAATCAGGTGCTGGTCGTTAACGCTCATTAATGGCTCATCCCACACTTGGTAGAACGTGGCGACCGGCTCGCGGTCTCGATAGCGCTCTTCCAAGGCCTTCATGGTAGTATGGAAATTATCGGCCACCGCCTGCCCGGCCACTTCCGTTCCCGCCAGCCGCGCCAAGCGTTCGATGGCGCTGGCCACGCCATCCATATCGCGAGGCTCAATATAGAACACCGGCATGCCCAAGGCTTCGAGGGTTTCAAGCTGTTCAGCGGGGTTGCCAGTTACCCAGCCAATCACTAAATCCGGCGCCAAGCCCACCAGCTTTTCTAAATCAATTCGGGTGTGGCTACCCACCGAGGCTACTTGTTTAGCTTCCGGCGGATAGTCGCTATACGAGACAACGGCGACTACCTGATCCCCCGCGCCAGCCGCATAGGTCAGCTCGGTCGCGCCGGGAGAAAGCGTCGCAATACGCTGAGCGGCATTGTAAAGACAGACCTCACGGTCACGATCATCCACTGCGCAACGCGAGTGGTCGTGTGCCGGGGCAACCGTAGGCATCAATAGCAGCGCGAGGCCCAGCGCCCCGCGCGTTAAGCCATTTTTTCTATTGGCCAAAGTGAACACTCAAGAACCCTGCTCGGCCGGCGTTAATGTAATCACTCGTCGTTTCATACTCTTTATCAAAGGCATTTTCTACCGTAACACGCGCCGTCCAGAGAGGCGCAAACTGCCAGCCTGCCCGCAGGTTAATCAGCCCATAGCCATTCAAGCGCTGGGTATTGGCGGCATCGTCGTAGCGGTGATTCTGCGCCACTAAGGAACCACCCAGCGACCAATCACCAAGCTCGCGGTCGGCATCCAAACGTACACTTTGGGTAGCGCGGCGGGCTAACCGGTTGCCGGTATCCTTGTCCTCTGGGTCCAGGTAGGTAAACGCAGCTTGCAGAGTCCAGTCGCTGACTTCGACACCACTGGAAAGCTCAGCACCGCGAATACGCGCATGATTGACGTTTTGCGGCGCCCATAATCCGCTGGACGTCGGTGCCCAGGCAATCAGATCATCGTAGTCGTTTTGGAAGGCGGCCAAGTCCCAGAACCACTGGCTGTATTGACCGCGAACGCCCACTTCAACGGTTTCAGACGTTTCAGGATTGAGATCAGGATTGCCCGAATTCGGCCAATAAAGGTCGTTAAAACTTGGCGCTTTAAAGGCGGTGCCTACGCTAGCACGCAGCGTATGATAATTATCCAGGTCGTAACCCAACGCCAAACTGCCGGTGACTTCATCGCCATAAGCTTCGTTGTCGTCGTAACGCAGGCTTGCTTGAATGGCGAACGGCGAAAAGTCGAGTAGCCCTTGCGTAAACACAGCGGTGTTATCGCGACGGGTGACATCAAAATCGTTGGTGCTTGAAACGCGATCTTCGCTGATTTCAGCGCCAGCGATCAATTCGTGAGCGCCAAACTGAAAATTGTTCTGCCAGCGGGCGGTTTGGGTGCGGGTATCAATCACTGAACTGCCGAAATTATCGATGGTGTCCAGCTCATCACGGGCTTCACTAAGCGTTAGACGACTTTGCCAGGTATCGGTTATCGGCAGTTCGCCGTAAATACCCGCTACCTGCTGGACGAAGTCATTCTCTCCGCCATCATATTCGTTGTTACCACGAGCGCGCAGCGCCAGCACACCAACCTCAGCACCGCTTTCAAAGGTATGCGCAACGCGGGCCAGCGCAGACGTGTTGTCGTAGCCTTTGTCTTCCCCCCCCCGTCGAATGGGCTGGCCGTCGGTATTGAAATGACTACCGGCAAAGCTGTAGCGCGTTCCTCCCTCGCGGCCAGAAACGCCTGCGCTTAACCGCTGGGTATTAAATGAGCCACCGCCGACTGAAATTCTGGGTTGCGGACCCTCTTCATCACCATCAGGCGTAAAGAGCTGAATAACACCGCCGACCGCATCTGCACCGTAAAGGCTACCGCGTGGCCCGCGCACGATTTCCGCACGGTCAAACATACGTGGATCTAAATACTGAAACGCGGCACCGCCCGCCGTGGCAGAGCGCAGGCGAATGCCATCAATCATTAGCACGGAGGCATCGCTGGGCGCACCACGCAGATAAACGCTGCTGCTTTTGCCAAAGCTGCCGTTGCTAGTGACATCTACGCCTGGCTGGCCGCGCAGAAGATCCGTCAGACTGGTAGGGTCTTGGCGGCGAAAAGTGGCTTCATCCAATACGCTAACGGAAGAGAGACTCTCATTAGCGGTACGAGGGGCTAACGCAGCAGTCACAACGACGGGATCTAGCGCGGCTAATTCGGTCGTCGCTTTGGCATATTGGGCCTGGGCAGAAAAGGAGATGGCTAGCGGTAACGCAGCCATACAAAACGCCGCCCGTTTGGCGGTGGTGTGGAAACGGTGGTTCATGTGAGATCCCTTGCTCGCCGTGCTCACCCGCACAACGCAGTTTTTTTGACCGAGCACAGGGCAAAACAAGGGAGTAACGATAGCGTTGCGCCACCGTTCACTGCCCTAAGAACGCCCTCCGCGTCTCGGCATGGTGTGGTTCAGTTAGAACCATTACTCTCGGGCCGGTCTCCGGGCTGACGAGCGAAAGGCGTCTCTAGCAAGAGCAGAGCCACTCTTTTCCGAACGACCACCTTCCCGTGCAAAAGCACAGTGGCGTATTAGCCGTTCTTATCTCGATCACCGTTGCGGGGGCAGCGTTGGAATCACGCAAAGCGTTCACCAACTTCCCGTTTCACTAGCGGCTGTTTAACCGCTAGCACCTGAGAGTGGGCGTAAACTAGCAACTTGACCAAGGGAGGTCAATTGAATTGGAGCGGGGTATCCCGCACAGGAAAGCGACCAGTGGCTACTTAACCGCCATCACCAACCCATGGCGCACATACCACACCTGCTCAGCTTGGGCGGTGGCGTCTTGGGTGAACCAGCCATTGAGATCACGCAGGCGCCGCTGCCCTGGTTCCATGGGCACTATCCCACGGCCTACTTCGCTGGCGATCATGATTAACGCCGCGTTTAGCTCGTCGGCGCGCTGGCATAGTGCTGCCATATCGCGCTGCCACTGCTGGCGCAGGGCATCGTTATCATCACGTTCAAGGGCTACGCCAAGCCACTCAAGTACGCCGGTGATAATCAGCGGCGTATTGGCTACTAGCGCTTGCTGGCTATCGCTGAAAGGCTGCGCAGCATCAAGCCGCCACCACTGCGCTGCGGGAAAGCGAGCAATTACGGCGTCGCGTTTGCCAGCGCAGGCACCGCCGATGAAGAGCTGCATTGCCATTCCCCTTTGCCATGTTCGTCTTTTTGAAAAATAAGCTGCCAGCGTCTTCCTTGCGCTTGAAGCACGGTACCGTCCCAGAAGTGGATCGTCTCAAAACGGCGACGCAGCTCACGGATCACGCCTCCGTGGGTGACGGCCAGTATCTTTTTGTGACCATCGGCACGCGCATTGGTCGCCAAATCATAAAGCCAGGCATCCAGGCGCTCGCGCAGTTGAGCCGCCGATTCGCCACCGGGAATTTGTAGCTCGCCCACGCTATCAATCCAGGCACGGTAGTGAGGTAAGTCTTTTAGTTCGTTGTAAACCTTGCCTTCGTACTCGCCAAAATCAAGCTCGCGCAGGAGTGGTTCGAGGGTGAGCGGCACGCCGCCCTTGGTAACTTCTGCCCACGCCAGGGTTTGCTGGCAGCGGTTAAGGTCGCTTGAGTAGATGGCATCAAACCGCTCATCCACCAACGCGTCGCGCAGTGCTAGAAGCCCAACTTCAGCGTCAGGAAACAGCAGCGGAATATCGCGCTGGCCTTGATAGCGACGCTCTAAATTCCAAGCGGTAATACCGTGTCGAACTGCCACCAGCTCCACAGTAAGATCAGTAGCCAAAGCTCTCCTCCTTCAATGGTGGCGCCCACCATATCGCCGTTAATTCCGTTAAACAGTCGCAACATTATCCAGCGGATTAGTAACACAAAAACAGTGACCGTTAGCACCATCAACACTATCGCGGGCGCTAGCAGTGCTATCAGCAAGACCGGCACCAACGCAAGCGCCACATCCTGGCCGCTAAGCGACTGCTGCCAGCTCCAGGCCAAGCCCTTTTGCTGGGCGCAGGGTGTTAGCACCAGTAACGCCACACCTGCCCAGCGCCCTAGCGCGGGGACTGCTAATAGCCACCACCAGGGTGCATGATAAGCCAGCAGCGCCCACAGCAGCACGCCCTTCCAGGCAAGCAGAAACACCAGCGCCAACATACCAAAGCTGCCGATTTGCGGGTCTTTCATGATTTCCCAGCGGCGCGCCAGGGGCTGATTGCTGCCTAGCGCATCGGCGATATCCATTACGCCATCTAAATGCAGCCCGCCCGAAATAGCCACCCAAATGCTTAGCAATGTCAGCGCGGTGATCGGCGCGGGAACGTTGTGCATCCCCAACGCTACCACTGCTAGCACGGTGCCAATCAACAGCCCCACTAACGGATAGGCGCGTACTGCCCAGCGTCGGGTATCAGGTATCCAGGGTACGGTTATTGGAATAGGGACGCGGGTAAGGAACTGCAGCGCAAGCAGAAGACCGAACAGGGCATTTCTCAAATCGACAGCTCCTCCATTAACAAAATGCCTTTGCGGACTTCCAATCAATGACGCACCCCGCCACCACTTCTATTACCGAGTCCGCCTCTGCTGCCAGCCGACAGTGAAGGTGTTGAAGAAACGCCAGATAACGCCAGGTTTCAGCATCCGAGGGAGGCAGCGCTTCGTTGATATCATTGGAGACAATCACGAGATAAAGGCTTCGCGCTCGGGCATCCACAAGTGCGCTTGCCAGCAGTGCCAAGCCCTCCTCGTCTCTTAGCTCACTGGCATACTGCACTTGGCTGGCCCAAAGCGTTAAGCAATCCAGCAGCACGGCGCTACCATTGGGCACTTTGGCGATTGCTTGATCAATGGCAAGTGGCTCTTCCAGTGTTTTCCACTGAGCGCCCTGCCATTCCTCTTGTCTGGATTGGCGATGACGGGCCACGCGCGCGGCCATTTCGGCGTCGTATACGTCTGCGGTGGCTAAGTAGTAACAGGGCGAACGGCCCGCAGCATTTACAACCTGCTGCTCGGCGACATCGCTTTTACCTGAACGCGCACCACCGCTAACGAAAACAATCATTCAGCACCTTTATCAAGCGTCGATTGGCGGGCTCGTCGCGTAGCGCCACTCGCAGCCATTCACCATTAAGCCTGGCAAAGTTATGCGTATGGCGCACCAGTACGCCTCGGCGCAACAGGCGCTCAAGCAGTATGTCACTAGTGATGCCGCTTGCACGCTGTTCGGCCCCAGGGCGGAGCAGGAAAAAGCACGCTTGGCTGGGCAACACTTCCAGCCCCAATTGAGCAAGCGCTTGTGCCATGCGTGGGTGCTCACTGGCCCACCACCGCTGAGTGCGTCGGGTAAACGCATCGTCCGCCAGTAGTGGCGCTACCAGTTCCGCCGCTAAGTGATTGACACTCCACGGCGGTTGGTGGGCCTGTGCCGCTTGAACCGTGGCCGCATCCGCCAGCAGGTAGCCCAACCGGAGACCCGGCAGGGTATAAAATTTGGTCATGGAGTGCAGCAACACTAGATTTGGATAGCGTGCCAATAACGTTGTCAGTGATGCCTCGTCTTGGATGTTACCCACCATATCGATAAAGGCTTCATCGACCACCACCCGACAATTAAGAGCAGCGGTGTGCTCCAGCAAGACCACCATGGTCGAGAAGTCTATTAGCGTCGCGGTAGGATTATTGGGGCGGCATAGAAACAGCACATCGGTGTCGCTTAATGCTGCCAGCAGTGCATCAATATCCAGACTGAAATCCTGTGGGGACAGCGGAATCTCGTTGATTGAAAGCCGATGGGCGCGAGAGGCGCGGGCATATTCGCCAAAGCTCGGGGTAATAATCGCCGCCCGTTGGCCGGCATGCAGTGCAGCGGCTAGAAAAATTGCTTCAGCGCCGCCATTCGTCAGTAACACCTGTTCGGGCTGAAGCTGGTGATGGGTGGCGATGGCCTGACGCGCAGCTGAATAATCGGGCGCTGGATAGTGTCCAAGGCCCGATAGCTGTCGCGTTAGCCAATCGCGCACCCATGCGGGCGGCCCCAGCGGGTTGAGGTTGGCGCTAAAATCTTCCAGGCGATGATCGGCAGGCAGCTCAAAATGGGCAAGCAGTGCCTCGGCTTGGCCGCCATGGCTGGGCCATACGGGTGTGCTCATAAACGCCCCTGAAGAGTCAATATTAGCCCAGCGATCACGCCCACTGACAGCAAAAGAAATAGCACCCAAGCGCCGTGCATCAATCGAATTGTGGCACTGATATGCATAACCTCAAGTACTTCAAGCGGCTCGCCCAGAGTGGCACGATGGGAAGCCACGCTCTGATAGAAATTGGTGCCGCCCAGTTGCACACCTAGCAACCGGGCGACCATGGCCTCCGGCCAACCGGCGTTAGGGCTCGGGTGACGCGGCGCATCCTGGCAGGTACCGCGCAGTGCGCCTCGCCAGCGCAGTTTCAATACGCCTGACGCACTGAGTAACAAGCCTGCGAGCCATAAACACAGCGCCGTTAAGCGTGCCGGAATCCAGTTGGCTACATCGTCCAGCTTCGCGGAAGCAAAACCAAAGTCAGTGAAGCGCTCGTTTTTGTAGCCTACCATCGAATCCAGGGTATTCACCGCCTTATACGCCAGCGCTAGTGGCGCCCCGCCGATAAGCGCAAAAAACAGCGGCGCGGTAATGCCGTCAACGGTATTCTCCGCCACGGTTTCCACCGTGCCCCGTGCAATCTCCGCTTCATCTAAGTTTTGCGTATCCCGGCCGACAATCATCCCTAGCGCCTGGCGTGCGGAAGGCAAATCACCTTTGGTCAGCGGCGCAACCACGGAACGGGCTGCATCGCCCAGTCCTTTAATAGCAAGCGTGGTGGAGAGCAGCCAAAGCTCAACGATCAGTGCCAAACCGGGATGCAACTGCGTTAGCACCAAGAGCAGCAGCCAGCTAACTCCCCATACGCCGCCAACGACAATAATGGTTAGCAGGAAGCCACTGACTCTGCGCTGTTGGGCCGTACCGCGATTCCAAAGCCGCTCAAAACTGCTGATAAACCGCCCGATGAGCACCACTGGATGCGGTATTGAGCGCGGATCGCCAACCACTAAATCAATCGCTATCGCAAGCATCACCATGACGATACTTGATAGCGCGAAAGGTATGTTCATAGGGGCATCTCGTTAGCACTGGCTAGCGAGTTCAGCGTTGCCTGATACACCGCCCTTCCAATTGCTCGACCCAGAACCGTTCCTGAACCTGCATAGGGAGACAATTCTCCGCGCTGGGTAGCTGCCATACAGACACAATCCGTCGACGTGCCGGTAGCCGCTGTACCGCTATGTGTATCGATAACGCCAGCCATATAGAGCGCCTGAACCTTGGCCTCCGTAATCGACAAGCACGCATTCACCAGCGCACCGTCGGTCAGGTGGGCATCGACAAATACAAAAACGTTGATAGTGCCTGCTACTAAGCGGGGATCCTGTGAGTGAAGTGCGGTGATATCCACCGCATTGCCCGCTCCCGCTGTCACCAGCGCCATAACGCCATGGTCTAGCTGCGCTAATGGCATGCTGACAATGGAGGCGTTGCTTAAACGCACTGCGGTCATCATCGCGACCGATGAAGCGGGCATACCCATGCCACCCAGCCAGGCGCTAAGATCTGCCTTGGGAGCGCGCCCATCGTAACGGTAATCAACATGAAAATTGGCGAAGTGCTGCTTGCTGCCAAAACCATCGCCTATCAGGGCGCTGCTCAGCGTGCGCAAGGGTAACTGAGAGGTTATCGCCAAGCACTGCTCGCTTTGCGAGAGCGTTAATGGCTGACTAAAGGGAAGTCTCTCCAGCATGCTCATAGGGTGGCTTTATCACTTACACCGGCATCTGTGAAAGTAGCCATTTCTGCCATCATCGCTGCCGCTGCTTGCAGCAATGGATACGCCAGCGCCGCGCCGCTGCCTTCGCCAAGCCGCATGCCCATATCGAGCAGGGGCTTGGCCTCCAGCGCTTTTAACGCTACATCGTGGCCTGGCTCCTGGGAGCGATGGCCAAACATCAGGTAGCCACGCAATGCGGGGCAGAGTCGGCAGGCGGTGAGCGCGGCGACAGTGGCAATAAAGCCATCCACAATGGCGGGTAAGCGTTGGGCAGCTGCTGCCAAATAAGCGCCGGTCATAGCGGCAATTTCCAGGCCGCCTAGCTTTGCCAGCACCTCTAGAGGGGCTTGGGGATCAGCGTTACGCGCAGCGATAGCGCGTTCAATCACTGCCACTTTGTGCGCCTGCTGCTGGGGGGCAATTCCAGTCCCCGCGCCGACCACGCTTGCCACCGTCTCCCCCGTTAGTACCGCTAATATCGCGCTGCTAGCAGTCGTATTGGCAATGCCCATTTCACCCACAATAATGCATTTGGCACCCGCCCTTTTTGCTCGTTCCACGGCCGCCACACCCACATTAATAGCCTCAATGGCTTCAGCCGGATGCATCGCGTCTTCGTCCACCATATTGGCGGTGCCGTGGCGCACCTTGGCAGAGGTCACACCAGGCAGTGTTAACGTCGAAGCCACGCCAACATCGACTATCTCAACAAATGCATTGATCTGCCGCGCAAAGACATTAATCGCCGCCCCGCCATTGGCAAAATTGGCAACCATCTGCGCGGTCACTTCTTGCGGAAACGCGGAGACACCCTCAGCAGCCACCCCATGATCCGCAGCAAATACGATGACCGCAGGCGGCGTCACGTTGGGCTTGAGCTCGCCGGCGATGGCGCTGAGTTGGATGGCTAACTCTTCTAAACCACCCAAACTACCTGGCGGCTTGGTCAGCGTATCCAAGTAGCGACACGTCTCTTCACCGGCATTGAGATCAACTGACTGAATGTGGTCAACAATGGCGTGCATGCAAGCTCCGAGTCGGTAGGGGTAATCAAACGTTCAAAGGCAAAGCACAAAATGGTAGCAAAAGCCGGAGTGCTATACTTGCTATTTCATTGACCGATCTTCCACCCTTTCAGGGTCTTCTAGATATATCTATGCTTCTTGGTGTGCTGGTACCTGCACACCAAATTCGGGTAATAAAACTACAATTGCTGTTTTTATTGCCGTAAAGTCTCTTATATCGACGCCAAAAAATGTAAAATAACTACAAGCTTCACTCACCGTCTCTATCACGCAGAGGTCCCTATGCCGAGCTCAACACCTGCCACTTTAAACCCTACCGTTGCTGAGGTTACCCAGCGCATTCGTGAGCGCTCTGCTGAGCGGCGCGCCCTCTATGAGCGGCGCATGGCTGACCAGCACAAACGTGGTGTGCACCGTGCCGAACTAAGCTGTGGCAACCTGGCCCACGGTTTCGCGGCCTGTAACCCGCGTGATAAGAACGAACTCAAGCTGATGAACAGCGCCAACTTAGGGATTATATCGTCTTACAACGATATGCTCTCGGCGCACCAGCCGTTTGAGACGTTTCCTGAAACGATTAAAGCAGCCGCCAGTGCCATGGGCTCAACCGCTCAGTTTGCCGGTGGCGTGCCCGCCATGTGCGACGGTGTGACTCAAGGCCAGCCGGGGATGGAACTTTCCCTGTTTTCTCGCGATGTGATTGCCATGTCCGCTGCCGTTGGCCTCTCGCACAATATGTTTGATGCTGCCCTTTATCTGGGTGTATGCGACAAGATAATTCCAGGCCTTTTCATCGCTGCCGCACGCTTTGGGCATCTGCCCGCCATGTTTGTCCCCGCGGGCCCAATGCCCAGCGGCCTGCCTAACAAAGAGAAGGCGCGCGTCCGCCAACTCTACGCAGAAGGTAAAGTGGGCCGCGCCGAGCTGCTTGAAGCCGAGTCGGAGTCCTACCACAGCCCCGGCACCTGCACCTTCTACGGCACCGCCAACTCCAACCAGCTAATGATGGAGGTGATGGGCCTACACCTGCCCGGCACTTCTTTTGTAAACCCTGGCACCGAGATGCGCGAAGCACTGACCCGCTACGCCACAGAGCAGGCTATTCGTAACACCGAACCCGGCGGCGACTATCGCCCGTTCTTTAAACAGATTGATGAGCGCGCGATTGTTAACGCCGTGGTGGGTTTGCTGGCTTCCGGTGGTTCAACCAACCATACGATGCACCTGATCGCCATGGCCGCCGCTGCGGGCATTACCCTGAACTGGGATGACTTCACCGACCTTTCGGCAGTTACGCCCAGCCTGATGCAGGTTTACCCTAACGGCCAGGCGGATATTAACCACTTCCAGGCGGCGGGCGGCATGAGCTACCTGTTCCGCGAGCTGCTGGGCGCTGGCTTGTTACACGGCGATATCCCCACTGTTTTCGGCACCGACCTCACCGCTTACACCCAGGAACCGTTCCTGGAAGATGGCAAAGTCGTCTGGCATGAAGGCCCCGAAAAAAGCCTTGATGAAGACGTTCTGCGCCCTGTCGCTACGCCCTTCGCGGCAACGGGTGGTTTAACGGTGATGAAAGGCAACCTGGGACGCGGTGTGATTAAAATCTCCGCAGTCGCCGAAGAGCATCGCATTGTTGAAGCGCCGGTAAAAATCTTCGAAGATCAAAATGAAATGAAAGCGGCTTTTGAGTCTGGCGATTTAGACCGCGATGTCATCGTGGTTGTACGCTTCCAGGGGCCCAAAGCTAACGGCATGCCCGAGCTACACAAACTAACGCCGTTCCTGGGCGTGCTGCAGGACCGTGGCTATAAAGTGGCGCTGGTCACCGATGGCCGCATGTCGGGCGCATCGGGCAAGGTACCGGCTTCTATCCACATGAGTCCGGAAGCCCTGGATGGTGGCCCGCTGGCCAAACTGCGCGATGGCGATATTGTGCGCCTGGATGCCAATGCGGGCACGCTGGAAGCCAAAGTTGACCCCGCCAGCTGGGCTGATCGGCAACTGGCCATCGGTAACCTGGATCACTACCACGTGGGCTTGGGTCGCGAGCTGTTTGGCGGCTTCCGTCACCTTGCCATGCGCGGTGAAGAAGGCGCTGGTGTATTCGGTGGCTTTGAAGCCGATGATCTCGCCCGCCAGCAGGGGCAAATCTCACAAGAGGATGCCTGATGCGACCGGCGCTGATCGGCGATATCGGGGGAACCAACGCACGTTTGGCGTTGGTCTCTCCCGGTGAAATAACCCCACACGATATTTTGAACTTACCCTGCGCCGACTACCCTGGTGTTGTAGAAGCGGTTCAAGACTACTTGAACCGTGTGGGCGCCACCGGTGAAAACGCGCCTCAAGAGGCGTGCTTAGCCTTCGCCTGCCCCGTTCACTCTGAGCGGGTCAAGATGACCAATAACCACTGGGAATTTTTAAAAAGCGAGGTTCAGCAAGCGCTTAACCTCGCTGTTTTTAAAGTCATTAACGACTTCACCGCCCAGGCGCTGGGTGTGCCTCATGTCGCTGCCAGTGAATTGGTCGAAGTCCAGCCGGGCAAGTCTCAGGCGCACGCCACACGCCTTGTCATCGGGCCTGGCACGGGGCTAGGCGTTGCCGGGGTATTCCCCGGCCAGCGCGCCTGGATTCCACTGCCTACCGAAGGCGGCCATGTCACCTTCGCGCCGACGGATGATACCGAGCGAGCGATTGTGGATGTGTTTAAACAGCGTCGTACGCGAATCAGTGTAGAGCGAGTCTTATGCGGCCAGGGTTTGTTAGAACTTTATCAAGCCTACTGCACGTTTGAAGGTGTTGAGCCATGCTTAGCTAGCCCGGCGGATGTCACCAAAGCCGCCAATGAAGGCGATAGCCTCGCCACTGCTGCCCTACTTCGCTTTCTCAAAATTCTGGGTGATGTGTGCGGTGATACCACCTTGACCATGGGCGCAAGGGGCGGTGTTTATCTGTGTGGCGGTATTCTTCCGCGCTTGCTTGACTGGTTGCCCAAGAGCGACTTGCGCACGGCCTTTATCAATAAAGGCCGCATGGGTACCTATAATGCTGATATTCCAATATGGGTGGTTACCGCCCCTTGGACCGGCTTATTAGGTGCCGCCGAGGCGCTGCATAACGAAGAAGTTTTCTAATAATATTAATAAGGAGTCACTGATGACACCAGTCATCGCGTTTGGGGAAGCGCTGGTCGATATGCTCTCCAGCCGTTTAGGGGCAGCCACGGGCACCCAGGAAACCTTTACCCCCTATGCTGGCGGTGCACCCGCAAACGTGGCGGTCGCCTGCGCCCGCTTGGGCGTTCCTAGCCAATTTTTAGGCATGGTGGGCGACGATACGTTTGGGCACTTCATTGTGCGCGAACTCAACAGCCATGGCGTAGACACCAGCGGCGTTGAATTCACTAAACAGTCGCGCACGGCGCTGGCGTTTGTTTCCCGTGATGACGTGGGCGAACGGACTTTTGATTTCTATCGCCCGCCCGCTGCTGACCTGCTTTATCGCCTTGAGCATTTACCCCATAGCGTCTTCGAGAACCCCGCCATTCTGCACTTATGCAGTAACAGCCTAACCGACCCAGAGATCGCCGACGTTACCCTGGCGATGGCCACCATGGCCAAGCGCGCAGGTTGCCTGATCAGCGTCGATGCCAACCTGCGCCACAACCTGTGGCCCGGCGGCGAAGCCGATGCCAGCCTAGTTACGCAACTGCTAGACGGTGCTGAGCTGCTCAAGCTGTCACAGGAAGAGCTCGACTACTTGCGCGCCGATCATCCTGCAGAATCGTGGCTATCAGAGCGGCTGGCGGCAGGTGTGAAAGTCATCTTGATTACCGACGGTCCTAATGAGGTCATTCTCAAAGGCGTCGGCGTCGACCAGCGCATCGCGCCACCCAACGTTGAAGCGGTCGATACCACCGCTGGCGGCGATGCCTTTATTGGCGGGCTGTTAGCGGAGCTTTCGGCCCATGGCATCAATGAAAACTGGCACAATGATAGCGACTTCCTGCATCGGGCAGTGGATACTGCCTGCCGCTGCGGTGCGCACGCCGTCACTCGACCGGGCGCCTACGCCGCACTGCCGACCCGAGCCGATATTGATTAGTCAGTAAAAACACATAAGCATTAATTAAATGGCGCGCCTGCTTCAGACGCGCCATTTTTTTATGTCCGCACGTAGGGTTACTAGACAGCCTTTTAGCTCGTACTTATGTCTAAAGGAGCTTGCTTGTAGAAATGTCAGACATTTAATAGACTGAGGGCAATACGGCCATTGACGAGATCCGCCATGACGTTGGACGCCTTGCCTCCCCATCAGGGTGGTGCTGAACAGTTAGCGCGTTTACTCGCTCAGGCACTGCTGGCAGGTCACTGGCAACCGGGTGACATCTTTCCACGTGAGCTGGATATCGGCCAACACTTTGCGGTCAGCCGTAATCAGGTACGTAACGCGCTAACCAGCCTGACCGCAGCCGGGCTACTAGAGCGCACCGCGGGCCGTGGCACGCTAGTAAGAGAGCTGGGTGAGTGGCACTTGCTTGACCCACTGATGAGCGAATGGATGACCGGCCTGGTCAACCTTGACCCACAGCTGGTCAGGGCCATTTACGCCTTTCGTTATTCAGCCGAACCGGTGGTGGCAGGGCTCGCTGCCCAGGCAGCCAATACCGAGGATCTTGAACGTCTGGAGAGTGCCTTTGCGGGCATGGAGCGCACGGCAGGCAGTGTTGAAGCGCGTGCTGAGCATGCCGAATACGATGTTGCCTTTCACGATGCTACCTACCGGGCCAGCCATAATTTGGTCTGGCGGCAAATGGGCCATTTACTGCGCCCTTCTATCATGGCGCTGATACACCGCTCGCAGGATCGAACCGACACCTTAGATGACAGCCTAGCCCGCCACCGCCAGGTACTTGATGCCATCCGTCATCGCGACATCAGTAGCGCGGAAACTGCCGCCAGAGAAGTGCTGCGCCGCACGGCCATCGACCTTGGCATCGTCAGCTGACAATTACGCAATGAAGACTTCCTATTCAGAAGGATGACCGAACATGAAAATTACCAAACTCAAGACCTGGCAAGTTCCTCCGCGCTGGCTGTTCCTTAAAATTGAGACTGACGAAGGCTGCTACGGCTGGGGTGAACCGGTGATTGAAGGCCGCGCGGCAACCGTTGAAGCCGCTGTGCATGAGCTTTCTGACTACTTGATCGGCCAAGACCCGCACCGCATTGAGCATCTTTGGAACATCATGTATCGCGCCGGTTTTTATCGTGGTGGTCCTATTCTGATGAGCGCGATTGCCGGTATTGACCAGGCGCTATGGGATCTTAAAGGCCGCGATCTGGGTGTACCCGTTCACCAGCTGCTAGGCGGTGCCGTGCGCGACAAAATGCGCATGTACGCCTGGACCGGTGGCGACCGCCCGAGCGATGTGGGCGCTGGTGCTAAGGCCCTGGTCGAAAAAGGCTTTACCGCTTTCAAGATGAACGGGACGCCCGAACTGCAAATTGTCGATTCCCATCGCAAGATTGATGAAGCAGTAGCACGAGTCGCGGAAGCGCGAAACGCCGTGGGCCCGGATATCGGCATTGGGATCGACTTTCATGGCCGCGTACATCGGCCAATGGCCAAAGCACTGCTGCGCGAGCTGGAGCCTTTTCACCCGATGTTCGTGGAAGAGCCGGTCGCCCCGGAGCACTTGCCTTGCCTGAAGGATATTGCCGGTGGTCTGGGCTACCCGCTGGCCACCGGGGAACGGCTGCACACCCGCTTCCAGTTCCGCGACCTGCTGGCCGACGGCATGATCGACATTATTCAGCCCGACATTTCCCACTGCGGCGGGATCAGCGAGGGGCTAAAGATTAACGCCCTGGCCTCGGCCTACGATGTCGCCCTGGCGCCCCATTGCCCGCTCGGTCCGTTAACGCTGGCCGCATCGCTACAGCTGGATGCGGTCAGCCACAACGCCTTTATTCAAGAGCAGAGCATGGGTATTCACTACAACCAGGGCAACGATGTCCTCGACTACTTGGTCGATAAATCTGCCCTCGCCATTGAAGACGGTTTCTGCGCCATTCCCCAAGGCCCAGGGCTTGGCGTTGAGATCAACGAAGAGTTTGTTGAGGAGCGCGCTAAGGTCGGTCACCGCTGGCGTAACCCGGTTTGGACGCATGAAGACGGTTCAATTGCGGAGTGGTAAGCCATGGAATCAAGCGCGATGCGTGAAACGACTGAAATAGCATATCAGTTGGCCTGGATTGCTGTGGACTGGGGCTCTAGCAACCTACGCGCCTGGGGGCTGGATCAACACGACCAAGTGGTTGCCCAAGCCAACAGCGACAAGGGCATGCTGTCGCTAAAGGCCGACGAGTACGAAACCGAGCTGTTAAGGCTGGTGGGTGATTGGTTGCCCGCTTCCGGCCAGACGGATGTGATGGTTTGTGGGATGGCGGGCGCTCGTCAGGGTTGGCTGGAAGCCGCCTATTTGCCGGTACCCACGCGGCTTGACCAGCTTAGCCAAGGCGCTGTGACGCCAACGCTTAGGGGTGACCAGCTAGGTGTTTACCTGCTGCCTGGCTTAAGCCAAACACGAGGTACCGCAACTCACTTTGATGTGATGCGCGGTGAAGAGACCCAGTTAGCAGGGCTCGTCGCCAACACCCCCGATTTTTCTGGCCTTGCCTGTTTGCCCGGCACCCACGCTAAGTGGGCTACCCTTGAAGCGGGTTCCGTTACTCAGTTCACGACCTATCTAACCGGTGAGCTGTATCAGCTATTGGCCAACCAGTCGGTGCTAAAGCATTCCGTTTCAACACCTTCTGCGGCCAGGAACAACCTTAACGATCCGACTTGCCGTGAGGCCTTTACTTCAGCAGTCAGAGAAATAAACGAAGCACCCGAACTGTTTAGTAGCCGCCTGTTCGGCCTGCGCGCACAAGATTTACTTGATGGTCGGTTACCTGCAGGGGACACGCGTGGTGCGGTATTGGCGGCCAGGCTCTCTGGACTCGCCATCGGTCTTGAGCTCACTGGCGCCTGCCGAAAGTGCCCCACCGATAAGCCCATCATGCTGATTGGCAATCAAGCGCTTAGCCAGCGCTATACGCTGGCGCTCAATACGATCGGCTATCAAACGCAGCATATGGATGGCGACACTGCCGTGTTAGCTGGCCTTCGACTCGCCCATCACGCGTTAAAATAATTTAAGCATGGAGAAATTGCCTATGTCGCTGCCCCTGATTGGTATTTTACGCGGTATAACGCCTGATGAGGCCGTGGATATCGCGGAAGCAGTGCTCGCCGCAGGTATCACCCAGATCGAGGTGCCACTTAATTCACCCAACCCGCTGGAGAGCATTCGCCGTTTGGTAGACGCATTTGGCGAGCGCGCAGTGATTGGTGCAGGCACGGTGCTCACCCCTGCCCAGGTGCGCGATGTTCATGCTGCTGGGGGGCGCTTAATCGTCTCCCCTAACTGTCGGCCAGCGGTGATCGAAGAAACGTATAAGCTCGGCATGGCTAGCTGGCCGGGTATTGTGACACCTTCAGAAGCCTTCGATGCGCTGGATGCAGGCGCCACCGGGCTTAAACTTTTCCCCGCGGTGCAGGTAGGCTTAGAAGGTATGAAAGCGGTTCGTTCGGTGCTACCCGAAGGCACACTTTTATATGCCGTCGGCGGCGCGGGTGTCGATAACTTTGCCGAGTGGCGCGCCGCTGGCGTCGACGGCGCAGGCTTAGGCAGCGCGCTATACAAACCCGGCCAAAGCGCTGCTCAGGTACGTCAACAAGCGCAAGCCCTTGTTGATGCCTGGTTATTAGCGGGAGAATAATAAGGAGAGCCAACAACAATGAATACAGACATTAGCGTTTCAACGTGGCAGGCCGAGTTAGCGGTCGATTGCCGCTGCACCTTGGGTGAAGGCCCCCAGTGGGACGCCAAACATCGGCGCCTTTATTGGTGCGATATTCTTGAAAAGCAGCTGCACTGGCTATCCCCCGCCACCGGGGAAAGCGGATACTATCAGCTTGATCATAGGGTATCGCTAGCCACGCCACTTGAAGAAGACGGGCTGCTGCTAGTCGGTGAGGATCGCTTAAGCCGCTTCGACCCAACCAGCGGCAGTGTAGAAAAGTTTTGCGATTTCGAAGCTGACAATCCAATGACTCGCAGCAATGATGCTCGCGTGGATCGTTACGGCAGCCTATGGCTTTCCAGTATGGGGAAATTCGCCGAGCAAGGCGCTGGCAGCCTCTACCGCTTACACCGCGGCAAGCTTACCCAACTGCGCTCAGGCCTGACGATTCCTAATGCTATCTGCTTCTCTGCGGATGGCCAGTTTGCCTGGTTTACCGACACCGTAACCGGCGTGGTAATGCGCTGGGCACTGGATGACGACGGCTGGCCCACTGGTGAACCCCAGCCCTGGGCTGACTTCTCCTCTACCCTGGGTAATCCCGATGGCGCTGTAGTCGATAGCGAAGGCTGTCTTTGGCTAGCACTGTGGGGTGCGGGACAAGTTGTGCGTCTGAATAAGGACGGAAAAGTGATAGGCCGTGTTGAGCTGCCGGTCAGCCAACCCACTTGCTCAGCATTTTCAGGTTCTGGCATAAAAACGCTGTATATCACTACGGCGCAAGAGGGATTTAGCGCTGAGCAGCTAGCTCAAGAGCCAACGGCAGGTTCGCTTTATGTGGTCGAACTCGATATCGCTGGGCTAGCTGAGCCGCCACTGCGCCTAAAATAGGTTCGATGTCGTTGCCACCACCGCATACCCCCTGTCATTGCGTATAGGGACTCCTCCCCGGTTGCAAGCTCCGATGATGAACAACATAAGCCGATGCGTGCGTATAGTCGGTCTCTTAATGGGGACGCTATCCCCTGACCCTGATGAACGTC
>NZ_JACCDE010000010.1 GCF_013415125.1 Vreelandella glaciei | reverse complement strand
CAGCACGGTGGGTTTTGGCAATAACGGGCTTGCGAAAGCCAACTTGCACGGGGCGAATGATCAAAAAGTGCTCGCTGGCGGTGATAGGGAAAGTGTCGGCGCCGGCTTCACGGATTCAGGATACGGTCTTACTGCGTTAAAGTGAACGGTGGTAGTGGCGTATTAGTAAATGCTATGACGCAAGAGTATTCTTATGTGCTTACTGCTGCTCATGTAATTCTTGAAAAACAGGATGACCTCGTAGTCCATGATTATCAAGGTAATCAACTTGCCGTTTTAGCTGTGCTCCCTCAGCATTTACCTTCTCCAGAACAAATAAAATCAGAAGGTCATCTTTATGATATTGCAGTTTTAAAGGTCGATTACCAAGAACATATAGTACAACAATGCCTTCCTGCATCTGACTTGAGCAATTGTGCTTCACTCACTTTAGTAGGTTTCCCCGAAACTGAGAGAGATTCTCCAGATCCCCTTAAAGAATATACAGGGCATAAGATTAGTGTGGCTAATGAACTTGTTATAATGTTTCTTGATGGCATACCAGGAACAACAACGATCCGAGGTATGTCTGGCGGTGGCGTGTATCATGTTCAAGGTAAGAAACCAATGCTTATTGGTGTTGAATTTCAAATGGATGGCAGACAGACTGAACAACAGTACGGTCGTGCTCAGTGCCACAGTCTTGCAAGATTTGAGGAATTAATTACCGCAAATTCAAGTGCACCAATGATTCCCGCGTATTTAGAGTGCTTTTCAAATATGCGAGACAGGATATTTTCATTTAATGTTTATGACCAAAAAAATGTAGCTGCCCTCAAACTAGAACTCGAAAGTATAGCAGATTATTTAATTGCGAATAATTTGCTTCCACCTTATAAAGTAATGGAGCGATATCATGAAGACCTATTAGTCGATCCAAAAAATTTTAGTGAGCTCAAAACCTATGGATTATGGGTGGCATATTTAGAGTTTTTAGTAATTAGTGTGTTGATAGACCAATCAAATGGGGCAGATGATGCTTACCTCAAAGGTTTAGAGCGGAAGCGTCGATTAATATATACAAGTGATAGTACTAACTGGATTAGTCGCTTGGAAGATTTGCTGAAAGTTGCTAAGAAGCTTTTAGACAAAGATGGAACTTTGATAGTTGCTTCTCCTGAAGCGGCAGCAAGTGTATTACCTCCTATGTTTAAATTGGAGCAAGTTATAAGTGACATCTCTTTTGTTCCAAATAATGAGCTATTCCCTGCTATCGATTTAGCTGAAAACGAGGTCTTTACAAGCTTTAAATTAACCCACTTAGAGGGCCTTCGTAATACGTGCATAGTAGCAGTTGAAGATGAATATTATAAATTGAATGGGCGCAAAATGCTATTTGATTTTTTGAGAGAAAAGTTAAATGAAATTATTAACTAAAGAAGTTGATCTAGGGTTATTATCTACCCAGTTTGAAAATATACAGTTTCATATGTTTTGTTCTGATGATCGTCTTTCTTTTATTTCTTGCATGGTGTGCGTATGTGAAACAAAAGAGGAGATTATAAATAACTGGAGAACTATCCAAAATATAATGACTGTCTATCATCAAAGCTCTGGAGGTTTTGATGCTTGGAATATGTATTTGGCATTTTTTTCTGTTGAATATCTCCCTGTATGGGATAAATATGAAATCGAAAACAATAAGTTTTCAGCAAGAAAAATTGTACTGGATGGGCTTCAAAAAATCCCAAGCATAGATCAAATGATCATTGAACTAGAGAAGCAATTACTGGGTTCAGATCTTACACTGGAAACTCGATCTGATCATGTGACAAAAGATTTAACGAATTTAGAAAATTATTATCGTGGCGCCCCTTTAGATTCTAGAAGTGCTTCTAGAGAAAAGAGGGCATTGATGATCGACAAAATAATTGAAAGTTTGAGTAGCAATGAAAATTAAAAAAGTTGAAATAGAGGCATTCCGAGCTTATATATCAAAAGAACATGGTACTTTTGATTTTACAAATAAAGGAGGAGAGGTTGCGAATTTTGTTGCGATCTATGCTCCAAATGGATTTGGGAAAAGTTCATTTTATGATGCAGTAGAGTGGGCTATTACCAATCGTATAAATAGACTAGAAGATTATCAAAATGAAGCTAAAACGACTAAGATCCCCGATGAAGGGCTTAAAGTTCTACGTAACAAATACGCAGATGAAAAAACAGCAACAACTGTAGTAGTATCCACAAACACCCAGAACGTCTTTGAACGTAATCTTCCTAAGATACGTAAGAACCAGAACGATATGTTTATAGGTAAGCGCGAGAATGACTTCTTTCGACATACTATACTCAGTCAAGACGAAATAGAGGGGTTTCTTCGGGAAGATAAACCACAAGAGCGCTATACAAAGTTCATGGAAAGCTTTGGTGGTGATATAGAGATTGCTCGCAAGGAATTGTCTGCACTCATAAATGATAATAAATCTGAGCTAAGCAATCTAAATAAGAAACGTCAATCTTTGCTCGAAGAATTGAAGCAACCAATTGATATTGCGATATTCGAGCAATTTAACTCTGTAGCGACTGAGCTCAACTCTTTGGGAGAGGAAATTGTATTGCCTGATGAAGCCATTTCATCTCAAGGAATTTATCAACTTGATGCTAGCCTAGTATCACGACAACATGAACTGATTACGTCACTCAACTCCCATAATGAAGTACTTGAATCATTGTCTGAGCGCTTAGGCCAAATACCCGAAATAAAACTTCATGTTGGCTATCAAGTAAAGCAAAAGGCTAGACTTGTATGGCTATTGCAAGGTGTTGCTGACGCTGACAAATATCAAGGATTATTGGATTCTCACGAGAAATGTGTAGAAGATCAGAAGCAGGCAAATGTTCGTCTTAAAACTTTAATTGAGCTGGCTGAAAATACTGATTATTTTTTAAAAATTGAATTTCGACTTAAGGAAATAACTAAAAACAAAAGTTATTTAAATGAAGAGCTCTCAAAGCTAAATGCTGACTTGGCGGGGTTTCAAAAGAGCCTAGAAGAGATAGATCAAGAGCTAAAGAAAGGTGACAATAAAGCTTCACTTCTTAGAAAGTCGATGGAAAGCTCTGACACAGATTATGCTGAGCTCTTGCACAATCAATCGCGGCGTGATGTTTTAAGTGAGAAAATTGTCACAAAACTGAATGAAATTCAGGTAAACAAAGTTCGGCTAGGTATAATTAGTGGTGAGCTGAGCGATCTTTCCGTGTTAAAGGTGACATCTAGTTCTTTACTAGCTGGAAATTTTGGATCTTTGGTTTTTGAACAAGAAAAAATCGAACGTCTCGCCAAATGTCACACTGAGCTTGACTTGCTGCGAGTGCATAAAGAGACTTTACAGGCTACTCAGAAGGCCTTAATAGAACAGATGGATTTACATCAAAAGTTGATTTCAATAGGTTTGGGCTATCTTAGTAATGAACCTTCCGATACTTGTCCTTTGTGTACTACTCCACATTCATCGCCCGACGAACTAATTGGTAAAGTTAAGAGACAAAACCTGGAGTCTGAACTTAATCGAGAGAATTCTACTAAGATTGTAGAATCTTTGTCACGTCAGAAAGAACTTGATGACGAAATTCAAGAGATTGCTAAGCAAGCATTAAAAGCACAGGCTCATCAACTCGCTAGCCTTCGTAATGAATTAAATGAAGTAAAAATAAAAATTAAGAAAGCCGAGATGGAAAAAGCTACCTTTGAAAATGAGTTAAAAGAATTAGATGATAGAAATTCTGAAATTACACAATTATTTATGGGGTTGTCGAAGCAAGACTTTTTAATTAGAGTGGAGTACGAGCTTAGTCAGTTATCTGAGGTGAAGCTAAGTCTGATTAAGCAGCAAAAAATTCTGACTAATAAAGTAAAAATAACAACTGAGTCGCTTAAAACCAAACGTGTAGAGCTGACTCAGCTAGAGTCTGAAATGGAGACTAAGTGTAATGATCACGGTTATGTATCAGTGTTAGCATATTTAAATGAAAACTCTATTGCTGTTCATAATATAAAATTGCACTTTGAAGTGAAAATAAATGAGCTTAAATCGATCGTGCTGCAGCACAAAACTTCATGTGAATTCTTAGTTGGGCAGTGTAACGATTTACAGAAAGAAATGATAGCTAATGAAACATGGGTGGAAGTTTCACACTTGAAGAAAGAAAAGGAAATCCTAGATTTAGCTCTTGCTAATTCTCAAGCGACGGTTAATGCGTATTACGATAGCTTATCTAATATTATTAGCATTAGTTCTGAGGATACACTGGAAGAAGTAAAAGCTCTAATAAAAAATAATGCGGAAGAATACCGATTTAGTGCTCAGAGGCTAGAAAAGCTGGTTAATGGATTTAAGTTGCTCTTGGAACTGATGGTTTCATTTAAGCCTTACATAAAACACATATCTAATCAGAACGAATTGGAAGCTTTGGATTGTCAGTTTAAACGAAGAAATCAGGTTGACGAAGCTTTAGAGAGAGAAAAAGTGGTCATAGTAGAAAAGCTAGAAGTACTCATTAATAACTTCTTCTTCGAGGATCTGATTAATGCTATTTACAAGAATATAGACCCACATCCTGAATTCAAAAAAGTAGAATTCAAAGTCAACTTTGAAGCAGATAAGCCAAGTTTAAACATTTTGGTTGGCGATGGGGCAGGTGGCATGATATCCCCAATTCTCTATTTCAGTGCTGCCCAAACCAACATACTGGGTTTAAGTGTGTTTCTTGCGAATGCTCTTCACGCAAAAGATGATAAAGGAAACTCTATTGATGTTATTCTAATTGATGATCCCATCCAATCGATGGATTCAATTAATATTCTTTCGACGATAGACCTGTTAAGAAGCATATTCTTAAGGTTTGGTAAACAGCTCATCATATCAACGCATGATGAAAACTTCTTTGGGTTACTTCAAAGAAAAATACCTTCGGAGATTTTTGGCTCAAAATTTCTTCAATTGACAAAATTTGGTGTTGTTGCGCCAGTAGAGCCGATCTTAAATTTTTTGAATGGAAACAGTAATTAAAAAGAATGAATCAAGGGTCTCGTCAAGGGGGTAGAGTTGATAAAAATACTGCGTTATATCGAAATCTCCTAAACGTCAACTCTTGGTCAAAAACCGATACCACCAACGTTAATATCGACTTTGATTACGACCTTCCCGTCCCACTAACCCTCATAACCTCCCTAGTAACCGCATCATTCAATATCCCGCGTTTGGCTTCGATCAGCGTAAGCCAATCGCGGGCGCGGGTGATACCGGTGTAAACCAGCTCGCGGGTGAGAATGGGGTTGGGTGTTTGCGGTAGCAGCAGGGCGGTATGCTGAAACTCGGAGCCTTGGGATTTGTGTACCGTCATCGCGAACACGGTTTCTACCGCGTGCAGGCGGGAAGGCAGCACCCAGTGAATGGGGTTTTCCGGGTCGCTGGTCGGAAAGGCGACGCGTAAAAGTGCCCTGCCGGGAGTGCGTTGATCTGGCACCGCCATTGTGATGCCGATATCGCCGTTCATCAGTTTTAGGCCGTAGTCGTTTTGGGTGACTAGCACCGGGCGGCCTTCAAACCAGCCTTTTTCTAACGTGTGGTCGTTGCCGAACAGCAGCTTTTCGCGGCGCAGGGTTTTAGCTATGCGCAGGTTTAATCCTTCTACGCCCCATGGGCCTTTACGTAGCGCGCACAGCAGCTGAAAGCGACTGTAGGCGTTCAGCACTTGCTTTGCCCACGCATCGTAAACGTCGCCGTTCTCTTCAAACGATAGCGATGTATCAGGTCGTTCACTTGCCAGGGTATTCAGGTAGTGCTGGTAGCCGGTGGGCGGTGCAATTGGCTCGCCTTTGAAATCGGTGCGGCCTTCGCCTGCATTGGGAAAACGCTCTGGGCTGCCGGTGATTACCAGGCGCTCCAGGGCGATGTCTTCGTTTTGTGCGTCTTGCTTCAACACCAGGTGGTGCAGGTCGGCATAGCCGTTATTCAGTACGCCATGCACGGCTTGGTGTTTATCCCGTTCCCGCATTGCCTCACTTAGCGGCTGGTTAATCGCCTGGGCGAGCTGGCCGATGCCGCTTGTTTCAGTAAAGCGGTGGCTTACCCGTAGCATGGTAATGGCTTGATCCAGCGGCTGGCCGGTTGGGTCGATTAATTCATCCGGCAGCGGGTGGTCGGTGAGTTCGGCTAGCCACTGCGCCGTGGCGGGTGTGTAGTGGGCGGCGTCGGCGCGGCGGCACAGGTCACCCAGCACAGCGCCAGCCTCAACGGATGCCAACTGATCTTTATCCCCCAGCAGCACTAGCTTGGCGCTGGCGGGTAGGGCGCTGAGCAGCGCCGTCATCATTTCGATATCCACCATCGAGGCTTCATCCACCACCAGCACATCCAGCGCCAGCGGGTTGGCGGCGTTATGCCGGAAGTGGCGGGTGTCTGCTCTTGCGCCTAATAAGCGGTGGAGTGTGGTGACTTCTGTGGGGATGGCTGCTTGTAGTTGCTGGGTGCTTGAATCGTCGCGAGCTGAAGCTCCCTCCCACAAGTTGACTAAGCCACTGAAGGGGAGCTTTGCAACTTGGCCGGCGATGGATTCGTTTAGCCGTGCGGCGGCTTTGCCGGTGGGGGCTGCTAGACGAATGCGGAGCGGGTGGGCGTTGGGTTCTGCCAGTTGCAGGGTTTGCAGCAGGGCCAGCAGGCGCACCACGGTGGTGGTTTTGCCGGTGCCGGGGCCGCCGGTGATGATCGCGAAGGGGCTGCGGGCGGCTAGGGCGCAGGCGTTTTTTTGCCAGTCTATTTTGTTGCTGGCGGGGAATAGGGTATCTAGGGCATCTTTGAGTATTTGGGGGTGACTATCGTCACCCTTCGCGAGCTGAAGCTCCCTCCCACCAGTTTTATCCAGTTCTGCGGTGGCTAATCGGGCGGCGATTTCATGGTGTAGGGTTTGTTCGAACTGCCAGTAGCGGCGTAGGTAGAGTTTGCTGGTGTTGTCGCTGTGGCTCACTACAAGCGGCGTATTGCCGGGGCCGTCGCTGATCAGCATGGGGTGGCTGAGCGCGGCCTGCCATTCGGGCAGCGTTAACGTAGCCAGCACATGGCTGGGCAGCGGCGGTGGGTCGTTCAGGTCGTCGCCTTCCGGTGGCAGCGAAAGTGCAAAATCCGGCGCTTCCAGCGTCGCGGCTATATCCAGGCACACATGGCCTCGGCCAAGCTGGTGGCTGGCCAACGCCGCGCCTAGCAACAGCAGGGGCGGGGCGTTTTGGGTTTCCCGGTCGAGAAAGCGCACTAGGGCTAAATCCAGATCCCGCAGCCAGCCACGGGAAACCCATCGTTCACACAACAGGAGTAGCGCGGCGGTGTCGCTTAGCGCGGGGTGCGGCTGGGCGGCACTGGCGGCTGATTCTGTCGGTGGTGTTACCGGTGCGGTTGAGTCAGGTGCCGCGGGCGGCGCGTCATCGGCGAACAGGTCTAGGTTCATAGATTGTGTGTCTCTATTGCTCATACCACCGCCTCTAGGCCTGTTTCTGATACTGCATCTGCTGCCGTGCCTGCAAAGAGCGCATCCAGTGCTTCGATCAGCGCGACTGGCGCTGGCACGGCGTGTACGCCGCGGGCGGTGGTGCGGCTGCCGCGCAGAAATACTGTCATCGAACCGCCCAGGTGTTGGTGCGGGTCGTAATTGGGTAGGCGCGCTTTGAGTAACCGGTGGAGTGCGAGTAGATAAAGCGCGGCTTGCAGGTCGTAGCGTTTTTCGAGCATGGCGTTGCGCAGGGCTTCCGCGGTGTAGGCGCTGTCGTCGCTGCCCAGGTAGTTGGATTTCCAGTCGAGCACATAGAAGCGGCCTTCATGCTCAAAGGCGAGGTCGATAAAGCCTTTGAGCATGCCGTTGAGGGTGTCGGCATCCAATACGGGGCGTGATACCCCTGGCAGTAAGTGGTCACTGACCAGCTCATCCAGCTTGCGCGTTCCTACATGGTGGGCGGCAAACCAGAACTCCAGCTCTACCTGATAGCTTTTGAGTTCGCATAGCGCCACCTGGCTGCCTTCGCTGGGCTGGGACTGTTGTTGTAAGAGTGGCAGTGGAAGCGGCGTGGCGAGCAGTTCTTCAAACCAGCCCGCCAGGGTGTCGTGCCATGCCTGCCAGCCGCGCAGCTGTACACGCCGCCGCAGCATATCTTCCCGCGCGACGGGGTCTTCTAAGGCGGTGTTAAAGCCTAGCTGGCCCGCCCACTCTAAAAGCCCGTGCAGAAAGGTGCCGGGGCCGGGGCCACGTGGAAATCTATGTAAATGAAACGCTTCGGTGTTAATGGCGTTGTCGTGGGGTTCATCCAGCACTTCCAGGGTGGTGGCTTCCTGGGGCGTGGCGGGTTCCGGCGCGGGCGTTGTCAGCGGGATGGTGCTAGATCCAGAGACCGCCCCAGAAGTACGCAGCGCTGAGTAGCTGGCGATCCACCACTGTTCTCGGGCGGGGCGCAGCGGCGTGCGGGCGTGGCCCAGTGCCTGCTGTTCCGGCGCTGGGGTGAAGCGCAGCGCGGTGGGTTCCGGGGCGGCGCTTAACTCGATATCGCTGCCTTCCACCAGGTCGCCTAGCGCTTGGGTAAACCCGCTGGGGGCGATGGCCTTGCCGCCGTTGATCAGGTGGCCGATGGCGCTGTTCTCACTGCCTTTTAGCGCTGCCAGCCCTAGCCAGGTGGCGTGGCGGGCACGGGTGAGAGCCACGTAGAGCTTGCGCAGGTCTTCGCCCAGCCGCTCGCGGTCGGCGGTGGCCAGCGTTGCTTCATCGGCGCTTAGGCTGAGTTGCAGCGTGCCTTCGCTATCGTGCCAGCGCAGCGGCAGGTCGGTGTCGCTGACCGGGCGGTGGTTGGCGATAAACGGCAGGAACACCAGCGGGTACTCCAGCCCCTTGGATTTATGAATGGTCACGACCTTGACCAGATCGGCGTCGCTCTCCAGGCGCAGCTTGTGGCTGTCGCCGTGGCTATCCGGGTCGGCAATGGCCTCGGCTAGAAAACGAATCAGCGCGTGTTCGCCATCCAGTTCCTGGCTGGCGTGCTGAAGCATTTCACCCAGGTGCAGCAGGTCGGTTAGCAAACGCTCACCCTCGGCGAACTCGCCTAACAGCCGAGCGGCGATATCAAAATCGACCATCAATCGGCGCACTAGCGGCAGCACACCCTGGCGCTGCCACAAGCGGTGGTAGTCACTGAACTGCTCGACCCGCGCTTCCCAGGCCAGCTCGCTCTGGTTGAGGTGGTCGAGTTCTTCAAGGCTTAGCCCTAGTACTGATGTTGCCAGGGCAGCGCGCAGCTTGGCTTCTGCCTGGCGGGAGTTGGCCTGGGGCTCGGCGCAGGCGCGCAGCCAAATGGCTAGCTGCGGGGCAATAGGGGAGCTGAATACCTTGTCGTGATCGGAAAGGTAGACGCTCTTGATGCCGCGGCTGGCCAGCGCCAGTCGAATCGCTCGCGCTTCCTGTAGGCCGTTGACCAGCACCGCCATATCCGAGGGGGCCAGCGGAGTGAGTCCGTTATCGCCGTTGTCATCAGCCGCTTTCGCAAAGCCCGCTTGCTGTTGTCGGCCTGCTTCCAAAAGCTCGGCCATGTGCGAGGCGCAGCGCTCGGCCATCTCGGTTTGGTAGGCGGTTTTGGAGAGCGGCTCTTCGCTTTCCAATGGCCATAGGGTCATCGCTGCTAGCGGTTTGCCCTTGAGTACCAGCGTATCCTTGGTGCCTTTGGCGTTGACAGGGTTGAACGGCAGCGGGTTGTCGCCGCCCTCTGCGCGGAACAGAAAGGCGCCGGCCTCATGCTGGTCGGCGTAGCTGAAGCAGTGGTTGACCGCTGCCACCATGGCGCGGCTGGAGCGGAAGTTGGTGCCCAGCGTAACGTGGCGGCCATCGGTGTCTTGCCGGGCCTGCAGGTAGGTGAAGATATCCGCGCCGCGAAAGGCGTAGATCGCCTGTTTGGGGTCGCCAATCAGCAGGATAGCGCTGTCGCGGCGGGGCGTTGCGACGTTATACACGGCGTTGAAGATGCGGTACTGGATCGGGTCGGTATCCTGAAACTCGTCGATCAGTGCCACGGGGAACTGGCGCTGAATCTGCGCGGCCAGGGCCTCTTTGTTAGGGCCTTTCAGGGCGCGATCCAGATGGGTGAGCAGGTCGTTAGGGCCCATCTCGGCTCGGCGTTCCTGTTCTCGCTCCAGCCGGGCACGGCACCACTGTACGGCGTGAATCAGCAGGTCGTTGCGCGGCTCGGGCAGGGCATCCAGCGCTTGCGGTAGCTGTGCCAGCGCTTCCCAGGCTTGCGGGCAGGGCGGTGCGCCCTCTTTCCAGATGTCGGCCATGCCGTCCGGCGTCATGCGTTTCCAGGCGGCGTCGGTGAGCGCCGGGCGGTCGGCATCCGTTTCGCACCATTCGCGTAGTGCGCCTAGCCAGTTGGCGCGGCTTTTGGCGTTGAAGCTCTGGCCCTTGAAGGCTTTGCGCGTGGCGGCGTCTTCCAGGGCGGGCACCAGTTCGTCCAGCCAGGCGGGCCAGGGGGCTTTGAGTTCGCTGAGCTGGGCGGCGCGTTCGGCCTGAGTGGCGGCCAGGGTTTCGCGGGGCTCGGGCTTTTCGTCGCCCAGGGCTTCGCTTTCGGGCAGTAGCCGTTGTAGCGGAACGTGCAGGTCGTCCGGTGATTTCCAGTAACGGGTGACAATGCCGAGGGCGTCACTGTCCAGCGGGTAGTAGAAGCTGCGCCAGTAGTCACGTACCACTTCCTGTTCCAGTTCGCGCTGGTCGTTTTCCAGGTTGAGGGAGAATAGGCTGCCGCTGTCGAAGGCGTGTTCGCGCAGCATGCGGTAGCACCAGCTGTGAATCGTTGAAACCGCGGCTTCGTCCATCCATTCAGCGGCCAGCGCCAAGCGTCGGGAGCACGCGGGCCAGGTGGCAGGGTCGTATTGGTCGCGGAGTTCTAGGAGTAGCTCATCGCTTGCCTGCCCATCAGCGCGAAATACTTCTGCCGCTTCCACCAACCGGTTGCGGATCCGTTCACGTAGCTCTTGGGTCGCGGCGTTGGTGAAGGTGACGACCAGGATTTCCGGCGGCGTAAGCGGGCGGATAAATGCGGTATCGTCGTCAACGCTGTGGCCGCCGAGTACCAGCCGCACGTAAAGCAGGGCGATGGTGAAGGTTTTGCCGGTGCCAGCGCTTGCCTCTATCAGTCGGCTGCCGTGAAGCGGGAGGCTCAGGGGATTGAGTGGTTCAGGCTGGCTCATAAGAAAATACTGTCAAACTCAGCGGAAAAGTCAGGGCTGGCGGGGTAGATGCTGAGTTGCTCAGCGTTCCAGGCCACAAGACGTTGAGACGTCACTAAGAGTATGTCAGCGAGCTCGTTCAGCAGATTGAAGTGTTCGGCTATCTGTTCGTAGTCGGTCGAGTAGTCATGTGCCGCGATATTGCGGATGGCGCGGCAGCGTTGCCAATCACTTGTCGCGTTAATTACGCCTTGCTTTTCAAATAGAGCCAGTACTTTGAGAAAGCTGTCAGTGGATTCACCGGCAAGTAAAGCACTGTGCCGCATAGTCGATGCTATCGAGTCTTGCAGCTTGGCAAACCGCTCATTAATGGCGGCAAGGGTTTCGAAATAATCCACATTTTTTTTGTGTTCGGCCAGCCACTCACCGTCAATCGGCCAGGTAATTTTTTTGCGTGACTGTTGGAGAAACCAAGCGCAGCGTTGGATCGCTTCCAGCAGTTGCGCAAGATAGCGTTGCTGCTCACTAAGAACATCGTGACTCATACCACTTCCTCACTATCAATCGGGCGTGACTGTGCCAAGGCGATTGCTTGGAAGGGCGTGGGTTCAGCCGTCGAGGCATAGGCCACTATATCCACAGGCAGTTGGAGGCGCTCTTCAAGTGTCATTTTGAGTTCGGCACGGGTAAGTAGTGGTATTGCTGTCTGGGAGATCAGTAGCAGGTCAACATCGCCGCCCCGCTTGGTATCATCCAGCCGCGAACCAAACACCTGGACTTGCACAAAAGGCTTAATGAACTCGCGTACGCTCGAAAGAATCGTGTCACGCTGTGTTTGAGTAAGACGCATCAAGACAGCTCCTAGACTGTATGAGAGCCCCGCCACCTGATAATCTTGTCGCCGAGCCACTCTTGGTGCAATGAGTTTACGCTACCGGCGGCTTCGGTTCACTCTAACGATGGGATCTCATGCTGACATCGCTGCTGGATAATGACTTTTACAAGATCACGATGCAGAACGCCGTGATCAAACGCTTTCCCTATGCCCAGGCGCGCTACGCGTTTATCAATCGTGGCGAGCACGAATTTCCTGATGGCTTCGGTGATGCGCTGCGTCGCGAAGTGGATCAGATGGCGATGCTGCGCCTGAGCGATGAAGAGAAGCGTTATCTCGAAATAACCTGCCCTTATCTCGACCCTACCTATCTCGATTTCCTGGCCGGGTTTCATTACGACCCTGCCGAGGTGATCATCGAGCAGCAGGGCAGTGACCTCTCGGTGATTATCGAGGGGCCCTGGTACCGCACTATTCTGTGGGAAGTGCCGTTGATGGCGCTGATCAGCGAGCTTTGGTATCGGCTGCGGGGTGTGTCGGTCACCCATGAGGCTGACGCGATGATCGAACAGCGCGCCCAGGAGAAGATCGAACTCTACCGCCGTCTTGGGTTGAAGATTGCCGAGTTCGGCACCCGTCGGCGCTTCTCGTTCGATGTTCATGACCGTGTGGTGGGCGCACTTTGCCATAATGGCGGCGAGGCGTTCAGCGGCACCAGCAATGTGCTGCTGGCCATGCGCCATGGGGTTAAGCCGATCGGCACCCACGCCCATGAGTGGTTCATGTTCCACGGCGCCCGCTTTGGTTTCAAGATGGCCAACAGCCTTGCCCTCGAGCATTGGGTGGATGTGTATCGCGGTGATCTGGGCATTGCCCTGACCGATACGTTTACCTCGCGGGCTTTTTTCGATAGCTTCGATAAGAAGTTCGCCAAGCTGTTCGATGGCGTGCGCCATGACAGCGGCGACCCGATTGATTTTGCCTCCCAGACCATCGCCCACTACGAGCGCCTGGGCATTAACCCGTTGAGCAAGACGATCATCTTTTCCGATGCGCTGACGCCGGAGAAGGTCGAGCATATTCACGCGTTTTGCAAAGACCGGATCGGGATGGCATTCGGCATCGGCACTAACTTCACCAACGATGTAGGCGTCGAGCCGATGAACATGGTGATCAAGATGGTCGAGGCGCGCCCGGAAGGGCAGCAGTGGCTGCCGGTGATCAAGCTCTCCGATGTGCCGGATAAGCACACCGGCGACCCGGAGATGATTTCGCTGGCGAAGCGGGTGTTAACCCTGGGCTGGAAGAGCCATTAGGCTTGTCAGCCTTTAACGGCACGATGCAGCGGCGAATAGAGCGCTTCGGTTAGCGTGGCGAAGCCGTGACCAAGGGCTCGCTCTTTGAATAGCCGTTCGAAGCTCGGCCACTGGTGGGAGAGGTAGGCGCTTTGGGCGACTTCGCCGGTCTGGAAGCGTCCCCCTTCGTAGGCGGTTTCGGCGGCGGCGTAGGCATCGCTATCTGGTTCGGATTCCGGTGTGCCCAGCTTCGCCAGCCAGGCGAAAGCGGCCTGTGGCGCCAGCGGTAGCGGGGCCTGCATGCCATCGCACCAGGCGCTTAGCAGGTTTTGTAGCTGGTAGCGGGCATTCTCGGCTTCTAGTGGTTCCAGCCGCACATGGCCTGCTTTGGAAAGTAGCTGGGTGGTCATCGGGCGCTCACTATTGCCCGCCAGATGCGCAACCCAGGGCCGCAGTAGGTGCTGCCAGCGGTATTGACCACGGCCGCGCCCCTGGCTGACCAGGCTGCTGCTAAGCAGTAACAGGCGGCAGCGGTTGCCCGCCTGATCCTGACGCAGTTCTCCCAGCCAATCTTCCAGCGTTACCTTTTCTTCATTTTTTTCAATGACATGCACTGCATGTGGTGCTGCTACCTCGTGTGGCCACTCTTGCAGCGCCTCTGCGTAGGCGCCGAACAGTGCCTCCATCGGTTCTGCCAGCGCTTCACGCATTCGTTCGCCAAAAGCACCGACGGCCAGTACGCCCTGGCCTTTGAAGCGTTCCAGTGCTGCGTGCAGTGCTTCCATGCGCGGTTGGCCGTTATCCACGGCGTGGCGTTGGGCGGCGATCAATTGATCCTGCAACTGCCAGTTCTGAAGCCCGTTCAGCGTGAAGGGCTCGACATCCAGTTGGGTAAGCTCTTCCTGCTCGAAATAGACCCCCAGGCGGGTGTTGAAAAATGCCTTCGCGGGGTCGCGTAAAAAGCTGCCTAGTTGGGCCAGGGTTAACGTGCTCTGCTGTTCGCTTTCTGCCTTAAGCGCTGGTGGCTTTGAGCCGTGGGTGCTTTCGCCACTGGGGGTATGCAGGGCGTGCCATTCGTGGGCGTATGTAAACAGCCGTGCTTGGGCGGGAGAATCGCTGGCTTGGGTAGAGAAGTAGCGGCGGCTGAACGGCTGCAGCGGGTGCTCGGTGGTTAACGCTTCCAGCAGCGGCTCGCCGTTTTGGGTGTGCCAGCCCGCTTCCAGGTGATCGCGTAACTGGCCGACCAGCACTGAGGGCGGCATGGGGTTGTTATCGATCTGGCTACGGCCGACCCAACTGATATAGAGCTGTTGGCGGGCGGAGAGCAGCGCTTCCAGAAACAGGTAGCGGTCATCTTCCCGCCGTGAGCGGTCGCCGGGGCGGTAGTCGCTGCCCATCAGGTCAAAATCCAGCGGCGGCTGTGAGCGCGGGTACTCGCCATCGTTCATGCCCAGCAGGCACACGTGCTTGAAAGGAATGGCCCGCATCGGCATCAGCGTGGCGAAGTTGACCGCCCCCGCCAGAAAGCGCTGGGAAAGGCTGTGTTCGTCGATTTGCCCCAGCCAGTGCTCGCGCACCATGGAGAGCGGCAGGGGATCATAAAGCGCGGCTTCTTCGGTGCTGTCCAACAACTGCTGTAGCGCGGTTTCGAGCTTGGTGAGCATCACGCTCTCTTGAGCGTCGTCGGTCAGGAAGTAGTTTTCCAGCAGCTCGCGCAGCCGGGCCACCCAGGTGGCGGTGTCGGTGGGCTGGCAGAAGGTTTCCCAGGTGGTTTCCAGCTTTTCCAGCAGATTTGCCAGGGGGCCTGCTAGCGATGCTTCCAGCCCGCCAATATCGTCGAATGGCTCGATGCCTTGCCACGCGTCGGCACTGCCTACGGTGTAACCCAGCAGCAGGCGACGCAGGCCAAAGGCCCAGGTGTTCTGGGTTAGCCCTTCGGGTAGATCCAGACGGGTGCGCTGCTCGGCATTGAGCCCCCAGCGGATGCCCGCACCCTCGATCCAGCGGCTGAGGGTGGGCAGGTCATGTTCATCGATGCCAAAGCGGGCGCGCAGCGCGGGGACTTCCAGCAGGTCCAGCAGGTCGCTTACCGAGAGGCGAAGTTCCGGCAGGCGCAGCAGTTTTTCCAGCGCAATCATCAACGGCAGGCGGTGGCGGCTGGCCTGATCCGATAGCGTATACGGGATATAGCGCGGGTCGTCGGGTCGCGCGTTCGCGTGATAGCCACCGTAAGCAGAGCGGTACTGGCCGAACACGGCTTCAATATGCGGCGCGTAGCGGTCAATATCCGGCACCATGACGATGATATCCCGCGGGCGCAGATCCGGGTCGGCGCTGAAGGCCGCCAGCAGCTGGTCGTGAAGAATCTCTACTTCCCGCTGGGGGCCGTGGGCGATATGGAACACGATGGAGTCGTCACTGGCGGGGTCGAGCGCGGGCCAGTGAGTTTGGGTTTCTGCTACCGGCCGCAGCTCGCGGATATCGTCCTGCAATTGGCTGAGCAGGCAAGGGTGTTCGTCGCTGAACGGCTCGAACATGTCGATGCGTAGCGCCTGCTGCTCGAATAGCGTTTGATAGTTGCCGGAATCATCGTGTTCGTCGAGCAGGCGCAGGTAGTCGCGGCCCTGCTTGCCCCAGGCGGCCAGCAGTGGCTGTGCGTGCAGGTGCAGGGCGTCGTCGGCATCACCGGTGCCGAGTACATCCAGGGCGTCGGGCATGCCTGCCTTGCGCCGCTGGCGATAACGGCTGGCGCGGAGCAGGTCTTTGTGCTCGATGATATCCGCCCAGTAGTACTGGCAGGGGTTGTGCACGCAGAGCACGATCTGACAGCAGCGCGAGAGAGCGGCCAGGGCTTCGAGGGTTTGCTGCGGCAGTGACGAGATGCCAAAAATGATCAGCCGTCGGGGCAAGCCGGGTGGGCATGCTTGGCCTTCAAGCTGAACGGCGGCGTCTAGAAAGCGGCTGTGCACCTGGGCACGGCTGCTGTTCAGACCTGCATCGCCTTGCGTCATTGCCACATCGTCGCGCAGGGCACGCCAGAGCTCGGGCTGCCAGAGCTGGTGCGCTTCCAACGGGCGGGCTTCGCCACGGGCGGTGATCAGCACGTCGTTTCCCTTGGCCCAGGCGTCCAGCCAATCGGCGCGATACACCTGGTATTGATCGAACAGATCCGCCAGCCGCTCGGCCAGTTGGTAGTGCTTGCGCTGGTCGCGATCGACCTCTAAAAAGCGCGCCAGTGGCGCAAAGGCTTCCTGCTCGGCAAGGCTGGGCAGCAGGCGAAGCAAGCGCCATATCAACCGCGACTTATCGAAAGGCGACGTTTCTGGTACCGCTTGGTCGTCATTTGTTAGCTGCGTCAGCACCGTGCGGTAAGCCTGCCACAGAAAGCGCGCGGGCAGTGTGACGTTCAATGCCGCGGCTATGCCCGCACCGCCCTGGGCCGGGTCTTCCGCCAGCGCTAGCTTTAGCCACTGCCCAATGCCGTTGCTCTGCACCAGAATGGTTTCGTTCTCCAGCGGCGAGAGCGGGTGTAGGCGCATCCACTCCACCGCCAAACCGCGCAGGTCTTCCAGGCGATTGGCGTGCACGACCATAAAGCCCGGCGTTAACGGCGTTTGTGAGAGCAGCGAGTTTGCAGACATGCACGATGTTCCTTAATGGATGTTTCCTTCACGGCCAGGGCGGAGCGGCTAAGTGTATGGTGCCATAAGTTTAGTTCTTAAGCTTGAAACCCTAGCGTCCAGTTTTATAGCTGCTATGATGAAAATATGATGCATATAGGTTGTATATCGGCTGTATAAGCGTAGCAGGAGGTTGCCAATGGCAGTGGGTAATGTAAAAGAGTCATTGAATGAGCCTAATCGGTATCTGGTACCTGATTCGTTCGAGCGGTTTTTGGCTGACTTAAAGGGTGTTGCTCGACAAGAGCGCCACCCGTTGATTAACCCGAAGTTATTTGCCAGTGCATTGAGCATCGATATCCAAACGCTGGCCAGCCAAGCGCATGTTCATCGTACGACGATCTCACGTGCCCAAGGGGCAGAAAAACTTCAACGTTATCTGCGTGATGCACTTCGTGTGCTCGGTGCAGCGGCGGATATTAATGGTGATTTCCATGATGCTCTGTTTTGGTTTCGCAACGAGCCGCTTAGCGCATTTGACTATAAAACACCCGAGCAGCTAGTCAGTGAAGGGCGCGCAGATGATCTTCTGCGCTATGTTCAGGCGCTGCAAGCAGGTGTCGTGGGATGATAGTACTGCCGGAGCTGAAAACTCAGGCATACCGTGTACATGTTCCACGCTGGGCATTTTCGCCTACCAGTGGGGCTGGTGCTAGAGAGCATGGTGGGCGGCTGAACCGAGTTGGTGTGGATGCTTTATATCTTTCTCTAGAGGAGCAAACTGCGTTAGCGGAGTACAAGCAGCTTTCAGCATTGATGCCACCTGGGCTGATTGTTAGCTATTCGGTGAGTGTGACTAATATTGTCGATTTTCGAGCAGGCTATCACTCGAAATGGGATAGCCTATGGCAAGAGCTTAACTGTGACTGGCGTAAGTATTGGTTTAATCAGCGCATTGAGCCGCCTAGCTGGCTATTAGGCGATATGGCGTTTGAACAGGGTGTCAAGGGGATACTTTTTCCTTCTTTGGCACATGCTTCAGGTACTAATCTCGTTCTCTATACCGAAATGCTAACAGAAAGCGATAGCCTAGAGGTTTATGATCCGAAAGGCGATTTGCCGCGTGATGCACGCTCCTGGCAGTAATTGTTTTATAAAACTCCTTCACATTGATAGCAGAACGACTAAGTGTATGGCGCCATCAGTTCAGGCCGCTCGTGTGTATCGAGGTTAGGAGCATTTATAGAATTCAGGTTATCATAAGTGATAACTTTAGGGGCTGTGGAATGGTAGGTTGGTTTTTACCCAGGCGTTAAAGTTAGCTCAATCAAGACAGCGCGAGGTGCAGTCGTGATTAACTTAAAAGCATTAAAAGAGCAGGCGCTGCAAAATCCTGAGGTGAAAGCAGAGTATGACCGTTTGGCACCTGAGTTTGAGTTGGCCAATACGCTGATTACTATGCGTCAGCAAGCAGGCTTAACCCAGGACGAATTGGCAAAGCGCCTACATACTCAAAAAAGTAACATCAGCAGGCTAGAGCGCGGGGACAGCAATCCCGGTTGGAAAACGCTTCAGCGCTATGCAAAAGCCTGCGGATTTGAGTTGTCAGTCCAAGCTCAGCGGCACAAAACGGCTGTATAGAGCAAATAGTGAGAACCACGACATTCAGCGATATGTTGCCTTCAGGGAGTCGTTCTGTGAGATGCTCGCTAGACCTTCCTAGCTGCCCGCTTCTGGCCGGGATAGCGGTTTAATAGATAGGCGCATTCCCAAGGAGTTAGCGACCTTGCTGATGGTAGAAAATGCTGGATTGCCTTCCCCGGATAGGGCTTTATAGAGCCCTTCACGGCTCATGCCTACGTCTTTGGCGAGTTGGCTCATGTTGCGGGCACGGGCGATATCACCAAGTGCGGCGGCAAGAAGAGCAGGGTCATTTTCCTCCATCACTGCATCAAGATAGGCCGCAATATCTTCCTCAGTTTGAAGATAATCAGCAGTATCGTAGTGGCTGAATTTGACAGTAGGAACGGTCATGGGGTTACTCCTTCCATTGCGCGGCAATGGCTTTGGCTAGTTCGATATCGTGGGATTGGGTGGCTTTATCACCACCGCAAAGCAGCACCACGATGACTGGCCCCTTGGTAATATAATAGACGCGGTAGCCTGGCCCATAAGGAATTCGCAGTTCAGAAACGCCTTTGCCGACCGGTTTCACATCGCCAGGGTTGCCCAGACTCAAACGTCGGATGCGGGCTTCAATCTTGGCGCGGGCGCGGATATCACGAAGCTCGCGTAGCCATCCATCGAAGATATCGGTTTTAATCAACTCGATCATGGTGATAACTATAGTTGGCAGCTTTGAGAGTGTCAACTTTGGTTGACGCTTATTGAAAAGTAAATAATCAAAAGCAAATAGTTGATAGCAAGCGAAACGGTGGGTAACGCTATGATGCCAAGCGTTAATCATCTTGCGAGATGAGGATTATATCGCCAAGCTATGCGGATACCGTGAACAACGCTAAGAGAGATTTCTAATGTCAGATTCATCGCAAAACTCCCGCCGCCACTCTGCGCCTGTGGTTGATGGCCCAGGTAAAGCCGCTAGCCGCGCCATGCTGCGCGCCGTAGGTTTTACGGATGCCGATTTCAAAAAGCCTCAGGTGGGCATTGCTTCTACCTGGAGCATGGTGACGCCGTGCAATAGCCATATTAATGAGCTGGCCGAGTTTGCCCGCGATGGCGCCGATGCTGGCGGTGGTAAGGGTGTGATTTTCAATACCATCACGATTTCCGATGGTATTGCTAACGGCACCGAGGGTATGAAGTATTCACTGGTGTCGCGGGAAGTGATTGCTGACTCCATCGAGACGGTGGCGGGCTGTGAAGGCTTTGATGGTTTGGTGGCGATCGGTGGCTGCGATAAAAACATGCCGGGCTGCTTGATGGGCTTGGCGCGTTTGAATCGCCCCAGCGTGTTCGTCTACGGCGGCACTATTATGCCCGGCAAAGGGCATACCGATATCGTTTCAGTCTTCGAGGCGATGGGTGCGCACTCCCGCGGTGATATCGACCTGATCGAACTTAAAAACATTGAAGAAACCGCCATTCCTGGCCCCGGTTCCTGTGGCGGTATGTACACCGCTAACACCATGGCTTCTGCGATTGAGGCATTGGGCATGAGCTTGCCGGGCAGCTCCGCGCAAAATGCTATCTCTCAGGAAAAGCGCGATGACTGCAAAGCCGCCGGCGAGGCGGTGCTGGCGCTGCTGGCGGACGATATCAAACCTTCCGATATCATGACCCGCGAGGCGTTTGAAAACGCCATTACGGTGACCATCGCGCTGGGCGGCTCTACCAATGCGGTGCTGCACTTGATTGGGATGGCGCGCACCATCGGTGTGGAGCTGACCCTGGCGGACTTTACCGAGATTGGTAAGCGCGTGCCGGTACTCGCCGATTTGCGCCCTAGCGGCCACTACATGATGAGCGAACTGGTGGCGATTGGCGGTATTCAGCCGCTGATGAAAATGCTGCTGGACGCAGGCCTGCTTAACGGCAACTGCTTGACCGTGACCGGAAAAACGCTGGAAGAGAACCTGGCTGAAGTGGCACCTTACCCAGCCGAGCCGCCGATCATTGCCCCGCTGGGCAACCCGATCAAAGCGGAAAGCCATTTACGCATGCTTTACGGCAATCTGGCACCGGAAGGGGCCGTCGCGAAAATTACCGGTAAAGAGGGCACACGCTTTTCTGGCTCCGCGCGGGTGTTTGGTTCCGAAGAGGAAGCCCAGGCACGTATTAACGACGGCACCGTCGTGGCGGGTGATGTCGTGGTGATTCGTTATGAAGGCCCTAAAGGCGGCCCCGGCATGCGCGAAATGCTCACGCCCACTTCTGCCATTATGGGCCGCGGCCTGGGTAACGATGTGGCGCTGATTACCGACGGTCGTTTCTCGGGTGGTAGCCACGGTTTCGTGGTCGGCCATGTATCGCCGGAAGCGTTTGACGGTGGCCCGCTGGCGTTGGTGGAAAATGGCGATATCATCACCATTGATGCAGAGGCCGATACCATTGAGGTGGATCTGTCCGATGAAGAGTTGATGCGTCGTCGCGAGGCGTGGAAACAACCAGAACCTCGCTATACCCGCGGTGTACTTGCTAAGTATGCACGTCTTGTTAGCTCCGCTAGCACCGGCGCGGTGACAGACCAAGAGTAACGGTTTATCGGCAGGTGTCATCAAGACGTCAAGCGCAAGGCTTAGCATATAAGCCTTGCGCTTTTTTATTGGGTAAATGGTGAGCATGATGGTAGAGCAAACGCAGACAAGCAAGCGCATAGGCGAAGTGTTTTGGGCATTCTTAGCGCTGGGCTTAACGTCTTTTGGCGGCCCGGTGGCGCACCTGGGGTATTTTCGTACCGCCTTTGTGGAGCGGCGTCAGTGGTTAACCGAAAGTGCCTACGCTGATTTGGTCGCGCTGTGCCAGTTTCTGCCGGGGCCTGCGAGTAGTCAGGTGGGTTTTGCGCTTGGCTTAATGCGTGCTGGCCCGTGGGGCGCGGCGATGGCGTGGCTGGCCTTTACGCTGCCTTCAGCCATTGTGTTGGTGCTGTTTGCATTGGGGGCTGCGGTGCTGGATGGCCCCATCGCCAGCGGTATTATTCACGGTTTAAAAGTGGTCGCGGTAGCGATCGTGGCCCACGCGGTATGGGGGATGGCACGCAACCTTTGCCCGGATAAAACCCGTGCAGGAATCGCCTTGGCCGCTGTGTTCACGGTGGTGCTGGTAAGCGGACCGCTGGGACAGGTCGCCGCGATTGTATTGGGTGGTTTAGTCGGGCTGGCGCTGTGCCGGAATAGTGCCGCCATAGCAGAAAGCGCACCGCTGCATTTTCCGGTTTCCCGCCGAGCAGGCGTGGTCGCGTTGGGGCTGTTCGGCGGGCTGCTGGCTCTTCTGCCACTGATGGCGGGCAGTGCTGTTTGGCTTAACGTGATCGATGCATTTTACCGCTCAGGTGCGTTGGTATTTGGTGGTGGGCATGTGGTGCTGCCGCTGTTAGAAGCCGAAGTGGTGCAGTCAGGCTGGATAACACCGGATGAGTTCTTGGCAGGCTATGGCGCTGCCCAGGCGGTGCCAGGTCCGCTATTCACCTTTGCGGCTTATCTGGGCGCGCTTCTGCCCGGCATGAACGGGGTAGTGGGGGCTTTGTTGGCACTGCTGGCAATTTTTATCCCTGGGTTCTTGCTGCTGGTCGGCGTGCTGCCGTTTTGGAACCAATTTCGTCGATGGGGCAGCGCTCAGGCGCTAATGCGCGGTGCCAATGCGGCGGTCGTGGGTATTTTAGGCGCAGCGCTTTATCAGCCGGTATGGACCAGCGCGATCATTGGCTCGTATGAGTTTGTTCTGGCACTTACGGGCTTTTTGCTGCTTAGCGTGTGGAAACTGCCTGCTTGGCTGGTGGTTGCTCTAGTAGCGATAGCGGGAATCTTTATTCCTCTGCATTAAATGCTCCTTCAGCGCGCTGTGTGACGTAACCGGTGCTTCTATTTTGTCGATAACCTTAACGCTGAATTTTCCCTACCTCGGCATTCTCTTCTACGCTAAATATGTCGCCAATCATGGCTAACGAGGGAGGGGTTATCATGACGGACATGGGCGTCTGTGCCTGTCCTGGCTGTGAGCATCACGTCTCCAGCGAGCAGGCGGCCATCACTGAAGGTCGCGCCTATTGCTGTAAGGCCTGTGCTGCGGGCCATCCTGGGGGAAGTGATTGTGTTCATAAAGGGTGCCCCTGTAGTGAGCTTAACCGCCCAGCCGAGGGTGAAGGAAGTGCAGGTGAAGAGGTAATGGACGGATTCAGTAACGCGCAGTTTTAGCCATAGACAGAGCGTAACTGCCCACATTGACAAGGAGACCACAATGTCTAGACAAGCCCGTATAGAACCGGTCATTGAAGCCAGTGATCTTAAAGAAACCATCACCGGATGGTTGGTGATTGATGAAACAGTGCCTGAAAACGAAGTCGTTGTTTCCGAGCACACCTCTAAGAAAGAGGCGATTCAGGCTGCCGAGGCGTTAGAGCAGCGCGAAGACTAACTAGTCCATCAAAGCTAACTAGCCCATCAAAGCTAGCAAATCCATCAAAACTAGCCCAGCAAATAAAAACGCCTCGCGAGAGCGAGGCGTTGATTAGCTATTGGCTATGGCGCCTCCAGCTCTAAGGTGCGACGCAGGGCGTGAAGTTCATCCACTCCCAGGTGCTCAAGCCTTCCGGCGAGCAGGTCACTAATTTTCTGAACGGGAAGTCCTGCCCGACGGGCAATGTCTCGACTTCCTAAGTCTGATACAGCGATCAGACGAGTAATAATACGCATTAGTCGCGTACGTTTTTCAAGCTCCCTGACATCGAGGTCAGGGCTGCTTCGCGGAGGATCAATATGTTCCGCAGTGGCAGTTGCGCGTGCCGTGCTCATGTGGCTCCAACAGTCTGAAATGACAATCACACAATGCCGCCAAGTCGTGCGCATTTCAATGCCTATTTTGATGAAAATTTCACGATTTCTGCAAAGCCCGCAAACGCGCTAGCTCTGGTAAACTAGTCGCCTTCCTATTTTGTTGTGTACCCAGGCCGGTACACGCCGTTTTTTTAATTTGGTATTGCTTTAATAGGCCGTTGGGCCGAGGAGTTTTGCATGTCGTCGAACAGCACACCCAAGGTGGGCGTGATCATGGGTTCTAAGTCTGACTGGCCGGTCATGGAGCACGCTGTCTCCATGCTGGAGCGTTTGGGCGTGGCCTATGAAACCCGCGTGGTCTCGGCGCACCGCACGCCGGACCTGCTGTTCGATTATGCCAAGAGCGCTGCCGAGCGCGGCTTGCAAGTGATTGTGGCGGGTGCTGGTGGTGCTGCTCACTTGCCCGGCATGGTGGCCTCGCAAACGCCGCTGCCCGTGCTCGGCGTGCCGGTGGAGTCTAAGGCGCTTAAAGGCTTGGATTCGCTGCTTTCGATTGCGCAGATGCCGGGCGGCATTGCCGTGGGAACGCTGGCAATTGGCAAGGCGGGCGCCACTAACGCAGGCTTGCTGGCGGCGCAGATTATTGGCTTACAAGATGCCACTGTGCGCAGTGCGGTCGAGGCATTTCGCGCTGAGCAGACCCAGAAAGTACTCGATAATCCGGATCCGCGTCCCGATCCAGAAGCAGAATAAGGAGGCTGTCTATGAATATCGGTGTACTAGGCGCAGGCCAACTAGGCCGTATGTTGGCGCTAGCGGGTTATCCGCTGGGCAATCGCTTCACTTTTTTAGATACCACGGGTAATCCCAGTGCAGGCATTGGCGACGTTATTGTCGACCCTAATAACCAGCACCTGGCTGAGTTTTTAGCCAAGGTGGATGTGGTGACTTACGAGTTTGAACACCTGCCAGTGGAACTGGTGCGTGAGATCGAGCAGCATAAGCCGGTTTACCCGAGTAGCCGCGCCATTGAAGTGTGCCAAAACCGGGTCGAAGAGAAGACGCTATTTGACCGCTTGGGAATTCCGACACCTGCCTATCGGGTGGTGGAAAGTGCCGAGCAGCTAGAAGCCGCCGCCCGCGAGCTGGGCTGCCCGGTGGTGGCTAAATCGGTCACGGAAGGCTACGACGGTAAAGGCCAGGCAGTATTGAAACAGCCTGAGCAGGCGGCAGATGCATGGGCCGCTATTGGCCATTCGCAGCTAGTCGTTGAAGCATTTGTCGATTTCGTGCGCGAAGTCTCGATGATTGCCGTACGCGGCCGTGATGGCGAAGTGGTGTTCTACCCCATGGCGGAAAACCAGCATGTGGATGGCATTCTGCGTTACTCCGTTGCGCCGCTGCCGGATCTGGATGCTAGCGTTCAGCAAACCGCCGATAGCTATATCCGTGCGTTGTTGGATGAGTTGGATTACGTGGGGGTGCTGGCGCTTGAGCTGTTTCAAACCCGCGATGGCAGCCTGCTGGCCAATGAAATGGCCCCACGCGTACATAACTCCGGCCACTGGACGATGGACGGCGCGGTGACCAGCCAGTTTGAGAATCATCTGCGTGCTATTCAGGGCTTGCCGTTGGGCGATACCCAGGCGATAGCCCCCACGTGCATGATTAATGTGATTGGTCGTGAGGGGGATAATGCGGCGATCCTGGCGCTTACAAACACGCATCTGCATCGCTACGACAAAGCAGAACGTGCCGGGCGCAAACTCGCCCACGTCAATATCCTGGCACCCAACCATGCCGAACTGCTTGAGAAAGTTCGCGCCTGTAGCGCTTTGTTGCCCGATGCGCCCCCTCCAGATCTCAGCTTTTCAATCAAACAGTAGTGCTCCAAAGCCGCCTGCCCAGCAAGCGGCTTTTTTTGCTTACTTAATGGGTCAGTGGTTGACCGAGTAAGCAACGTATATCGCTAAAATTGCCTAAATGCGCTAAAAAGGAATCACAAAAAAATCAGCTCACTAAGCTGAAACTAATAGCACTTTTCCATTAGGCAGGTAATCGGTATGTCTCAATCCTCAACCACGGGGACTGCGTCGGGGATGCGTAGCGGTTTCCAGCGCGATCATCATGTCAGCGTAAAACGTTTACACAGCGAGAAAGTACGCCTTCTGTACGATAACTTATGGCAGCCCGTGCTTAGCAGTGTGTTGGCAGGCGTGTTGTTAGTGGCTGCCATGTGGCCGGTAGTGCCGAGCTGGATACTGCTGACCTGGCTTGCAGTCTTGACCTTTGTGTCGTTGGCTCGCCTTGTCTTGGCTTACTATTTTCGCCGCTTACCCGCGCAGCAACAGCAGCGCCGCCGCTGGTTACACCGGTTCAGCATTGGCGCGATTGCGGCTGGCTGCGTGTGGGGTTCTGGTGGGGTATTTCTATTTGCTGGCGAAAACCATGGACAGGTAGCCGCGCTTTCGATTGTCCTGGCCGGTATTGCCGCTGGCGGCATCACAACGCTTTCTGCCGTATGGTGGGTTTCGCTTGGCTTTGTGTTGCCGATTATACTGCCCTTGCTGGTGCAATTTTTGTTGTTAGGGTCATCACTGGCAATTCTCATTGGCGCCATGCTAAGCCTGTTTTTAGGCCTGATAATTACTACCAGCCGACGCCTAAGCCGCATTATTCACGACAATATTGCCCTGCGGGTGAGTATGTCTGCTCGCGAAGTGCAGTTGCAAGAAAGCGAAAACCGCTACCGCTCTATCTTTCAACGTTCGCCGCTGGGCGTGCTGCATTTTGATGAACATGGCCAAGTAACGGACTGTAATAGCAAACTGCTGAATATCCTGGGTGTTAACCGTGCGCAGCTGCTCGGCTATCGCATGTTATCCCATTCGGCGGATAGCAGAGTGGCAAAGGCTGTGCGCAACGCACTAGCCAAAGGCACTGGCTATTACGAAGGAACCTACTATCTGCCCAAGGCTAGCGCGGGAACGCCCCTGCGTGCCTTCTTCAATGGCGTACATAGCGCGGGTAACGAGATGGTTGGCGGTGTAGCGATTATCGAAGATTTTACCGAGCGTAAGCGCGCCGACGCGATTATTTACCGCCAAGCCTACTATGACTCACTCACTGATTTGCCCAATCGGCGCCTGTTTATTGAGCGATTAGCTGCCCTCTGCCATGAGAAGCAAACTGAACAGCAGGGCGGTTTGTTGATGTTTTTAGATTTAGATCGCTTCAAGCTGATTAACGATACCTGGGGGCACGCCACCGGGGATGATTTGCTGGTGCAAGTAGCCCGCCGCCTAGAAGGCTGTTTGCGCGAAGGCGACATGGCCGCACGGCTTAGCGGCGACGAGTTTGTCCTGCTGGCGCTGCTTGAAGAAGAGGCAGAGGTAGATATGGAAGCCGCTGCTGAGGTTTATATGTGCGCTGTTCAGCAGGCACTCTCTGAACCTTATCGGCTTGAAAGCCGCTGGGTGGAAGTAACACCCAGCATGGGATACACCTGCTTTATGGCCGCTGATTGTGACGATGAAGAATTGCTTAAGCAGGCCGATATTGCGATGTACCGCGCCAAAGCGGAAGGGCGAGCACGCCTACGCCGCTTTAAGCCCTGGATGCGGGATGCCATGCATTAAAGCGGCGTTGACAGAACCTTTTACGCTATCTGCCCGCTCAGCAATAGCCATAGCGCGATTAATGCAAAGTGGCCGGGGTACCACGCTAACCATAGACGCCGCGGCATCGCCAAGTTAATGGCAGGGATGCGCTGGGCCGCCCCTGCGGCAAGTATCAGCACCACCACACAAGTGCCTACGGTAAATGACTTGGCCATGTCAGACGCATTCATTTGACCGGCAATCCAAAGTGCCGGAAACGCTGCTAACCCGGCCCACAGGCGCGACTGAAAGTCACTGTCTGCTTGGCTCAAGGCATGCATGGCAAACATCAATAGCGGAATCAGCAACAGCCCATTGTGGCCATACTCGACCCAGAACCCCAGCAGATACCACACTGTAACGCCTAGTGCGGCACCGGCTAATAGCCAGGGCATGGTGAGGGTTTGTTGCTGATATGCTGCCAACCTTGGCGCACGAGCGCGCCCAGGGCCAAGCCGCTGGCGAGAGTAAAACAGACATTCAGAATGAAGGCGTCTGACGTCCGCGGCATCATCATATAGGGAAGCTGGGCGACCAAACCGATAATCAAAATCCGCCGCGAGTAACGTAGCGGATTGCGGGTATTAAACAGCCCGTGCCAAGCCACCATGGCGGCAAACAGCGGAAAGGCGATACGGCCAATGGAAGACCCGGCCCAGCTCAAATCCCAGTCGCCGGGCAATATGTAGCGAGTGAGGTGGTCAATGGTCATGGTGAACAATGCCAGCCACTGGCCCCAGCCTGTCCAGTGAGAAGAAGGACGCAGTGTCGCAGCAGCCTCTTGAGCCACCGAGTGGACGGCTGATTTTTCAACCATGGTACCTCCTTGTAAATCTGCGTTGAGAAATAAAGACCGGCATTTTGTAAACGAGTTCGCTGAGTTGGCTTAACGTTTCTCAATGTCGCGACCACTATACGATGGAGTTTACCCGGTTTCGTGGCGACTTGGTGGTGGTTGCAGTTAGTGGTTACTTAAGCGGGACGGGGTGATTCAGGGAAAAGAAATGCAGGATGCTGCCTGGGAGGATGCTGGTAAGATTGGAAATCTAATACCTCCCCGGCTAAGCGCCGGGGAGGAGAGAGCGATTACTCTGCGTCTTCTTCACCAAAATAACGGGTGTAGATTTCGTCGTAAGTACCGTCTTCTTGCACTTCAGCTAAGGCTTCATTGAACTTCTCAGCCAATGCCTCGTCACGCTGGCGGAAGGCAATACCAAAGCCGTCACCGAAGTACTCTTTCGGCTCGCTGATGCGCTCGCCGACGACTACGTACTCAGCTTCTTCGCTTTCCAGCAGGGTGGATTGGCCAATCGGGAAATCGAGGAACACGATGTCCAGACGCTCGGCTTCCATATCCAACACCATGTCATCGGCGGTGGAGTAGCGGCTGATGTCAGCAACGTCGCTGAAGTTGTCAGTCACATAGTTGTCTTGCAGGGTGCCACGCTGAACGCCGATGGTCATGCCTTCCAGCGTCTCTTCAGTGGCTTCGCTAATACCTAGATCGCTAGCCGCAAACCATGCAGAGGGCATAGTGATGTAAGGGTCAGAGAACAGCACTTGCTCACGACGCTCGTCGTTAATGGTCATGGACGACATGATGGCGTCGTAGTTGCGTGACATCAGGCCAGGAATGATGCCATCCCACTCTTGCTCGACCCATTCGCAGGTAACGCCCATACGGTCGCACAGCTCATTGCCAAGGTCGATATCAAAACCGGTGAGCTCGCCTTCGGCGGTGCGAAATTCCATCGGCTCGTAAGGAACGTCAACGCCGATACGGACGTTATCGTAATCACGTGCCTGTGCTGACGATGCGGCAGCGACGGCCAAGCCTAGTAGTGAAAGGGATAGTAGTTTTTTCATATTGTTACTCCGTATAAAGCGGATACATAAGGCGAGTAGTATTTGTTGAACAGCTATTAAACTACCCCAGGTTGGCGCTAACGAAAAGAGTTTGCCCGCCAGTGAACCAACGTTTGTTTGACGGTTGCATCATTTTTTCATGATTAAGCATCTTGTGGGCGTAGATGTGCCAGCAGCTTTTTCTCCAAATAGCGAAAGAAGAACAAAATCGCGAACGTTAAACACAGATAAATCGCAGCCACGAATAGAAACGCTTCAAACGGAGCGTAGTAGCGCGCGTAGACAAAGCGAGCGGCACCGGTCAAATCCATCAATGTGACCACGCTGGCGATCGCGCTGGCGTGGAGCATAAAGATCACTTCATTGCCGTAGGCGGGCAGGGCGCGGCGAAAGGCGCTGGGTAAAATAATCCGCCGCATCATTAAGCGTGGCGACATGCCATAGGCGCGGGCGGCTTCAATCTCGCCTTGGGCGGTAGCTTTGATAGCGCCACGGAAGATCTCGGTGGTGTAGGCGGCGGTATTCAGCGTAAAGGCGATTAATGCGGGGTAGAAAGCTTCGCGCAGCACTGGCCATAAAAAGGTTTCTTGAATACCGTCAATAAACACCACGCCGTAATAGATGATGTAGAGCTGAATCAGTAGCGGCGTGCCGCGAAATACGTAAGTGTATAAATAGACCGGCAGGCTAATCCACTTATGCTTGGAGCTGCGCATGATCGCCAGTGGCACGGCGAGAATTAGCCCTGCGATGAGTGATAAGAACACCAACTGGGTGGTCGTGACCAAGCCTTCCCAGTAGTAACCCAGCGTATCGGCAGTAAAAATGGTATTGCCAGCGAGTAGGTCATTGAACCAAGTGGAAATATCGAGCATATCACTGACCTCCAAAGCCGATGTCGTAGCGTTTTTGCAGCCGGGCAAATATCCACTCGGAGACGCTGGCGATCAGCAAGTAAACTACGGCGACAGGGAGCAAAAAGGTAAACGGTTCGTGGGTGGCGCGGGAGGCTTCAGCGGCGACGCGCACCATGTCGGTGAGGCCGATAACGGATACCAGCGCAGTAGTTTTGAGCAGAACCATCCAGTTGTTAGACAGCCCAGGCAGCGCATGGCGCATCATTTGTGGGAATCGAATGCGGCGGAATACTAAGCTGCTGCTCATGCCATAGGCTTTGCCCGCTTCGATCTGCCCGTTATCCACGGCCATAAAGGCGCCACGGAAGGTTTCGCCCATATAAGCGCCGAAGATAAAGCCAATGGTCAGCACACCGGCAGCGAAGGCGTTGAAGTTAATGTAGATGTCGATGTCGTAGTTGTAATACAGCATATCGCTGATGGCGTTGACGCCGATTTGGCCACCAAAAAACAGCAGCATCATCAACACGAGATCCGGCACGCCGCGAATCAGCGTGGTGTAAACCGTAGCCGTGCGCCTTAAAAACCAGTTGCGCGACATCTTCGCGGTGGCGGTTAGCAGTCCCAAAATAATCGCTAAAATCAGCGATAACACCGCCAATTGAATAGTCACGCCAGCCCCCTCGATCAGTCGGGGGCCATAACCTTGCAAATCAATCATGTGAGCCTCACGGATCAGTATTTGGGAGCCAGAAATTGCTGTAGGCGCGGTGATTGCGGATTGCCTAGCACTTGATCCGGTGGGCCCGCTTCTTCTACCAAACCCTGGTGAAGGTAGATGACTTGGCTGGAGACATCGCGGGCGAAGCTCATCTCGTGGGTGACGACCACCATGGTGCGGCCCTCTTCGGCCAGCCCGTGCATGACCTTCAGCACATCGCCTACCAACTCAGGATCCAGGGCGGAGGTGGGTTCATCAAACAGCATAACCTCAGGGTCCATCGCCAGCGCCCGCGCAATGGCGCCACGCTGCTGCTGCCCGCCGGACATCTGCGCCGGATAGGCATTGGCGCGGGCACTTAAACCCACACGATCGAGCAGGGCGTGAGCGTGTTCCAGGGCTTCTTTTTTGGGTTTTTTCAGTACATGAATCGGCGCTTCAATGATGTTTTCCAGCAGCGTCATGTGAGCCCACAGGTTGAAGCTTTGAAACACCATGGAGAGCTTGGCGCGCATTTGTACTACCTGTTTCCAATCTTCAGGTTCGCGGCCGTGCTTGGTGGTTTTAAAGCGAACCGGTTCGCCGTGGACAATGAGGTCGCCATCGTCGGGCTGTTCAAGCAAGTTCATGCAGCGCAAAAAAGTACTTTTACCCGACCCAGAGGCACCAATCATGGTAATCACGTCGCCCTTTTGGGCTTGCAGTGAGAGACCTTTCAGAACTTCCGTATCGCCAAAGCGTTTTTTAATATTACGCACTTCAAGGGGAGTAGGCGTAGCGGCCATAACATTGGCTCCAGTACAGAGTTGCCGCAGCAACTGGTTATCAATCAACAACAGGCTGTGATGCGGCTGGCGCGAAAAAAGGGGCGATTCTAGCAGGCTGGACGCATAATGCGCGCCCTACTTATCACATTAAACACTCGACGTTAGTTGTATCAACGCCGAGCAGCCTGTTATCGCCTCACCATTATTATTGTCAATCTCTCTAACGCTAGGGTGGTCTTTTGGAGGGCCTTAACGCTGAACCCTACGTAACCGGTGCCACCAACAGTGCCGCACGGGCACCCACTTCTACACTGGCGTTAGGGAAGACCACGTAAAGGGGCGTATCACCCACTCGGAATTCTCCAGCTTCTCCATCTTGTGCCAGCAGCGTGCCAGGCTCAAAACGGTTGAAGTTGGCCGTGTCTTCGGCAAAACAGAGCTGAAAGTCATCTGAGTGGCGAATCAGCTCATGCTGTACCTTAAAAAACTGCATTTGCGAGGCTGGCCGGTGGGCCGGGGAGTGCCCTTCACTTAACGCTGTGAGCAGGGCACACATAGGTTTTAGAGACGCCATATCGTTTTGACCGAAGGGCGCCACGCGGCCCAATTCAAACGTGAAGGCCTGGGCGGCGTGATAGTGCTTGCTGTAGTGGGAGAATGTCCAGCTGTGCTGATGTTGGTGTAGCACCGCCTGCATATCCGCAGCGGCGAGCCAGTCCCATTGCTCAGCGTCGGTAGAGGAGTCGGCAAAAGGTTCGACAACGAAGCGGGGATAACGGCTATCCCGGATGGCGGTGTGTAGGTCGTAGTGCAGTTTGGGTAGCCCTGAATGGCGGGTGTAAAAGTCATCCACGGCGGCCATTAATGTTCGGGCGCGTTCTGGCTCTTCGCCTTCGGCGTGTAATTCACGCTTAAACAGCCGGTTCAGGTTAGTGGTGATGAAACGCTGCTGTGCTTTAAGTGCGGGTAGGTTCCCAAGGATGACCAGCACGGGCGCGCCAAGTATGGCGCTACCGGCTTCCAGGCGGCTGAGCCATTCACCGATCAGTTCAACTGGCGCGGTTTCATTACCGTGGATAGCCGCTGAAAAAATGCACGCGTGAGCCGCGTGGTTTGCCGTATTAGGTATGAGCTCCAAAACGCCCGGTGCATACAAGTGGTAGCTACCGCTTGGGAAAACGCCTTGCTTTTGGTCCGGGAGCTGCCCGTCAAGCGACCAGTCGAGCCATTGCCCTAGCATTGTCAGCTCCTTAGTCTCTGTTTTTAGTATCGTTGTCGTTATAAAAAGTGAGCCTAGCATTACCACGCTAACCGTTTGCCACAAGACACTAGGTCGTTCGCATGTAAAAGCCCAGCGTATTCGTGAAAAGCATAAGGAAACCGGCATCAAAAAAAGCGCCCATGCGACGCATGAGCGCTTTTTCAAGCTGCGTGTCGGGTTACACTGAGCGCTGGCGCTCCATTTCCTGCTGATACTCACTGGCAAGGGAGGTTTTTTGATTGTCTGGTAGGCCTCGGCCAGCCAGCTGGAACACTTCCTGCTCTTCTTCGTCGAGGTGGTGAGTCACTAAATGCTGTAGCTGTTTAGCATGGGTCAGCCAATGAGTGGCGCTGTAGTCGGTTTCATCGAGAAGTTCTATAAGCTCATCAATTTCATGATGTTCGGCCACGCTGTGACGAGCCTTTTCCTGGGTCAAATCCATTTCCATTAGCGGAATATAGAAAGCGCGCTCTTCGGCTGCGGCATGACCGTGCAGCTCTTTTTTCACTTGCTGGTAGAGTGAGTCGCGCTCGTCGCTATCTCCATGAGTCTCAATCAAGCGGGCAAGCAGATCACGCTGAATATCATGATCCTTGCGCAGGGCTTCAAAAATCGTCATTCCAGACTCCTTGGATACGTTTAGGTAGGCAAGACCAAAGCTAGTGGGGGTTTGCGTAAAGTGCAAGCTGGCGTTCGTCGATGAAATCGATGCCCGCGGACGAAAACATTCGCTTTTATCTACGCTTGAGTGCGCTATGTTGTGGGTACTGTTTATTGAGAAAGCCCAGTGCACTGCTAGGTTACCTATAAGCCACACATCGCTAAGGAGATATCCATGACAAAGGTTCTGGTACTTTATTACTCCATGTACGGTCATATTGATACGATGGCGCACGCCGTTGCAGAGGGCGCAAAAAGCGTCAGCGGCGTTGAAGTCACCGTTAAGCGAGTGCCTGAAACCATGCCCGCGGAAGCCTTTAAAAACGCAGGCGGCAAGCAGGATTACGATACGCCGGAAGCTACGCCACAAGAACTCGCTGATTACGATGCAATTATCTTCGGTACGCCAACCCGCTTTGGTAATATGACCGGGCAAATGCGTACTTTTCTGGATCAAACTGGCGGCCTATGGGCTAATGGCGCACTTCGTGGCAAAGTTGCCAGCGTGTTTACGTCTACCGGTACGGGCGGTGGTGATGAAATGACCATTACCTCTACGTGGACCACGTTGGCTCACCACGGCATGATCATTGTACCGATTGGTTATGGCCTTGAAGAGCAGTTCGATATTTCCAAAGTGAGCGGCGGCACGCCTTACGGCGCAGCTACCCTTGCGGGCGGCGATGGCTCTCGCCAGCCCGATGAGCGCGAGCTCAAAATTGCTCGTTTCCAGGGTGAGCTAGTCGCCAAGACAGCGGCTAAACTAGCTAGCTGATGAAGTGATAGTTCATAACGTAAAAGCCTCGCTGGCATTGACCAGCGAGGCTTTTTTTATGGGTGATATCAACACCGCTAGGCGCCGCGGGCTGCAGTGTAAATGGTGTAAACGGATTGGCTGGCGGTCATAAATAACCGGTTACGATTCGCACCAGCAAAACATACATTGGAACAGACTTCAGGCAGCAAAACCCGCCCCAACAGCGTGCCTTCCGGCGAGAAAACCACGACGCCATCAATGCCTTCGCCACCGTTGGCGCTCGACCAGATATTGCCATCCATATCGCAGGTCATGCCGTCGAAAATGGTATCTTCGCTGGTAACGACCACTTGGCGGTCACTGACGCTTTTGCCATCTTCGCCAAGCGACCAGCGAATGATTCGCGCGGGCTCGTCAAAATGGGTGGGGGCACTGTCACTGGCGTAGAAACCCTTGCCATCCGGTGTTAGTACAATACCGTTGGGTTTAAAAATATCGTCGGTCAGTAGGATAGGTTCATCGAGGCTGTCATCGACGTAATAGATAGCGGTTTCAAGTTCCAGATCACGCTTCTTGCCCTCGTAGTCGAAGTGGGCGCCGTAACCGGGATCGGTAAAGATTACACCACCCGACGGAAGCGCCACCACGTCATTGGGGGCATTGAGTGGCTTGCCTTGATAGCGCTCGGCAAGCACCGTGGTGCTGCCATCCCATTCGTAGCGTAACACCCGAGAAGGGTAGTGCTCGCAAGCAATTAGCCGGCCCTGGTGATCAAAGGTATTACCGTTAGAGTGGCCAACGTTGTCTCTTAAAACTCTGACCTGGCCAGTCGCTTCGTCCCAACGCATCTGCTTGGCTCGGGGGATATCGCTGAATACAACGTAACGACCCACGGCATTCCAGGCCGGCCCCTCTGTCCATAGCCCGCCACTCCAGTGGCGCTCCAGCGGGCTATTAAAAATCATGTAGTCACTGAAGCGCTGATCCTCAACTTTCCAGGCATCAATGGGGTAGCGAGCGGGAGCGGCCCCTGGCGAGGTCTGCATGGCAAACAGCTGGGGGGAGGTGCCGACTGCGGCCAGAGCGGCCGTTGCCGAGAGAAACTGACGGCGTCCAAGTTTCATAGCATTGTCCTGAGTTTGTTTGTTGATGTTGTTATGAGCGAAGTGAAACTGACGTTTTCTTCACCTTCAGGACAAATGTAGAACATAAGCGTGTAAAAAACATACATTGTCTGCCCGGTTGGACTCAGCTGGGCAGACAATCGCTATAGCAGATGACGTCAGCGTGTAATAGCGTCAGCAATTGCCTTGCCTAAGCTTTCCGTTGTGCCTTGGCCACCCACATCGCGGGTGAGAACTTGGCTGTCGCCTGCGCTCAACACTTCCTCAATGGCGCTTACCAGCGCATCACCGGCTTCCTTGTAGCCAAGGTGCTCAAGCATCATGGCACCTGACCAGATCTGGCCGATAGGGTTGGCGATGCCTTTACCAGCGATATCCGGTGCGCTGCCGTGTACCGGCTCAAACAGGCTGGGAAAGTGGCCTTCCGGGTTGATGTTGGCTGATGGCGCAATGCCGATCGTGCCGGTACAGGCGGGGCCCAAGTCGGAGAGGATATCGCCGAATAAGTTACTGCCCACGACCACATCGAACCAGTCTGGGTGAAGGACGAAATTGGCAGTCAGAATATCGATATGGAATTTATCCACCGCGATCTCAGGGTAGCCTTTTGCCATTTCGACGACGCGCTCATCCCAGTAAGGCATGGTGATGGAAATGCCGTTGGACTTGGTAGCAGAAGTAAGCTTTTTGCGCGGGCGGGTTTGGGCCAGTTCAAAGGCGTACTTCAATACGCGGTCCACGCCGGTGCGGGTCATGACCGTGTCTTGAATCACCACTTCACGGTCAGTGCCTTCAAACATTTTGCCGCCAACGCTTGAGTACTCGCCTTCGGTGTTCTCACGCACCACATAAAAATCGATATCGCCGGGTTCGCGGCCTGCCAACGGGCTTTTAATGCCGGGCATCAGCTTGCAAGGGCGCAGGTTGATGTACTGGTCGAACTGGCGGCGGAACTGCAGCAGCGAGCCCCATAGGGAAATATGGTCGGGTACTTTATCGGGCCAGCCAACTGCGCCATAAAACAGTGCATCGAAGCCTTTTAACTGCTCAAACCAATCATCCGGCAGCATCTTGCCATGTTCGAGGTAGTAGTCGCAGCTACCAAACTCAAACGTAGTGAACTCAAGCTCGATATTAAAACGCTTGGCGGTTGCCTCAAGGGCACGAATGCCTTCGGGCATAACTTCGGTACCAATGCCGTCGCCGGCGATAATGGCGATACGATGAGCCATGGTGCTTCCTTCTCTTGTTAGTGGCTGACAATTGCTGGTAAGTACTGGGTCTGGCAAGTACTGAGTAGAGTGTAGCGGCTATTTTGGTGGAGATAATCAGGCTACTATTCAAGCTATTGTTGCGTAAAAGTGGAGAGTGGCTAAGGGGTGTATGGCACAACTGGATGATTTGGCGTTTTTTCAGCACCTGGCACGGGCGGGCAGCTTAACGGCAACCGCCCGTGAATTGGGGCTATCGCTCTCCGCCGTGAGTAAGCGGCTGAAACTTTTAGAAGCGCGTTTGGGGGTTGAGCTGGCTGCCCGTACCACTCGGCGGCTGACGCTGACGGCGGAGGGCGAGCGCTACCTTGCCCGTGGCACGCTCATTCTGGATGAGCTTGCCGAGCTGGAGAGCTCCCTGGGTGAGCGTTCCAACCAAGCTCTTAGCGGTCGGTTGCGTGTTAATGCCACGTTTGGCTTTGGTCGCCGCCATATTGCGCCGTTACTGTCGTGTTTTTGTGCCGAACACCCTGAGGTGGAGGGCTGGCTAGAACTTACCAACTTTCCGCTCAATTTGAGCGATCACGGCTTCGATATTGGCATTCGAGTGGGTGAGCCCCCGGAGTCGCGCTTAGTCGCGCGACGCATTTTAGCGAATCGACGCATACTCTGCGCATCGCCTGGCTATATCGCTCACTCGTCGCCCCTTCAGACACCGGCTGATTTGCAGCAGCATGCTTGCTTAGTCATTCGCGAGAACGACAGTGATTTTCCGCTATGGCGCTTTGAACGTAGCGAGCCGTCCAAAAAGGAGCAAACGGTAAAAGTCAGTGGCCGGTTAGCCAGTAATGATGGTGAGGTGATCACCCGTTTGGCGTTGGACGGCCATGGCGTGATGCTGCGCTCTTGGTGGGATGTAAACGAGCACCTTGCCAGTGGCGCGTTAGTTGAACTGCTGCCTGGCTGGCAGAGTGTGCGCGCGGACTTCTTTGCGGTCTATGAGCAGCGCAGGCATGTGCCCGCCCGGCTGCGTGCTTTTATTGCCTTTGTTCAGCAGGAGATGGCGGGGCGGGTGTCGGCGCTGCCGGAGTCTTCCTGACTAGCGATTAGGGCAGGCTTCGCCCTGGGCGACATCGATCAGTTCATCGGTGGGGAAGTCCAGCTCGGCTGCTCGCTGGCGCAGGCTGGACTCCGTCGCGCTGTCCATTTGCGGTGTGCGCGACAGTATCCACAGGTAGTCTCGGTTAGGGCCCGCTACCAGCGCCCACTGGTAGTCATCGTCAAGTTCAAGAATGTTATAGCCGCCGTAAAAGGGACCAAAAAAGCTCACTTTTAAACGGCCCACATTTTTATCATCAATAAAGTAGGCGCGGCCTTCGGCTTCATCCCACGCTTGCTCTTCCAGGTTGTAGCCACGGTTGATGACGCGTACGCCATCGTCATCGCGCAGGCTATAAGTGGCGGTGACGCAATCAAGGCCACGCTCAAATGAGTGGTCCAGGCGCGCTATCTCGTACCATTGGCCCAGGTAGCGATCTAATGCAAAGTCACTAACCGGCTCGGTTCCCTCGGGAATGCCGGTGCAGCCGGTAAGTAAAGCCATACTGATGACGCTGCTTCCTAGCAAATGTTTCATTGAAGCGCTCCTTGGCGATGAGTCTTTGGCGTTCGGCTATGTTGTGTACTATCAGACGTTACATTCTGTCGTCATTTTGCCATATAAGAAGGACACGCTGATGACGTGTCGCTAATGAGATAGCAAACACAGGAGTGTTTATGTGGTGCCAACAAGAAATCCATTTACCCGAGGTGGCGCGCGGTTTCCATCTTATTACCGATGACGTGGCCAGGGCGCTGCCGTTTTTAAACGATGTTCATATTGGCACGCTGCACCTTCAGTTGATGCACACCTCCGCCTCGTTAACGCTTAACGAGAACACTGACCCCGATGTGCGCCACGACTTAGATGCCTTTCTGCGCCGTCTGGTGCCGGAAGACTTGCCCTATTTTCGCCATACGCTGGAAGGCCCTGATGATATGCCAGCCCACGTGGCCGCCAGCCTGCTGGGCACTCAGCTCACTTTGGCCGTGCGTGACGGTCGCCTAGCGCTGGGCACCTGGCAGGGCATATGGCTGGGGGAGCATCGTCATCAAGCCGGGCCGCGGCGTTTATTGGCCACCCTAAACGGGTGTGCCGCTGGTTAACCTGGGGGCATCACCTGAACGCGGGGTTGCTGTATAGTTAGGGCGTTTTAAGGCTTGAGCCGCTGCAGTAGCGGTTCATTCTGCATTTACCATGGAAAAAGCGCTTTTAAATGCCACGACGCTCCGTTTTTCATCTTTCCCGCCAGCGATGGTTGCGGCTGTTTTTCTTTCTCAATCTTACCTTGGTGGGTGTGCTCATTGCGCACCAAATTTGGTTATACGTGGCGGAGCCTGAGTTTGAGTCAGTCCATACGCTTCAGGTGGCGGATATTCGCGAGGTATTGACGGAGCGAACCGACTACCGCTTTGCGGTGGTGGGTAATATCAATAACTCGGTGAGCGTCTTTCAAGATGAAATTGTGCCGCTGATCAACCAGGGCGGCATCGATTTTCTGATCTCGGCGGGTAACGCCGTTAATGGCGGGCGACAAGAGAGCTATCAGGCGATCTATCACAGCTTGGAACAGCTCAATGTGCCTTACTTGCTAACCTATGGTGATAAAGAAGACAGTGACTTTGGTAGTTACTTGTTTTATGAATATTTTGGCCCGCATTTTTACTCCTTCGTCGCGGGCGATAGCCACTTTATCTTCCTGGACGGTACGGGCAAGTCATCTACCTCCTGGCAGCTTGATTGGCTTTCAAGGGAACTGGCTGCATCTGACGCGCAGCATCGGTTTTTGTTTATTGGTTTGCCGCTGCACAACGTAGTGAGCGATGCGCCGCTGTTTGAAGCCGACAACTATCTCAATGACCCCCGGCTGGCCGAGGGCATCATGGCGCTGGCGGAGGAGTATGATGTTGATACGGTGTTCTCCGCTAACCTAACGCTCTTTTCAGAGCAGACGATTAATGGGGTGGATTACGTCACCACGGGCGGTGCGGGCGGTATCCTGATTGATGCCGACAGCAGCTTTCATCACTACGTGATCGTCGACGTAGAAGGTGAGAATGTCGCCATTGCACCGGTGCGTTTAAATGTGGATAGCCCCGGTTGGTGGCGGGTAGTGAGTAGCGTTGGATCAACGGTTTACGCCTTCTTTTACGTCAGCTATACCCGCTTTTTACTGATTGTTGGTTTGCTGACGCTGTTAGCGCTGCGTTTATATCGGCTGATTTTTGAAGACCGCCATTATTATCCCGATTTTGATATTGATCCGACGCCTTTCCTGGGTAAATCACTTCGAGTGGCGATGGTATCCAATAATTACTTTCCGTTTGTGTCTGGCGTATCGGTGTCGGTGGACCGTTTGCGCAATGGTTTACGTGATTTAGGGCACTCGGTTCAACTGCTAGTGCCCCGTTATCGTGACGCATGGCAGGACGATAAAGCGATCAAACGTATCCCGACTTTGATGGCGTTTGGTGAAAAGAGGGAGTTCCGTTTAACCAACCCGTTCAGTGTGCGCTTTCGCCGCTGCCTGCGTGCCTTTAAGCCCGATTTGATTCATGTTCATCATCCTTTCTGGCTTGGTTCCATGGGGCTGTTTATGGGGCGTCGGCTTAAGGTGCCGGTGGTCTACACCTATCACACCCGCCTGGAGCACTATGCCCACTTTGTACCGTTACCTGGTGCGCTTTTTCGGAATTTGATCTCGCACTCTCTGATTAAGCACTTTTCTAACCGCTGCCAAGGGGTGATCGTGCCTACCTACTCCGCAGAGGAGTATCTACGCATGATCGGGGTTAAAACGCCCTCGCTGGTGCAACCCACGGGAATTGATGTGGAGCGTTTCGCGCATGTCGAGGCGGGGGAGTTGGAAACGCTGCGTGAGCGGCTAGCGATTGATCCCGCGCGCAAAATATTGATTAGCGTCTCGCGGATAAGCAAAGAGAAAAATATTGGCTTTATGCTGGAAGCACTTGCCGAGCTGCAGAACCAAGGGCACGAGGATTTTCATCTGCTGCTCATCGGTGATGGGCCAGATCGTGAGGCCATTCAACATCAGATCGATACCTTAAAACTGGCTGCACGGGTAACGTTAGTGGGCGCGGTGCCGCCTGACCAAATGGCGCTTTACTATCACCTAGGCGATATATTTGTGTTCGCTTCTACATCGGAAACCCAGGGGATGGTCATTTTAGAGGCGATGTCGGCGGGCTTGCCCGTGGTGGCGGTTCGCTCAAGCGGTATTGATGATGTGGTGCGCCAGGGGGTGAACGGCTTCAAGACGCCGCAAAATCGTCAGGCGTGGGGGCAAAAAGTCGTCGAGCTAAAAGATAACGCAGAGCTACGCCAGCAGTTGGGTAAACAGGCCAGCCACTTTGCTGAAGAGTTTGATATTGCCAACTTTGCCACCGCGGTAGCCACCTTTTACGCCGAAGTGCTCGCTAAGTATCACTCCCCTTCACGCTGAGGCCGTTTTTTGGCTGCTTGGCGGCGGTTGGCATCTTGACGCTGACTGTTATAGTACTTAAGCCCGGCAAGTAGGCCAACACCAGCGGCAAGCCCTGCGCCTGCCAACACGAGTTCTTTTGTGGAGGCCGCGGTGAACAGGGCGCCTAACTGGCTACCCAAAAGAATCACCGCTGCGAGCCCTGGCACAATGCCGAGGGTGGAGCCGATCATATAATCGCGGAACTTAAGGTGGAAAGCGCCTGCCAGCATATTCGTCAGTGTGAACGGGGCGAGGGGCAGCAGGTTAATGACCGTCATGGTGCGAATGCCACGCTTGGATAAATAGCCCGAAAGGCCACGCAAATGACGGCCGCCATAGTGCATCAGCGCCTCTCGACCTAGCCAGTGACCTACCCAATAAGACACTACCGATGAGGTCAATGTGCCGAGCGTGGCGTACGCTAGCCCCCATACTGGGCCAAACAGTAAGCCTGTCACCACCACCAGTAGGCTAAGTGGGAACATCACCAGCAGCGCGCCAGCGTAAACGGCCATCACCGCCGCAAACATCCAGGGCGCGTTACGCCACTGGCGGATGGTATCGATCAGCTCGCTCAGGCGCGCCTGGGTTAGTAGGTCATAGCGCTGTAGCAAATGCCACATAACGCCTAACAGCACGACGGCTACCAGCAGGCCAACGCCCTTGCTCAATGTTCGCGACATGCCCATTCCCATCGACTAAAAAAGCGCTAGCATACGCTAGCCGTGCGATGGGATGAAGGCGCTTTAGGCGAACGATTAGTTGTTGAGTTCTGCTTCAATCACCGGCCAGGCGGGTTCACCGTCGGTGGTGGTCACGTCAGCCAGCATGGCTTCAATGCGCTCGGGGTGATCATTGATCCACTGCTCGGCTACCTCGGCAAGATCGCGCTCTTCCTGGCCAAATGCCTGAATCATCCAGCTCTGCTCTTCGGCGGAGAAGGTGAATTGCTCAAAGAACGCCACGACGTTGGGATTGGCCTCGGCATAGTCACTGCGCAGAAGGGTCAATACGTCGCTTTCGCCGTTGTTCTCACCGAACAGATCTTCGGGATCTTCCAGGTAGCGCATCGGCAGTTCAAGGTTCATCCAGTGAGGCGTCCAGCCCACCCAGACAATCGGCTCTTCCCGGGAGATCGCATTGCGTGCGGCGGAAAGCATGGCGACTTCGCTGGTATCGACTAATTGCCAGTCGCCGAGTCCCCAGGTGTCGTTATCAATGGCGTTGTTAAGAATCTCGCTGGCCGCCGAGCCAGCACCGAAACCATGAATCTCGCCATCCAACTGGTCGCGGTAGTCATCAAGGTCGGCAAAGCTTTGCAGGCCGTCATCAAAGAGGTATTCGGGAACCGCCAGAGTCATTTGTGCGCCATCGACATTGTTCGCCACATCAATGAGCACGCCCGACTCTTTGCGGGGATTGAACATCTCGCGTTGAGCAGGCAGCCAAGCGCCCAGGAAGACGTCTATATCGCCGCTTTCAATACCCTGATAAATCACCTGCAGGCCGATTTCCTGGACGCTGGTCTCGTAGCCGAGCGGCTTCAATAGCTGCTCAGCAATAGCGGTTTTAACCGTAATGCCGGGCCAAGAGGGTACGCCGAAATCTAGGGTTTGATCATCAGCTTGTACGTTCGTGGCCAATAGTGCCGTGGTGGCAAGGGCAATGCCCGAGGCGAGAGGTTTAAAATGTGTCATACGATCTCCTTGCTAGTTTTTTGTCAGATAAGTTTTCTTGTCAGATAAACGCTGTGGCTAGATAGGTATTTAAACTCGAAAGCCGCTAAACATTGCGGGCTAGCACGCGAAGGCGTGAGGCCAGCATATCGCGGTCTAGATAGGTGCCTTGTAAATGGCGAGCGCCACTATTGGGGTCGAATTCGCGGCGTCCGTGCAGTACGCGACGGTTATCAAACGCAATCATCTGCCCAGGGCGAAGGGAGAACTCCAACTGGTGTGCTTCGCTGTGAAATAGCTTCCACAGTAGCGCGTAGGCGCTATACCAGGCATCCATCTGCTCTACCGGTAAATGAAGCGCGTCGCGGATCCAATTGTTCAAGCGCATCTCAACCAGATTGCCTGCGCTGTCCAGCGTAATTACCGGTGCCCGCATAGAGATATCGTGGGTCTCATCCTGAAAGCGAAAATCAATGGGTGTCTCGCTAAGAATGGCTAACGCCGCAGGGTCTTGCTGACGCAGCGCTTCGACAACCCGCGCTCCATCGGCAAATAGCGATTCGCCGCCGCTGGCTTCGTTCTGCAGGCAGTAGAGCAGCTGAATGTCCGGCGGTTGGCACCAGTTGGGTAAGTCGATATGCAGCGGCAACCCCACCGCGGTATACGCCGCATTGTTAGGATTGGGCTTAGAGCGCACATCAAAACGGGCACCAAAATTGGTGGCGCGCAGTGGGCCAATACGCTCAGCCAGCCGGCTGACTTCTTCTTCTACCAAAGGGCCGTCGGTGATCAGCGCCAGGCCATCGCGCAGCATAGCGGTTAACCAGGCTTTTTCGCCTTGGGGCGTGAGGAAGTCGCTATGGTTTATGCGCTCAGGCGCGAAGTTATCGACCCACGGTTTGGCATTGGGGACGGCTGAGGTAAGGCTCGCCTCTGGCCGGCGCTGATAAAGCCAGCCGCTGTGAAATGCACTAACGTGACCGTCCTGCCAGTTCAAATGCAGGTGGCCATCCAGTAGCGCCACGGTTGGCGGCTCGGAAATCGCTTCAAGCGGCAGGTAAAGCCGTTCACGGGTCTGCGGATGACGGCAAGCGTGGCAGGCACAGTGATCGCGTAGCCAGAGCAGGGGCAGGGTGGTTTGCTCGCCATCTTGCCACTCAAGTGCAACACCGTGTTGGGTGAGCATTGCCTGAGTGAGTGCGGGGCCGGTTTGGTAGGGGGTTAATTCGCCCATGTCTGGGGCTTGAGCGTTATTTGTCGTTGGTATCGTTGCCTTCGTTTGTAGCGCGCTATTCATGATGACTCCGAATCGCTCCCTTTGCGGCAGAGCCAGATGGCTGTGCGTTAGGGGGGTGTGCTTAAGTGCTAACCAGGATGGGGAGTAGCAGCGTCAGTGACAAACGATTAATCTGGCCCCTAAGACATCATTTTATTTATAGGTCTCTTTTTCATGAGTCAGTTACCGCCATTGTTATGGCTGCAAGCCTTTGAATCCGCAGCGCGTACATTAAGCTTTACCGCTGCAGGCAATGAGCTTGGAGTAACCCAGGCGGCGATCAGTCAGCGCGTTCGGTTGCTGGAAGACCGTGTCGGGCAGAAGTTGTTTGTGCGCCATGCCCGCAGTTTAACATTAACCCCAGCGGGGCAAGCGTGGCTGCCGAGTATTCATGACGCCTTTGTCCGAATCAGCGAAGGAACCTTGGAAGTTTTTGGTAGCACAACCGAGCAACCGGTCACACTGCGTGCCACGCCTGCCATTCAGCAGTCGTGGCTGGCGCCGCGTCTGATTGCCTTCCACCGCGCTCACCCGCAGGTGGCGATTCGTTTGGTCAGCGCTATCTGGCCTGATGACTTTGGTCCTGAAGGGGCTGATATCGAGATTCGCTATGGCAAAGGGGAGTGGACCGGCGTTGAAATGCAGCCGCTAGGGGAAGAGCAGCTGCTGCCGGTGTGCTCCCTGGCCTTGGCAGAGACACTTTCTGCGCCGAGTGACCTGGCCGGACATACGCTGCTGCACGCCGTGGGGTTTGGGGTGGGGTGGCCGGGCTGGTTACAGGAAGCGGGTGCTGCCCATGTAGAGGCGCAGTGTTGGTCGCTCACCTGCGATAACCAAGTCATGACGTTGGCACTTGCCAGCCAAGGTGGCGGCATTGCGCTTACTCACCGGCGTTTAATGGAGCAACGTGGCGATTTGGTGGCGCCTTTTGATATTAGTGTGCCTAGCGACGAGCGCTTTTGGCTGGTACGGCCAAGCCGCCGCCACGTTAGCGATGAAGCAGGGTTGGTCTGGCAGTGGCTGTGCAACTCGATGGGATGAAGAGCATGTCGGCTGCGACTGCCCGCTGGCTTAACCGGTGAATGTGTGAAATGTATGTAAATAAAACAGAGCACACTCGCATAATTCGATTTAATCGAATACAAGTCGGAAAACGTTGCGCTTTTGCTTATCGGAAAGCGTCGTAGAATAGCTTCCAACTCATTAACCTAATGATCTTTGGAGCTTACAATGACGACGCGTGCCCTGGTAATCACCTCTTCTATTCTGGCGGAAAACGGCCAATCCAATGCGCTGGCTAATCGCTTTATCGAGCAAGCTAACGCTCGCGATGGTATCGATGTCACCCAACGTGATGTGGTGAAAAATACACTGCCTCACCTGGATATCAGCGAGTTGGGCGCCTGGCAAGTGGCGGCTGCAGAACGCAGCGCCGAGCAACACAAGTTGGCTGCTCATTCGGAAACGCTGCTGGCAGAGCTGCGTGCGAATGATGTGCTGGTGATTGCGGTGCCGATGTATAACCTGGGTATTCCTTCGCAGTTGAAAGCATGGTTTGACCGTGTGCTGCGGGCTGGAGAAACATTCCGTTATACCGAAAAAGGGCCTCAAGGCTTGGTAGAAGGCAAGCGGGCGATTATCCTGGCTGCCCGTGGCGGCCAGTACGCTGGCACCGAAATGGATAGCCAAACGCCGCACCTCAAATCCATGCTCGGCTTGATGGGGATTAAAGATACCCAGGTGGTCTATGCTGAAGGTTTGAACATGGGCGAGCAGTATCGCGACGCTGCGCTCAAGGAAGCTTTTCAAGCGATCGATCAATTGGTTGAGGGGCTGTAAGCAGGTGGTAAGGCTTTTTAAGACGCGTAACGAATAAAAGGATATTTCACATGCCCCGGCCCGAATTACTCGAGCAGATCTACACCATTGTCGATCAGATTCCGCCGGGCCGTGTGACTACCTATGGTCGCATTGCAGCAATGACCGAAGGCGCGACCCCACGCATGGTAGGTTCGGCGATGCGCCACCTGCCGGATGGCCACCAGTTGCCTTGGCATCGCGTGATTGCATCGTCGTTGAAGCTTGCCGATCACGGTGGCGCTGAACGCCAGCATCGTAAGTTGCGTGATGAGGGGGTTCTATTCGACGCCAAAGGCCGCGTGCCAGCGCACCTTGTTTGGCCTGACTAAGCTTTTAGCACCTCTAGCACTTTTAGAAACAACAACGCCACCCCGAAAATTGAACTGCACCCCAAAAATAATAGGCTAGAAGTGTTCGGAGAACACAGGGCAGTCCACAGTTAGATAGTCAGATATCCAAAGGCAGCATGGCTGGACGTGAGTTGGCGAATCACCGCTGGCAAAAAAACTTGCTTTAAGCGCGAGCACGCTACTGGCTCGAGCAGCTGCAAATGTCACTGCCTAATGTGTCAGTCCAGGCCTAACCCGCCAACCCCGCATAACCCCTCTCGCCGCCTAGCCTGATTCATGCTCATAGAGGTGGCGTAACCCTTGCTGTTCGCTGTAACCTGTTTGCCATAGCCACCCAGGCAGAGGTGGCAGTCTCATACGGGGTCAGAAATGGTATACGAAGTTAAAATGCTTAATTCCGATGATATCCAGCTATTGAAAGATGATTGGATACCGGCAGCAGAAGCAAACGATGAATTACCCATTAGCTCATTCAAGCAAGCAGTTTCATGGGCAGAGGATGTAGAGAACGGCTCAGCCAACACGCAGGCAGAGGTTTACGGTGTGTTCTGCTCTGAGGGCCGAATTCATGCGATATTCGATCAAGTCGGGATTCACCTCGGCACCCCAAAAGGCTATTTTAAAATCTTAAGCATGGTGGTGGCCCCGCAGATTGACCTAAGCGGCATAAAAGCGGATGAATTCTTTTCCGCACGCGACCGTTTCGCCGCAGTTATAGCAAAGGTCATAACGCACGGCATGAACATCTTGCAAAGCCACGAGAACGCAACAAAAGTTAAATTTTATGCATCAGGAAGCGTGACTCTAGGCTTATTTCAAAAAACATGGGCATCATTAGACCCTGACATACTGGAGCAGCTCAATGTAGCCACCAATGTCTACGGCAATTGGGCTGAATTCTCAAAAATCTAGCTGTTTAACAGATTGTGTGTAATTATGAGGCAAGGCATATGTTAAGCATATGCCTTAAAAAAACACAAAGGATTGGCGCTGAAAAGGAACCATTCGGCAAGCCAACAATCTATCGCGTGTAGGGAGCTCCTAGCTTCCGCCAGTGAGGTGCCCAAATGAACCAATTAATGATTGATGTCGAAAAAGACGTAAAAAAACAAATTTATAAGCAGCTAGTAGAGCTTGGAGATGACGTTAAACATCTCAGCATGCTGGCAGCAAACCGATTCCCATCCTCTGTACAGGTTTTGAAAAAAGCCAGCTGAGCAGAATGGATCTACAGAAGCCCGCATATGCGGGCTTTTTTATTGCCTGGAAAAAAGCCTCGCCAATTGGGTGCCCTACCCCATGATGCTGATCCGCGCTACGATTAGAAAACTAATAAGCAGGGGAATAATATGCCCAAATTTGATGCTACTAGTCTGGCAAACGACGAACTTGAGGCGCCGGAGGAAAAAGAGTGTGACTTTTGCGGCGAGAAGCCCTCTATAGAATACCTAGGCGGCCAAGCCTTGTGTGAAGACTGCTTAGAAGATGGGTAAGTGAGCTGCTAGACATCAAAATGAGATTTTGACCTACGCATTAAAACCCCGTCCAGCGAACTGGACGGGGTCATTTACTTGCTACATATGCACGCAGGCAACCACAAGGGTCAACATAGCTATTATATCCATCAGCTGATCCCTCTACAGAGGGTCGGCCATCCTTATCCTTACTGACCTATAGGGGATGGAGGTCATCAAACCTTCCGAAGGCGCGACCGTTTAAGGGGCCGAACTGTCAAGTCAGCCGAGTACCAGTCGGGCGATTCGGCTAAGGCTAAATAGCCTGATCATTAATTTCCGCGCTAAAGTTTCCTTCAAGAGCGAAAGCATAGCGATGAAATTAGAGCGCTGCTCTAAAGTCGAGGGCTAATATTTAACGTGTCGCATCTTCTTCAATGACCATTGAACCCCATACTAAAATTTGTACCGATGAAAGGGTTGGCAATTTGCAGGCGCATCCAGCAGCAAATAAAATGTAAATGTCATCAGACCTTCCGAAAATCGGCATTGTACAAACAGTGTCGAAATTGGGCTATCAGTCCCAGGTAAAGCCCCTAGGCCCTACGCGCTGGGGGGCTATCTAAAAACTAACAAGCTAGCGCCTCTCTCCCTCTTCACGCTATCCTGACGAAATATAATTCATCGCTGGGGAGCTGAATGAAGCCAATCACTAATAGTGATGCAGCAAGCAGGCTGCTGAATAAAATCATTTATTCGGATGGAAACTACTCAAATTTTGAGTTCAAGCGTGCTTTTGAAGAAATTTCCAAAATTCCTAGCGAAGTCCAGAGGCAGGTGTGCTTTGCCATGCTCTACGCAGCCATAGGGGATCAGGACGAAGCCGAGGCCCAGGCTAGACTTATCCCGCTGCCATTGAAAACTCATAAAGACAATCTCGATGCGGCATGTGCTTATAACGTAGCAAACCGTTTTATGGATGCCTCAATAGCTTTATCTAGCATTCCAGTCAAAACACTAATAGCCATGGGCGATGCCGGCATTGCGTTGAAGTTGGCTTTTTCAACGTTCTCAGCGAAATACGCGGAGGAAATAATGAACAAAGCCTCTGGCGTCGATGACGTGATTAAAGAGTTTCACGGCAGTGCCGCCCTGTTTAGATTGTTAAACAAGTTCTCTATCGATGAAGGTCATGTGAAGGGCTACGTTGAAGAGTGCGCTCAAGCGGTTAAGCCGTGGCTGGTCGGGAAAAATAAGCCGCTAGCGATGTGGCATTCAGTAGAGGATTCCGAGGATATGGCGGTAGTTGATTTCTATCTGCCAGCCGAGCCCGAAGAGTTTGGAGAAATATTGCTGGCAATTGCCTCAATCGACAAGATGAAATACTCGTCAGCCCTGGCTCACGGCTTTATGGTTGACCCTCAGCTGTACGAGGACATCCCGCAATCATGACGCCACGCAATCTACTCGACCTATCCAAGCAGATCTATGATAAGAATAACACAGAAGTCGCGTATAGAACGGCTGTAAGTCGTTCATATTATTCAGTATTTTATATTGCTTTTGATCACTGAAAATCTGAAAAACTTCATAGCCCAGGCAATACCCATGAGGGCGTCATAAAGGCGCTACAAGGAAGCAACAATCATCAAACGGCTGGAAATATGATGCATACCCTTAGGCGGTGTAGGATTGATGCTGACTACAAGCTAGAAAAGCCAATAAATGCGAGCCATGTGCGAAAGATGCTTTCAATGACTGAAGCTTTGCATAAGGCGCTTGAATAACAAGGGGGAAGGATGACTGAGCGATCTCCGTAAGGGAGCTTGTGAAGAAAAATCATGAAGAGCTCGTTGAAGCGATTAAGCGAGGCGAAAATGCCCATCAATTTTCATTAGATCAGCAAGATATTTTGGTCGAGCAGCATACTTCAGGCATGACTATTGAGGAGGAGATGCGCTTTTTTGAGATTTACGCCCAAGAGAGCGATGCATTGAATGCTGAGGTGGAAGCAAATACCCAAAAGATTCTTGAGGATACTGAGCGACGCAACCAAGGCGCCGATAATGTAGGCAAAATGATCGGCGGAGTTATTATCTTTTTAATCACGATATTTGTTTTGTTCAAAGTTATGTAATTACCCACCTCCTCTGCCAAACCAAAGCCGCCCATTTGGGGCGGCCTTGTCTTGTGCGTGAAGCGCGTTACACCTCACTACTTACATTGAGCGCTTCAATCCTCCAAATTAGCACCCGATTTCCACGACCAGTCGCGCCAGCGTAGGTCAAACAGATCCTTGCGGCGGTCTTTAAGGTTGGTCACCGAACCTTCGGCACGTACTACCGTTAGGCGAGTGAGATCCAAGTCTGAGAAGAAGATCATCTCGGTGTTAGGCGTGGTTTCCGCCAGCACCGCATCGTGGGGGAAAGCGAAATCAGAAGGTGAGAACACCGCGGATTGCGCGTACTGGATATCCAGGTTTTCAATCGAGGGCAAGTTGCCGACGCTGCCGCACAGCACCACGTAGCACTCGTTTTCAATTGCCCGCGCCTGAGCGCAGTGGCGCACGCGCAGGTAGCCGTTTTTGGTATCGGTCCAGAAGGGTACGAACAGGATGTCCATGTCCTGGTCGGCCAGCAGACGACCAAGCTCTGGGAATTCCACGTCATAGCAGATCAGGATGCCCACTCGCCCAGCGTCGGTATCGAACACCTGCAGCTCATCGCCACCCTCAATGACCCAATCGCGGCGCTCTTGAGGTGTTATATGCAACTTGGCCTGGCGCTCAACGCTGCCGTCGCGGTGGAACAGGTACGCGATGTTGTAGAGGCGGTCATCCTCACCGACCTCAATCATCGAACCGCCGACAATGTTGATGTTGTAGGAGACCGCCATGCGCGAGAGTTCCGCTTTAAAGCGCTCGGTGAAACCTGCCAAAAAGCGAATGGCGCCCATTTGATCCTGCTGGGCGGCGCGGTCTTGAAGGCCCATCAAGGGGGCATAAAACAGTTCTGGGAATACCGCGAAATCGCTCTGGTAGTCAGACAGCGCATCAACAAAGTACTCAATCTGCTGAAGCGCGGCTTCCACTGAGGAGAACTCACGCATTTGCCACTGCACAGCACCTACCCGTACTTGGGTAGGCTTGTTGTCGAGCACACTGGCAGCAGGCTCAAACAGAATGTTGTTCCACTCTAGCAGGGTAGCGTAACCCCGCGACTGCTCATCTTCCGGCAGGTACTTACGCAGCAGGCGCTTGACCTGGAAGTCATTAGCCTGCTGGAAAGAGAGAATCGGATCGTAGATCTCTTTGCGCGAGACTTTATCAATGTACTGAGCGGGCGTGAGTTCATCAGCGTGCTGGTGATACTCGGGAATTCGCCCACCGGCCAGTATCGCGCGCAGGTTCATGGAGCGGCACAGCTCTTTACGCGCTTCGTAAAGGCGGCGGCCCAAGCGATAACCACGGTAGTCTGGGTGAATTAACACATCCAAGCCGTACATGGCGTCGCCGTCCTCATCATTGAGGATGATCTCGCGGTGGCCGATCAGGTCATCGTATTTATGCGGGTTGGAAAATTCGTCGTAATCCACCTGTACGGTGAGCGCCACGCCCACCAGCAGTCCATCGTCCTCAATGGCGATTTGGCCATCAGGGAATTCCTGAATTAATTTGTCGATCGTGCGCTTTGGCCAAGCTCCACCGATATCGTGATAGACAGCGTCCATCAATGCCTTGAGCTGATCGTAGTCATCGCTCATTAGGTTGCGCAGATTAAGATGCAGTTCTTCCAGGGACATATCAGGGCTTCCCAGCGTCAGAAGTAAACGCCCATTCTAGCATTATTGGGCGTTGCTCGGCTTATCTGGTGTTAACTCGCGGGTTAACGGCCGTGTCAGTGTTTGCGCCATGATCACCCCGGCAAGGATGAGTAGCCCGCCTGCAAAGTGGAAACCAGCCACTCGCTCACCTAAAAAGATCATGGCAATGACTGCGCTAAATAGCGGCATCAGGTTGATAAAAATACTCGATTGATTGGCACCGATTTGACGTACCGCCCGCATCCATAGAAACGTAGTGATGACTGAGGCGGGAATACCTGCATAGAGAATCAAGCCGATATTCTGCCCATCAATCGGCGTCATTGGCCCCATTAAATAGGGCGGCAACAAGAATAGGACGGCGAAACAGACTTGGGCGTAGAGCATGACCCAAGGCGGTAAGTTCATTGACCAGCGCTTGAGCATCACGCCATATAGCGCGTAGCAGGTGGCTGCGACCACCATCAGTGCATCGCCCAGGGCGACCTGGAGTTGCAGTAGCGAAAGCGGATTGCCACGCCCTAGCAATACGGTGACGCCCACAAACGCCAGCACCCCGCCCAAAATACCGCCTAAAGTCGGTGGTTCGCGGAGAATAAGCGCGCTAAGCAGCACCGTTAGCAACGGCACCATGGCGGCAAGAATGCCCATATTGGTGGCGGTGGTGGTTTCTGCCGCCACATAGGCAAGCCCCTGCCATAGGCCCATGCCGAGTAACCCGAGTAGCGCAAGCTTCGGCCATTGGCGACGAATCTCGTCACGGTGACGCAACACCGCAGGCAGCACAAAAGGCGTCATCACCGCGAGTGCTAATAACCAGCGTAAAAAGGCGATACTACTGGGCGCAATGGCGCCTACGCTAAGCTGATTAATGGTCATATTGCCCGACCATATCAATACAGTGGCGAGCGGCGGCAAAAAGTAAATTAAGGGCATAGCAACTGTTCCTTATCGTTAGCCGGGTAATGTGACGCGGATTCGCGCGTTGGGCAAGCGGTTGGTAAAAGATCGAGGGACTAGATTGAAGGACTAGATTGAAGGGCTAGATCTAAGGGCTATACGTGATGCTCAGGATGTCATACGCTTGTTTGAATTTGCCTTGCAACGCTACTAATAAGATTCAGGAGACCCGTGATGACCCAGACGCCCGCCTATCCGCATCTTTTCCGACCGCTAACGATTGGTCATTTGACGCTGCCTAACCGCGTCTTAATGGGCTCGATGCACACCAATTTGGAAGAGGCGCCGAATGGCTTTGAACGGCTAGCCGCCTTCTATGCCGAGCGGGCGCGGGAGGGGGTTAGCCTGATTGTCACTGGCGGTATCGCCCCCAATGCAGAAGGCGCGGTTTTTCAGGGGGCCAACGCGCTTGTTGGCGAAGCGCAACTGTCGGAGCACCGCCAAGTGGTTGATGCGGTGCACGCTGAAGGCGGCCACCTATGCATGCAGATTCTGCACGCCGGACGCTACGCCTACTCACCGGATCTCGTAGCACCTTCGGCGATACAGGCCCCGATCAATCCGTTTATGCCACGGGCGCTAAGTAGCGACGAGGTGGAGCAGCAAATTGCCGACTACGTGCGCTGCGCGATTCTGGCCCAGCAGGCAGGCTATGACGGCGTGGAGGTGATGGGGTCTGAAGGCTATCTGATTAATCAGTTTATTTGCCAACGCACCAATCAGCGCGAGGACGAGTGGGGCGGGGCGTTTGAAAACCGCATGCGCTTTGCCGTGGAGATTGTGCGTCGTGTACGCGAGGCAGTAGGTGAGCGTTTCGTGATTATCTTCCGACTCTCGATGATTGATCTAGTTGAAGAGGGCAGTACCTGGGAAGAGGTGGTTACGCTTGGGCAAGCGATTGAAGCTGCTGGCGCTAATGTCATTAATACTGGTATCGGCTGGCACGAAGCGCGGGTACCCACGATTGTGACTAGCGTGCCACGAGCGGCCTTTACCGAGGTGACTAAGCGCATCAAGTCGGCGCTCTCGATTCCATTGATCACCACTAACCGCATCAACATGCCCGAGGTCGCCGAGCGGGTGCTGGCAGAGGGCCACGCCGACATGGTTTCCATGGCGCGGCCTTTTCTGGCTGATCCCGCCTGGGTGCGTAAAGCCCAGGAAGGCTTAGCAGACGAGATCAATACCTGCATTGCCTGTAACCAGGCTTGCCTGGATCACACCTTTGCCGGCAAGCTGACCTCCTGTTTGGTTAATCCCTGCGCCTGTCATGAAACCGAGCTGGTAATAGAGCCTGCGCAAACGAGTAAACGAGTCGCGGTGGTTGGCGGCGGCCCGGCGGGGCTGGCAACGGCTGTGACGGCGGCCAGCCGCGGGCATAACGTGGTGCTGTTTGAACAGCGCAGTGAGCTCGGCGGGCAGTTTAACTACGCACGTAGAATTCCTGGCAAAGAAGAGTTCAACGAAACCTTGCGCTACTACCGCGTGATGCTAGAAAAGTATTCGGTAGAGGTGCGCTTGAACACCACGGCAACCGCAGAAATGCTTGCCGATTTTGATGAAGTGGTGCTATCCACCGGCGTTCGACCCCGCGAACTAAGCCTGCCGGGCCACGACCATTCAAAGGTACTGAGCTACGCCGAGGCGATTGAGTCGCCCGAGCGGGTCGGGCGTAAAGTAGCCGTGATCGGCGCGGGGGGGATTGGGTTTGATGTCTCTGAGCTGCTGACACACCAAGGACACCCCGCGTTGGATATTGCTGACTGGTGCGACGAATGGGGCGTTGATTTAGCAGTGGGCGAACGCGGCGGTTTAAAAACACCGACACCGCCAGACGTTCCCCGCGAGATCGTGATGCTGCAGCGTAAAAGCTCCAAACCGGGTAAAAACCTGGGTAAAACCACGGGCTGGGTGCACCGCGCCTCGCTTAAAGCCCGTGGGGTCACCACGCTAACGGGCTGCGAGTACCTCAAAATCGACGACCAAGGGCTGCATATTCGCCGCGAGGGCGTTGATCAAGTGTTGGCGGTAGACAGCGTGGTGGTGTGCGCCGGGCAAGAGTCGGTGCGGGAGTTACTGGCGCCGCTGGAGCAGGCAAAAGTAGCGGTGCACATTATTGGCGGTGCCGATGAAGCCAGCGAACTGGATGCCAAACGGGCGATTGAGCAGGGCACACGTCTGGCCGCTATCCTGTAATCGGGTCAAAACTTTCACTAGGTGTGAGGGCGGGTTGAAGAGAGAGTCTTTCGCCATGGCCGGAAAATGTTCCTGACAATGACGGCATTTCCGCCATCCATGGCGGTCAGATGGCGAAAGTAGCGCCCATGGATGGGTTTACAGCGTCCTCTCGGAAGTCTGCTCTCGACACCGATGTATTTGATATAGTTCTAGACAAGCTAGTAGAGCGGGTGACGTTTACCCATTAATGGCGATAGACTGAATGTCCTGTTATTAAGGGATTTCTTGGCCTGGCTATTAAGCATAGCTAGGCATTAAAGGCACTGGTGGCACCCAGCCTGTGCCGTAAGATCGCCAGATATAAGGACAACTGTCATGACCTCGGAGTGTAGCCCGCGTTTTTTAGCCAGTGATAACACCTCCGGTATTTGCCCGGAGGCGATGGAATATCTTTTAGAAGCCAACCGCAGCGATGATTTGGCTTACGGTAACGATACCTGGACGGCCCGTGCCGCAGATCGCTTCCGCGAAATGTTTGACTATGACTGTGACGTCTTCTTCGTTTTCAACGGCACCGCTGCTAACTCACTGGCCCTTTCAGCGATGGGACGTAGCTACCACAGCGTTATTTGTCATGAGCTGGCGCATATCGAAACCGACGAATGTGGTGGTCCTGAGTTCTTCTCCAACGGCGCGAAGCTGCTTACCTCACCCGGCGCCAATGGCAAGCTTACCCCGGAAGGTATCGAGGCGCTGGTCACCAAGCGCAGCGATATTCACTACCCCAAACCCAAAGTGGTCTCGCTGACCCAAGCGACCGAAGTGGGCACGCTTTATTCCCGCGAAGAGCTGATGGCGATTCGCGCCATTGCTGATAAACATGACCTGCGGTTGCATATGGACGGTGCTCGCTTTGCCAACGCCTGTGCAAGCCTAAATGCCACTCCCGCTGAACTGACCTGGCAGGTGGGTGTGGATGCGCTATGTTTTTCAGGCACCAAGAACGGCCTTGCGTTTGGTGAAGCGATCCTGTTTTTTAACCGTGAGTTAGCCGAAGATTTCTCCTACCGCTGCAAGCAAGCAGGCCAGTTGGCATCGAAAATGCGCTTTATCTCAGCGCCGTGGTTAGGGTTATTAGAAAGCGGCGCCTGGTTAACCAATGCCCAACACGCCAATGCCATGGCGAGTTACCTCTCAGAAGGCCTGCAGGCATTACCGGGTGTCTCACTGATGTTCCCTACCCAGGCCAACAGCGTTTTCGTTGAATTGCCACTCCCGGCAATTGAAGCGTTGAAAGCCAAAGGCTGGACCTTCTATACTTTTATTGGCGCTGGCGGTGCCCGATTTGTATGTGCCTGGAACACCACCGTTGAATTACTTGATGAGTTATTAGCCGATATTCGTGCCGTGCTTGAGCGTTAAGCGCGAAAACAGCACCTCTTTTGCCGCTGTTTAGCACCTGCAATCTAGTTACGTCGCTGCCCTGGCAGCGGCGTAACTGCTCTAGTGCGCTCCCTTTCGTAGCCAGTTGCTTTATTTAACGCAACTAATCCCTTGAATAATTCTCTTAACTGTATCGCCGCTGCGTTGAAGGTTTTAGTCATCACTTTTTGCTAATGCTGACTACGCTAAAAAAAGCGACACCTCGTTTGGCACACCGTTGCGAAACACTTGGTTTGGCGGTGTCTGCCTGGGGTTAGGCCACAGGAGAATTCCATGAGTATCTTTGATCACGTTCAAGACCGATTTGCCCGCGTTCAGCAAGAAGACATGAGCCTTGAGGAGTACTTGGCGCTTTGTCGCCGTGACTCGAAGGTTTATGCCAGCGCCGCCGAGCGCATGCTGGAAGCCATAGGCGAGCCTGAAGTGATCGACACGGCGAAAGACCCGCGTCTGTCACGCATTTTTTCCAACAAAGTGATTCGCCGCTACCCTGCCTTTGCAGAGTTCCACGGTATGGAGGAGGCTATCGAGCAAATCGTTGCCTACTTCCGCCATGCTGCCCAAGGGCTTGAAGAGCGCAAGCAGATCCTCTACCTGCTGGGGCCAGTGGGTGGCGGTAAGTCATCACTGGCAGAGCGCTTGAAGTTACTGATGGAACGCATCCCGTTCTATGCCATTAAGGGCTCGCCAGTTTATGAGTCGCCACTTGGTTTATTCTCTCCCGAGGAGGATGGCGAGCTGTTAGAGAAAGAGTACGGTATTCCTCAGCGTTATCTGCGCAGTGTGATGTCGCCCTGGGCGGCGAAGCGGCTCAAAGAGTATGGCGGTGATATTTCCCAGTTTAGGGTGGTGCGTTTGTACCCCTCACGGTTGAATCAAATTGCCATTTCGAAAACCGAGCCGGGCGATGAGAACAACCAGGATATCTCCTCGCTGGTGGGTAAGGTCGATATCCGCCAGTTGGAGCTTTACTCCCAGGACGACCCAGATGCCTACAGCTTCTCTGGTGGCTTATGCCGTGCCAACCAGGGGTTGATGGAGTTTGTGGAGATGTTCAAGGCGCCGATCAAGGTGCTGCATCCACTGCTCACCGCGACGCAGGAGGGCAACTACAACCCCACCGAAGGCATGGGAGCAATACCCTTTGATGGGGTGATCCTGGCGCACTCTAACGAGTCCGAATGGCAGGCATTTCGCAATAACCGCAATAACGAGGCATTTCTTGACCGGGTCTATATCGTCAAGGTGCCTTACTGTCTGCGGGTCTCCGAAGAGATCAAAATTTATCAAAAACTACTAGAGGACTCTTCACTAAACGCCGCGCCCTGCGCGCCGGATACGCTGCGCATGCTGGCGCAGTTCTCGGTGCTGTCACGGCTTAAAGCGCCAGAAAACTCCAATATCTATTCCAAGATGCGCGTGTACGACGGTGAAAACCTGAAAGACACCGACCCGCGTGCCAAGTCGATTCAGGAGTATCGCGATGCGGCGGGGGTTGATGAAGGTATGCAAGGGCTCTCCACCCGTTTTGCCTTCAAGATTCTTTCCAAAGTGTTCAACTTTGATAGCACCGAAGTGGCCGCCAACCCGGTGCATCTACTTTATGTGCTGGAGCAGGCACTGGAGCGTGAACAGCTGCCCTCAGAAGTGTTTGAACGCTACTTGGGCTTCATCAAAGAGTATATGGCGCCCCGCTACGTGGACTTTATTGGTAAGGAAATTCAAACCGCTTACCTCGAATCCTACAGCGAATATGGTCAAAACATCTTCGACCGCTATGTGACCTACGCTGATTTCTGGATACAGGATCAGGAGTACCGCGACCACGAAACCGGCGAGCTGCTAAACCGCCAGTCGTTAAACGAAGAACTGGAGAAAATCGAGAAACCCGCGGGTATCTCGAACCCCAAAGATTTCCGTCACGAGGTGGTCAACTTTGTATTGCGGGCGCGGGCGCAAAACAACGGTATGAACCCCAGCTGGCAGTCCTATGAAAAGCTCAAAGGCGTTATCGAGCACAAGATGTTCGCCAATACCGAAGAGCTGTTGCCGGTGATTTCGTTTAATGCCAAGGCGTCGCGGTCGGATCAGAAAAAGCACGAAGACTTTGTGGCGCGGATGGTCGATCGCGGCTACACCGAGAAGCAGGTTCGGCTACTTTCCGAATGGTACCTGCGCGTGCGCAAGTCTCAGTAGCGGCCCGCGTTTAAGACAAGAGCTAAGGAGGTCGTATGACCTACTTTATTGATCGCAGGCCTAACGCTAAGCATAAGAGCGCGGTAAATCGTCAGCGCTTTTTAGAGCGCTATCGGAAGCATATCAAGCGCTCTGTTGAGGAGGCCGTTAACCGCCGCTCGATTACCGATATGGAGCGCGGTGAGAAAATCTCGATACCGGCTAAGGATATCTCTGAGCCAGTGTTTCAACATGGCCCCGGCGGGGCACGCAATATTGTCTCGCCGGGCAACAAAGAGTTTGTCGCCGGTGATAAAATCCGCCGCCCTAGCGGCCAGGGCGGCGGCAGTGGCGCAGGCGAGGGCGGCGCCTCCAATCAGGGCGAAGGCGTTGATGAGTTCGCCTTTACGCTTAGCCGCGAAGAGTTTTTGGAGTTTGTATTCGACGGTCTGGAGCTACCCCATCTGCAGCGCAAGCCGCTAAAATCGCTGGAAGAGGTCAAGATGGTGCGGGCGGGGCTCTCCCGCGATGGCGTACCCTCTCGAATTAGCATTACCCGCTCGATGCGTGAGGCCTATGCCCGGCGCATTGCCATGCGCGCGCCGATTAAGCGGGCGCTAAAAGAGGCGCAGGAAGCGCTGGAGGCCGAAGAGCGCAAAGACCCAGTGCTGCGCAACCCTGCCCGCATCACTGAGCTGAAAGCCGAAATTGAGCGCCTGGAGAAGCGCATCGCCGGGGTGCCGTTTATTGACACCTACGACCTGCGCTACCACCAACTAAGCGCCCAGCCGCAGCCCTCCAATCAAGCAGTGATGTTTTGCGTCATGGATGTCTCCGGCTCAATGACCCAAAACCATAAAGACATCGCCAAGCGGTTTTTCCTGCTGCTCTATCTGTTCTTGGAGAAGCACTACAAGAAAGTCGAGTTGGTGTTTGTTCGACACCATACGGCCGCCCGCGAGGTTAGCGAGGAGGAGTTTTTCTACTCAAGGGAAACCGGCGGCACGATAGTTTCCAGTGCGCTGAATCTGGTGAATAAAATCATCGAAAAGCGCTATCCCGTTGGCCAATGGAATCTGTATGTGGCCCAGGCATCTGATGGCGACAACTGGGACGATGACTCGAATATCTGCCGCGACTTACTGGTCAAACAGCTTATGCCGCAGCTGCAGTACTACGCCTACGTGGAAATCACGCCCCACGACCATCAGTCGCTGTGGCAGGAGTATGAAAGCGTGGTGAAAGAGTTCCCCGAACGCTTTGCCATGCGCCAAATCGTGGAGGCGGGCGATATTTATCCGGTCTTTCGTGAACTGTTTAAGCGTCGCTTAAGCCAGTCCCAGTGACCTTATATACAGGTTAGTGACCGTGTACAGAGGAGTGGGCTATGAGTGCGACCCGCAAGCGTAAGCCGATTGCCACCGGCTCTGATTGGAACTTCAGCGTGCTGGAGCGTTTTGATGCGGAGCTGGCCAGACTCGCCGATGAGTATCGGTTGGACACCTATCCCAACCAGATAGAAGTCATCACAACCGAGCAAATGATGGACGCCTACGCCAGTGTCGGCATGCCGGTGGGCTATCATCACTGGTCGTTTGGCAAGCAATTCCTGGCCGTTGAGCAGGCTTATAAACGTGGCCAAATGGGCCTGGCCTATGAGCTAGTGATTAATTCTGACCCCTGCATCGCCTACTTGATGGAGGAGAATACGCTGATGATGCAGGTGCTGGTGATGGCCCACGCCTGCTATGGTCACAACTCTTTTTTTAAGGGTAACTATCTATTCCGCACCTGGACCGACGCCTCTTCAATTGTTGATTACCTAGTGTTCGCGCGACAGTATATTGCCAAGTGTGAAGAGCGCCACGGTGTGCAGGCCGTTGAGCAGCTGCTAGATGCCTGCCATGCACTGCAAAACTACGGTGTCGACCGTTATAAACGCCCCTCGCCGATTTCTGCCGAAGAGGAAGCGAAGCGCCAGGATGAGCGCGAAAGCTACCTGCAAACCCAGGTAAACTTGCTGTGGCGTACGATTCCCGATAACGCTGAGCACGGCGAACGGCTACCAGGCAGTTTATTACCCGAAGAGGATGATCCGCTCGGGCTGCATAGTGGCGGGCGCTACCCTTCGGAACCCCAGGAGAACCTGCTCTACTTTATTGAGAAAAACGCCCCGCTTTTGGCGCCCTGGCAGCGTGAAATCGTGCGCATTGTGCGCAAGCTTGCGCAATATTTTTACCCTCAACGGCAAACACAGGTCATGAATGAGGGCTGGGCGTGCTTTTGGCACTACACGCTGATGAACCGGCTCTACGATGATGGCAATGTCGATGAGGGATTAATGCTGGAGTTTCTCCAGTCTCATGCGGCGGTCATTAACCAGCCAGCGTTTGATCATCCTCACTTCAGTGGGATTAACCCCTATGCCCTTGGCTTTGCAATCTTTATGGATATTAAACGGATCTGCGAAGCACCCACCGATGAGGATCGCGAGTGGTTCCCTGATATTGCAGGCACTCCATGGCGGGAAACGCTGGAGTTTGCGATGCGCAACTTCAAGGATGAGTCGTTTATCCAGCAGTTTTTATCGCCGAAAGTAATGCGCGACCATAAGCTGTTTTTGGTGGTGGATGACGATCAGGTGGAGACCCTTGAAGTCGCAGCAATTCATAATGAACAGGGCTACCGCCAGGTTCGGGAAGCGCTTGCGACCCAGTACGCGCTCTCTGTCCGCGAACCCAATATTCAAGTGGTCGAAGCGGCCATTCGTGGGGATCGTTCGCTAACACTTCATCACGTCCAGGATAGCCGCCGCCCCCTAGGCCGCAGTGTTTATCCGGTGATTCGCCATCTTCAGCAGCTATGGGGCTTCCCTGTTCATCTTGTCTCTTTGGAAGAGGGACGGGTAACGCGGCGTTTTCATTGGCCGGTAGAGGATGAAAGCCCAGCTTCTTAACTGCGAGTGTGCTTAAAACAAAACTACCCCGCTCAAATGGCGGGGTAGAGGTGCTTATACGACTATCAGGTTTTAAATGCTTAAGCTTGAGCAGTCCAGGATTGGCACCAGCCAGCGGGTGCTACGCTATTTTCCGGAAATAGCTGACAACCCTCAGTATCTGCATTGAAGAACATGCAGTTATCGCAGCGTTCGCCCTCTTCATAAGCGGGGTGATCGCTGGCTTCACTGGCGTCTTCTACATAGTTAAGCGCTTGGGCGTTGCTTGCGGAAGGATCAAGGCGCGGCAGCTCTTGGGCGAAAGCAGTTTTAGAAAGAATGCCCGCTCCCAGTGGAAGGGCTGCAAGGCCCAACATGCTGTTGCGCATAAAGTCACGACGGCTCTTATTAGCCATGATTTCTCCTTATCGTCACGGTCTGACGTTTGGTCACGTTATCGGGTGGTTATCCACCTCTTTGTGCTCCGCATCATCTTATTAGCCGGAGCTCTCCGCTGCATCTTTTAATCAGCTATATTTTCCAACCAGCTATATTTTTTCATTCCTATACTTCAACTACATGCTAGCGGATGTATAAGGGTTGTGCGAATAGTGCAGCTTGAATAGCGACAATTGGTCACGCTGTCGCCGGGTGCTGCGCTCGCTTCCTCGTCGCTGCTATACTCTGCCCAGCTTTGATACTACTTTTATGACCATTTTCTCTTAAGGGGCGCGCCATGCAAAACGCAGTCATTTTAATCAATACCGATAAAGGTCAGGTCAAGGCCGTGGCCGAGCGTCTGGCCGATGTAGAGGGCATTAGCGAGGTGTACTCCACCTGCGGCCGCTACGACTTGGTGGCAATTGCCCGCACCCGTGATTTTGAAAGCTTGGCCGAATTGGTGACTGAGCGCTTGAACGCCGTGGAAGGGATTAGCGATACAGAAACCTTGAATGCCATGCAGGTTCACTCCCGCCACGATCTCGAAACGATGTTTTCATTAGGCTGGTAATCTGAAGAGCTTTATCGCCTTTGCTGTAGTTATTTTCATTATAAGAGTGACATAAAACGATAGGCGCTCGTAAGCGCTAGCCAGGGAGTAAGAGTGTTGGGAATATCGCTTTCGAGCTGGCGTCGTCAAGGTCGACGCCTTGGCATCGCCGTGCTGTTTATTGTGGTAGGCACAGGGCTGTGGGAGTTTCAGGAGCGCCAGCATAAAGATGCCTACACCTGGATGGGGGTGCCCACTTGGGAGGCGTTCCACCCCACTACGATGCACCGAGTGCTGCGCAATGATGGTTACTTGGTGGGATGGTCTGATGTACGGGTCAATCCGCTGTGGGTAAGCTATCAGGTTGAAGCAGTGGAGGACTCGAGTATTGGCCCGCGGCCAAATTTTCAAGCGGATTGGCGCACGCTATGGCTAGTTGGCACCGACAGCTATGCCGGTAGCGGTTATGATCGGGGGCTCATGGCGCCCAATTACGCGATTGCCGCTGTACATGGGCGAAGTGCCCAAGTAGATACTTTTTTAATGAGTAATATTACCCCACAGCAGCCTGAGCTAAATCGTCAGCTCTGGCAGCGTTTAGAAGAAGTGGTGATGGATCACTTTGCACCGCGCTTTGATCGCTTGCAGGTAATTACTGGCCCGGTATTCCCTGAACGTTTTATGGATAACGTCTTTAATCGGGTAGGACTGGCTGAAGTGCCCGAAGCGTTTTACAAGATCATTGTCGCCCCGCATAGTGAAGCACCATTAGCGCTGGCGTTCATCATGCCGCAGGATGTCCGTGGTAATGAGCCGCTGGATGACTACTTAGTGACCATTGATGAAATTGAATCCCGCACGGGGCTTAACTTCTTTCCAGAGTTAACGACGGAAGTAGAGTCTGTACTAGAAGGGGAGCTACGACTACAGGGTTGGGCACTTGAAGATGTGTCAAAACGCCAAGGGCGTTTTTAGTAGTGGAATGATTAGTCAGTTATGTGACTCTGTATAAATTTTGGCGTATAAAGGATAAAGCTCAATACCGAAGAGGGACGTAGCAGGTCTCGACACCTACGCTTTGTTTGACATCCGAGCAGCAGCATATGCTCAATGAGGTCTACCAGTATGGTAAAAAAGAGGGCTAAGTCGTCGCGCTCACGCCATCCTGCTTAGCCTTAATGGTCATACGATTAACTAGGTTCGCGACATTGCCGGGGTGAAACTAGATACTGTGTCTACTTGGTTAACCCAATGGGAAGCCGAGGGTATTGAGGGTCTTTATGACAAGCCTCGCGAAGGCTGGCCCAACCTGTTCAATAAAAGCGACTTTGTGGTGTTACAGCAACTGGTAGAAGTGCATCCCCAGCAGATCCCCGTCCTTCATGCGAAATTTCAGGAGCAGACCGGCAAAATTGTCAGTCGGGACACGCTGCGCCGTGCATTAAAAAAACGGTAACAGCTGTAAGTGGGTACGACGCTCATTGATGGCAAGGCGTGACGAAACGGATTTCCGTCATACACAAGGTCTGATCAATGTTTTGAAAGAGTGGGAAGATAGCGGCGAGTGTAATCTCTACTTCTTTGATGAAGCCGGTTTCTACCCATCATCATCACTTCCTTATGCCTGGAGTCCGATCAGCAAGCCATGGGGAATAACCGCTTACTCACATAGCAAAAGCTTGAACGTACTAGGGGTTCTTTCCAGAAAAGTTGACTTTTTTCATCGTATGACCACCGAGGCAGTGACGACGGATATTGTGATAGAAGCGTTTGATCAGTTCGCCGCCCAGAAAGATTCTGACGCGTTCGCTATCGTTGTGCTGGACAACACCAGAATACACCGCTCCAGCGCATTCATCTGGTATATCTGTCGACTTATTCACAGGAGCTGAACCTGATCGAAATTCTTTGGCGTGAAATAAAATATCGATGGTTACCGCTGACAGCCTGCCGTTCCTTCGATAAGCTCTGAAACGTGGTCAGAAATGTGTGTAATAACTATGGAATAAATAACTCGATAACTTTTACATGACTACTTAATAGGGGTAAAATGTTAGTAAGTATCACAATTTTTAGTGATGTTTATCGTTTTTTCTAATGCTTTTTTATTGAAAAAAAGCCTTATAAGTAGGATGCCTTGATGACGCCTCAACTGTGGTATCAGAAAAATAGTGACTTACTCGATAGCCAGTTTGAGCACTTATTCTTTGATAATGTGCTTAGTAATATTGCAGAGCTAAACTTTTCTTACCTACAAGCACAGACGGGCTTCATTGATGACGATGGTAAGCAGCGCTACTGTGATTTTACAATTGCTGAAGGTCAAGAGGTTCGTATCGCGATAGAAGTCGATGGTTACGACAAGCGTGGTACTGGAGGTGGGATGACCCACGCTGAGTTCGTGGATTGGCAAAGACGACAGACAGCTTTAACATCACAGGGCTGGCATGTACTGCGCTTTGCTAACCGTGATGTTGTTAATGAACCTCTCCGTTGTTGTAAAAATATTAGTGCACTTCTTACTAAACTTCGTCAAAAAGAGGCTGGACGATCCGAAGCTAGGATTTTACTGAAAGCTCATGCTTTGCAAGAAAAATATAAAGCTTCAGTATTGTTGACTGAAAAAAATATTAACCAATATTCAACGTTTTCAAATGAGCAAAAAATTGGCTCATTGCCATCTGCTTTAGCTCAAAAAGATATAGCACGATACTCAAAGCTAAAAGATGAAAAAAAAATAGATTACTTTTTTATAAGGGCTCTTAAGAAGATTGGTTTGCCGATAATTTTAGCGATAGGTTTCTTGACTTGTGTTTATTTTTTTAACCCGCTATGGCTTCAGACGCAGTTGCAATTGGCCTTTTCATATTTTGTTACATCACCACAAATATGTACTGATGCAGTTCATTGGAGTGAAGTAATGGGTCATTTAGGTCAAACTATAAAAGTTGAAGGGCCGATAACACGTATTAACTACAGGCCCGATATCACTGGAAAGCCAACTTGGATTGAAGTTGGTAGTGTTTTTCCTGACCCTGATAGGTTGACACTGTTGATCTGGGGTGACAATCGCTCTCAGTTTGAGCCAAAAATTACCCTCAATCTCCTTGGTAATATAGCGTGCGTTACCGGTGAACTAAGTGAGTATCAAGGTAGCTTTCAGATACAATTGCAGGATCCAGAACAACTAACTATTAACTAAAATTATGTGAATTATACTGCATGATAAATGTTTTTGTTTGGGAGGGGTTAAGTTTGTTGGGGAAGTTGGTTTCGCACTGGCGTTGGCAGGGTCGACGCTTTGGTATTGTTTTGCTGTATGTTGTTGTAGGTGCCGGTCTTTGGGAATTTCAAGCGCGCCAGCACAAAGATGCTTATACCTGGATGGGGGTGCCCACTTGGGAGGAGTTTCGCCCCACCACAATGCACCGAGTGCTGCGCAATGATGGTTACTTGGTAGGCTGGTCTGATGTGCGAATCAATCCTCTATGGGTAAGTTATCAAGTTGAAGCCGTGCAGGACTCGAGCATTGGCCCGCGGCCAAATTTTCAAGCCGATTGGCGCACGCTATGGCCAGTTGGCACCGACAGCTATGCCGGTAGCGGCTACGACCGGGGCCATTTAGCGCCAAACTACGCCATTGCAGCGGTGCATGGGCGCAGCGCTCAGGTCGATACCTTCCTAATGAGCAATATGACTCCGCAACGGCCCAATCTGAACCGACAGCTCTGGCAGCGGTTAGAAGAAGCGGTGATGGATCACTTTGCGCCACGTTTTGACCGCTTGCAGGTGATTACCGGCCCCATTTACCCAGAACACTTTATGGATAACGTGTTCAACCGGGTAGGGCTGGTCGAAGTGCCTTCGGCTTTTTACAAGATTATAGTGGCGCCGCACAACGAGGCACCATTAGCGTTGTCGTTCATCATGCCACAAGACGTTCGAGGCAATGAGCCGCTGGATGACTATTTGGTGACCATTGATGAGATTGAGGCGCGCACAGGGCTTAACTTCTTCCCAGAGTTAGCGACGGAAGTAGAGTCTGTGTTGGAAGGGGAGTTGCGTATACAGGGATGGGCACTTGACGAAGTGGCAAGGCGCCCGGGGCGATATCAATAAGCTGGGGATACTAAGAAGAAGGGGGGTAAAGTGAACGGAGTATAATCAGGGGAGATAGTAATAATGATGCGGACATGGCCCATGTAAATCATGGTGCCCAGGAGAGGACTTGAACCTCCACGTCCATACGGACACTAGCACCTGAAGCTAGCGCGTCTACCAATTCCGCCACCTGGGCGCATCATCTAACGCTTGGATTAACTACTTACCGTTTGTGTTCGTATGGTGCCCAGGAGAGGACTTGAACCTCCACGTCCATACAGACACTAGCACCTGAAGCTAGCGCGTCTACCAATTCCGCCACCTGGGCGAACACAAACCTTGCCTTGGCTAACACCGTACTGCTTATACCAATAGATAGCATAAAAGCAGTTTGGTGCCCAGAAGAGGACTTGAACCTCCACGTCCATACGGACACTAGCACCTGAAGCTAGCGCGTCTACCAATTCCGCCATCTGGGCAAGTGGCGCGTATAATACCGGGGTCATGGTTAAATGCAAGACCCCTTATGCGCTTTTTATAAAGCAAATTGTATAAACTACGTCTAAGACGGTTGGGTGATTGAACGTGCAGCGCTATACTGCGCCTATGACTAAACAAAACCCTATTCATTTCAGCCTATCAAGCGTTGAAATATCCAGCCCGCAACGCAACGCGTTTGCGCCTTTTTTATGCCTCTCGCAAATGACGCCATCAAGGATGTTGATCGCATGAAGTACTGGACGTTAAGTGATGATCCGCACGCCGAGCGCGAGGCGCATAAATATGGCAACCCGGCGCCAAGCAGGGAGTATTTGCTTGCAGCCTTAGAAAGCTATGGCAAGCCGATTACCCATGAAAATATGAGCCGCCTGCTGGGTCTGGAAGACGAAGAGTTGATCGAAGCTGTCCGTCGCCGTTTGGCGGCGATGGAGCGCGATGGTCAAGTGCTGCGCGACCGCCGAGGTGCCTATGCGTTGATCGACAAGCTCGATCTCGTCAAAGGCAAAGTGCTTGGCCATCGTGATGGCTTTGGTTTCCTGCTGCGTGATGATGGTAAAAAGCCTGATTTGGTGCTGCCGCCTCGTCAAATGCGGCGCGTTTTTCACGGCGACCATGTGTTGGCACGCGTTAGCGGGCGTGATCGTCGTGGTCGTGATGAAGCGACCATTGCCGATGTGATTGCGCGTAACACCCAGACTATCGTCGGTGTTTACCGTAGCAATACCCCTGAGTTTGGTATTCTAATACCGGAAAACCCGCGTATTACTCAGGAAGTGATTATTCCGCATAGCGCCTGCGGTGGCGCTAAAGATGGCCAGGTGATCTCGGCCAAGATTGTCCAGCAGCCGGCCACCCGAGTGCAGCCGGTGGGCGAAGTGGTCGAAGTGCTGGGGGAGCGTATGGATCCTGGTATGGAAATTGATATTGCGATTCGCAGTTACGATATTCCTGCAGAGTTTCCGCCTGAAGTGCTCGATCAGATCGCCGGTATTTCAGCAGAAGTGCTGGAAGAGGATAAGCAGCACCGCGTTGATCTGCGCGATGTGCCGCTGGTTACCATCGACGATGAGTCCGCCAAAGACTTTGACGATGCGGTGTGTGCCTGGAAAACCAAATCGGGTAGTTGGAAGCTGCTTGTCGCCATCGCGGATGTTTCCCACTACGTTCGCCCAGGCACGCCGCTGGATAATGAAGGCCGCACCCGGGGTAACTCTGTCTATTTCCCTGGCCAAGTCGTTCCCATGCTGCCCGAACTGCTGTCTAACGGGCTCTGTTCGCTGAACCCCCATGTGGATCGCCTGGTGCTGGTGTGCGAGATGAATATTTCGCAAACCGGTGCTATTAGCCGCTACCGCTTCTACGAAGCCGTCATGAATTCCCACGCCCGCCTTACCTACAACAAGGTGGCCGCGATTCTCGATGAGAAGAGTGAAGAGGGTGAGGCGCTACGCGCCGAGCATAACGAGCTAGTGAAACCGCTGAAAAATCTTGAAGAGCTTTACTACTTGTTGCGCGAAGCACGTGCGGAGCGTGGCGCAATTGATTTTGATACTACTGAAACGGCGATCATCTTCAACGACGAGCGCAAAATCGAAAAAATCGTTCCACGTAGCCGTAACAATGCTCATAAGCTTATTGAAGAGTGCATGCTGGCCGCCAACGTGGCGACTGCTCGCTTTCTGGATAAACATGATTTGCCTGCGCTCTACCGAATTCATGAGCGGCCAACGCCAGAACGCCTAGACAAGCTGCGCCTCTTCTTAAACGAGCTGGGGCTTTCTGTTGGCGGTGGTGATATGCCGACGCCACAGGATTATCAGGCGCTGCGTGAGGCGATTGCTGATCGCCCTGACTTCGATATCATCCAAACAGTCATGCTGCGTTCGATGAATCAGGCGGTCTATTCGCCACAGAATGAAGGTCACTTTGGCCTAGCTTATCAAGCCTACGCTCATTTTACTTCGCCGATTCGCCGCTATCCTGATCTGCTGGTACACCGTGCTATTCGTTCGGTGATCCGCGGTCCGCGCCAGACCAACACGGTGTTGCGCGTGGAGGGTGCGCCGGTTGAGCCGCCCAGCAAGTGGTGTCCGTATACCTTCGAGCAGATGCTTGAACTGGGTGAACACTGCTCAATGACTGAACGTCGCGCCGATGAAGCCACCCGTGATGTAGAGAGTTGGCTGAAGTGTGAGTTTATGTCTGACAAGCTTGGCGAGATGTTCGAAGGTACCATCGCGTCGGTCACTCAGTTTGGTCTGTTTGTGCGTCTGGATGAGTTCTTCGTGGAAGGCTTGGTTCACGTGACGTCGCTGCCTTCGGATTATTACCACTACGAAGCTGAGAAGCACCGTCTTAAAGGTGAGCGCACCGGCACGACCTACCGTTTGGGCGATGGTCTTACCGTCCAAGTGGCGCGTGTCGATATGGACGATCGTAAGATTGACTTTGGGCTGGGTGATGAAAAGCCGCGCCCACGCCGCCAGCCGCGTAAGAGCCGCGGTGGGGAAGGGGGCGCTGGTGCTAAAGGTGGTGGTGCTAAGGCATCTGGTAACAAACCATCCAATAGCGAGAAGCCTGCTACGCGTCGCGGCCCACGCCGTACGCGAAATGGCCCACGCAAACCATCACCGAATAAGGGCTGAGTATGAAGTCGGCGTCTTCACGGCGGGGCCCCAAGACCCCTGATGGTTTGGATCAGGTATATGGCGTTCATGCATTGCAAAGCTTGTTAGACAGAGGCGAAGCGCCCCGAGAGCTTTGGGTGCAGCAGGGGGCAGGGAGCCGCTTAAAAGAGCTGATTACCCAGGCCCAGGCGCATGGTGCTCGAGTAAAAGAGCAGCCCCGGGATTTGCTTGATCAGCTAACCCAGGGGGCGGCTCATCAGGGAGTGGTGGCGTTTTGTCCGCCGTTAACTCCTGAAGGTGAAGAGTCGCTCTGGCTTAAGCTACGCGCCTGGCCCTCGAATACACCACCGCTGTTGCTGATTTTGGATGGCGTGACGGATGTGCATAACTTTGGTGCCTGCCTGCGTAGCGCGGATGCCGCCGGTGCCCACGGCGTGATTGTGGCGAAAGATAAAGCCGCACCGCTCAATGCAACGGTGCGTAAAGTCGCTTGTGGCGCCGCCGAAGTGGTGCCGGTTTATCAAGTGACTAACTTGGCTCGCACCCTGGCCAAGCTAAAAGATGCCGGTGTCTGGATAACCGGTACGGCTGGTGAAGCTGAGGCCAGCGTTTTTGACATTGATATGACCGGCCCCACCGCGCTGGTGATGGGGGCGGAAGGCAAGGGCATGCGGCGCTTGACTCGCGAAGCCTGCGATAATCTTGCCAAGCTTCCCATGGCGGGGGAGGTCTCTAGCCTTAATGTCTCGGTGGCTACTGGTATTTGCCTGTTCGAGGCTGTCCGTCAGCGCCAGCTTGCAAGTTAACCGCCGTGCTACTAAGATACACGCGCCCGTTTGTCTGCAAGCGGGTGTTAGCTGTCGTTGAAGTATTAGCTTTTGCTGAAATGAAAAGTTCTGTTTGATGCCCCTGTGGCCGCCTAGCGCGGTGGCGGAGCACTTCAGTTAACTCCTTGCTTCCCTGTCGTCGTTTATTGCGTTAAGCAATGGCACACAAAGGAAGCTGTCAAACCGCAAGGAGATCCCATGCGTCATTACGAAATCGTGTTTATGGTCCACCCGGATCAAAGCGAGCAGGTGCCGGCAATGGTCGAGCGCTACACCAGCATCGTTACCGAAAACAGCGGCACTGTGCATCGTCTAGAAGATTGGGGCCGTCGTCACTTGGCTTACCCAATCAACAAGATCCACAAAGCCCACTACGTGCTGATGAACGTTGAATGTAGCGGCGAGACTCTCGACGAGATCGAGAACATCTTCCGTTACAACGACGCCATTATCCGCAGCCTGGTTGTTCGCTGCAAAGAAGCTGTTACTGAAGCTTCCCCGATGATGAAACCGGCAGAAGAAAAACGTCCGCGTCGCGAAGAAAAACCGCGCGCTGAAGAAGAAGAAACTGCCTGATTTTATTCACTGCACGTTTTAAGGAGCTAGTCCATGGCACGTTTTTTCCGTCGCCGTAAGTTTTGCCGCTTCACCGCTGAAGGCATCAAGCAGATCGATTACAAAGATCTGGACACGCTGAAGGCTTACATCACCGAAACCGGCAAGATCGTTCCAAGCCGTATTACCGGCACCAAAGCACGCTATCAGCGTCAGTTGGCGACCGCTATCAAGCGTTCGCGTTATCTGGCACTGCTGCCCTACTCCGATAGCCACCAGTAAGCGTTTAACGTGATGCTGGCACTAGCCCGATGGCTAATGCGGGGCACGCCTTACGCTGCAGGCGGGGCGGCCTTGGCAACGCTAGTGCCTTGGCTGTTCTGGTTAGGAGCAGCCATCGCTGCGTTGATGACGCTGCGCAGAGGTTTTGCCCCTGCGCTACCGGTCATCATCGCCGCAGCACTACCAGCCGGTTGGTGGTGGGCTCAGGGTGATGTGATTCCGCTTGCCAGCTTACTGCTGGTTACGCTGATGGCCGTTATCCTGCGCGAGAGGATGCGTTGGGGGGAAACCTTGATTGTGGGGACGTTGGTCGCCGCCGTCATGGTTCAACTCGGCATCTTCAGTCCGCCAGGTGGCACTGAGCTAATGCTTGAGCAGTTGCGAGAAGGTTCAGAAGAAGTGGATCGCATGCTCACGGAATTTGCCAATCAAGGCTACGATACTCAAACCATTGCCGCACTGGTGGTGGGTGGAGTAACCGGGCTTGTGGTGCTGTTGGCAGCCATAGTGTGCTTGGCACTTGCGCGGAGTTGGCAAGCTGGGTTGTACAACCCAGGTGGCTTTCGCGAAGAGTTTCACGCACTGCGCTTGACCCCTAAAGAGCTAGCCGTGCTGGTCGTCATTGGGGTGATAGGTATGCTGCTAGGCGCTCATGCGCTGGCGATGCTTGGTTGGATTCCGCTGTTGGTAGCTGGCGTTGCGTTAGTGCACGGGTTTATTGGAATAAAGGGGATGAACGGGCTGTGGCTGGTAGCATTTTATGTGCTACTGATCACGACCTGGCCCACGATTCTCATTGTGCTGCTGTTGGGGCTGATTGATACATTCGCGAACGTTCGCGCACGCCTTGCCCGCAGCAACTGACAAGAGGTTTACGAGATGGAAGTCATTCTGCTCGACAACATTGGTAAGCTGGGCGGCCTGGGTGACAAGGTCACCGTGAAGCCTGGTTATGGTCGTAACTACTTGGTGCCTTACGGCTTAGCCGTACCGGCCACCAAAGACAACATCGAAGCGTTTGAAGCACAGCGTGCTGAGCTCGAAGCGCAAGCCGCTGAGCGTAAGGCAGAAGCCGAAGCGCGCGCTGAGCAGCTAAACGACATCGAACTGTCTTTGGTTTCCAAAGCAGGCGATGAAGGCAAGCTGTTTGGTTCTATTGGTCCGCGTGACCTGGCCGACGCGATTTCCTCTGCTGGCATCGATATTGCCAAAAGCGAAGTCCGCATGCCAAATGGCCCAATTCGTCAAACTGGCGAATACGACATCACTCTTCACTTGCACGCTGAAGTGGATGCCGTTGTACGCGTAGTGGTAGTTGCAGAGTAATTGAGCGAGTAGTTAAGTTAGTAACGACGTAAAGTCGTTACTAACGGCAGCTAATACAGCTGCCTCAAAAGGCGCGGGGTTTCTCCCGCGCCTTTTGTTTTTCCGGGTATCCGCTAGTTCTGGATATTCGCTATTTTTTGGGCGTTGCCAAAACTATCCAGCCCATCCCCCGCTGGGTATTTTAAGACAACGCCTTGATCATGTTGGTAGTCGCACCGCATGCGGCTAAGATAAGCATCTTCACCGGCTACGCAGTAGTGTTTAAAGGAGCTCGCTATGCAGGACCAGCCTTCTGCTGATACAGAAACGGCAGCGCTAAAACTGCCGCCGCATTCATTAGAGGCGGAGCAGTCGGTACTAGGCGGGCTCATGCTAGACAACCAGGCCTGGGATAACGTTTCAGAGCGGTTGGTCGCTGATGACTTCTACCGCTATGAGCACCGTTTGGTGTTCAACGTGATGATTCATCTGGCTGAAGCCGGTCAGCCGCTGGATGTGGTGACGCTTTCTGAAGCGCTGGAAGCGCGTGATCACTTGGATACCGTAGGCGGCCTGGCGTTTTTGGCAGAGCTTGCTCGTAACACGCCCTCTGCCAGTAATATTCGCGCCTATGCTGATATCGTGCGTGAGCGGGCAACGCTGCGCAAGCTGATCCGTGCGGCTAATCAAATTGCCGATAGTGCCTTTACTCCCCAGGGGCGCCCGGCTGATGAATTGCTTAACGAAGCCGAGCGGTTAGTGTTCCAGATTGCCGAGGAGCGCCCCAAAACGGGCGGCCCCATTGGCATGAGCGATCTATTGACCAAGGCGGTGGATCGTATTGATGAGCTGTTTAATCTGAAAGGTGAAATGACCGGGCTTTCCACTGGTTTTCGTGATCTGGATGAAATGACCACCGGGTTGCAGCCATCCGATATGGTGGTCATCGCCGGTCGACCCTCGATGGGTAAAACGACCTTCGCTATGAACCTGGTTGAACATGCGGTGATTTCCAGCGACAAGCCAGTCATGGTGTTCTCCATGGAGATGCCCGCAGAGTCGCTCATGCTGAGGATGCTGTCTTCCCTGGGCCGAATCGATCAAACCCGTGTGCGTACCGGGCAACTGGAGGACGAGGATTGGCCGCGTTTAACCTCAGCGGTTAATCTGCTCAAAGATAAACAGCTGTTTATCGACGACACCGCGGCCTTGTCGCCTAACGAAATGCGCTCAAGGTTGCGCCGTGTGGTGCGTGAACATGGCAATATCGCACTGGTCATGATCGATTATCTTCAGTTGATGCAGATCCCTGGCTTCAATGAAAACCGTACCGGTGAGATTTCTGAAATTTCACGCTCCTTGAAGGGCTTGGCAAAAGAGTTTAACTGCCCGGTGGTTGCGCTCTCACAATTGAACCGCTCATTGGAGCAGCGCCCCAATAAACGTCCGGTTATGTCGGATTTGAGGGAGTCTGGAGCGATTGAGCAGGATGCGGACGTTATTGCCTTCGTTTATCGCGATGAAGTCTATAATCCAGATAACCCCGATAACCAAGGTATCGCGGAGTTAATTATTGGTAAGCAGCGTAACGGCCCGATCGGCACCGTTCACATGGCGTTTATCGGTAAATATACTCGCTTTGAAGATTTGGCCCCGGATAGCTACGGTCAAGCATTCGGCGACTAGGTTTTTACAGGCTGGTTTGGGAAGACTGGTGTTTAAAGACGGGCTTGTAAAGACAGCTTTGTGATGAGTCACTTGAGGATGGGGAGCGAGCTCGTATAATGCCCATCCACGACGATATGCAAATAAACGGGAGTAGCAAATGGCAGGTGGATTTCGGCGCGGTAATCGGCAGCGTCTTCCTAAGCTAGAAGGTCGCGGTGAGCTTGAAGCACTGGAGCGTGAAGGGCCTTTCAAAGAGTGGTTAGGTATGCCAGACCTTTATCGTTACCATTTGGTCGTGGAGGGGGAAAAGTATAGCTATCAAACCGAAGATGGAGAGCTGCCCGTTAAGGTGGGGGATAAGGTCGTGTTTCGTTACAAAGAGACCAAAGGCGGCAACTGGATTGACCGTAATTCACTTGGCAAAGCCATCGACCCTTCTGAATATCAATAAAATAACGACTTCTTGACGCTTCGGTCAGGAACTCTCTTGCACTGTTGCCCTCCTAATAGCTGAAAAACTAGTGTTGGAAAATCACTTGTTGAATAACCAGCTACTGTGCGTCTATCTTTTAATGGACGTCACAACACTGCAACAACAGGGCAACAGAAATGTCATAGGGTGCAGTCATGCTGTGCCCTGATGCCATGTCTGATGGCATACTTGATGACACAGACAAATAACAGGAGGGAACCATGGAACTGAAGGATCTTAAGCAATTTGTCGCCAGCCACGACGACTTTGAAATTCGCGTGATTACCCATTCGGGTAGCCGTTTTTATCAGGTTGAGCTGGAAGATGTTGAAGGCGAGCGCCATATGCTGATGCAGCGTTCTAAGCCAATGCTATTTCGCTCGCTGGATGATGCCTATATGGAACTCAAACGGGCTGGCATTCACCGCGCGTACTTAGTACAGCACGTGCCGCACGATGAAGTAATTGGCCGTGACGCTCATTACAGTGAGCCGCTTACATCGCGTATGCCGTTAGTATTTTAAGTTTACGCGCTAACCCAAACGCTTCACGTATAAATCGTTAACCCTTAGCTTTACGCTTTTCCCACCACCGCCCGATTCGTATTCGACGACGGGCAAAATAACGGTAACCGGCATTCATCACGCCGTGTACACCCGGTAAGCATGAAATCTTCACCAGCCGCCGGTAGCCCAAAACTGCATAGAGGGCACGGCTGGCATCCATCCCGATATACCACTCTCCTTGGCTATCTTTTAGATGTAGTTGGCCCATCATCGCATTAAATTCCTGCCCGTATGCCTGAGCGTTAAAGTCACTGGCCTGGATATCTACCAGTGCGATGCGTTCCCGGTGACGATGCTTTTTAAGCCAAGCCACTTCCTGCTGACAAAAAGGGCAGTGGCCATCGTGGAAAAGTGTGGCGGGCGGTGACGCATGTAGCGGTGTGTAGTGGCTCATCGTTGTCCTTTATTGGTTGGGCTGATCGTATTGGCGGGCGCGTCTTGTAGCATTTTGAGTGAAAAAGAGAGCTGATTGCCAAGCATCAGAAGCACAGGCTTGGCCATGGATTGGCCTGTAGTTATACAACCTGAATTTATACAACCTATAGTTATACAAATGATGCCGATAGTATAACTTTATGCCGCCACTTTCCCGAAAAGTGGTAAGATTTAGCCATCTGGTAGGCTTAAATTTTATTAGTGATCAGTGACACCGTTATATTTCAGGAGCATGAGTAATGACCGAGAATGTCGTCAAGGATCAGCCGGGCGAAGGCCGTTTGGCCCATGCACCTAGCGATCATCCGCCGGTGCCGCGTGCCAAAGTCGGCGTGGTACTCGCGAACTTGGGAACACCGGATGCCACCGACTATTGGTCAATGCGTCGTTACCTGAGTGAGTTCCTGTCTGATAAGCGCGTGGTTGACTATGCCGGTTGGAAATGGCAACCACTGCTGCAGTTGATTATTTTGACTAAGCGTCCATTTTCGTCGGGTAAAGCGTATCGTAGTATTTGGAATAACGAAAAAAACGAGAGCCCGCTGTTAACCACCACGCGTGCTCAAACCGAAAAAATAACGGCGCGTCTGAAAGCACTTTATGGCGACGATGTCGAAGTCGATTTCTGTATGCGCTACGGCAACCCTTCTACCAAAAGCGTATTGACGCGATTGAAGGAGAAGGGCTGTGAGAAAATCGTTTTTTTCCCTCTCTACCCTCAGTACGGTTCTCCGACGACGGCTACGGCTAACGACGAAGCATTTCGTACATTGATGAAAATGAAGTGGCAGCCTTACATCCGCACAGTGCCCGCGTATTTCGACCATCCTGCCTATGTTCAGGCGTTGGCTAACTCGGTACAAGAAGCCTATGACGGTTTTGCGACCCGGCCCAGCAAGCTTGTCGCGAGCTACCATGGGGTGCCCGAGCGTTACTTGATGGAGGGAGACCCTTACCACTGCCAGTGCCAGAAAACGACGCGTCTGCTACGTGAGAAGCTTGGTTTCAGCAAAGAGGAGGTCGATACCGCCTTCCAGTCACAGTTTGGCCCTGAAAAGTGGGTTGGCCCGCAAACCGTCAAGCATGTAGCGGAGCTTGCCAAGCAGGGGCATAAACATATTGCGATTATGTCGCCGGCTTTCTCGTCAGATTGTGTCGAAACCCTGGAAGAGATCGAAGAGGAGATTCGCGATAGCTTTATGGAAGCGGGCGGAGAGACGTTTAGCTACATTCCTTGCCTGAATGATCGCGACGACCATATCGAAGCGCTACTAAGAGTTATCAATAATGAATTAGCGGGTTGGTTGTCTATTGCCTAACGTGTAACACCTTATTTGCTATAGTCATTTCTTGACAACAGCCGCAGACGAGTTTTTGTTCGCCAGCGGCTGTTTGCGTTTAAGCGTTTGACTGGTCAGTCAAAACCATCTGTTATAAGGTGTACAACTTTAGAATCACACTACTTCAACGCTGGCATGCCAGTGACAGGGCATGATGCCTGGGTATTCGCCTCAACCTCCAAGGTGAGCCTTTCATTTTTCAGGAGATTTCGCCAGATGCAACTTGCCGTTTTAATGGGGTTTTTGCTGGCCGCGTCGTCACCGCTACTGCATCGTTGGTTTGGGCATCGCACCAGTCTTGTACTGGCGCTTTTCCCAGCAGGGTTAGCGGCCTGGCTGTTACTACAAGCCCCTGAAATCATTGAGAACGGCAGCTTGCTGTTGGAGTGGCAGTGGGTGCCTTCCCTGGGTATCAGCCTTACTTTCCTGCTGGATGGTTTGTCACTTCTATTTGGGCTATTGATCACCGTCATGGGCGCCTGCGTGCTGGTGTATGCCGGTGGTTACTTAAAAGATCATCCCGATATCGCACGTTTTCATATTGCACTCGTCGCCTTTATGGTCTCAATGCTAGGGCTGGTGTTAGCGGACGGGCTATTTACACTGTTTATTTTCTGGGAACTGACCAGTATTACCTCCTATTTACTGATCGGTTTTAATCACGCCGATATTGAAGCACGTAAGTCTGCCCGTCAGGGCCTGTTCGTCACGGTGGCCGGTGGCTTAGCATTAATGGCGGGCCTGGTATTGTTGGGGATTGCGAGCGGTAGCTGGTCGCTGGCGGAAATCCTTGATCAGGAAGCCGACCTGCGCGAACACACTCTTTACACACCCATGTTGATCTGCTTGCTGTTAGGAGCGTTTACCAAGTCGGCTCAGTTTCCGTTTCACTTCTGGCTACCTAATGCCATGGCAGCACCTACGCCGGTCTCGGCTTACCTGCACTCTGCCACCATGGTAAAAGCTGGTATTTATCTACTGGCGCGCTTGCATCCAGAACTAGGCGGCACGGCGATGTGGGTGGGAATTCTGTCCGTCGTAGGCGCGACCACGATGCTAATCGGCGCGTTCCTGGCAATTCATCATACTAATATCAAAAAACTGCTGGCCTACTCGACTATTATGGCGCTAGGAACGCTGACGATGCTGCTGGGCATTGGGACTGAGTACGCGATGACGGCTTTTGTTACCTTCCTGCTCGCACATTCGCTATATAAGGGCGCGCTGTTTATGGTTGCCGGTATTCTTGACCACGAAACTGGCACCAAGGATGTTACTCAGATGGGCGGGCTGCGCGCATTAATGCCGGTAACGGCGATTATCGCGCTGGTCGCGGCACTTTCACTGGCAGGGGTGCCGCCGCTGTTTGGCTTTATCGGCAAGGAGCTAATGCTTGAGTCTGTGTTAGGCGCCGATCGCTTCCGTATGCTGTTGGTATTATTCGCTTTTGTCGCTTCTATTTTGACCATCGCGGTGGCCTTTATCATTGCGTTACGGCCCTTTTATGGTAAACGTCATCACACCCCTCTTGAGCCTCATGAAGCGCCGCTAAGTATGTTAGTGGGCCCTGCGTTACTAGCAGTAGGGTCGCTACTGTTGGGCTTAATGCCTGCCTTGCTAGGCGCTAATGCCTTATTAACGTCAGCCGCTACTTCTGTTTCTGGAGAAACGATGGAGGTGACCCTATCACTTTGGTACGGCATCAATGTGGCGTTGATAATGTCGATCATCAGCCTGGGCGTTGGCTTTTTGCTGTTTAAGCGTTGGGATAACGTGCGAGCCAAGCTTTCATTACTGGCACCGATCAGGCGCCATGGCCCCGAAGCGGGCTATGAAAGCATGATGAATGGCATTGTGCAGTTCTCTGAGTGGCAAACACGTCTGCTGCAAAACGGCTATATGCGTAACTACATCCTGGTGATGTTGATCACGCTTATCGCGCTAATTGGTAATTCAATCTTGTTACGCCATTCGCCAATATTCGCTTTTGATCTTGATGTTCGTTTCCACGAGGTGGTGGTGGCGGGCACGATGGCAATGGGCGCTCTATTTGCCACAACGACTCGCTCGCGCCTTGGGGCCGTCGTGTCGGTTGGGGTAATGGGCTTCTCTATTGCGTTAATCTTTATTCTTTTCAGCGCGCCGGACTTAGCGATTACCCAGTTACTGGTGGAAACCTTAACGGTGATTTTATTGGTGCTGGTGCTATTCCGGCTGCCGAGGTTTTCAAATCTTTCCACCAGTCTAGAGCGCATAAGAGATGGTGTGGTAGCCGCGATGATGGGCATTTTGATCTGCTTATTGATTATGACCGCGTGGAGTATTCAGCAGTTTGAACCAATTTCGACGTACATGATTGAGAACAGTGCCCCGCTGGCCTACGGCCGCAATATCGTCAACGTTATTTTGGTGGATTATCGCGCTCTCGATACATTGGGTGAGATGTTCGTGCTGGCACTCGCAGCGATTGGTGTTATTGCCATGCTGAAGCTGCGTCATGGCGAGAACAGCAATGGTAAGAGCGGGGAGAGCAGTAAAGTGACCACCAAGGAGCCTTACGATGGTTAAGTCAGGCACGATTATTCTCAATACGGCGGCACGGCTGTTGATGCCGCTGCAATTGCTGTTTTCTGTTTTTCTGCTGCTCAGGGGGCACGATGAGCCGGGCGGTGGTTTTATTGCCGGTTTGGTAGCCGCTGGGGCCTTTACGCTTTACCTATTTGCCTTTGGGGTGAGCGCGACCAAAGAAGTGCTGCGGATGGTTGATCCCCGTGACCTGATAGGCATCGGCCTGCTGCTGGGGATGATCTCGGTGGTGCCCGCTTGGTTTATGGGTCAGCCTTTTTTGACTGCCCAGTGGTGGACTATTCCGGTGATTGATTTTAAAGCCTCCACGCCGCTGATTTTTGATATCGGCGTTTACTTTGCCGTGCTGGGCTCCGTGACGGGCATGGTCATGACGCTGATGGAGGTGGATAAGGATGAACCCTGAATTCACAGGAGGCACCGCATGGAACCATTGATGGCAGTGGCAATTGGTCTGCTGTATGCGACGGCCATTTTTATGATGCTGCGTCGCTCTATCGTCAAACTGGTGATTGGTTTGATGCTGCTTTCCAACGCTGCCAATTTGCTGATTTTCACCACGGCGGGCATGACCCGTGGTGCCCCGCCGCTGATTGCGGAAGGTATGATGCAGCCGCCTAGCGGCGTAGCTGACCCTTTGCCCCAAGCGGTTGTGCTAACAGCGATCGTGATTGCCTTCGGGGTACTGGCGTTTGCAGTGGTATTGATTCGACGTGCCTATGAAGTTGTTAAGGCCGATGACCTCGATAAGATGAAGGATACTGATACGTGAGGCCTGAAGTTGCTCTTCCCGTCCTCCTGCCCTTGTTGTCAGGGGCTATCTCGTTGCTGTTTTGGCGCTCGCGACCCATGCAGCGATTCATGGCGGTGGCTGGCAATGTCGCGCTGCTGATAGTCAGCCTGTGGCTGTTTGTAGCGACGTTGTCAGATGGCTACGTAACGATGCAGATGGGCAGCTGGCCAGCCCCGTTTGGGATCACCTTAATTGCCGATTTGCTAAGTGCCGTCATGGTCTTGATGACCGCGATTATCGGCTTGGCAATGGGGATTTACTCATTGGCCACCACTGGCCGTGGCCATGAAAAATTCGGCTATTACCCCTTGATGCACCTGTTGCTTGCCGGGGTGACCGGCGCGTTTTTGACCGGCGATATCTTCAATCTTTACGTGTGGTTTGAGGTGATGCTGGTGGCCTCGTTTGCGCTGCTGATTCTGGGTGGCGAGCGCGCACAGATGGAAGGGGCGATTAAGTATGTCACGCTGAACCTGTTAGCGTCGGTGATCTTCCTGACGGCGGTGGGCCTACTTTACGGGATGGTGGGAACGCTCAACATGGCTGACATTGCGCTGCGCATGGATGAGGCAGAGCACACAGGCATGGTCGAAGTGTTAGCAGTCATGTTTATGGTGGCATTCGGCATCAAGGCGGCGGCCTTCCCGCTGTTCTTTTGGTTACCTGCGTCTTATCACACGCCACCAGTCGCTGTTTCAGCGCTATTTGCCGGGCTACTCACTAAGGTCGGCGTTTATGCGATGTTCCGTGTTTTCACGCTGATATTCGATCAAACCATGGGCTATCTTCAGGACATTATGCTCTGGGGCGCAGTATTTACCATGGTAACGGGCGTATTGGGCGCGGCAGCCCAGTATGAGTTCAGGCGCATTTTGTCGTTTCATATTGTCAGCCAAATTGGCTATATGATCTTAGGTTTGGCGCTTTATACACCGTTGGCGATTGCCGGGGGGGTGTTTGCCATCGTGCATAATATGGTGGTGAAGACCAATCTATTTTTGATTAGCGGTATTACCCATCGGTTGCAGGGCACGTACCAGCTTAAAAAAATGGGGGGGCTTTATCGTGAGCGCCCTTGGTTAGCCGTTGCTTTCTTTATCTCTGCCTTCTCGTTGGCCGGTGTACCGCCGCTATCAGGTTTTTTTGCCAAGTTTGTGATTGTTCGCGCGGGTCTGGAAGTTGAGGCCTACGTGGCCACTGGTATTGCGCTGGCAGTGGGATTGATGACGCTCTACTCCATGGTCAAAATTTGGAATGAAATATTCTGGAAATCGCTGCCGGAAGATAACCTGGTACCCGAAACGGCCACGCCAACCGGCGACGATGGGCGGCTGTTAAAACCAAGTCTGTGGATGATGTATTTGCCAGTAATGGTGCTGGCTCTTTCATCGTTACTGATTGGTGTGTTTGCCGAACCGATTATGTGGGTAATGACCGGCATTGGTGATCAGTTGCTTGAGCCTCACGGGTATATCGAAGCAGTGCTGGGCGCTTCAGCCAGTGCCGAAGATGTGTTGCTGGATTCAGCTGTCGCCACCGACGAAGAACCTAAGGCTGACGCCGGGGAGGAGTTGCCATGACCGGTGCCATTTGGAACCTGCTGTTAGGATTAGCCTGGGTACTGTTGAGCGGGGATTTCAGTGGGCTGAATCTCCTTGTCGGCTTAATCTTCGGTTATATCACGCTGGTGCTAATTGAGCCTCAGCTGGATGCCCTGAAAGGTTATCCTGCTCGCGTGCCGCGCTTTATCGGTTTTATCGGCTTTTTTCTAAAAGAACTCATTCAAGCCAACTTACGTGTCGCGTTCGATATCGTGACGCCACCTTGGCATATGAAGCCGGGGGTTATCGCTATGCCGCTTTCCGCCCGTACCGAAATGGAAATTACCATGGTGGCCAATCTGATTTCATTAACGCCGGGAACGCTTAGCCTGGATGTGTCTGATGACCGCAAGGTGCTGTATATCCATGCGATGTTTTTAGATAACGAAGAGGAATTGCGACGTAATTTAAAAGAGATGGAGCATCGGGCCTTGGAGCTGTTTCGCTAATGGATACGGTTATTCTGATCAGCCAAGTCATCATGAGCCTGGCGCTTATCCTGACCTTTGTTCGTGTCGTTCGTGGCCCGAGCCTGCCCGACCGCGTGGTCGCATTGGAGCTTTTTTCAACCACTGTGGTTGGGTTGGTTGGGGTGTATGCGATCAAGTCGGATGTTGCCAGCTTCCTGGATGCCGCCATTGTGATTGCCTTGATGGGGTTTTTGGCGGCGATAGCGTTTGCACGCTTTTTGGAAAGGGGAGGTCCGCGGGATGATTGATTTTATAAAGGGCACGTTAATTATAGGTGGCGCGCTATTTATACTGCTTGCCTCGGTAGGCCTGCTGCGGTTGCCTGATTTGCTAACGCGTATGCACGCGACCACCAAAGCGGCGGCGTTAGGCGTGATTTTGGTTATGCTGGCTGCCGCTATGCACTTTGCAGAAGTAGGCATTGTGGCCCGTTCGTTTGCCATTATTGTGTTTATTTTGATGACCGCACCCGTAGCGGCCCATGTGATTGGGCGAGCCGGTTACTTTGTTGGTTCCAAGCTTTGGAGTGGAACGGTCAAAGATGAATTGCGCCCTAACTACGACCCATTGACCCACGAATTAAAAAGTGGCCTGGAAACGCAGGAAAATGCCAAGCGCCAGCCAAGGGAAACAGACCCCGACTAAAGCTGACGGCACCAATCCTGTCACCGCCAGTGAATAACCGCCATTGAGCCACCTTCGGGTGGCTTTTTCATATCCTCTGTTTAATAAACCCCGTTATTTTTATACACGCTGGTAAAAACTTATCATGTACAATAATTATACTGCATAGGATAATGTGTCTATGTTTTGAGGCATGCTACATGCGCGCGTGAGTAATGTTCAATGCACCGCAAACAACATCTGCCGCAAAAAACCTGCGTTCAATGCGAGCGTCCCTTCTTTTGGCGGAAAAAATGGGCGCGCTGCTGGAACGAGGTGTGCTACTGCAGCGAACGCTGCCGTCGTAGTGCTAAGCAGTCAAAGCGCTTGGCATCAAAGCACCCCAAGGAGGCACAAGCATGAACAGCACGATCGATATTGTCTGGCTGCAAGACGACCTGCGTATTGCGGATAATCCTCTTTTTCACTTTACCGCTCGTCCTAGCTACCTGCTTTGTCTCTTTGTCGTGGATGAGCAGTGGTTGGCACCTCTCATAGAGGGGGAATCGACGCCGCGGATCGGGCCAGCCCGATTACGCTTTTTATGGCAAAGTTTGATGGAATTGCGCGGTGAGCTTTTGCAACGCGGCAGTGACTTGTTGGTGCGCATTGGTAAGCCGAGTAACGTTGTCATTGAGTTGGCCGCTTCGCTTAACGCCCGACAAGTACGCGTTGCCGAGCATCCTGGGGTTGACGAAAATTCCCATATCCAAGCAGTTGTAGAGTCGCTGCCTGGTGAAACAACCGTTACGTGCATGGAAAGTGGACGTCTCTTTGAACGCGATGCATTGCCCTTCGAGCAGACTGTATTACCCGAAAGCTTTTCTGCCTTCAGGCGTAGCGTAGAGCAAGCATGTACGGTGCCTGAGAATCGTTGCGCACCGGTAACGCTGCCCCCCTGGCCTGAAGCCCCCAGAGGATTTCCACCCTTGAAAGCCGTCTGTGAACAGAGCGCCACCTGGCAGCCCGATAGCCGTCAGGGCTATGTGTATCGGGGCGGTGAATCGGCGGCACATACGCGCCTTAACGATTACATTTGGCGTCAACAGGGCGCAAAGACGTATAAGAAAACCCGCAATGGCCTGCTGGGCGCGAGTTTTTCAACCCGTGTTTCACCCTGGCTTGCCCGCGGCTGTCTGTCGGCTCGCCAAGTGTATGCTGCGGTGAAAGCGTGGGAAGCGGAGCACGGCAGCACCGAATCGAGTTATTGGATTACTTTTGAGCTACTTTGGCGGGAGTATTTTATCCGTGTCGCTGAGCTGGAAGGGGCGAAGATGTTTGGCTCTCGTCAACCTGCCAAGCCTTGTGCCGCTTTTGATGCTTGGCGCAATGCTGCCACAGGGCTGCCGTTTGTGGATGCCGCGATGTTAGAGCTGCGCCACACTGGCTGGTTATCCAATCGCGCCCGGCAAAATGTGGCCAGTTTTTTGGTGAAAGACTTAAAAGTGGATTGGCGATTAGGCGCTTTATGGTTTGAGCACTGCTTGGTTGATTACGATGTTGCCAATAACTGGGGTAATTGGCGTTATATTGCCGGAGTAGGGCGCGATCCACGACAGGATCGCTATTTTAACGTGCTTAAGCAGGCAGGCCATTACGACCCACAAGGGCTGTATGTTGCACACTGGTTGAAACCGCTCGAAAATTTCCCCCCTGGTTTAGCACGCCATCAGCCATGGCGTGTCAATGCTCACGCTTTTAAGGCTCCTTATGTTGAACCCGAACAGTGGGCGCAGTGGTTAATTCCTTACCAAGAAGCGGTTACAACAGCCAAGCCGCCTATATTGACTATCGTTACAAAGTAACCTTCACTGATGACCAGCCGTGAAGGCTGGCATCTACGACTTTTCTAGGCCATCATCCCAGGCATGCCAAGGACTGCCTAAGGATATAAATGATGTCTCGTAATTTCTCTGCTGGGCGTCCATTCCGCCCTTTAGTATGTGCCTCGTTCATTGCCGCGTTAAGCACTCCTTTTGCAGGCAGTGTTGCGCTCGCCGACTCTCAATTGATGACAGAAGTAGATACTCAGGCGGCTACTGAGGTTAGTTATGCAAACTTTCAGCAGTGGCTTCAGGAGTTTCGTCAGTACGCCGCCAATCAGGGAATCAGCGAAGCAACCCTGAGCAGTGCACTGGATGGCGTACGCTTTCGCGAGCGGGTGATCGAGCTCGACGGTTATCAGCCCGAATTTGTCCGCGCTATCTGGGAGTACCTTGATACTGCGGTGTCGTCTACGCGAATTAATACCGGGAGGGAGAAGTTGGTTGCCCACCGGGATACCGCGCTGCAGATGCAGCAACGCTTTGGCATCCCTGCCGAAATTATCGTCGCCATCTGGGGAATCGAGAGCAACTACGGCAGTAATTTCGGCGATTTCTCGACCTTGGAATCCCTTGCCACACTGGCTTATGACGGTCGGCGTCGTGACTTTGCTCGTGGTGAACTACTCGCTGCCTTGCGTATTATCGACGAAGGAGATATCGCCGCCGAGCAGATGAAAGGTTCTTGGGCAGGGGCGATGGGTCATACCCAGTTTATCCCTAGCAGTTTTGAAGCCTATGCCGTGGACGGCGATGGTGATGGCCGTCGCGATATCTGGGGCAGTATCCCCGACGTTATGGCATCAACGGCTAACTATCTTGACCGGGCTGGCTGGCAGGCCGGTCAGCCGTGGGGAGTCGAGGTGCGTTTGCCAGAAGGCTTTAATTATGCTCAGACCGAGCGACGCAGCAGCGCCGAATGGCGTTCTCAAGGCGTAGAGGCGCGGCAGGGCGAGTTGCCAGACTTTGATAGTGCGGCCATGGTTATTCCCGCTGGCGCTGAGGGTCCTGCCTTCCTAGCAGGCGCAAATTTCCGCGCCATTTTACGCTATAACAATGCCACCAGTTATGCATTGGCTGTCGCGACACTAGGTGAGGCGATCGCCGGGCGTGATGGGATTCAGCATGCATGGCCGCGGGATCAGCAACCGCTTACCCGTGACGATGTTCAAGAGCTTCAGCGGGGCCTAAACCGCGCTGGTTACTCTGTGGGCGGCGCGGATGGCGTAATGGGGCCTAATACACGCCAGGGGCTGCGGAACTTCCAGCGAGATCAAGGGTTAATACCGGATGGCTTTGCGACGCAAGCACTGCTTGAGCAGTTACGCCGTCGTTTAGAGTGATCAGATTTACGTTAATTTACCAAGGATGATGCTATGCAATTAATGGGCAAAAAGTTACTAGGCAGTGTGTTGATGGGAGGCTTGCTCTCTGCCTCCGTGGCAATGGCCGATGACGATCAAGTATTTGGCTGGGTTGAAAAAGCAACCCTGCAGCCTTGGGATATTGAAGTGAAGGCCAAACTTGATAGTGGCGCATTAACCTCCTCGCTGGATGCGCGGGATATTGAGCTGTTTGAGCAAGATGATGAAGAGTGGGTACGCTTTCGTTTAAAGCTTGAAGATCAGGCGAGTGGTGAGGTCTTCAGTGATCAGATTGAGCGTCCGCTCTACCGAGAATTAGCCGTACGCGGAGCTGGCGGCCGCGACGAGCGCCCTGTGGTGCTGCTGGAAGTCTGCATGGGCGACACTATTTATGAAGAGCAATTCAGTCTGCGCGACCGCGAAGAGATGAACTACCCGCTACTGCTGGGCCGCCGTACGATTAGCCATCTTGGCATGCTAGATGTGCGTGAAACCTTCTTGCAAGATCCTGACTGTGGGGAAAACGCGACCGTTGTGCCCCACGACCCGGAAGATGATCAATCTTAACCACTTACACTTACACTGATATTTACATAGTTAAAACAGCCGTGACAGCAGCGCGGTCACGGCGGTTTCGACGCGTAGAATGCGCGGGCCAAGGTGCATGCCCTCGCAACCCGCCGTCAGCAACTGCTCGACTTCCCACGCTATAAATCCTCCCTCTGGCCCTACTAATAACAAGGTAGGTTCACTGATATTTCTGGGACAGGGGGCAGGCATGCCAGGGTGGGCTACCAATCCGCGTCGGTTGCCCAGTAAGCCAGGTAGTTGCTGCTCTAAAAAGGGACGAAAGCCTTTGCTCAGCGTGACAGTAGGCAGCTGTGTATCGCGCGCTTGTTCCAGGCCTAATAGTAGGTGTTGATGAATTTTCTCAGCGCGTAACTCGGGTGACTGCCAGTAGCTTTTCTCTACCCGCTTGGTATGCAGTAAAGTGATCTCTTTCACACCCAGCGCCGTTACATGTTCCAACGTGCGCGCTAGCATCCGCGGGCGGGGGAGTGCTAGCACCAAGTGCACGGGAAGTGGTGGCGGCGGTGGTTCATTAAGGGCTTCCAGTTGGAAAAAGGCGCGTTCCGGCGTCAGTTCCTTCAGCAGCGCTTTACCCATGTTACTACCCTGTACACCTACGGTAAGAAGGTCGCCGGGGGCCGAGCGATGGACTTCGCGTAAATGTGTCAGGCGACGTGGGTCGGTGATGCAGACGTGGCCGTCGGCTGTCAGATCGTTAGGATCAAGCAAAATCAAATTCATAATGAGGTCTATTGGTCACAGAACAGGCGCAGTGCGTCTTGCTAAACTATTAAGGTGGCTTGCATGGACGCGTGGTGCAGGCACAATACCAGTAACGGGAACAAAAGCCCCTATCGCGTTTAAGGAGATGCGCCGTGCGCGTGATTCGCAAGTATGCTAACCGTAGGTTGTACGATACTCAGCAAAGTCGTTATGTAACGCTGGAAGACCTACGCCGTTTAATTATCGAAGAAGAGCCATTTCGGGTAGAAGATGCCAAAAGCAGGGAAGATCTGACGCGTACTATTTTGCTCTCTATTATTATCGAGCAGGAGCAAGCGGACAGCGAGGCCGAAGTGTTTTCTAACGACCTGCTGGCGCAATTAATCCGCGTTTACGACATGACATCACCGTTGCCGCTGTCTCGCTACCTAGAACAGGGTACTCAACTGATGTTAGAGCAGCAAAAACGTTTGCAAAGTCAGTGGAAGCAGGCGATGCGTAACACGCCGTTGGAGTTTATGCGCGAGTTAGCTGAAGAGAATATGCGCTTTTGGCAAAATACGCTGAACCAGCCCGGTCAAGCCGATGACTCAGACGATACAACGCAGGCTGAGGGTGATAACCGCGACACCAGCGATGATAAACCTACCTCCTAACCCCACTCGCCGCTGCGCTGTGGCATAATGCCGCCGATAACGCTCTCCCGTTTGAGAAGGATGCACATGAAGGTTTTGATGATAGGCGGCGGTGGTCGTGAGCACGCCCTGGCTTGGAAACTAGCGCAATCTAAACAGGTTGAACAAGTATTTGTCGCGCCTGGAAACGCAGGCACCGCCACGGAGCCTAAGTTAACCAATGTGGCGATTGCGGCAACCGATTTAGAGGGTCTGATCGCCTTTGCCCGTGATGAGCAGATTGGCCTTACCGTGGTAGGCCCTGAGGCGCCTTTAGTAGACGGTGTGGTCGATCGTTTTCAAGCAGCAGGGTTAACAATTTTTGGCCCTACGCAGGCGGCTGCCCAGTTGGAAGGTTCCAAATCCTTTACCAAGGATTTCCTGGCTCGTCATAAAATCCCTTCGGCGGACTATCAAACCTTTACTGAGGTATCCCCCGCGCTGGCCTATCTGCAAACAATGGGTGCGCCGATAGTGATCAAAGCGGATGGCTTGGCTGCGGGTAAGGGCGTCATCGTAGCCCTTAGCGAAGCCGAAGCAGAGGCCGCTATTCGTGACATGCTGGAAGCCAATGCGTTTGGCGGTGCAGGCGCTCGGGTGGTGATTGAAGAGTTCCTAGAGGGTGAAGAGGCGAGCTTTATTGTCATGGTGGATGGCGAGAATGTCGTGCCCATGGCGACTAGCCAAGACCATAAACGTGCCTACGATGGTGATACCGGCCCGAATACGGGTGGTATGGGGGCTTATTCGCCAGCACCGGTGGTTACCCCTGAAGTTGATGCGCGCATTATGGAGCAGGTGATTCTGCCCACTGTGCATGGCATGGCTGCTGAGGGCAATGCCTATACGGGGTTCCTGTATGCAGGCTTAATGATTGATGGTGCCGGTAACCCTCGCGTTATTGAGTACAACTGCCGCTTCGGTGACCCTGAAACCCAGCCGATTATGCTGCGCTTGCTTTCTGACCTGGCGGAGCTTTGCTTGGCGGGTGCCGAAGGCCGATTGGCCGGGCAGCGTTGCGAATGGGATTCGCGTGCGGCGGTAGGCGTGGTATTGGCTGCTGGCGGCTACCCTGGCAGCTATCGCAAAGGCGATGTTATCCACGGCTTAGCAGACGCTGAACAGACGGGTTGCAAAGTGTTTCACGCGGGCACAGCGCAAAATGCCAAGGGTGAAATCACCACGGCAGGCGGTCGTGTGCTGTGCGTAACAGCGTTAGGTGATAGCGTTTCAGAAGCGCAGCAGCAAGCGTACCAAGGCGTTCACGCGATTCACTGGGAAGGTGTTGAATGTCGGCGTGATATCGCGTTCAGAGCGATTGCTCGCGAGGGTACGTAAGCCTGATGCTGAGCTAGTACTGAACGCATACGCCGTTTAAACCGAGGTTTCCTACTTCACTGACGAGGAAAAGGCATGGAGCGTGTCAAGCTGGACTTTCCCGCTGAAGCGGTCATTCATCGTCACGCTCTGACAGTGCGGGTAACCGATATAAACTACGGCCGTCATTTGGGGCACGATGCGGTGGTATCGCTGCTCCACGAGGCGCGTATTCAAGCCTTTGCGGCGCTGGATCTGCCTGAGTGGGACATGCATGGGCATCCATCGGTCGTCGCCGATCTTGCGGTAACATATCAAAGTGAAGCACGCTGGCCTGACGCTTTGATCATTGCGACTGCCGTGCCTGAGCCGCAAGGTAAAGCGTTGACAGTTTATCAGCGTATTTACCAGGCAGAATCCCAGCAGGTTGTCGCGACAGCACGGGTTAATCAACTGCTGATTGATCTTGCTACGGGCCGCCCTGCTGAGGTGCCTGAGCAGGTTAAACAAGCGCTTGCACATGCGAGGAGCGGCTAATGTCACGGGAGTATCCGATTATTGCAGTCACCGGCTCTTCCGGGGCGGGCACGACCACCGTTCGGCGCAGTTTTGAGCGGATGTTTCTGCGTGAAGATGTGCATGCAGCCATGGTCGATGGCGATGCCTTTCACCGCTACACTCGCGATGATTTGCACCGTATCTTCCGGGAAGAGCCTGAGCGCAAAGATGAGCTTTCTCATTTTGCCGTAGAGGCTAACTTACTGGACCGCCTGGAAGGCTTGTTTAGCGAGTATGGCGAACATGGTTCAGGTACCTTTCGCCACTATATCCACGCCGAAGATAAGCAGAAAATTGAAGCGGGCTACCGGGTGGGGACGTTCACCGAGTGGCAATCGCTGCCCTGTGGAACCGACCTGCTGTTCTATGAAGGTTTGCATGGCGGGTTGGTGACCGAAGAGTATGATATTGCCCGCCATGTGGATCTATTGGTAGGCGTGGCACCCACCATGAATCTGGAGTGGATTCAAAAAATCGACCGTGACACCAAGCTGCGTGGTTATTCACAAGAAGCGGTTATTGACACTATCCTGGGCCGGATGGATGACTATGTCCGTTATATCCAGCCGCAGTTCTCGCGCACCCACATCAATTTTCAGCGAGTGCCTACTGTTGATACCTCCAACCCCTTTGAGGTGCAGGATATCCCCACCGATGCTGAGTCGTTTGTGGTCATCCGCTTTCGAGATCCCTCCACGGTTGATTTCCCTTGGCTGCTGGCGATGATCAAAGATTCGTTTATGACCCGCCCGCATACCTTGGTGGTACCCGGCGCGCGGATGTCGCTGGCCATGGAGCTTATCCTTGCCCCTCTGGTCAGGCATCTACTGGCGCAGCGGCGCTTCCGTTAATCGTGACCGTCAGCATTGGCTGAAAGCCGTAAGGAGAGTTATATGGACTGTCTGTTTTGCAAAATCATTAAGCGTGAAATCCCTGCTGATATTGTTTATGAAGATGAGCATGTGTTGGCGTTTAACGATATTGGCCCCCAAGCGCCGACGCATCAGTTGATCATTCCCAAAAAGCATATCGCCACACTCAATGATATCGATGAAACCGATCTTGTTACGGTAGGGCGGCTGCAGTTTACTGCCGCCAAGCTTGCCCGTGAGCAAGGCTTTGCTGAAGACGGCTATCGTGTGGTTATGAACTGCAACGAAATGGGCGGGCAAACGGTCTACCATATCCACATGCATTTAATGGGTGGACGCGCTTTCACGTGGCCTGCTGGTTAGGCTAAGTAGACCGTTATCGTCACCCGTCATCAAACAACGGAGTGTTGCCATGGATCGTCAACAGAGTCGTTCAGATCGCGTCATTCACCAGTTTGATACTGTTTTACGTACGCTAATGCCCCACGCGGCCGCGTCGCAGCGCACGAGCCCTGCGGCGGGTGTTGTCGATGGCGCGCTCGATGATCAAGAGCGCCGTCACGCGGCGGGTTTGATGCGGATTAATCATACTGGGGAAGTGTGTGCCCAAGCGCTGTACCAGGGACAGAGCGTGAGCGCTAAACTTCCTCATGTGCGCCAACAGGTTGAGCAGTCTGCACTGGAAGAGATCGATCATCTGGCCTGGTGTGATGAGCGTTTAGTGCAGTTACAAAGCCGACCCAGCTATTTAAACCCGCTCTTTTATGTAGCCTCGTTTGGCATCGGTGCAGCGACTGGGGCAGTCAGTGATCGTATCAGTTTGGGGGTTGTTGCCGCGACGGAAGAACAGGCAGGTAAACATCTTGATGCTCACCAAAAATCGCTACCCCCCGGCGACTATCGCTCACGAGCTATCCTACGCCAAATGGCTGTTGATGAGGCGCATCACGCCCATCTTGCCTTAGAGGCAGGGGGCATTCGTTTTCCTGCCCCGGTGAAGTGGGGCATGCGACTGGCCTCGAAAGTCATCTCTAAAAGTGCCTATCACCTTTAATATACCTTCATGACAAACCCTGATTAATACAATGTTTTTCAGCGTAATCGGAAATGAGAAGGCCCCGCAGTGCGAGGCCTTGGCTATTAATATCACGCGTCAGCGTTAGGTAAAGTATCAGGCATCAATGCGCTTGTATTTCATACGCTTAGGCGTATCGTTCCCGACCCGCTTCTTATGATCTTCTTCGTACTCTGCGTAATTGCCTTCAAACAAGACCACTTCAGAATCACCTTCAAAGGCCATGATGTGCGTGGCGATACGGTCTAAGAACCAACGATCGTGCGAAATCACCATGGCACAGCCCGGGAAGGCGAGTAGTGCGTCTTCCAGTGCCCGCAGGGTTTCGATATCCAAATCGTTTGACGGCTCATCAAGCAACAGCACGTTAGCGCCTTGCTTGAGCGTTTGCGCAAGCTGTAAGCGACCGCGTTCGCCCCCGGAGAGCTCCGATAAACGCTTCTGCTGGTCGTTACCTTTAAAGTTGAATCGACCAACATAGGCGCGGGAGGAGACTTCGTAGCCGTTAATATTGAGGATGTCCTGACCATCCGATACGGCTTCCCAGACAGTTTGCTTGTTGTCCAGCGCATCGCGTAACTGCTCGACATAGGCGATGTCGACGGTTTCGCCAATCACAACCTCGCCTGCATCGGGCTGTTCTTTACCGGTAATCAGCTGGAATAGGGTCGACTTACCTGCGCCGTTACCGCCGACGATCCCCACAATCGCACCCGGGGGAATCGTGAAAGAGAGGTCTTGATAAAGCAGCTTGTCATCGAAGCGTTTGGTCACGTTATGAAACTCAATGACCTTGTCGCCTAGGCGTGGACCAGGCGGAATATAGATTTCATTGGTTTCATTGCGCTTCTGGAAGTCGCCTGACTGCATTTCTTCAAAGCGGTTAAGACGCGCTTTGCTTTTTGCCTGACGGCCTTTGGCGTTGCTGCGTACCCACTCAAGCTCTTGCCTGATGGCTTTTTGGCGCGAGGCTTCCTGCTTGGCTTCTTGGTTTAAGCGTTGATCTTTCTGCTCAAGCCAATGAGAGTAGTTACCCTCAAACGGGATACCCTGACCACGGTCAAGCTCAAGAATCCAGCCCGCCACGTTATCCAGGAAGTAACGGTCGTGGGTAATCGCCACTACGGTACCGTTGTAATCGTGCAAGAAGCGCTCAAGCCAAGCCACTGATTCTGCATCAAGGTGGTTGGTAGGCTCATCCAACAGCAGCATGTCAGGACTTGAGAGTAGCAGGCGACATAGTGCCACCCGGCGGCGTTCACCCCCTGATAGGTTGCCGACTTTGGCATCCCAAGGAGGAAGGCGCAACGCTTCAGCGGCAACGTCTAACTTGCGTTCTAAGTTATGCGCATCGGCCGCCTCGATAATATTTTCCAGCCGCCCCTGCTCGCTTGCCAGGGCATCAAAATCGGCGTCTGGCTCGGCGTAAGCTGCGTACACCGCGTCTAACTTCTCTTGTGCTTCTTTAATTGCCCCTAGCGCTTCTTCGACGGTGTCGCGGACGTTTTTCTCGTCGTCTAGTTCCGGCTCCTGGGGAAGGTAGCCAATATTGATGCCGGGCATCGGACGAGCTTCACCTTCAAACTCTTTATCGACACCGGCCATGATGCGCAGCAGTGTGGATTTCCCCGAACCGTTAAGCCCCAATACGCCGATTTTGGCACCAGGGAAAAACGATAATGAGATATCCTTGAGAATTTGCTTTTTGGGCGGCACTACTTTGCCAACCCGATTCATGGTGAAAACGTATTGCGCCATGGAGATCCGTTAGGTTGTTGATAGAAAAAAGCAACAGCAGCAGGCTACTGGCTAAGGAGTGATGATAGTGGTCTGCGCCAGGAAAGGCTAGGCTGCTTAAGGTGCGCGGCTAGCCAGACCCACTCATTGGCTGAGAAGGCCAAGCTATTCAACGCTTACTCTTCTTCGTCCCAGTCGTCTTCTATGGCTCGCTGAAGTCGACGCTCTTCTAGCCATGCTTCTACTTGGCGTCGTGCGCGTAAGCTGTCTGCTTTGCTAGGCTTGCTTTTACCGTAATGGTCATCATTAACGGCATCTAAACTTTCAAACTCGTCTGAGTCGATTGCTTCACTGGTAAACGTTTCACGATTTAGGGGATCACGGCTCATGTGATGTCCTCCAACCCAGCCGGCGTGCCGGCGTAACAACGGCTCCACTTATTAGCACGTGCGGATCAAAAAGCACGTGTGGCTTGCAAAGTGAAGCGCCTAGCGCAAATTAAGCGCCTTGCGGCTATATAACGCCAGTAGGGATGAAGTTCAAGCATTGATCGGTTTTTTTAGTGGAAAAGTTAATAATTAGCGGTTATCTCGCTGTTTTTGTAACTCCACAAGCGCAAGCTGAGCCTCTACACGTTCCGTTACGTCTTTTTGTACGCCAATGTAATACATCAGCTCGTCTGCTTCGTCGTAGACCGGTGTAATGGATAATTCATTCCAAAACATGGTGCCGTCTTTACGGTAATTACGCAGTACTTCGCGAGAAGGACTGCCATCTTTAAGCGCGTCTCGGATAGAGATCAGGGCATCCTGGTCGCGGTCTTCGTTCTGCAAAAAACGACAGTCGCGATACAGAATTTCATCCGCGCTATAGCCCGTTAAGCGTTCAAAGCCTTTATTGACGTAGATGAGGATATTTTCATCGCCTTCCTGTTCAGCAACAACAATACCGTCTTCCGAGGCGTCAATTATGCGTTCGAGCAGCTCTGGACTGATCAATGGAGATCGTTTCATCAAGGGGTTCCTGTTGCAGCTCCAATCCTTCCCGCCGTTCAAAGTGGCTTTTTTTTGCCTGTGAACGGGCAGGACTTCAAATCATTTATTATCAGCAGCATAGCAAGGGCTCCAATCTACCGCTGCTATCTGGCTCTATCATGGCGAGCGTTGTCACGCATTGCAATCGTGTACGCGCACCGTCTCATTCGACCTCGGGTAATTGGTGGGCGCTCAATACAGCCCCCACGGCGGTTGCTGCCAGTATTAGCAGTAGTATGGCGCTACCAAACCATTGTGCAAGGGCGCCAATAATGCCGCCTACCAAAAGCATTAATACGCCTGTCAACGTGTTAGAGAGCGCAACATAAAGCGCCCGATTATCTTGACTCGCCATATCAATGAGGTAGGTTTTTCGCCCCAAACGTACGCCATGGTGAATAATCACTAAGAGCGCGTAAACCACCGCATAGGGCCAAGTACTTTGTGCCCACCCGTCTGGCAGCCAGGCCAAGCTGGCAGCTAATAAACAGCAAATAGCCGTACCTACCGCTGCATCGCGCATAACGCTGCGGCTCGATTGGTCGGCGCGCTTGCCCCAGACGGGGCTTGCCACCATCGCTGCAAGCCCGGATACCACAATCAAAATACCCAGGCCGCCGAGGTCGGTGCCACTTTGGTTCTGCCCCAACAGGGCGATGTAAGGCAAGGCGAGTGCACTTGATAGCAGTAATGCCCTGGCAAGGTTGAAGTGTAGAAAAGTGCGATCATTTTTTAGCAGAGACAGACCTAGCTTAATACTGTCCCAGCCGTTTTCTCCGCCTTCAACGGCGCCAGGCGCTTCTTCAATACGGGCCGCGGCTAAGGCATTCATTAGCCAGCTGCTAGCGGCGACTACGAGTAAGAGCGCCACGATGACATTGCCGGGGCGACTATCAAACAGCATGAGTACAGCGCCCGCCGCCAGCGTAGCGCCACCGGCAACGCTGCCGCTCCAGCCCATCAACGTGCCGCGGCGGCGTTTGGAAATGGTTTTACCCAGCACGTCTTTGGTCGCGATAGAGGATAAGCCCCGTGCCAGCGAAAGCAGCACGAGCGCGGCTAACACTAATGCACCGCCCAAAGAGCCGGTGGCGAACAACGCCAGTAGGGCCAGCACTAATGCAGCTAGCGCCTGAATCAGCGCACCTGTTACCCATACCCATTTCCGTTTGGGTTTTAAGCGGATAAAACCCGCCACAAAAATTTGTGGCAGTAGCGCACCCGCCTCACGGATGGGCACTAGCAAGCCTACCATCCACACCGGTGCTCCAATAATGCCCATCAGCCACGGTAAGACTAAGCGCGCGCTAGATAACTCGTCAGCCAACTTATTTCCTAAAGAAGCCCATAGGTGTAGGAAAAAGTTGTGCGGCTGTGCGTTGCAAGCACTATCAGGTATTTCATCGCACATGCGGCTATCTTCATCGCCTGTTAGCCACTCATAAAGGCGAGACTGTGAAACATCCGGTTGAGCCATGACGGTTCCTTGGCGATTGCTAATTTAAAATGACAAAATGTTTTCTGAGAACGACATAGTATCCTGCAAAGGAATTTACCGATAAGGAACTCTCAATGCCACGTATTCAAATCCGCTACTGCACTCAATGTCAGTGGCTATTGCGTAGCGCTTGGTATGCCCAAGAACTTCTATCGACCTTTGGTGAGCAACTGACCGAGGTCGCGCTATCCCCCTCTCATGGCGGCGCTTTCGAGATATGGTGTGAAGAACTACTGCTCTGGGAGCGTAAGCGTGATGGCGGCTTTCCCGATATAAAACTTCTCAAGCAACGCGTGCGAGATCAATTGGATCCAGAGCGAGATTTAGGGCATATCGACCGATGAATCAGGATAAGCAAGCCGTCCTCTATGGCCTGGGGGCGGTAGCGCTTTGGTCGACAGTAGCAACGGCTTTCAAAGTAGCACTCGCTTGGATGAGTCCTTTGGAATTGATGTGGCTAGCGGCATTCGTTTCCTGGGCATTAATGGGGGCGCTAGTCATCAAGCAGGGAAATATGCCCACGGCGCTATGCAGCGGTTGGAAAACGGCTGCATGGGCGGGGCTGATGAATCCCGTGGCTTATTATTTAGTGCTATTCGCCGCCTATGACCGCCTCCCCGGGCAAGAAGCCATGGCGCTGAATTACACCTGGGCGTTAGCGATGGCGTTTTTAGCGGTGCCTTTGCTTGGTCAACGCTTAACCCGAATGGATATCGTTGCTGGGTTGGTCGCTTATGCAGGCGTGTGGGTGATCGCCACACGTGGCTTGGTTTTCAATGTCTCTTTCGCCGATCCGTTAGGGGTTGTACTGGCACTCGCTTCGACACTGCTGTGGGCACTTTATTGGCTTCTCAATGCACGTGATAAGCGACAGCCCCTAGTAGGCCAATGGCAAAATTTCAGCGTGGGTCTGCCTGTGTTGACAGTTTTGTTACTGCTTGGCCCAGGTGTGCAGTGGCACGGTTGGCCAGCGTTTGGGGCGGGCGTTTATGTAGGTCTGTTTGAGATGGGAGTGGCGTTTATTTTGTGGCAGCTAGCGGTACATCAAGTGTCGCGCACCGCCAAAGTCTCCAACCTGATTTTTCTTTCACCGCCTGTGTCGCTGTTTTTGCTTTATCTAGTGGTAGGCGAGCCTATTTTGCCTTCAACCCTGGTCGGGTTGGTGCTCATTTTGTTGGGATTAGGGCTTCAGCAAGGACAAAAGGGTAACTAGACGGTTGTTATTCGGCAAACGAATATTTCTATTTGTTGAATTATTGTTATTTTAGTCCTTGATGTGGGTAGTGATCTAGTATACAAAAACAAGTTAATAGCTAGTTCCTCAGTATGAGCCAACAGTTGCTACTAACAAAATACTGGCATAAAGATGCATGAGGTTTAGCCTTCAGTATAGTGTTGGTTGTAGATTTAAACGAGGTTGTAACGAAAACATGGGAAAAAATGTAGATATTGGTGTATCAGATGAAAATTTCGGTACGGGATTTGAACATCGGGAATTTTCGGAAGGTACGGCTCATTCCAATGAGTCTCAGCGTTGGAAATTGCTCGATTGTATTGCAAAGTATGCCCCTGGTGTAGTGCATACGAGCGTTGAGCGCTCAAAGCAAGCACCACGGGTACCTCATCAAGTACAAAAACCAGCGATGGTACCAACGCTGCGACCAGCGACTCCTCAACAAAAAAATGTTTCCCGGCCCACCTCCTTCGACGCTTTATATGAGCATCCATCATATGAGCATCCATCGCCCACTCAACCGAAGCGACCTTCTTTTGGTCACTTATTTGAAATTTATACCGATAACGGTAACGAGCAACAATCAGATGAAAACGAAGAAACGTCGCTAAAAGCGTTGTTAAGGGAAATTAATTCATGACTCTTATTTGCGTTGCATCACCTAAAGGAGGTGTTGGGAAAACGACGTTAACTGCTAATCTTGCCTACACATTTCAGCGTCAAGGATTTAATGTCACGGTTATCGATTTCGATAGCCAGGATGCGCTGAAATTACATTTTGGCATTGCTTTTAATGACCCGCAAGGATATGTGGCTGAAGCAACTTCAAATCCATATTGGCATGAAATGGTAAGAACTACATCCACTGGCATCAATGTGCTTGCTTACGGTCCCACAACTCGAGAGGAACGCTACCGTTTTGAGAGCTATATCTCCAGTGATCCGCAAGCTCTATATCAATCACTTAGGAGTTTCTATGACTCCCCGGACGATGTTTTATTAGTGGATTTGCCCCCAGGGCATTCAGTTGCTTTAGATGCAATATGTAAATTAAAGCCACTATGTGTGACAGCACTGCTTTCTGATAGCGCTTCTTTGGCTGTTCTGCCTTCCATTGAAGAGGGCAACTTCTATTCAGGAGATGTAAGTAGGCATCTGTATTACGTTGTGAACCAACTGGATTTAAGAAGTGAGCTTAGTCGTGACGTGTATTCGCTTTTAAAAGAACGATTAGGTGCTTCTCTGCTAGGATCTGTACATCGCGATCCTGCGGTGTCTGAAGCACATGCTCTACAGGTCTCTGTTCTACAGCATGCTTATACATCAGCGGTGGTTAATGATTTGGAAGTCATCGCTCATAATCTTATGCGTTTAATGCCGGATACTGCGTTAGTGCAAATTCGTCAGGTAGGTGAGTGATGAAACAGCTTCTGTATAAAACCTGGATTATCCTTTTATTACTTCTTTGCACGCCTATTTTGCTAATTGTGATTTCAACGCCCATGACGCTGAGTAATCAGTTAGCTTTTGGGGGGATTACGGCTGCACTTTTACTTGTGATGGGTCAGGTTAATTCGCCACGTGTACGCTTAGCAATGGCCTTGATTACGGTTATGACCGCGAGTCGTTATATCTATTGGCGGGTGACTGAGACACTGGTTACCGAAGGCCTTCTAGAGTCTATTTTGAGCTTGGGGCTCTTAGGTGCAGAACTGTATGCTTGGCTAGTATTAGTACTTAGCTTTTTTCAATCAGCTTGGCTACTTGAACGTAAAGTTGTGCCATTACCTAAGCAAATCTCTAAATGGCCAACGGTAGACGTTTATATCCCCACCTATAACGAAAGTTTAGATGTCGTTCGTGATACCGTGCTGGCAGCGCAAAATCTTGACTACCCGGCTGATAAAGTTAATGTCTATATTTTAGATGACGGTAAAAGGGCTGAGTTTGCTGCTTTTGCGGCACAAGCAGGAGTGGGTTATATAGCACGTTCAGATAATATGTATGCTAAAGCGGGTAATTTAAATAATGCTCTTCAAAAAACAAAAGGAGAGCTAATTTGTATATTTGATTGTGATCATGTTACGACGCGAGTCTTTTTACAGGCAACAGTGGGTTCATTTCTTGTTGATGAACGTTTAGCACTTATACAGACGCCCCACCATTTTTATTCTCCTGATCCTTTTGAACGTAATCTAGTAAGCGGACGAGAAGTACCTCACGAAGGTGAGCTTTTCTACGGTCCCATTCAGAAAGGAAATGATTACTGGAACGCAACTTTTTTTTGCGGTTCCTGTGCTGTTATCCGTCGCAGTGCTCTGGCCGAAATCGACGGCTTTGCTGTTGAAACAGTAACGGAGGATGCTCATACAGCATTAAAGTTGCAGAGAAAAGGATGGTCCACCGCATATCTGGGGATTCCTCTTGCAGCTGGGTTGGCTACTGAGCGTTTGGCACTACATATCGTTCAGCGAGCGCGATGGGCTCGTGGGATGACACAAATATTGCGCCGTGATAACCCACTTCTGGGACGAGGGTTAAGTATTCCTCAGCGTCTTTGCTACTTGAGCGCAATGCTGCATTTCCAGTTTCCTCTAGCGCGTTTTGTTTTTTTAACGGCGCCGTTAGCTTACCTGCTATTTGGACTTAATATTATCCAGGCCTCTCCGCAGTCAGTTGCGGTGTATGTTTTACCTCACTTGTTTGCCGTCGTTTATACCAATGCAAAACTTGTCGGTCAGTACCGCTATACATTTTGGAATGAAATATATGAAACGGTTCTAACCTTTCATCTTCTTAAACCGTCGATTATTACTCTTTTTAATCCTAACCGTGGCAAGTTTAATGTTACCGAAAAGGGCGGGCGGCTAGATCGAAGTTTTTTTGATTTTAATGTCACGCGACCACACTTATTTTTGCTAGCGTTACTGACGGCCGGTACGCTATGGGGCATTATACGCTTCGTCTGGTGGAACCCGGAAGGTGAACAATTAAGCGTTTTACTCTTCAATATAATCTGGGCTTCCTTTAGCGCTTTCTTTTTGATGGCGGCAATCGCGGTAGGAAGTGAGCAACGACAAGTTCGTGAATACGTGCGGATTAAACTCAGTCGCCCTGCGGTATTGCATCTAGTCGGTGGTTATACCTTAACGGCGGCCACTCAAAACCTTTCAATGGGGGGGATGCAAATCGCTGCAATATCGGGCTTTTCTGAAGATTCCCGAATTGATTTTGTTGAAATGAAATTCGACGGCAATCCAGTTCTTTTTCCAGTGCATGTAGTGAGCCATGATAACCAGCATATCCGTCTACGGTTTGGCAGCTTGAACGTGGCGCAACGTCGACAGTTGGTCAAATTAGTTATGGGGCGTGCAGATGCTTGGTTACAAAAACGTAAACTTCCCCAAGATCAGCCACTTCGCTCCATGTGGACGGTCATTCGTGCAGTTACAGGTCTGTTTTTCAAAAACTGGAAGGAGAATCGCCTATTTGCAAGAGGTGCTTCAGGCGCAAAACAAGTTAAGGAGGCAGAAGGCATCCCCACCAGTGCAGCACCAGTAGCAGCTCAAGTAACGACTCCAGCGTCAACATGGGTATGGCGCATGGTGTTGGTCGCTTTAATTGTGATTGGCATTATGTCTACTCAGCGGGCATGGAGCCAAGAGTTAGATGTTTCATCGCTGCCACCGCAATCAAAGTTGTTGATGTCAGATACTTTATCGCCTGACAATTCATTTTTGCCTGACGTTGAAGTGAGCGCGAGAGGAGGGCTGGCCTTCAATATGCCGACTCAAACTCGCGAACGCATCTACCCGCTTTTACAGCAAACGAATAGCGAATCGTTAGAACCTAATACCTTACGCATAAAGGGTAATGGAGCCCAGGCGGGGGTGGAGTTCGCTTTACGCAGTGATGAAGTGTCAACCGAAGCTGTATTGCATTTGGAGATACGCTATTCCGATATGTTATTGGAAGGACTTAGTCAGTTAGACGTTAATCTAAACGGCATAGTGGTTGATACTCTTGAACTTGATCGCTTCACCGCAGATCATCTAGTGGCTGAAATTACTATCCCTCCTGAGCTAATTGTATCCTACAACACATTGTTGCTGAGTATTACAGGTCAAACATTAGAGCAGTGTAATAATCTGCTGAGTAAAGATATTTGGGTGGAAATACTGCCTAGCTCGACACTTACAGTAGACGTTCAATCATTACCCCCAGTAAGCGGTTTAGCTAACTTACCAGCGCCATTTTTTGATACAGCAGACATGGATCGGCTGGAATTACCCTTTGTTATGCCTGCTTCTCCCTCTGAAACGTTACTGAGTGCCAGTGCTATTTTAGCGTCGCATTTTGCGGTTGAATCTGGATTTAGGGGGGCGGATTTTCCAGTTCATCATACCCAAATACCTGACCAGCATGCGATTGTGATAGGCACCCCTGAGCAAATGCCGCTAGGGGTGGAGTTGCCGCGGATTAATGGGCCAACTTTACTGCAACAAGCCAATCCCAATAATCCTATGTATCGCTTGCTTATTGCGACGGGGAAAACCGAACAGGAAGTGAAAAACGCTGCAACTTATTTAGCTAGTTATCAAGCGAGGCTGAGTGGGGATAGCGAACAAGTTAGCGCTCCTCTTTTTCCTTTGAGGGAACCTTATGACGCACCTAACTGGCAGGCACTTAATGAACCAATATTTCTCACTAGCATGACAAGTAGCAGTGAAATGGTCGGTGAAGGTATTCGTCCTCCGCCACAAAACTATAGCTTCCGTCTACCGCCAAACATACACTTGTGGCCCGGTGACGATGTCACGTTGGAGATAGGTTATGAGTTCCCACGTGGCGATTGGTTAAATGAAAGCGACTCACGCTTAGAGGTGGAATTAAACGGGTCTTATCTTGGCTCTTTACCCGTTGAAAAACGCTCGCTAGCTTGGGACGCATGGAGGCTACTGGGCAATGATATTCGCCAAGAAAGAGCAACGTTACGTATTCCACAAGAGCAGCTATATGGAAATAACCAACTTAGTTTCTACTTTAATATGGCCGTCAATACGCCTGAAGATGGTTGCGAGCTTGGCCTGCCTGATCGTATTGAAACGCGACTTTATCCAGACTCATATTTAGATATGAGTGACGCGCAACATTTTGCAGTGTTACCCGAACTCTCGTACTGGTTAAGTGCTGGCTTTCCATTTACCCAGTGGGCGGATTTATCTCAAACGACATTGATGGTGGCAAGTGAGCCTGACGCTGTGGAAATTAGCGCCGCGCTTGGTTTGATTGGTCGTATGGGGGCTTCCACGGGCTATCCAAGTACGGCCTTAAATATACGAAAAGGATTAACCCTTAATGACAGCCTAGCCCAGCAAGATATCCTGGTCGTTGCTCGCGCTGATCAATTAGAAAATAGCCAGCTCAATAGCCACATAGACCCATTTAGCATTCAGCAAGGCGCTTTGCGTGTTACACCGTTAAGTCTGCTTAGTCGTCTCAACTTGTGGTCGCAGGCACAGTGGGGAAAAGACGTAGAACGTTCACGTAACAGGCTCGGTAGTCAAGCACCAGAACAAGTGTTAATGGGAGTTCGGTCACCGCTTAATCCAATGCGAAGTATCGTGGTAGCAACTGCTTTTCACGATGAAGGAATGCGGACGTTAGCTGCGATCATTGATCAACCCCAAATTAGCCGTCAAGCAGTAGGTGACTTAGTAGTGATCTCTCCTGATCACAAAGTTAATGCTTATCAAGTTGGGCCCCGGACAGCGCGAGGAAGAATGGTCTGGCATCGACTTATTCGCTGGTATGCAGGGCAGTATATTATTCCTATGCTGCTGGCGATGGTGACGGTACTTTTATTAATGGCGGGAGTTTTTTATAGCGCTCTCAAGCGGCGGGCATTGCGGCGCGCATATAGTGGTAGCAATACGCACCCTGGCGGGAAATAAATATGTATACATCACCCGTACCTACTATCATGAAGTTAAAAAAGCGGCTTTTGCTAAGTGCATTCGCCTGCTGCGTTCCGGTGTCAACTGCGTGGGGGCAAGATAACTCGCAAACCGCCCTAGATGCTTTATTACGCCAAGCTGATTTCTGGCAAGAAAATCAACGTCCAGATTTAGCTAGGCAAGCCTTAGAGCGATACCTTTCTGGTCGGCCGGACGACCCAGAAGTTCTGTTCCGATTAGCGCAACAAGCCCTCGTGGATGAACAACCTGATCAAGCGGAGCAGTGGATTCAGCGCCTTGCAGAGGTATCACCTAATAACCCGCGTCTAATCGAGCTAGACCAGCTTCAGCAGGGCAGTGAGTTAGACACCGCGCAGCTGAATCGTGCTCGTCAGTTAGCCCGTGCTAACCGCTATGAAGAGTCGGTAACCGCATACCGGGAGTTATTTAGAGGTGAAACACCTCCTCGAGGTTTGGCGGTTGAGTATTACCAAACATTGGCCGGTGGCAGCGATACTCAATGGCGAGAGGCGCGTGATGGCCTGCGCCAGTTTAGTAATAAATATCCTGAAAATGATCCTCTAAGCCTTGCCTTAGGAAAGGTCTTAACCTATCGCGAGGGCACCCGCCGTGAAGGAATTGATCAGTTAGCACAGATAGCGCAAGAAGATGGCTTAGAGGCGGCTGCTGCACGGAGTGCTTGGCGTCAAGCATTATTGTGGCTAGAGGCCACGCCTGCGGACCAAACGCTTTATCAGGCTTATGCACAGGCCAACCCAAGTGATACCGAAGTGATACAGCGGTTCGAAGACTCCATTGCTCAGAACTCTCGTGCAATCGGCTTTACTGCGCTTCAGTCTGGAGAGCTTGGCAGTGCGGAGGAGTCATTTCGGCAAGCGCTTAACGTTAATCCTCAAGACGCAGAGGCTAAAGTCGGTTTAGGGCTGATACTGCTACGTAGGCAGCAGTTTGCTGAAGCGAGAGATTTACTCGGTGAAGCGATGGATGAAGTGCCTGCTCAGCGAGAACAGTGGGCGGCCGCGTATCAAAGCGCAGCGTTTTATGCCCGCTTGGGAGAAGCTCGGCGTTTATCGGAGGCTAATAATCTTGAGCAGGCGCTTGGGCAAGTACGGCCGCTTACTCAGCAGAACGGTGATGCAGGGCGTGCCGCCCGACTGTTGGAAGCAGACATTTTGCGAAGGCAGCAGCGTCTGGATGCTGCAGAACAGGCCTACCGCGGCCTTCTGGAAGCCCGTCAAAATGATGTAGACGCGCGTGTTGGTTTGGTTCAAGTACTGTCTGATAAAGGTGATTGGGCGACTGCTCAACAAGTAGCTCAGGCTCTTCCGGAAAGTGCCCGCAGCCAAATTGGCGGATTAACCACTGCGCAAGTGGAGGCGCTGCGTCGTCAAGCGCGTCAGCAGGATAGTTTTGGGGCTGAGACGGCGCTTCGCGAAGCCCTTGCTTTATCGCCAAATGATCCTTGGACGCGGCTCGACTTAGCACGGGTTTTAGCTGATCAATCACGCCCTGATGAAGCGCAAGCCTTGATGGTGCCTTTTCAAAGCGGCAGTGCAACACCTGACCAACGCTACGCCGCTGCGTTATTTGCTTCTGAGCAGGAACGTTGGTCAGAAACCCAGCGTTTGCTATCTGGGATTCCGGCCAATGCAATAACCGCTGATATGCAATCACTTCAGCAGCAGGCGCAAATTCAGCAGCCCCTCACGGACGCAATTGCTCAGCTAGAGCAGGGAAATCGCACTGCCGCAATTGCCTCACTACAGCAGTTATATCTTCGCTATAGAGATTCTGAGCTGACGCCAAATCAGGTTAGTCAAATTGCGGGAGCTTTATCTCAGGCGGGTGCAAAAAGTGAAGCCCTCCGTTGGGTGGAGCGCGACTTAGCCCGTGGAATTGACGAGCAAACACCCAACGATTATATCAACCACGTGCTGGTGATGGCCCAGGCAGGGCGCCCAGAAGCAGCTCGCCAATTATTTCATCGTTTAGCTGCTTATCCTCAATGGCAAGAAAATCAAGATGCGTTAGCAGTAGAACGTGGGTTGGTTATTATTGAAGCTGACCAACTGCGTCAGAGTGGTCGCTTAGCCAGTGCTTATGATCGGCTTGCTGAACCGATGCGACAAACACCTGACAATGAAGATTTATTGTTGGCGATGGGTCGTGTATATGCTGATGGGGGGCGCCAAGCACAAGCAGAACAAATTTACACCTATGCGTTGACTCGTCATCCACAGAGTGAGCAGGCGCTGTTAGGCGCTGTGCAAACGGCGCTTTCTAACAACCGCACGAGTCAAGCTAGCCAGCTGCTGGAGCGCTATGCGTCAGAGGAGCAAACGGCTGATATACTACTACTCCGCGCCCAAGTTGCTCGAGCTAACGGCCAGAGCCTTGGAGCACTGGCTTTATTGAGCGAAGCCCGCCAGCGGTTAAGTGGACAAGAAGGTGAGGTTGCTGCCCTTTCTCAAAGACAGAATCCGTTTACGGATAGGGCCAGAGGAACCGCAAATTATTCACAACGACCTAGCTGGCTACCGAGCGCTAGCCGCGAAATCAGCAGCGACGTTGAGCTCGCTGAAACAGAGATGCAAGCCCCGACTGTAAGCCAACAGATTGATGATCTCTCTAGAGAGATTAGGCGCGAGCGGGCGCCAAGAGTTGCCACCGAGTTTGTGTTTAATTTCCGCGATGGCGAGAGTGGCTTGAGCCAACAGGATCGCATTGAAGCTCCCTTGCGTTTTTCAGCAATACCATTCGGAGAGGGTCGCCTTGAAGTAGCGATCACGCCAACACAAGTAACGGCGGGAACGCCTGAGGGAGATGGCCTGCGACGCTATGGGCGCAGTGGTCTGGCTGAGAGTGCCAGTACATTAAATCAGTCGTTGGGTGGCGTCTCCTCTATCTTGGACGAGATTGAGTCAGCCGTAACAAGCTTTTTCGCTGCCCAGAGTAGCCTGGATGCTGCAGTAAATGAACAAGAGGCGGTTAGATTGGCTGCTGAACTAGAGGAGGCGAGAGGCTTTTATGAGGCAGCTCTTGAGCGTAATCCACTATTTGAAGCAGGCTTAACGGTCGCCAGTCTGACTGATCAACAGCTAGCAATATTTAATAGTTACCTTGAAGAAAATAGTGTCAATTTTGCTGAGCTAGACCTGGACGGCGAGTCTTTAAGTGCGTTTGCAAATAGTCGTGAGCAGATTGAAACTGCCCTTGCTGGCATCCAAAGCCGTTTGCAGACAGAGGCGCAATCAGCGCGTCCCTCCAGCTTACGGGATAGCGGTTCGGGGCTAGAGCTTAGTTATACAAATCGCAACCTAAACTTGGATATTGGCAGCACGCCTCTTGGGTTTGAAGAAACAAATTTGGTTGGTGGAATCAATTGGCGCCCTAAGGTCGCTGACAATATATCGCTGAATTTTACTGCTGAGCGCCGAGCTGTGAAGGATAGTGTTCTTTCGTATGCGGGCACCTACGATGCTTATTCTGGCGATACGTGGGGTGGCGTAGTGAGCACCGGTGGCCGAGCAGGTATCAATTACGATACTGAAACGGGCGGTCTCTATGCTGATGTTGGTACATATCGTTATACCGGTAATAACGTTGCCGATAACCAGTCATATGAACTATCTCTGGGTGGCTATGCGCGTCCGATCAGTAATGAACGTCGTCAGCTGCAAACGGGTGTTCATATTTCTGCGATGGCTTTTGATGATGATCTCAGCCACTTTACCTATGGGCATGGAGGATATTTCAGTCCTCAGGACTACGTTAGCGTGACCTTCCCTATCAATTATCAGGAAAACTTTACCGACCAGTTAACGTTGGGTGGATACATTGCTCCAGGTTTCCAAAGCTATAGTACTGATGAAAGCAATTATTTTCCCACTGATCCGGATGCACAAGCGTTGCTAGATGTGTTTGCTGCTTTGGGAGCGACGCAAGAATCACGCTATGAGGGAGAGAGCGAAAGTGGTGTAGGTCTTTCATTCGGTGGAACTATGAAGTATCAAATGACCCCGGAACTTTCCCTTGGCGGCAATGTGGACTTCAATAGCTTCGGTGATTACAACGATACATCCGCGAGTATGTTTATGAACTATATCTTTGGAGATAGCGGTGAACGAGCCAGATAATCATATTCAACACATCGAGTACTACGCTAAGCGACACTGTAGTCCCCAGTGGCGGCTTTTTTTAGAACTGGTCTTTGATGAGCTCTCTAATAATGCGGGTAAAGAGGAATCATCTGGTTTTTGGCGCCATATCGGTAGTCGAATAGCTGCAGAAAAGCCTATTGGAGAGTGCGCTACGCTAGAGCGGCTGGAGCAAGCCGTCAACGATGAATTAGGCCTGCTGGACTGGGGGCAGGCGAGCATCGTGGCCGAAAATAAAGCAATGCATATTTGTCATACTGCATTCCCAGTACCAGGATCTTCTCCGGAGCGCCTCGATACCAGTTTGCTAGCAATGTCCGCATTGCTAGAAGGCGTGTTTAAAGGGTGGCTGCAACAGCAGGGTGGAGATTTTGATGTGCCTATCAGATGTATAAGTCGTAATCTAGAACAGCGTGAATGCACTTTCCTCTATGGTCGTTAGCGGCTTTTGTTAATGGAGCTGCACAATTAAAGGGCTAACCGAAAATGCTGTATCGGTTTACGTTAAGCGCTGGGCTTCTTGTCTGTTTGTTCAGCAGCATAAGTGCAGCCCAGGCAGACTCTGCTTGGCACGTCTATCGTGAGCGCTTTGTTAATGCAGAGGGAAGGGTGATTGACACAGGTAATCACAATATCAGTCACTCGGAAGGGCAAGGGTGGGGCATGATGCTTGCTCAGCATTATAATGATCAGAAAACGTTTGATCAGATTTGGCACTGGACCCGCCGTCACCTGAATAGACCGGATGTATCACTCTTCTCTTGGCGATATGACCCTCGCGATATACCAGCAGTGCGCGATCGAAATAACGCAACCGATGGTGATTTATTTATTGCCTGGGCATTATATTTAGCAGCCGAGCGCTGGGGTAACGCTAATTATGCGAGTGCATCAAAAAGTATACGAAGCGCAATACTTGAAAACCTAACATACGAAGTTGCTGGCTTTCAGGTGTTACTGCCAGGCATAGAAGGTTTTCGTCGCAACGAAGGAGCTGATCTCAACCTCTCATACTGGTTTATTCCCGCGTTACAAGACTTCGCTGAAATTGAGCCGAATGAGTCCTGGGACCGCCTGATTAATGATGGCGTTAAATTACTGGATCAAGCACGTTTTGGTGCATATTTATTGCCAACCGATTGGGTTCAAATCACTCAACAGGGTGAATTGAGCCCGGCAACAAACTGGGCACCTAGATTCAGCTTTGATGCTGTTCGTATCCCGCTCTATTTTGTATGGGGTGGGCGTGAGGAAGCCAGCGGCCTTGGCAGTATTAAGGCTTTTTGGGATGATCCTGTACATCAACCAGCACCCGCTTGGGTTGATGTGGTAAGTGATGAGCGTGCTGAATATCCGATTTCACGTGGAGTGGATGCGATTAGAGCCTATGTCAGTGGCGAAACGCTGCCTAGCTCAACACCTCAACAACAGGACGACTATTTTTCAGCGACACTGCTGATGTTAGTCCATATGGCAGAAGATATGCACTAACGTTTATTTCATAGGGCGGTTTATCCACCCGTCGATAACGTAGATAAACAGCTTTTTGTTAACCTTACTGAGCCGCTGCCTGATGCGTTGTCTCTAACTGCCCCTCAACCAGGGGCTCAATCAGCGGCTCAAGCTCGGGCCACACATTGTCGAGGATAATCGGCTGCGCATCGGCGGTAGGATGAATGCCGTCACTTTGCATTAGTGCGTCGTTTAGGGCGATATCCTCCAGTAAGAAAGGCACTAGGGAAATGTCGTATTCTTCAGCCAGCGAGTGGAAAACCCCGGTAAAGGCGTCCCGGTACGCTTGGCCATAGTTGGGCGGTATATCGATCCCTAGTAGCAGTACTTGTGCACCTGCCTCTTGGCTCTGCTCAATCATGCCGGCTAAGTTCGCCTGCATTTGATTGGGTGCCAGACCACGCAAACCGTCATTGCCGCCTAATTCCAGTAGAACAATATCCGGCTGCTGCTGTCCGAGAATATCAGAGAATCGTTGTAGACCTCCGGATGTGGTTTCACCGCTAATGCTGGCGTTAATGACGTTCACCTCGCCTTCTAAACGCTCTGCCAGCAGGCTCACCCAGCCCTCTTCACGCTCAATACCGTAGGCGGCGCTTAAGCTATCGCCCATCACTAATAAGCTGGGTGACTGTTCGCTATTGATAGGCGAAGCGTTGATAGACACCGAGGCAAAGGTGACTATCAGCAACACCAGCCATCCGGTTACCATGCGGTTCAGTCCATGCCATGCCACAGGGATGCCACGCTTCATGTCTTACTCCTTAAATCAAAGCTCTTCAAATCCAAGTTCTTCAAATCCAAGCTCCTCAGATAAAACTGAAAATACTGCTACGGATATATCAATGTCGAGCGAGTCACCCTACGGTGAGCGCCAGCCTAATACCGACCACCAAGCGTTAAGCGATGTTCCACTAGGCGCCGTTAGGCATCCTATTCTGCATGCCGACAAGCTGTCTAAAAAAGTGACGAGCGGTGAACGCTCACTAACTATCTTACACGACCTATCGCTAAGCGTGGCGGCAGGTGAAAGTGTGGCGATTCTAGGCAAGAGCGGTGCGGGAAAATCAACCCTACTAGGGCTACTGGCTGGCCTTGATACTCCAAGCGATGGTGAGCTAACACTCTTCGGCCATGCATTGAGCCGCTTGGATGAAGATGGGCGAGCTGCGCTACGCGCTGGGCGAGTGGGCTTTGTGTTCCAGAACTTCCAACTGCTGCCCACGTTGAGCGCGCTTGAGAACGTCATGTTACCCCTCGAACTCTCACCGCGTGCAGGGGAGACACAAACCGCTGCCCAGTGGTTGGAGCGTGTTGGACTTGGCGAGCGAGTGAATCACTTACCCAAACAACTTTCCGGTGGTGAGCAGCAGCGCGTTGCCGTTGCCCGTGCTTTCGTTACCGACCCCGAGCTGGTGTTTGCCGATGAGCCTACCGGTAATTTGGACCCCGACACCGGCGCGCAAATCATTGACTTGCTCTTCACCCTAAACCGGGAAGCAGGCACTACGCTGATTTTAGTGACTCACGACCATGCCCTGGCGCGCCGCTGTGATCGCTGCCTGCGATTAGATCATGGAAAATTAGAAGCGTTTGTGCCCACCGCGGCTTCGATTGACGAGGGCACGCAATGAGTGATGTGAATTGGCGCCTGGCCATGCGCAGCCTCAAGCGAGACCTGCGTGCCGCTGATGTACGTGCGCTATTTATCGCCCTGGTATTGGCGGTCGCGGCTTCCACCATGATTGCGTTTTTCCTTGATCGCCTAGAGCGCGGCCTAGAGCGCCAGGCGGGCCAAATGCTGGGTGGCGATCTGGTATTAGAGCAGCGTGATCCGTTTTCAGAGGAGCTGCGAGAACGTCTTGAAAATGCAGGTTTCGTACTGAGTGACCAAGTCGATCTGGTATCGATGATTAGCCGCGACGGGCGTTTTCAACCGGCTAGCTTAAAAGCCGTGGATGAGGTCTACCCTCACTATGGCGCCTCTTCCGTCGATTTTGGCAATGGCACTGAACAAATAGCGTCTGGTCCAGCCCCTGGTGAAGCATGGGCGGATCCACGCTTGATAGAACTGGTCGAGATAGAGTTGGGTGACCGGGTCCAAGTGGGCCAGACCGAACTTGAGATAACAGGGATCATTGAGCGCGAAGCGGACCAGTCCGGCGGCTTCAGTAATTTTAATCCACGCTTGATGATCAATACCGAGGATGTCGAAGCCACCGGTCTTGTTCAAGAAGGCTCGCGGATTGAGTTTGAAATCCTGGCAGCAGGCCCGCCGGAAGCGCTTGATCAAGTGCAAGGCCTGCTTGCTGAGCTACGCCGCGATGGGGTAGAGGTACGGGATGTCCGCGTTGATCGCCCCCAGCTTGGCAATGCCTTGCAGCGTGCAGAGAGTTATCTGGGGCTGGCCGGTTTAGCAGCGGTACTGCTGGCAGGCGTGGCAGTGGCAATGTCGACTCGCCGTTATGTGGAACGCCACCTGGATACTGCCGCACTGTTGCGTTGCTTTGGCGCCAGCCAGCGGCAACTGGTGACGATTTTTTCGCTTCAGCTAATGGGTTTGGCACTGGTAGCCGCAGTGATTGGGGCGCTGCTTGGGCTGGTTGGCCAAGCGGTTCTTATCTGGCTGTTGGTGAGTTTCTTACCCATGACGCTACCGCCGCCTGGTCTTATGCCGTTGGGATTAGGCGTGTTTACGGCTCTTGCCGTGCTGGTGGGGTTTGCTGGGCCAACCCTGCTGCGTATCAAACGAGTGAGCGCATTAAAAGTTCTGCGTCGCGAATTAGATCCGCTGCCGCCTTCGGCCTGGCTGGTGGTGGGCGTGGCAAGCCTAGTGTTTGGCGGGCTGCTGTGGCTCTACTCGGGTAGCCTGCCGCTGGCTATTGCGCTGTTGATTGGTGGGGCGGCTCTGCTCGGTGTGCTGTGGATGATTAGTGCGCTGCTGCTTAGCGGTTTGTTGCGCGTTGTACAGCGATTTTCCGGGCGTAGTGAGTGGTCTCAGGCGCTCCGCTTAGGCGGCCGCCAGCTAGCACGGCGTCGCCAAGCGGGCCTAGGCCAGTTACTGGCCTTTTCAGTGACTTTCTTTGCCATGGCGATGATTGTACTGGTACGGGGCGACCTGCTCAGCACGTGGCAAGACCAACTGCCTGACAATACGCCTAACTACTTTGCCATCAATATCCAGCCTTCCGAACGCGATCCTTTCGATGCGGCAGTTTCGCCACGGGTGGAAACCCAAAGCACCCTCTACCCAATGGTGCGTGGGCGAGTGATTGCCATTAATGGTCAGCCGCCGGGAGATGCTGTGCCGCCTGATGCCCGCGGTGACAACTCGCTGCGCCGGGAGCTCAACCTGACGTGGCAATCTGAAGTGCCAGAGGGCAATGCTGTGGTGGCCGGTGAATGGTTCTCGCCAGCCCCGTTGGGAGGCGACACAAACAGTGAGAAGGGCAATGAAGAGGGCAGTGAAAGCCAAGGCTGGATGAGCGCCGTCGAGGCAACGCAGCAAGCGGCGCCAGTACCCATCTCCATGGAGGATGGACTCGCTGAAAGGCTTGGCTTAAACATCGGTGATGAGATGACCTTCTCGGTGGGTAGCGATGAAATCACCACCCAAATTACCAGCTTGCGCAGCCTGAATTGGGATAGTTTTCAGCCTAATTTCTTCGTCATTTTTCCGCCGGGCGTGCTGGAACAGTTTGGGCATAGCTACATCACCGCCTTTCATCTGCCTGAAGCGGAGCAGGGGTTGATCCGGGAGCTGATTGCCGAATTCCCAGGAGTTTCCTTACTGAATGTTGATGCCATTTTGGGCCAGGTGCGGGATGTACTCGGCCAGGTTACACGGGCGGTGGAGTTAGTGCTTGCATTGGTCCTATTGGCAGGGATAAGCGTACTGTATGCCGCACTGACTGCAAGCTTACCTGTGCGCGCCCATGAAAGCGGTCTATTACGCGTATTTGGCGCAGGCAGTAAAATGATTTCACGGGTGCAGGGCGCTGAATACGCGTTGCTGGGCTTTGCCAGTGGGTTGATGGGGGCGGTACTGGCTGAATTGACCACCGCAGCGTTGTACATCTTTTTGTTGGATCTAACCCCGCACCTTCATCTGGGGCTATGGATTTTCCTCCCCATTGGCGGTGCTGTGCTGATTGGCGTGATAGGTCATGCACTTTCGCGGGGATTACGTCGCCAAGCGCCAGCGGCCAGCCTGGGGCTACTCGGTGAGGCTTGAACCTATTTTGCGAGCCAGAAACCGACCACCAGGGCGCTAATGACAGCAACAAAAAAGACCAGATTACGAGCGCGGGTATCGCGGTGTGGTTTCATAATGGCACCAAATGAGGGTGGAGGTAAAAGAGGCGGAAGCATAACGCCGGGCATGGTAACGTTTGTCGCTTACGTCGTCATCTTGCTTGCCTTATAACGTTGCCGTTTGTTCAGGATGGTTGATTATGCCCCACACCGAATCTACGGCTGCACGCAGCGTTGCGCCGCAGCCGCTTTCTCTTGCCCAGGGTCGCCTGGCCGCCCTTAGTTGGGGGCGCGCTGATGCCCCGGTTTGGCTGGCTCTGCACGGCTGGCTGGATAATGCAGCCAGTTTTACTCGGTTAGCCCCGCTTCTGGTAGAGTCATTGGATATGCGTATCGTGGCACTGGATTTTCGCGGCCATGGTCATTCGGCACATGTGCCCCAGGGCGGTGGCTATGCGCTATGGGAGTACTGCCACGATGTGTTGGATGCCATGGAAGACCTCGGCCTTAACCAGGTTAGCGTGTTGGCCCACTCCATGGGCGCCGCAGTGGCTTGCTTACTTGCTGCTGCGCTGCCTGAACGGGTGGAGCGGCTAACGTTGATTGACGGGCTGGGGGCGCTTAATACGCCCATTGAAGAGACCGCTAGCCAACTGCGCAAAGGACTGACAGCCTACCGTCGGCCACTTTCCCGCGCGCCGCGCTACCCGGATATCGAGAGTGCCATCGCTGCGCGTGTTGCGGGAGGCGTCACGCCGGTGGACACCATTACGGCCACACCGTTAGTGGAGCGCAACACCCAGCCCACCGCCGATGGCCATGTGCAAATGCGCACCGACAGTCGCTTGCTGAAGCCTTCATTGGTGCGCTTCACGCCCGAACAGGTGTTGTCATTGCTGGCGGAAATCAGCGCTCCAGTGCTATTGGTTGAAGGGGAGCAGGGGATTCTGGGTGAACGCGCCTGGGCGGTTCAGGCGCGGCAAGCAGTAAAAGCATTGACCCGGCATGTGCTTAATGGCGGCCACCACTTGCATCTGGAACCCCGTGCCGTAGCGCAAGTCGCCGCAGTAATTGGCGCTCACTGGGTTACGAGCGGCAGGGTTAAGACCGATAAGGCCTAGCGATGGATAGCAGTATGAACGAATTGGCGCATGTCAGTAGTGGAAACAAGGTCGCTCTGGTGTTGGGCAGTGGCGGTGCGCGCGGCTATGCGCATATCGGGGTGATTGAAGCACTTGAGGCGCGGGGCTTTGAAATCATCGCCGTATCAGGATGCTCGATGGGCGCGCTGATCGGTGGTATTTACGCGGCAGGCAAGCTGCCTGAATACCGCGATTGGGTGTGCAACCTTGACTATTTGGATGTGCTCAAATTAGTCGACGTGACCTGGAGCCCCATGGGCGCGATGCGTGCCAGCAAGGTCATGAACAAGCTGGAAGCGCTGGTGGGCGATATCTTAATTGAAGACCTCGCGATTCCAGTGACAACGGTGGCAACGGATCTGGTTCGCCAGCGGGAAGTGTGGTTTCAAAATGGCCCCTTATTACAAGCGATTCGCGCTTCAATTGCCGTGCCGGGCGTAATAACGCCAGTGCATTTGGGTGATCAGGTGTTGGTGGATGGCGGGTTGCTTAACCCGCTGCCGATCATGCCTGTGGTGGCGGCTCATCAAGCGGATTTTGTGGTGGCGGTCAACGTGACCGCGCATAGCCCGCTGCCAGTCACCATGGAGGAGTTGCTGCCTACGGAAGAGGAGGCGACCGATAGCCGTAGCAAAAAAGAGATTGAGCGCGATCAAAACATGGGTAACTGGATGGGGGATGTGCGCGCCGCTACGCGAAAACTGTGGGCGGGGCTGGGCGCGAATGGTGAGGGGGCAAGCGGAGAGGGCGAAGAGCTGGAGGAGACCACTGAAGCCCGTGGCAAGCGGGAGTGGAGCAAGCTCGATATGATTCTGGAGTCGTTTGATATTACCCAGGCGGCGCTGGCCAAGTACAAGGTGGCGGGCTACCCGCCCGACGTGCTGATTGAAATACCCAAAACAGTCTGCAGTACCTACGAATTCCACCGCGGCAAGGAGTTGATTCGTCTGGGCAGACATTTGGCCGATGAAGCGCTGGAGCGGCGCATGCCAAGTATCGCGTCCGACGCTGCCGAGTAACGGCTACTGGCTTCGCTTGCGCAGCAATATATACACCGCACCGGTGCCACCATCGATATCGATAGCCGAGCAGAAAGCCAGCACGCCGGGCCACTCACGTAACCAGGCATTGGTATGGCTTTTAAGCACAGGAAAGTCAGACGTGGTGCCCCACGCTTTGCCATGCACTACCAGTACGCAGCGCAAGCCTTGGCTGGCGGCGTCGCGCAAAAAACTCTCCAACTCCGCACGCGCCTCTTCCAGCGTATAGCCGTGCATATCAAGTCCCGCTTGCCACGCCGTTTGCCCACGTTTTAGTTGGCTAAACGTACGCCATGGTAAATCCGGTACACAAAACTCTAAATACTCAGAGGGGCGCACGGCCTCCACCCGGCCATCTGAGGTGCGCCCGCTGGACTGAGGCGTATTGCTTTCAACAGCCGCATGGCGTCTAGCCTCATGGGCCTTACCGTCAATTTTAGGTTTGCCTGGATCGGCCTGGTTAGTCGCGATACGGCGCACGCCTGCCGCCTTTAACGCATCGCGGAAGGCATTGATATCTTCATCGTCGGGCAGGTGGCGGCGTCGCGTCATGGTAGGCTCGGGTGGCAAAAAAGTGGCAAATAAAGGTGAAACAGATAAAGACGCACAGTATAGCGGGCTGAGCGTTGCTGTGAACCGGACGGCGTGAAAGGTACAATCTTTTTATTCGTTGCATGAATAAGGCTTTATCAGCTGCATTCATCATTATCGTCAACCAGGAGCCGCTGTGACCACGCATCTAAACGTTGAGCATCCTCACTCAACCCTTTCCCTGTCGGAGTCGTTGCTGGTGAGCCAGCTCTTTACCCTACGCGACTATCTGCGCTGGGTCTCCAGCGAGTTTTATCTGGCGGGCCTGCACTACGGCCATGGTACCGATTCTGCCTGGGATGAGGCGGTAGCGCTCTGCCTGGGTGCTCTGCACTTGCCGTGGAACATCGATCCCAGTGTGCTCGAGGCGCGGCTGCTGCCCGTAGAACGGCAGCGGATTATTGCTCTGGCACGGGAGCGTGTTACCACCCGCCGTCCGCTTCCCTATTTATTGGGCGAGAGCTTTTTTGCCGGCCATCCGTTCAGTGTCGATGAACGGGTACTGATTCCGCGCTCGCCGATTGCCGAGCTGATTGAAGACGGCTTTGCCGCCTGGTTTCCTGAAGAGCCGCCTGCCAGTGTGCTGGATTTATGCACCGGTTCTGGCTGTATCGGCATTGCGACGGCGCTTTATTTACCGACCTGCGAAGTGGCGCTTGCCGATGTTAGTCAGGATGCCTTGGCCGTGGCCCGCCAGAACATTACCCGCCACGATGTGGGCGACCGGGTGCGGGCGGTCGAATCGGACGTATTCAGCGGTTTAGAAGGCCGACGCTTTGATTTGATCGTCTCTAACCCGCCTTATGTCGATGCCCGTGACCTTGCCACTATGCCTGCCGAGTTTCGCCACGAGCCTTCACTGGCCCTGGGGGCCGGTAGCGATGGGTTGGATATAGTGCGGCGCATTTTGCGCGAGGCGCGGGAACACTTAACCGATGAGGGCTGGCTGATTGTAGAAGTCGGCAACTCTGACCGCCATGTGGAAGCGGCATTTCCGGATGTCGCTTTTCTATGGCTTGAATTCGAGCGTGGCGGCCAGGGTGTTTTTGCTCTGAGCGCCGCTGAACTCGACGCCCATGCGGCGTCTTTCGTGTGAGGAATTAACGGCCATGTCTGGCAATACGTTTGGCAAACTATTCAGTGTGACTACCTTTGGTGAGAGCCACGGACCAGCGCTCGGCGCTATTGTGGATGGCTGTCCGCCTGGGCTGCCGTTAAGCGAAGCCGATTTACAGCTCGACCTGGATCGACGCAGGCCGGGCAGTTCGCGGCATACCACTCAGCGCAAAGAACCCGATCAGGTGCGCATTCTGTCCGGTGTGTTTGAAGGCAAAACCACAGGTACCTCGATCGGCTTGCTGATTGAGAACACCGATCAGCGCTCTAACGACTACTCGAAAATCAAAGAGCAGTTTCGGCCTGCCCACGCGGATTACACCTACCACCATAAGTATGGTCACCGGGACTACCGCGGGGGCGGGCGCTCCAGCGCCCGTGAAACCGCTATGCGGGTGGCTGCTGGGGCGATTGCCAAGAAGTATTTGGCAGCTCAAGGGGTGCAGATTCGTGGCTATATGAGCCAGTTAGGCCCTATCAAAATTGAGTTCAAACAGTGGGCATCGGTGGGTGAAAATGCATTTTTTTGCCCCGACCCGGAGCGCGTCGCTGAACTGGAAGCCTATATGGATCAACTGCGTCGCGACCAGGATTCGGTAGGTGCTGAAATTACCGTGATTGCCGAAGGCGTGCCGGTAGGGCTGGGTGAACCCGTCTTTGACCGCCTGGATGCTGATCTGGCGCATGCTTTGATGAGTATCAATGCGGTAAAAGGGATTGAGATTGGAGCAGGGTTTGGCTGTATCGCCCAGCGGGGCAGCGAGCACCGTGATGAGATGACGCCAGAGGGCTTTCTTTCCAATCATGCTGGCGGCGTGCTCGGTGGCATCTCTAGCGGGCAGCCGATTGTAGCGCGCTTAGCGCTGAAACCCACTTCCAGCATCACTACGCCGGGCCGCTCTATCGATATTCATGGTCAGGCAGTTGAGGTGGTGACTAAAGGGCGCCACGACCCCTGCGTAGGGATTCGCGCAACGCCTATCGCTGAAGCGATGATGGCGATTACGCTGTTGGATCACTGGCTTCGTCAGCGTGGACAAAATGGTGACGTTAGCGTTGATACGCCCCGTTTAACTCAGCGCTAACCCGATACGGTGATGTTGGCAGTTCGCTGCTACACTCAAACAAAACAAATGCATGAGCAGTCGTCATGAAAAACAGTGCAGGAGCCGCCTATGAAGATTAACGTTGAGTTTGATCTTACCCCCGATGAGTTTCGCCAATCACTGGGGCTGCCTGATGTCGAAGCTTTCCAGAAAAATCTGCTAGAGAATATTCAACGGCAGATGGAGTCTGGGGTGGAAGGCTACGACCCTATGAGCCTAATGCGGCCTTTCCTGCAGCAACCGATGATGCAACAGGGGCTTTCCCAGGGGCTAGCTAATTTCGGAACCTACCAGCAAATGATGCTCGATATGTTGCGGCAAGCGGGCAGCGCCAGCGCTTCTTCGGCCCCCAGCAATGATGATGAGAAGGCAGGGGGGACTAGCTCTAAAAGCAATTCAGAAAGAGCTTCTTCCAGCAAAGCAAAGTCAACGGCATCGTCACGTTCCCGTTCTGAATCCAAACGCAGCGGCACATAGATTGAAGCAAGCAGTTAACGCGCATTAACTTAACAGGTGGTTCTCCACCTGTTGAGGTAGGGCAGAGTAATATGGCAAAGCGGTTCAGGCTTGCACGGTGATACTGAAATGACGCCACTGTTGCAATGCAGCATGCCAAAGATTACTCTTTTTGCAGTGCAGCAAAGCTACATCACGGTGAGTCACTCCAAGGCTCATGCCAAGGAACGATACAGGAGCAGACACTATGCAAGACAATATGATGGACGCCTTTAACGCCCAAACTAAGCAGATGTTTGAGCCCATGCGAAAAATTAATTCGCTGATGCTCAACAATATGGAAAAAATGACCCAGTATCAGTTGGAAGCCATGAAGCGCTACAGCCAGATGGGTACTGAGCGCATTCGTAGCGCCACTGAAATTCAAGACGCAGAAAGCCTGCGTGATTTCGGCACCAAGCAAGCCGAGATGATGAACGAACTTTCCCAGCAGATGCAGGAAGACGCGCGGGTGATGAGCGAAATGAGCCTGCAGTTTAAATCTGAAATGGAAAAGATGTTCAGTGAAGCCGGGCAGCAAATGTCCGACCAAGCCAAGGCTACTGCGAAAGGGGAGCAGCCTGCGAAAGCCTCCAGTCAGTCAACGCGCAAAAGCTGATTGACGACATCATCGCGGCGCCTTAGGGCGCCGCGATGCATTTAAAACGTTGCAACTATAAATAAAACATTGCAACGATAAAACCTTGTCATATAGAAGCCTTATCGTATAAAAACTTAGCTATATAACAGCTTGGTCTTGGTCAAAGTGGTCGGTGCGCCTGGAGAGGGCGTAGGGAGAGTTAGTATGCAGTCAGCGTGGCACAATCCGTTCCAGGCATTATCATCAGGGCTTTCTCAAGGGCTAGCCGATGAAATAGCCAAGGGCTTACCTGAAGGGTTATCTCAGGCAGAGCTTGAAGAGTGGCATAATCAACTCAAAGAGATCGGTGAGCAGTACCAAGGATTGATGCAGGATCTGCTTTCCCGTATTGCACCCAGTGAGGCCGCCGACTCCATTTATAGCGATATGCGCGAAAGCTTTGAAGCGGGTGCGCAGTCGCTGATGCAGAATCCTACTTTGCTGTGGGAAACCCAGGCCCGGTTGGTGCAGGATCAGTGGCTGTTGTGGCAGCAAGCCATGCGCGGGATGGCTGGCGAGCAGGTTACCCCGTTGATCACGCCGGCCAAAAATGACCGCCGTTTTAAAGACGAGGCGTGGACACAAGACCCGCACTATATGGCTATTATGCAGCAGTACCTACTGTTTTCGCAGATGGTGGAAGAGCTGGTTGAAAGCCTAAGCGGTTTAGACGAAACCAAAAAGCGTAACCTGATGTTTTACGCGCGCCAGTTGGTCAACGCGATGGCGCCGACAAATTTTATGGGCACCAACCCTGAAGTCATGCGCCGCACGCTTGAAACCCGTGGCCAGAACTTGGTGGATGGATTAGCTCGCCTGCGCGAAGACTTGGGCAATTCTGCCGAGGGTATCAATGTCTGCATGACGGATCGCGGCGCTTTTGGCGTGGGTGAAAATATCGCCGTAACACCCGGGGCAGTGGTCTACGAAAACGAATTGATCCAGTTGATCCAGTACACCCCCACCACGGAAAAAACCTTTAAAACGCCGTTGCTAATGGTGCCGCCGTGGATCAATAAGTACTACATTCTTGACCTACGTGAAGATAACTCAATGGTTAAGTGGCTGGTGGATCAAGGCCATACCGTCTTTCTGATCTCCTGGCGTAACCCTGGCCCTGAACAACGCGATATCACCTGGGCCGACTATATGCAGATGGGGCCCATCAGCGCGATGGAAGCCATCGAACAGGCCTGTGGTGAGAAGTCGGTCAATCTACTCAGCTATTGCGTGGGGGGCACACTAGCCGCCTCTACAGTGGCCTATCTCACCAGCACGCGGCGTGGGCGCAAAGTAAAGTCGGTTACTTATATGGCGACGCTGCAGGATTTTCGTGACCCTGGCGATATCGGCGTATTTCTTAATGAGCGAGTGGTAGAAGGCATTGAGCAGACGCTGCAGTTGAAAGGCTATCTTGATGGTCGTTCAATGGCATATACCTTTAACTTGCTGCGTGAAAATGATCTATTTTGGTCGTTTTACATCAATAATTATTTAAAGGGCGAAACGCCCGCCGCCTTTGACCTGCTTTACTGGAACACGGATGGCACCAACCTTCCTGCCGGGACGCACGCTTGGTACCTGCGCTATATGTACCTGGAGAACCGTCTCGTTGAGCCTGGCGGCATTGAATTGGATGATGTGAAAATAGACCTGCGTAAAATCTCCACGCCCAGCTATTTCGTGTCCACCAAAGAGGATCACATCGCCAAGTGGAACAGCACTTACTATGGGGCTTTGTTACCTAAAGGGCCGGTTACCTTCGTATTGGGCGGATCGGGCCATATTGCGGGTATTGTTAATCCACCCCATAAAAACAAGTACGGCTACTGGACGAACGAAGCGCTGCCGGAAACGCATGATGAGTGGCTAGCAAACGCAGCGGCTCATGAAGGCTCCTGGTGGCCCCATTGGCAGTCTTGGATGACTGAGAATGGCTATGCCGATAGCGAAAAGATGGTGCCTGTGCGCCAACCTGGCGATGGTCAGCTCAAAGTGATTGAGCCTGCGCCAGGGCGCTATGTGAAGATGACGATTCCAGAGGTACTAGGGGAAATTCCAGCTAAATCTTAATGGGCACCTAAAAGGCGGTACGTGGGTACTCTAACGGGTCGCGAGTTAAAGGTACTTCCCAACAGAAAAGCCCGCGGACAAATGTCCGCGGGCTTTTTTTCGTCGAGATCAGTTACGAATCAAGTAGTCAAAAGCGCCGAGCGATGCTTTAGCACCTTCGCCCATGGCGATAATGATCTGCTTGTAGGGCACGGTGGTCACATCGCCTGCGGCAAATACGCCGGGCACGGATGTCATGCCATGGGCATCGACAATGATTTCACCACGCGGCGTCATTTCGATCGGTGAGCCTTTCAACCACTCGGTGTTAGGTACCAGACCAATCTGAACAAAAATACCTTCTAACGCGATGGATTTGCTCTCATCAGTCGTACGGTCTTTATAGTTCAAGCCATTGACACGGCTGCCGTCACCGGTGACTTCGGTCGATTGGGCGTTGAGAATGATATCAACGTTAGGCAGGCTCTTGAGCTTTTTCTGCAGCACCGCATCAGCGCGCATCTCGCCCATAAACTCAACCAGCGTGACGTGGCCGACAATGCCCGCTAAGTCAATCGCCGCTTCAACACCCGAGTTACCACCCCCTATAACCGCTACCCGCTTGCCTTTGAACAGCGGACCGTCACAGTGAGGGCAGTAGGCAACACCTTTGTTGCGATACTGCTGCTCGCCGGGCACGTTCATCTCACGCCAGCGGGCGCCTGTCGCCAGTACTAGCGTCTTGCTCTTCAGCTTAGCGCCGGACTCAAACGATACTTCGTGAAGGCCGCCTTCTGTCTCGGCAGCTTTAAAGGAAGTAGCAAGCTGCAGGTTCATGACGTCAACTTCGTAATCTTTGACATGCTCTTCTAGCGCGCTGACCATTTTCGGGCCTTCGGTGTGTGACACCGAAATGAAGTTTTCAATGCCCATGGTGTCCGCCACCTGACCACCGAAGCGCTCAGCGGCAACGCCGGTATTGATGCCTTTGCGCGCCGAGTAGATAGCCGCCGCAGCACCTGCCGGGCCACCACCAATGACAAGCGTATCGAAAGCGGCTTTTTCGCTCAGCTTTTTGGCATCGCGTTCGGCGGCACCGGTATCAACCTTGGCAAGAATCTGTTCAAGCGTCATGCGGCCCTGGTCGAACGGTTTACCGTTCAAATAGACGCTCGGCACCGACATGATTTCCCTAGACTCGACTTCATCCTGAAACAGCGCGCCGTCAATAGCGACGTGGCGCACGTTCGGGTTGAAGATGGCCATCAAATTGAGTGCCTGAACCACGTCCGGGCAGTTCTGGCAAGACAGCGAGTAATAGGTCTCGAAAAGCATCTCGCCATCTAATGCTCGAACCTGATCAAGCAATTCGTCAGACGTCTTAGGCGGATGACCGCCAACGTGCAGCAGGGCAAGCACTAACGAGGTGAACTCGTGGCCCATAGGAATGCCTGCAAACACCACGCCAGTCTCTTCACCGGGGCGGTTGAGCGCAAACGATGGCGTACGTGCATCCTGACCATCGCTGTGCAAGGTAATCTTGTCGCTCAGGCTGCTGATATCTTCCAACAGACCAAGCAATTCTTGTGACTTGGCACCGTCATCGAGGGACGCAACGATCTCGAACGGCTGAGTCACTTTTTCCAGATACGCTTTTAACTGGGATTTTAAATTGGCGTCCAGCATGACAGTAGCTTCCTCGCAGATAACAGACGTATTGAACACACGTGTGTGACGGTGCTAATCAGTAATACTTTAAAAAACTGTTAACAGGTTTAATAACAGTTTTAAAACAGAACGCCCGGGCGAAACCCGGGCGTTGAACATGCACACCCTTGCGCAGCAAAAAAGAGCAAGGATGTGAAAACCGCGAGCGGTTTAGATTTTGCCTACCAGGTCCAGAGAAGGAGCGAGTGTCTCTTCGCCTTCTTTCCACTTGGCTGGGCACACTTCGTTCGGGTTGGCACGCACGTATTGGGCGGCTTTCACTTTGCGCAGCAGTTCTTCGGCATTACGACCGATGTTGCCTGCGTTAATTTCGACGATCTGGATTTTTCCGTCGGGGTCGACAACAAAGGTGCCGCGCTCGGCAAGACCGGCTTCTTCGATCAAGACTTCAAAGTTACGTGAAATGCGCAGCGTCGGATCCGCAATCATCGGGTACTGAAGTTTGCCGATGGTGTCAGAGCTGTCGTGCCATGCCTTGTGAGTAAAGTGGGTATCGGTTGAAACGCTGTAGATTTCAACGCCCAGTTTTTTGAACTCAGCATAGTTGTCGGCTAAGTCACCAAGCTCAGTCGGGCAAACAAAAGTGAAGTCAGCGGGATAGAAGAAAAAGATGGACCACTGACCCTGCATGTCGGCTTCAGTAACATCAACAAATTCGCCATTCAAATAGGCAGTTGCTTTAAACGGCTTAACTTCAGTGTTGATCAATGACATTCAGATAATCTCCAGGATTGGTGAATGAATAATGTGAAATTGTTGATAATACTAATGGCTAACGACTAATGGCTAAAATTAAGAATAGCCATGCCATCAATAGCATTTCTCTATTGGCCAGGCGGTTGTCGTTGCACTAGCTGGTTAATGGGGTCGATGAAGCAAAATACAAGAATTTTTCACATTGGCTTGCGGTAGGCGTCACTGCACCGCAAAATTCGCACGGTCAGTATTATGGCCTACGCTATTGTTAGCCGCTGAGGGCTGTTGCCGGCAGCAGCAGGGCGCACTTGGTATGAAGACACTTGGCAAAACATTTGGCTGAACTGTTTAGTGAATGCTGAATTGTTTAATGACTAGTTGAGACAACAGGAGCAGTGATAATGGGGAACATCCACAAACTTTCCGCGGCCGTTGCGGCTATCTCATTCGCCGCAGCGGCTAGCGCTGCCCAAGCCGAAGAGGTGCGGGTATTTAACTGGTCAGACTACATTGCCCCGGAAACGCTGGAAAAATTTACCGAGCGCACCGGCATTGAAGTGACCTACGACGTTTACGACAGTAATGAAATTCTTGATGCCGCCTTGCTCGCTGGGCGTTCCGGTTACGATGTGGTCGTGCCATCCACTTACTATTTTACCCGCCAAGTGAAAGCTGGCGTGTTTCAGCCACTGAACCACGAGTTACTGCCCAATTTAGATAACCTCAACCCAGAGCTGATGGCTAACCTGGAAACCATCGACGCCGGTAGCGAATACTCGGTCCCTTATATGTGGGGCACCAATGGGATCGGCTATAACGTTGAGCGTGTAAAAGAAATCCTGGGTGACGACGCCCCCTTGGACAGCTGGGGGCTGCTGTTTGATCCTGAAATAACCAGCGCACTGAGCGAGGCGGGCTGCGGCTTGTCAATGCTGGATTCTGCTGATGAGATGTTGTCACCCGCCATGGCGTATCTAGGCCTAGACCCGCTCAGCGAAAATATCGACGATATCGAAGCGGCGGGTGAGCTGATTGCTAGTGTTCGCGACGATATGACCTATTTCCACTCGTCACGCTATGTGTCTGACCTGGCGAATGGCGATATTTGCGTCGCCGCAGGCTACTCCGGTGATGTTTTCCAAGCCGCTGCTCGTGCTGAAGAAGCAGGACGCGACTTCTCTATTGGCTATAGCATCCCCAAGGAAGGCGCTGCCCTTTGGTTCGATATGATGGCGGTGCCCGCTGACGCGCCGAACACTGAAAACGCTCATGCCTTTATCAACTTCATTCTTGACCCGGAAATTGCCGCCGAGATCACCGAGTATGTACGCTATGCCAACCCTAACTTGGCGGCTAATGAATATCTCTCTGATGAAATCCTGAATGATCCGGCGATTTACCCGACCACCGATGTCATGCAAAACCTGTACGTACAGGCTGAAAAGCCTCAAGATGTGCTTCGCGCACGTACACGGATCTGGAATCGTGTAAAGTCCGGTCGTTAAACCGACATTTATCCGACGGCGAGCCAGAGGCATTCCCTCACCGGCTCGCTGTTCGTCTTTATTAATGCCCGGGTTGCCGGGCCTTTTGATGGGAGTGGCGAATGGTCACTACGCCCCTGTCGAACGAGCCTTCATCTGCTGCGCCAACGACTCCTTCTTCGTCACGACCCCAGGGCAAAACCCCACGGTTTGCCGAGGATGTCGTGCTGGAAGTGAAACGCTTAAGCAAACGGTTTGATGATGCGCTGGCGGTGGATGATGTCAATTTGCAGGTTAAGCGCGGGGAAATTTTCGCGCTATTAGGTGGCTCCGGGTCGGGTAAATCCACCCTGCTGCGGATGTTGGCGGGCTTTGAAACGCCCTCCGAAGGCCGGGTTTTATTAGACGGTGAGAATATCACCGCCATGCCCCCGCACAAGCGGCCTATCAATATGATGTTTCAGTCCTATGCGCTATTTCCGCATATGACAGTGGCGCAGAATATTGCCTTTGGCTTAAAGCAGGACAAGCTCCCCAAAACGGATATCGACGCTCGCGTCGCGCAAATGTTGAAACTGGTGCATATGGAGCGCTTTGCCAAGCGCAAGCCGCATCAGCTCTCTGGCGGCCAGCGCCAGCGGGTAGCACTGGCGCGTTCGCTGGCCAAGCGGCCTAAGCTGTTACTGTTAGATGAGCCCATGGGCGCACTGGATAAAAAGCTGCGCACTGAAATGCAGCTTGAAGTGGTCGAGATCATTGAGCAGGTGGGTGTGACCTGCATTATGGTCACTCACGACCAGGAAGAGGCGATGACCATGGCCGACCGTGTGGCGATCATGGCTGATGGCTGGATCGAGCAAATAGGCTCGCCCATCGATATTTATGAAAGCCCGGTGAGCCGCATGGTGGCGGAATTCGTCGGCACGGTGAATCTGTTTGAAGGCGAGATTATCGAAGACGCTGCCGACCACTGCCGTATCGCCGCTCCAGCGCTCGAGCGCCCCATCTATATTGACCACGGTATTACCACACAGGCGTCGAATCGGCGGGTTTGGGTCGCGCTGCGCCCTGAAAAAATCTGGCTAACCCGCGAGAAACCCACAACAGAATATAACTGGGCAGAAGGCAAGGTGGATGATATTGCCTATTTAGGCGGTTTCTCGCTCTACTACGTGCGCACCCAGTCGGGCCAGATCATTAAAGTCAGTATGGCCAATACCGAGCGTCGCGGTGATCGACCCACCTGGGAAGACAGTGTGTATGTCTACTGGGAAGATCACAGTACGATTGTTTTGAACCGCTAGCGTCTTGAGCTGCTAACGTTTTGAATTGCGATAGTGGCGCATTCCTTACTGCGAGGAGACTGCCTTTAATGAAGTTATCTCGTTCTTCAGCACTGCTCAAACGCTTGCAGTTAGGGCGTCGAGCAGTGATTGCGTTTCCGCTCGTGTGGCTGACGCTGTTTTTTTTACTGCCCTTTGCGCTAGTGCTCAAAATCAGCCTCTCAGAAGCGGCGATTGCGATTCCGCCCTATGGCCCGCTGCTTGAGTACGCCGATCAGACACTGCATGTCTTTCTTAATCTGGGCAATTACCTCTTTCTGCTCTCAGATTCGCTCTATATCGCCGCCTATTGGGGCTCAGTCAAAACTGCATTCATAGCGACGGTGGCTTGTCTGCTGATCGGCTACCCAATGGCGTATGCCATGGCGCGGGCACCCGCTCGCTGGCAGCTGCTGTTACTGCTACTGGTCATGCTGCCTTCGTGGACGTCGTTTCTGATTCGTGTTTACGCCTGGATGGGTATTTTAAGCAATAGCGGGTTGATCAATAACCTACTGATAGGGATAGGGCTGATCGATTCTCCGCTGCGCATGATGAACACCCAGTTTGCGGTCACGATTGGTATCGTTTACGCCTACTTGCCGTTTATGGTGTTGCCGCTTTATGCCCATCTAACCCGGATGGATAATTCTTTATTGGAAGCTGCTGCCGACCTGGGTTCGCGCAAGATCAATACCTTTATCAAAGTTACTCTGCCGCTCTCTATGGGGGGGATTGTCGCCGGTTCGATGCTAGTGTTTATCCCGGCGGTAGGCGAGTTCGTGATTCCCGAGTTACTTGGCGGCCCGGACACATTAATGATCGGTAAGGTGTTGTGGGAGGAGTTTTTCCTTAACCGCGACTGGCCCGTGGCGTCGGCGCTGGCCATGGTGATGCTGTTGCTCTTACTGGTGCCGATTGTCTGGTTCCATCGCTATCAGTCCAAGGAGCTAGCGTCATGAGCAGCCTGCGGCGGATCAACTTCTCAACGGTCATGCTGGTGATTGGCCTACTGTTTCTTTACCTGCCGATGTTTGTGCTGGTGGTGTATTCGTTTAACGCTTCAAAGTTGGTCACGGTGTGGGCGGGGTTCTCCACCCAATGGTACGGCGAACTATTTCGTGACGAGCAGATTCTGTCGGCGGTGTGGACGAGCCTAAGGATCGCATTTTTCGCTGCCAGCATGGCGGTTTGCCTGGGCACCGTGGCAGCCTTCGTAATGACGCGCTATGGCCACTTCCGCGGTAAAACGGCGCTATCCAGCATGGTCACAGCGCCGCTGGTGATGCCCGAAGTCATAACGGGTCTTTCACTGCTGCTGCTATTTGTGCAGATGGCGCAGATTACCGGCTGGCCAGCCGACCGGGGTATGGCGACCATTTGGATTGCCCATACCACCTTTTGTAGTGCCTACGTGGCGGTCGTGGTGGCTGCGCGCCTGCGGGAAGTGGATCACTCCATTGAAGAGGCCGCCATGGATTTGGGCTCACCTCCAGTGAAAACCTTCTTCTCTATCACGCTGCCGATCATTACCCCCGCGTTGGCAGCAGGCTGGCTGCTGGCGTTTACCCTCTCGCTGGATGACCTGGTGATCGCCAGCTTTGTTTCAGGCCCAGGGGCTAATACGCTGCCGATGGTGGTGTTTTCGTCGGTGCGCATGGGGGTGTCGCCGAAGATCAATGCGCTTGCTACCTTGATCATCCTAACGGTATCGCTGGCGACACTGTTGGCGTGGTTTTTTATGCGGCGTAATGAGACCCGGCGAAAGGCTGCTTTACGAGACGTTTAGATCAAGCTACAGCACGTCGTCGTCACGCCCAGCGACGACGCTTTCGAGTTCTCCGCTCATCGGCGAGACGATGACTTGTAGCTGGATGGGCGCACAGCATTGGTGGCAATCCTCCCAGGTGTCATGACTGCCCTGTGACGTATCAATCAGGAAGGTCAGCGGTGAATCGCAGTAGGGGCAGTGAAAGTCATAATTGACCAGAGCGTCGTCTTGCATTGTTGGTTACCTTGTATTGCGGATGCGCTAAGTCAGTTTCTTACCCAATGAGTGTAGCAGTGTGGTCGTCGGGTAGGGCATCGTGGGATTGAATCAGGTAGGATATCTCAGGATTTAAGTTCCCAAAGCAACGCAGCGAGAGTAGCGATGATGTTACGTAACATGGCAGTAGCGGCCCTAGTGGCCTTTCCGATGGTCGCGTTGGCTGAAACCCCCAATGTCACCGCTGGTGAGTGGGAGTTTGTGAGCAAAACCAGCGTTACCGGCGAAATGGAAATTCCGGATCAAACGGAAACCGAGCGCCAGTGTATTAGTCAGGAAGAGCTTGAGGGCGCTGAATTTGGCTTCATCGAGGAAGAGGAAGGCTGTGAACTGCTCGACCAGGAGCTGAATGCAGACGGTCTCAGCTACAGCATGGTGTGTCGCGCTGAGGGTGGTGAAGCCACCATCGATGGCGAAATGCGTTTTATGGGCGAGCGTATCGAAGGCAGCGTCGATATCCTGACCCAGTCACCCATGGGGGAACTGAGCATGAACACGGTCATTGAAGGCGAGTACCTAGGCGAGTGTGAGTAATCGCTAGCTCTCTTTTCAAAGGGTGCCAACAGGCACCTTTTTTCATTGAGGTCGTCATTGCAAGGAGTGAAACGACGAAGCTTCGCAATGCCCCCCTATATCATTGCGATGAGCGCAGCGACGCGGCAATCTCAAGCGTGCGGCGGCCTCTAAAAACCAGATTGCTTCACTGCGTTCAATGAAAGGGACTCCTCCCCTCTCGAAGCTTCAGAGAGCTACATTGATAGTTGAACCACTTCAATGCGGAGGGGAAGAGTCATGAACAAGCATAAGATAATC